>DATGZH010000028.1:0-14337 GCA_035297265.1 Acidimicrobiales bacterium | reverse complement strand
TCCTGCGTCCGTCGCGCGGCGCAGCGCGCGCGACAGGGTGCACTGTCGCAAGAGCCCGCATCGCGGGCCGACGATGTGCAGGAAGAAGATAGTGGGGCTAGCTGGAATCGAACCAGCGACCTCAGCATTATCAGTGCTGCGCTCTAACCGGCTGAGCTATAGCCCCCGCTTCAGTTCCGCGACGACGGCTGGTTCGACTGCAACCGCGGCGCGGGCGAAGGGTCAGGATACTTGACCGCCATCCGGCCCGAAACCGCAGCCTCTGGCGGTAGGAGCCAGCAGTCACTGGGTCGTCGGGTGGGTGGGCGTCGTGCCGTTCGGCAAGAGGAGGTCGAAGCCGTCGGGGATGTTGAGGAAGCCCGGCGCCGTACCCGGGGTGTCGGTGACCCCGTACTGCCAGACCAGGGACTGGGTGGCCGGGTCGATGGCCACCATGCGGTTCCGGTAGTCGTCGTTGCTCAGGAAGACCCCGCTCGGCAGCAACTCGGTGAGGGACGGCTTATTGAGCTCGCCCGGTCCCGAGGCCGGCTGGTAGCGGTAGACGATCTTGCCTTCCCGGGTGAACTCGACGATGCCCCCGGGGTGGGAGTAGTCCGAGACGAGGTAGAGGTCCGGGCCGATCTGCTGGGGGTCCGACGGGTAACCGATCGGCAGGTGCACGGTCCAGACGAGATGCCCGGTCGGGGTGTACTCGCTGACCCATGAGCCGTTGATCTCTGAGATCAGCACGTTGCCGTCGGCGAGGGGCGTGTCGCCGTTGGGGGAGGCGAGGTCGTTCGGCGGGTTGTGGGCGCAGACGCCGGTCGTGCCCACCTGGCTGGCGACGGTGCCGGCCGTGGTGATGAACAGCACCCGGCAGTTGTTGGCGTCCGCCACGGTCACCTGACCGTTCTTCAGGAGGTAGGCGTCGTCCGGCGTGTTCAGGTAACCCGGCGACGACGAGGCCACCCTGGGATGGCCGTACTGCCAGAGGACCTTCCCCGAGGGGAACGAGATGATCACGATCGTGTCGTTGTTCTCCTGGTTGGAGATGATCTCGGTCCCCTTGTCGATGAAGAAGGCGTCGTCGGGGAAATAGAAGCCACCGGGCGGCGGCGCCGCGTAGGAGGACGGGTAGGTCCAGATGGTCTGGTCGCGCGGGTTGAGCAGGAGCAACCGGTCGTTGCCCCGGTCGGCGACGAGCAGCTCGGCCCCGAAGAACGGTGACCCGGCGCCCGGCGCTCCCGCCGTCCCGAATCGTGTGTTCGGCGTCACCATCTCGACCTGCGAGAGGACGTTGCCCTGGTTCTCCCCCCCGACGATCCAGGCCCGCGAGCCGACGACGGTGGTCCCGGCGAAGCTCACCGGGGCCGGCAGGGTCCCCGCCCGCAGGACCTTGGCCTTCGTCGGGTCGAAGGCCCAGATGTCCCCGACCGCCGGGCCGGTGGCCACCGCGCCGCCGGCACCCGAGGTCCCCCCGGCCACGTAGAGGTGGCCACCGAGCACGAACGCCGCCGCCCCGGCGACCGGGGAGGGCATGTGCCCCACGACCGTCGCCGCGTGGCTGGACGGATCGACCATCTGGATGGCCGTCACAGCCCGACCCTTCGCCGCGCCCTCCACGGCCTCCCCGCCGAAGAGGTAGATCTTGCCGTCGAGCGCCGCCACCGCCGGGTACCGCACGGGCACCTTGAGGTCGGCCACCACGCTGAACGTGGCCCCGTCCTTCGTGGCGAGCACCTCGGGATCGGCGTTGGTGCCGTCGTAGCCGCCGACCACGTAACCGGTGCGCCCGATCGTGACCCCGACGGCGTCGGACCTCGGTCGGCGGAGCTGGCCCACCGCCGTCCCCGTGCCGCTCGGCGTCGTGAAGCGCTGGGTGCCGGCCACGGTGTTCGGGGACCCGCCGCCGAGCACGAGGTCCGACGGGCCCAGGCGGACGCCCGCCGCGTCGTGGACGCCGGCGGCCAGGGCGCCCGACGTCGTGATCCCACCGGTGGCCGTGTCGAGGGTGAAGACCCGGCCGAGGGTCTGTTGCGAGGACGACAGCCCGCCGAGGACCGTGACGGTGGTGCCGACCGAGGGGAGGACCACCTCCCGGCTGAGCGGCTGGTCCAGCGTCCAGGGCAGGAGCCCGGCCTCGGCCGCCGGGATCCCCCGCGTGATCCGCTGAGCTGGGCCGCCGCCGGGGTGCGTGGCCGGAGCCGTGGCCCTGGGCTTCGAGCTGCCGGACCAGACCGCCACGACCACGCCCACGACGACGAGGACGGCGGCGCCGCCGACGAGCACCCGCCGCCGCCGGACCTGTGCCGAGGCCCGGCGACTGTGCGCCTCGCGGCGCAGCGGGGGGCGGACCTGGGTCACCGGCGGTCTCCGAACGGTTGCATCAGGCCACGATGTCCGATCGGGTGAACCAGACGAAGGCGGCGATCAGGAACCCGGCGCTGTAGACGGCCTGGACCACGAGCGTGTGGACGACGTCGGTCGTCTGCGGCGGGCTGGTGAAGAAGCCGGTCCACGCCGTGGTCCCGCTGTCGGTAACCGGGAGCCAGGGGCTGAGAGCGTGGAGGCCCGGGACGTTGTCGAGCGCCCGGGAGACGAGGCTCAGCCCGACACCGCCCGCCACGGCGCTGAAGGGTCGGGTGGTGAGGGTCGAGAGGAAGAAGGCGAAGGCGAAGGTGCTAGCCAGCGTGGCCAGGATGAAGGCGGCGGCGGCCAGGGTCCGCAGCACCATCGCCGGAGCGGAGAAGGTCGCCGCCGCCACGTGGAAGACCGTCGTGTGCTGCAGGTCGACCACCGTCACCGGGTGCCAGCCGAACGCCAGCACCCCGCCGACCACGCCGCTGACCACCACCACGACCACGGTGGCGACGGAGAACCCCGCGGCCACGACCGCCTTCGAGGCCAGCACCCGCGAGCGGGGCACCGGTCGGGCCAGCAGGTAGCGCAGGCTGCCCCAGGAGGCCTCGCCGGCCACCGTCTCGCCGGCGAAGACGGCGACGGCGAGCGGCAGGAGGAAGAGCAGCATGGCGCTGAGCGCGATGAGCGGGAGGGTCAGCCCGGAGCTGTTCGTCACGACCGAGCCGTAGTCGCCGAGGCGCTCGGCGACCGTCGGCCGGCTCAGCCCGACCACCAGGACGAGCACGATCGGGACGGCAGCCACGAGACCAAGCGTCACCCAGCCGCGGGGCCGGTGGAGCTGCTTCACGAGCTCGACCCCGATCACGTGAGGATGTCCTTGCGCACGAACCAGATCCACGCCGCGCCGAGGAACACGACGACGTACACCACCTGCAGCACGAGGAAGTGGGCCATGCCTGATGTGACGGCCGGTCGTACGAAGAAGTTCTGCCAGAGGTCGACGTCGTTGTTGGGCATGTAGGGATTGAGGACCGCCACCCCCGGTAGGTAGTCGCTGTTGAACACCCTTGAGACGATCGTGAGGCTGACACCTCCGGCCACGGCCACGAAGGGGCGGGTGGTGAGGGTCGAGAGGAGGAAGGAGAAGGCGAAGATGCTCATCATCCCGGCCGCCACGTAGGCCGTGGCCACCCCCAGGTAGCCGAGCACGAGGCCCGGGCTGAAGTTGGCCACGACTTGATGGGTGGCGGTGGACGCCGCGCCGTTCACGATGACGAGGTGGTGCCAACCGAAGGCCACCGTGCCGGCGACCACCGCGGCCACCGGGATGAGCACGATGGCCACGAGGGAGAGGACGAGGGCCACGAAGAGCTTGGTGGCGAGGTAGGCCGCCCGCGACACCGGCCGGGCCAGCGCGTAGCGCAGGCTGCCCCAGCCGGCTTCGCCGGCCACCGACTCGCCGGCGAAGATGGCCACAGCCAGGGGGAGGAAGAATTTCATCGTGCTCGAGAGGGCGATCACCGGCACCGAGAGGCCCGAGGTCCCGGGCACGATGAGGAGCGGCACGTCGCCGACCCGTTCCACCGTGCCCGACCCGGTGGCCGAGATGGCCACCGTGAGCACGACCGAGAAGACCGCCAGCGCGGCGAAGGTGATGACCGTGCGGGGCCGGCGCCACTGCTTCTTGAACTCGACCCAGATCATGGTCCGGGCGACGCCTCCGGCGGCCCCGACTCGGCGGCCGTCTCCCCCACGAGCTCGAGGTAGGCCTCCTCCAGGCTGCGCCCCCGGCGGAAGCCCTGTACCGCGAGGCCCGCCGCGTCCAGCTTGAGGAGGAGGTCCCCGGGACGCAGCGCCGGACCTTGCGCCTCGACTGCGCCGTCGTCGACCAGGACCGACGTGATGCCGTCGGTCGCCCGCAGGACCTCGGCGGCATCATCGGGCCGGTCCGTCTCGAGCCGCACCGTGTCGGTCATGTGGACCAGGTCCTCGACCCGACCGGCGCCGACGAGGCGCCCTTGCTGCATGACCACGGCGTGCGTGCAGACCTGCTCGACCTCGCGCAGCACGTGGCTCGAGAAGAGGACGGTCGCCCCGGCGGCCGCGGCGTCGGCGATGGCGTGGCGGATCTCCCTGATGTGGGCCGGGTCGAGGCCGGTCGTCGGCTCGTCGAGGATGAGGAGCTCGGGCTGGCCGAGCAGGGCCTGAGCCAGGCCCAGTCGGTAGCGCATGCCGTGCGAGTAGGTGCGGTACTGCCGGTCGATGGCCGGGCCGAGGCGGGCGTTGGCCACCGCCCGCTCCAGCTCGGCGTCACCGAGGTGGGCGAGCCGGCAGGCCAGGCGGAGGTTCACCCGGCCGGACAGGTGGGGCACGAAGCCCGGCCCGTCGACGAGCGCGCCGACGCGGGCGAGGGCCGGCGCGCCTGGTCGGGCGGGCTCCCCGAAGAGCTCGACCCGTCCCGACGTCGGCCGGACCAGCCCGAGCAGGATCTTCAACGTGACCGACTTCCCGGCCCCGTTCGGGCCGGCGAGCCCCACGACCTGGCCCCGCTCCACGGTGAGGTCCAGCCCGTCGACGGCGAGGACGCCCCGGAGCCGCTTCGTGAGCCCCTCGATGAGGACGACGGGGGGCGGCTCAGGCGCCGTCGGCATCGCCACCCCCGTTGTTCTCCCGTTCGCCGGACGGGGTCAGCTGGGCGATGTCGACGACCTTGGAGATCCGCGGGGGCTTCGCTCGGACGGTGATGCCGAAGTCGGAAAGGGTGATCCTCGTGGTGCCCACCCCGGCGCCGGGAGGCGACCCCTGGAGCATGACGATCCGCCCGGCGCCGTCCACCCACACGAGCACCGGCACGCTCAGGCCGCCGCCGCTGGATGCCTGGGCCGGACCGAGGGACGTGAGCTCGGAGCGGATGGCGAGGGACATCGAGGAGGCCGACGGTCCCGTGGCCCCGTGGAGGGCCTTGGTCAGGTTGGTCGTGACGACGTAGCCGTGCACGGGCGTGCCGTCGACCGAGCCCGACCCGAGCGGGGCCGCGGCGGTGGCGCCCCACGCCACCTCGTCGAGATAGAGGAGCGGGTTGAACGCCTCCACCTGGACGTCGAACTGCGGGAAGTTGGTCGACACCGACTCCGACCCGGTGAGGCTGGCCGAGAGCCAGGTCTTCCCTTTCGGCAGAGCGGCACCGGCGCCCTTCGGCACGCGGCTGAAGACCACGGCCGGGCCGAGCACGACGAGCTCGTCACCGGACGGCTGCTGCAGGCTGGCCTCGCCCACGCCTCGCCGCAGATCGAAGGCCCCCGACCCGACGACCGGCTTCGGGGACGTGCCGAGGACCGAGGCCCCGGCGAGGAGATAGGACACGGCCGCCGTGGTGCCCACCGTCTTGGGCACGCCGGCGACCACGACGCGGAGGTCATGGGCCGTCGCCGGCCCCTCCGCCTTGATGCCCGTGGGCGGGGCGTTGGAGGCGGTGACGCCGCATCCGGCGAGCCCGACGGCGAGCACGAGGGTGAGGATCGCCGCCGAGCGCTGGCGGCCCCGCGGACCGCCACGAGGACGAGCCATGCGCCGATAGTAGGTGGCCCCACCTGGTCCGCCGCGGCCCCTCATCCGGAGCCGGGTCACGGGAGGCCGAGCCGACCGCCGGACCCGCCGGGTCCTCCGACCAGGTGGTTCGGGTTCGTCATCCGGCAGGCGAGGGTGTCCGATGCCCGGCGGCGAGGGCGTGGCTGAGGACTCAGCGAGTCCTCAGATGCTGCCGGCGATCGTGGCCGCCAGGACCTGGGCGCCGGTGCCGTCGATCGGCAGGTGGGTCTCGTCGCTGTAGACCCACGACGGGTACTGGTCGGCGAGCGACGTCCAGTCGACGAGGACGGCGGTATGCGGGTAGCGGGCCACCCCGGACGTGAGCACCTGGTTGACCTGATCCTGCCACGGCTGGTCGACGTGCACGGTCACGAACACGACCCGTGACGCTCCCGAGAGGATGGACATCATGTCGTTGAAGTCGCTCTCGGTGATCGGACCGTTCGTGCCGAGGCCGACCACCACGACGGCTCCCAACGAGCCGGCGGCCTTCGCCTGCTGGAGGATGGCCTCACCGTCCGACCACTGCCGTCCGACCGCCGCCTCGACCGTGATGCCCGGGATGTCCTGCTCCAACGGGTCCTGGTAGTCGATCATGACCGAGTCCCCGACGGCCGTGACGTGACCGGGGACGAAACCCGGGCCCGGCTGGGGGAGCGGCGGCGAGGTGGTCGGGCCGAGACGGATGCTCATCACGCCGGGCACGACGACCGTGGGCTGGGTGGTCGACGGCGGGGGCGCCGTCGTGGTGGTCGTCGAGCGGGCCGACCGGGGGACACGGGCCGGCTGCTTCGAGGGCGGTCGGTGGCCCGCGGCGGTGGCGTGGCCGTTGCCCGACACGAGCACGCCGGCCGTCACCGCTCCGCCGACGACGAGTGCGGTCAGTACGACCACCGCCAGCATCCGGCCGGTCGGGCGCGGCGGACGAGGCGCAGCATGGGCGGGGTTTCGGGAGGGCATGTCGGGTCCGAGAGCCTCCGGCCTTCGCCGGCCAGGAGGAAGAGGAGGACCGCCCATTGTGCCACGAGGCCCTGTCCTGGAGCGGTCGGGGCGACCACTCGGAGCCGGCGGTGCCGCCGCCTCCGGACGGCCATGGCAACATCGCCCCCGTGCTCGCCTCGCAGCTGTGCCGGGAGTCCACGCTGACTTCGGCCGCTTTCGTGGCTTGGTCGGACCGGCTCCGTCCGGTCTGGGATCCCGACGGGACCGATCTGCGACGGGTGATGCAACACCGGAAGATGTGGGAGTGGCTCTTCATCTGTCAGGCGCTGGATGAGCACTCGATGCTTGCGCCCGGGCGGCGCGGGCTCGGCTTCGGCGTGGGGAAGGAGCCGTTGGTGGCCCTCTTCGCCTCGCTCGGTTGCCAGATCGTGGCCAGCGACCTCGACCCGGACGAGGCGGCGGCGGGCGGCTGGGCGGCCAGCGGGGCCGAGTATGCCGGTGGGCTCACCGGGCTGAACGACCACGGGCTCTGCCCGTCCGAGCTCTTCGAAGAGCGGGTGGCCTTCCGCTTCGTGGATATGCGGCAGATCCCCTCGGATCTCGCCGGTTTCGACTTCACCTGGTCGTCGTGCGCCTTCGAGCACCTCGGCACGATCGAGGCCGGCCTCGAGTTCGTGGTCGACCAGGTGCGCTGCCTCCGGACCGGGGGCGTCGCCGTCCACACGACGGAGTTCAACGTGTCGCCGGGCAACGGGACGATCACCGAGGGCCCGACCGTCCTCTACCGCCGCGAGCACCTCGAGGAGCTAGCCATCCGGCTCCGTCGGCTCGGCTGCCGGATCACCCTCGACCTCACCGAGGGGGTGGCGCCGGCCGACCGCCACGTCGACCTCCCACCGTTCTCCGAGACCCATCTGCGAACAGTCCTCGGCGAGTACGCCACCACGTCGGTGGCCCTCGTGATCGAGAAGGGCTGACCGGGCGGGACGGCCCGGAGGTCGGCGGTAGGTTGAACGCCCGGTGACCGTCTACGTCGACGACTGGCGCCAGGCGGCGCAGGTGGGCCCGATCCGCGACCGCTGGTCGCACCTCCTCGCCGACGACCAGGACGAGCTGCACCAGTTCGCCGCCCGTTTGGGCCTGCGACGGACCGCCTTCCAGCGACACCGTCATCCCGCGGGGAACCACTACGACGTCACCGACCGGCTCCGTCTGGAGGCCATCGCCCTCGGCGCGGTGGCCATCACCTGGCGGGAGGCCGGTCGCATGCTGCGGGCGGCCAAACGCGGTGCCGGGGGCACGGACGGCTGGCCGCCCCGGCCCGATCAGCCGAAGGTGTCTGGCCCGGCGTCACCGCCGGGGGCGGCCAGCGCCAGGCGCTCGAGGTAGTGGTCCCAGCCCCTCGAGTGGTCGGCGACCGCGTCGTCGGGGAGGCCCCGGTGCACGAGCTGGAGCCTGGTCTTCTCGCCCTCGGGGGTGAGGGTGATCTCGACCTCGGTTGATCCCGGCGGGATGGGGTGGTCGGGCTCGTCCCAGCCGAAGGTGTAGACGACCTTCTGGTCGGGCACGACCTCGACGAACTCCCCGACCGCCGAGTGGGCGCCGCCGACGAGTACCCGGTAGACGCCGCCCGGCCTCGGATCGAGCTCGGCTTCCGTCCCGTCCCACTTGATGTGCTGCTCGGGTACGGTCAGGAACTCGAAGATCGTGGCCGGCGTGGCGTTGATCACCATCTCCCTCACGAGCTCAGCCATCAGGATCTGCCTTTCTCTCGTTGGGCCGCCTCCGCCGCGTCGCGGAGTTGTTCGAGGCCGCCCGTCCAATAACGGTCGAGGAAGTCGCGGAGTCGGGCCATCTCGGCCCGGTCCGCCCGGTAGTAGCGGTGGGTGCCCTCCCTGCGCTCGGTCACGAGTCCCGCTTCGCGCAGCACGCCGAGGTGCTGGGAGATGGCCGAACGGGTGACCCGGAAGTGCGAGGCGATGTCCGTCGCCCCCCGCTCCTCCGACCAGACCAGCCGGAGGATCTCCCGCCGACGTGGTTCGGCCAGGGCCTTGAGAGCGGCGTCCATCCCTCTATGTTAAGCCTTTACTTACGTAAGTGTCAACTGAATGATCCGACGAGGGCCCTTTGCCTTCGACGATCCCGGGACCGTTCCGAGGATGACGAAGTAGGGCCGAGCCGGATCGAGACCCCAGATGCTGGGCAGTTCGCCGATATCGAACGCGTACCATGAACCGAAGCAGGCGCGTCGGAGCGTGCCGCAGGGGGACGTAGCTCAGTTGGTAGAGCACCTGCTTTGCAAGCAGGGGGTCGGCGGTTCGAGTCCGCTCGTCTCCACCGGAGGTATCCAAGACGCCACCCTCCGTCCCCCTTTTCGGGCGGCCGACCCCTTCGCTCTGAGGCTCGCGTGCTCACTCGATGCGCGCTCACTGGCGCCCGGGAGCCCGCTGAGAGGTGAGGTGGCCGGCGTTCCGCCGTCGCTCTCCGGCCCCGATGACCAGGCCTTCCAGTCTTACGTCACTTCCAAGACTGATGCATGATCTCCTCAATGAGACGGCTCCAGATCATGATTGACGACGACCTCGATGAGGCGTTGAACCGGCGCTCGGCCGACGAGGGCACCTCGAAGGCCGCTCTGATCCGCCGCTTCGTGCGCAACGCCCTGCAGCCGCTACCACCGCTCGAGGAGGATCCGCTCTTCAACATGGTGGGCGTCGACGACTTCGAGCCGGCGCCTGTCGATGACGTCGTCTACCGGTGATCTTCGTCGACACGTCGTTCTGGGCTGCGCTCCGCAACCGGCGCGACGATCACCATGAAGCCACCCACCTACTCGAGGCGCACGCGGACATCCAGTTGACCACGACGAACCACGTTCGGGGAGAGACGTGGACCTACCTGCGTCGCCGGAGCGGCCACGGAGCCGCGGTGGCGTTCCTCGACGTTCTCGATCAGTCTCCGAGGATCAGGATCCTGCGCGTCAGCGAAGAGGCGGAGCAACGGGCACTCGTCTGGCTTCGACAGCACGATGAAGGCGAGTATTCCTTTGTCGACGCAACCAGCTTCGTGGCCATGGGGTCATTGCGCATCCGCGAAGCCTTTCCTTCGACGGTGACTTCAGTGCCGCTGGGTTCACTGCATTGCGAGCGTAAGGACGCCGCGGTCGGCCTGGTGCCAGCGCTTCGCTGCGGGATCGGCACTTGAGCGGCACCGCCGGCGACGGACGAGCAGAATGGGCGGATGAGCGCCGATCTCGACGAGCTGCGTCGACTTCGCCAGGCCCGTGACCAGATGGACCGCGAGTATGCCCAGCCGCTCGATGTCCCGGCGCTCGCGCGGACCGCACTGATGTCCTCGGCGCACTTCAGCCGGCGCTTCCGCGAGGCGTACGGCGAGACCCCGTACTCCTACCTCATGACCAGGCGTATCGAGCGGGCGAAGGCGCTACTTCGCCGAGGAGATCTGAGTGTGACCGATGTCTGCTTCGCCGTCGGCTGGACGAGCCTCGGCTCCTTTTCCGCCCGGTTCACCGAGCTCGTCGGGGAGACGCCGTCCATGTACCGGGCGCGGGACCATGACGAGCTGCGGGTGGTGCCGCCCTGTCAGACGATGGTGATGACTCGGCCGCTCAAGGGCAGGGGCCAGCGGCGCGTGAAAGAGAGCAGTTTCGGAGAAGCACCCCTCGCGGCATCCGTTTAAAGTCGCGGCCATGGCCGTTTCACTCAGCACAGTGCATATCCTCGTCGACGACCCCGACGCCGCTCTCGCCTTCTACCGCGACACCCTCGGCATGAAGGTGCAATTCGAGGTGGCCAACGACGGCTTCCGCTGGATCAACCTCGTCACGGACAGCCAACCCGAGATCAAGATCGCGTTGTCCCAGCCGCACGCCGGCCGCTCCCAGGAGGAGGGGGACGCCCTCGCGGCCATGCTCGCCAAGGGTGAGATGTACCCGGTCCACTTCCGCACCGACGACCTCGACACGACCTTCGAGAAGATCGCGGCCACGCCCGGCGTGGAGGTGCTGCAGGAGCCGGCCAGCCAACCGTGGGGCGTTCGCGACGCCGCCGTGCGCGACCCCGCGGGCAACCGGCTCCGCATCGAGCAGGCCTAGAGGCGGACAGCCGCGGCGCCGGGGTCGGAGAGGATCGGCCGTCATCTATCGGTTGCCGTTACATCGGTAACCGATATATACTGCCTCCGTGGTCCCGCCCCCCGGTCGGCCGGCCGACGCCGCCAAGGACGAGGCGCTCGCCGGCTTCGGGCGCTATGCCGGTCCGGCCACGTTCATCCTCTCGAGCCTCGCCGGCGGGGAGAAGCACGGCTACGCACTGACCAAGGACATCGAGGCCTTCGCCGGCGTGCGGCTCCCGCCGGGCACGCTGTACGAGGCCCTCGCCCGGCTGGAGGGTCAGGGGCTCATCGAGGCGGTGCCGAGCGAGGACCGGCGCAAGCCCTACCGGCTGACGGCCCTCGGGGCGACGGTGCTGCGGCGCCAACTCGACGCCCAGCTGAAGGTGGCGAACCTCGGCCTGCGCCGCCTCTCGGGAACGTGGGGCGTGGCGTGAGCGAGCTCGAGGACAGGGCGGCCCGCCGAGCCGAGCGCCTCGTGCGGTGCTATTCGCCGACGTGGAGTCAACGCTACGGCGAGGAGTTCGCCGAGCTGCTGGCGGCGGACATGCTTGAGCGACCGCGTGACTGGCGCCGAGTGCTCGACGTCCTCCGCTGCGGCGCGCTGAGCCGCTTCACCGCGGCCGGGCTCGCCGGGGAGATCGCCGATCCGATGGCGCAGGCCCGGGCCGCCCTCGTCTCGTTCGGGGTGGCGCTGGCCGCGTTCGTCCCGTTCGGCCTGGCGATGTGGTCGCAGCTGACCATCGGGTGGCAGTGGTCGGAGCCGTCGGTTCCCGTTACCGGGTTGGCCGTCGTCGTCATGTCGGTCGCCGTGGCCGTTCTCGCCCTCATCGCCGTGCTCGCCGCGGCGCCGATCGTCTGGGTCTTCCTGCGCCGGATCGTCGGTCGGCAGCAACGGGGCCTCTTGCTGCCCGCTGCGCTCTTCTCGGTGGGGCTGACCCTGCTCGTGCTGGGCGGCCGGCACTTCGGCAACGGCTGGCCCGGCACGGGGGGCCACCCGTGGGCCCACCAGGGCCTCGTACCGGGTGGCGTCGCCGCTTTCACCTGGGCCACGACCCTCGGCGTCACCTCCTACTGGGCCCATCCCGCCGCCCTCCTCGCCTTCCCGCCGGCCGAGGTCGCCTGGATGGGCGCGAGCCCGCTCGCCATGGTGGCCGTGGTCGTCGGGGCGGTCCAGACGGTCCGGCGCCTCGACTGTTCCGCCCGGGTGCTCCGTCACGAGGCCAGGGTGGCCCGTCTCGCCGGCGCGGCGATGGCCGCCTTCCTCGTTGCCGCGGCGGCCTGGGTCGTCGACGGCGGCCCCGGGCCGAGGAACCTGTTTCATGCCGGCTCGATCGACGTGCTCGGGCTGGTGGTCATGGGCTCGGCGCTGGCGGTCGGCCTCCGGGCTCTGCACCGGGTGCGCCCCCGTCGGCTCGATCGGGCGCCAGGCTGAGCTTGGCTCCGCAACCGCCGGCGCAGGAGGCCGAAAGGGTCGCACCGCCGGCCGCCGGCCCTCCGGTCCACTCGCGGCGTCGGGTGCTGGTGATCGGGCTCGCCGGGCTCGTGGGGCTCGGCGCGGTCGGGGTCGAGCTCGTCGACCACCAGGTGCTGCCGGGGAAGAGCCTCCTCGACCGACTCGACGGGACCTGCAGCGTGCCCCCGACCCGGCTGGTTGACTCGACCGTCGGCCCGACCTACTCGGGACGCTTCTTCTCGGCGGCCCGGCGTCGGGTGGTGGGCTACACGATCGGCTACCCGCCGGGCCACGGCCCGGGTGACCGGCTGCCCCTCGTCGTCATGCTCCACGGCTACGGGGGCAACCACACGGACGCCCTCGCCGGGTTGCAGCCGGCGCAGGCGGTGGCCCTCAGGGTGGACGGCACCCCCCTCACCCCGATGGCCCTCGTCACGGTGGACGGCGGTGGCGGCTACTGGAACCCCCATCCGACCGATGACCCAATGGCCATGGTGATGGACGAGCTGGTGCCCCGCATGGAGGCCATGGGCCTCGGGAGCCCGCCGCAGCGCGTCGGCACGATGGGCATCTCGATGGGCGGCTACGGCGCCCTGCTGCTGGCCGAGAAGTACCCGGAGCGCATCGCGGCCGTCGCCGCCATCAGCCCGGCCATCTGGACGAGCTACGCCGAGGCCCGGGCGGCCAACCCCGGCGCCTACGCCTCGGCGGCCGACTTCGCCACCGACGACGCGGTGACCCACGCCCGCGCCCTTACCGGGATCGCGGTCTGGGTGGCCTCGGGCGACGCCGATCCCTTCCATCCCGGCGTCGTGGCGCTGGGCGAGGCGCTCCCCGCCGGGGCCGCCGTGCACTTCTCCGGTGGCTGTCACGACGGAGCGTTCTTCGTGGCCCAGGAGCCCGGCGCCCTGGCCTTCTTGTCCCGACACCTGACCTGAGCCGGCCGGCTCGGTCGTCCCTTCGGACGACGGCGAACAAGGTGCGCGGGGTCCGGTGACGGCGAGCGACCGACCAGTCGCACGCCGGTGAAACCTGTGGCCGGCACGGGGCGCAACCACCCTCTCGCGGCCGGGCCAGCACTATCCTTGGGCGGCCGGGACGAGCGAGGGAGGGCTGTCTTGGTAGGTGCGGGTGACGGCGGTGCCGGACGTGCATCGGGCCCCGCCCAGCTTTGACCCTCCGATGAGGCGATCGACCCTCGTCGTGCTCTTCGTGGTGGCCATCGTCCTGGCCGGCTTCGCGGGGGCCCTCATCAGCGGGAACCTCACCAAGCAGAGCAGCGCGCCGACGACCACGACGACGACCAAGCTTCCGCCGACGACCACGACGAGCACCCTGCCCCACGCCACCGTGAAGGTGCTCGTGGCCAACGGCACGCAGGTCAACGGGGTGGCGGCCCATTTCACCAAGGTCCTCCAGGCCCAGGGCTGGTCGACGTCGACCCCGACCAACTCCTTGACGCCGGCGACGACGACGGTCGTCTACTACACCCCGACCATGCAGTCCTCAGCCGCGGCGATCGCCTCGGAGCTCGGCGTGAGCTCCTCGGCCGTCCAGCCCATGCCGGCGACCGCCCCGGTGACCAACGTCGTCGGCGTCGACATCGTCGTCGTGATCGGCTCGGACCTCGCCAACCAGACGGGCACGACGACGACCGGCGTCGCCTAGTGCCCCTTCAGGCAACGTTTGCACGGTTGCCTGATCCTCGCCGTTGGCCCGTGAAGGCGGCTGCCGTCTCTTGGTCAGAGACGGCTGCACGGCGAGCGACTCCCTCGGGTCGAGGGCGGCCCGGTGCCGGGCAGGACCGGTGCACGTCCATCAGGTGACGGCGCCGGTCACGTCGGGCCGGCGGTTTCCCGGCTCGGCGGTGCTTGACGACG
>DATGZH010000027.1:0-84941 GCA_035297265.1 Acidimicrobiales bacterium | reverse complement strand
CGACGGGCGGTCCGACCTGTTCCTGCAGGCCGGTCCATCACCCCCTCTGGGACGGGACGTGCCGTGTTCACACGGCCCGGAGAGCTCGGCCGACAACGCCTGGTGACGTCTCCACTCAAAAAGTCAGGCCAATCTTCCGGTCGCTTCCGAACCTACCGAGGACCAACCGAACGGCGGTGGACCCTCCGCGGGAGACTCCAACATCATCATCATCATTGGTATCGAGCGGTCACTCGAAATTCCTCGAAAGAATTTCTCTGAGATTCCCCGGTCGTCCCCGCCGGGCCGGACTGGGCCTCCGGCCCGCCGGGCCCGGCGTGACGAGGCGCAGACGGGTCCAGACCCGTCCGGATCGGTCAGGTCATGCGCACGCGCTGGCTGTGAGCAGTTCCTCTACTCGGTCAAGGCCTTTTCGACGCCATCCTCCACGTCGCCGACGCAAAGACGCTAGACCCGGTCCAGCTGGATCGGAGCTACTCGACGATCTTGAAGGAAACCGAAGCGCCTTCTGGAAGATCCCTGATCTGAGTAGCCAGCTCGCCTCGGAAGCGCATCCCCTCGGCGGCGTCGAGCGCATAGAGGTTCGCTGGGCCGAACTCCCCGCCGAGTACGAAGGGCCGCTTCGGGACCAGCCGCATTCCGGGAGGGAGTTGACCATGTAGCTCTTGCCAGGAATGAGCAACCGGGAAGCCAGTGAGAAGCTGGTAATCGGCCAAAACCCGGTCTGCCCAGCTCTCAAGGTCGGTGGCTATCCGCTCTACATCGCCAGTCTCGGGGTCGAACGAGACCACGCCTTCGGAGCAGAACGCGAACTGGCCGCCGAAAATGTCCTCAGCAAAGAACAACAGACCATCGGCCATCCCATCATATGACGATCGCCAGAGATCCTGATCGTTCCAGAGCTGCACGCTCATAGTCCCACCCGAGACGGGGCCGGCAGGCAGTACATGCAACGCTGACTCGAAGGCCAAGAAACCGTTCTTCCTGCTGAGTAGATCCCCGAGGTCGGGTGGCAGCCCCGTCACCTCAGGCTGGGTGAAGCCAATGGCTGGTCCAGCTATCGACACCAACCGGTCAAGTCGGGTGCCCGTACTCATGGGCCAACCGAGATACAGACGGTCGCTCCGTCGGGATATTGGCGACACTGGTTCCCGATCGATGCGCCCGCCCCTCGATTGTCGCTCGGATCGATCGCCCGGACGCTCGAGCCGGTACCCCCCTCCTGGAACATCGCCGGAGGGTACTCGTCCCTATCGAGACCGGGCGTGCTCGGAACGCCGCTCATCGATTGAGCTCGTCGGGCTGCCGCCCCAGCTCGATCAATCGTTAGTTCGCTCGGCTGGCCAGCCTCCTGGGATTCGGCGATATGCGCAGCCGACTCCGGGTAACGGCTGGCACTCACCTGAATCTGGGGAATGGCCCCTTCGCCTTCTGCGCCACTGGCGGTGGCATCGCGGCTTGCGGCGGTCGCCGCTCGAGCCGTGTCGGAGGAGCCCTGCGCCGCAGCTTCATCTGCAAGGTTTGCAATAGCGGGGTCCGCCCCCTCTCCCTCCGGGCCCGTCACCGCCCCGATGAAGGCGGATTCGAGGTAGCCCTCCCAACTGTGAGGACCGCCGCTGACTGCATAGGACGCCGTGGACGAAACAGCGCCCAGCAGGATTCCCCCGGCGAAGCCGAAGCCAGCGCCTCCTGTCGCGAAGCCGACCGCCGCTGTGGCCCCGACGATGGCGATCTGGGCGAGGCCGCGCCAATGGGAGGTGAACTCGGTGACGCCGTTGTCCAAGATGTGGGCGGCGTTGTGCCTGACGATGTCGACAAAACGAATTGTCCTGTGCCAGATGTGTTTGGCTGTGCGGACAACCCAGTGGTAAGCGTCGGACCAGCAGTTGCCGAAAATGTCGCACAGGCCCAGCTGATCGGTGAAGTTGACGGGGTCGTCACCGGTGTACTGATAGGGCAGCCCGGTCGCCGCCACCATCGGGTCCAAGGTCAAGAACTGGCCGGTGCTCGGGTCGTCGTAGCGGTTGACGAGGTAGATGAGGCCTGACTCGGCGTCGGTGTAGCCGCCGGCGAAGCCGATGGGCGAGACTTGTGAGCCGGTGACCTTGCCGTAGGCGTCGTAGGAGGCCGTGCCGACGACGGCCCCTGTCGTGCCGCTGAGCAGCGCCCGGGTGCTCCCGGGGTGGTCGGTGACGGCGTATTCCGTCGTCGTCCCGTTCACCTGCTCGACGAGGCGGCCTCCCGGTCCGTAGATGAACTGGTTCGACCCGTCGCTCAGGAGCTTCGGAACGCCCCCGAGGTCCGCCCAGTCGAAGGTGGTGGTGGTCGAGCCCAAGGTCTTCCCCATCCGAAGACCGCTGCCGCCGTACTGGTAGGAGGTCGTGCCGAGCGAGTTGGTGAGCGAGGTCAGCCGACCCAGCTGGTCGTAGGCGTAGGTCGTGGTGGCCCCACCGTTGGGCGTGCTCGAGGTGCGGTCGCCGATCGTGTCGTAGCTGTACGAGGTGTTCGTGTCGCTCGTCAGCTCGCCCGCCGCGTCGTAGGAACCCGTGGCCCCCGACGGCAGCGTCGTGAGCTCGTCGGCCAGGTTGAAGCTTTCGGTCGCGCCCTTGACCTGCGAGAGCCGCTCCGCCTGGTCGTACTGGTAGGTGATCGAACCGGCGATCGCCCCGGTGTCGGTCTCCGACGAGACGAGCTCGTCGGGGTCCCTCTGGCACGAAAGCGTGAACAGGGGCGAGTTCGGGTTGGCCGTCGGCGCCAGGGTGATCGAGCTCACGGCGTCGGCATTGGTGACCCCGGTCGTGACCTCGTCGCCGTTGGGGAACGTCGTCTGGCGCAGGTTGTGGTCGCCGTCGTAGGAGAAGCTGGTGGTGTTGGTGAGCCAGTCCTCGACCGAGGCCAGGTTCCCCTGGTTGTCGTACTCGTAGGAGACCGGCCCCGACGGGTACTGCAGCGTCTCGAGGGCGCCCGTCGAGTAGTAGGCGTAGCTCACGGCTTCGCTGCTGAGCCCGGTCCCGGTGCCCGCCGTGAAGACCTCCGAGAGGAGATCGCCCGCAGCGTCGTAGCCATAGGACGTCGCCCCGGTGCCGTCGGTCAGCTGCGAGCGTGTGCCGTCCTGGTTGTAGAGGGCCGACACGTTGGCCGGCGGGGCGTAACCCGAGGCGGTGCCCGAGTACTGGAGCGAGGTGACGTCGCCAAGGGTGTCGTAGCCCGCCGTCGTCGTCCCGGCCGGCGTGGTGAGGGTCTCGGGCAGGCCTCCCCGGTAGTAGAAGGTCCTCGTGACCTCACCGCTCGGGTCGGCCGACGACGGCGGCCGGACGGTCGTATAGAGCATCGACCCCGCCCCGCCGCCCGAGGGTGGCTGCGATCCGGCGCAGCTGGCCTGGTCGTAGTAGCAGTAGGTGGTCATGTCGCCGGCCGGGTCCGTCGAAGTGAGCACGTTCCCTGAGGCGTCGTACGTCGAGAGCGTCGTGTCGCCGAGGGCATCGGTCGAGCTGGTCGGGCGCCCGGCCAGGTCGTAGATGGTCGTCGTGTAGCCCGGGTCCGAGCCGGTCGCCGGTGGGGTGGCCGGTGGCGAGCTCGGACACAGATAGGGCCAGGTGGCGCTCCCGTGGCCGGACAGGAAGACGGCCATGTTGTTGGCATCGGCCGCGCAGTACTGGCGGCCGTCACCGTCGTAGGCGCCCACCGTGGTGTCGGCATCGGCGTTGGCCTGCTGGACGAGCCGGCCGTCGGCGTCGTAGAAGGCGGTGGCCACGTCGTTGGCCTGGGTCGCGTCAGGCGAGGTCGAGTAGAAGGTCCCGGCGGCCGGCGGAGCGGCGATCCAGCCCGGCTGCCAAGCCGGACAGAAGAAGCTCCCGGAGGCCACGGCGTTGGGCGAAGCCTGGCAGTAGAGGTTGCCGTCGGGGTCGTAGAAGTCCTCGGTGGTGGCGGTCCCCGTCGTCGAGGCGATGAGCCGGTCGTCGGCGTCGTACGTCATCGTCGTGGTGACCGTGGGGTCGGCCGTCGGGTTGTTCGAGACCACCTGGCGCTCGACGACGTTGCCGTTCTGGTCGTAGGAGAGGTAGGTGGTCGCCCCGAGAGGGCTCACCTCTTCAGTGACCCGGTCGTCGGCGTCGAAGTAGTCGGTGGTGGCCCCCACGGTCGGCGAGCTGGTCGAAGGCGGCGTGGCCGGGCAGCTGTCGTTCTTGGCGTAGGCCGTCGGGCTGACCGTGCAGAAGGTGTTGCCATCCCCGTCGTAGGCCACCTGGGTGACCCCGCCGGCCGGGTTGACGGTGTCGATCACCCGCCCGTTTGCGTCGTAGAAGGTGATGGTGGCGCCGGGCCACGGATCGGTGCCGGCACCGGGTGAAGGCAGCTGGGTGAGCGGGGGGGCGGCGGTCGGGCAGGTGACGCCGAGCGCGGCCTCGTAGGGGTCCACCTCGCAGTACTTGCGCCCGCCGCTGTCGTAGCTCATGAGCGTCGTCGCGCTGTAGTTGTGGAAGTTCTCGGTGGCCTGGGTGACCTCGCCCTCTGGGTTGTACTGGTAGCTCGTGATCGTCCCGTCGGGATTGGTCACCGTCGTCGGCAGGCCGGGGTTGGCCGTCGTCGTGTACGTCGAGCTCGTCGTGTCACCCTTCGGGTCGGTTACCGAGGTGACGTCGCCGTACTGGTCGAAGCTGCGCGAGGTCGTCCCGAGCTGCTGGGTCGACCCGTAGGGCTGGCACTTGCCCTGGTTGTTGTTGGCGTTCTGGTAGTTGACCGGGTCGACGCTGCAGTACTCGAGATAGGGCGGCACACCGAGACCGGTGCCCGTATACGCGTAGGTGGTCGTGTTGCCGAGCGGATCGGTCGTGGCGTCGAGCAGGTCGACCGGCGCGGTCGTCGAGTAGTACGACATGGTCATCCCGAGGTAGGGATCCTGAGCGCCCGGTGCCGGCGGGCTGGCCGGCGGGCTCGCCGGACACAAGGTGTTCTGCGGCGTGAGCTCGGCGAAATCGGCCGGTGCTATGTCGCAGTAGAGGAGGTTGTGGGTGGTGTAGGCCGCCTCGGAGCTGTCGTGCATGGCGTCGGTCGAAAGCACCGGGTCGGCCGACGTCGACTCTGCGCCACCGGGGGCCTGGCGGTTGAGGAGCCCTTCGGTCGAGACGTTGCCGTCGCCGTCGACAGCCGATCGGGGGACGAGCGAGGTGGCGTCGATCCGGTAGAAGCTCGTGGTCGCAGCCGGCGTGCCCACGCCGTTCTCGGCCTCGACGAGGGCGTTCGCCGAGAAGTAGAAGACCGACTCGTTGTAGGGGTTCGAGGTCGAGTTGCACGGCTGGGCGCCCTTGCCGAGCGGATAGGCCTTGACCGTGGTCTCCTCGCCCAGGTTGAGGTTGGCGTCGGTGGCATAGGAGAAGTCGGTCGCCAGGTTGATGGCCGTGCCGGTGGCGATCGACTGGGTGGTGACCTGGCCGCCCGCGTAACAGTTGGTGATCTGGCCGGTCGACGGCGGAGTGACCCCCACGATGTCGTACTTGTAGGGGTTGGCGTTCCCCGTGTCATAGCTGTAGCTCGTGACGAGTGGCGTCGAGGTCGACGGCCCCGGGACGCTGGCCGAGCACAGGTCGACCGGTTTTCCTGAACCCCAAGTGCATCCGGTCCCCGAGTAGGTGTAAGTGACCTGCTGGCCCGAGTCGGGGTTCATGACGCCGGCGACCTGTGACGAGCCGTTCAGCTCGACGACGAGCTTGCGGCCCGAGGCGCTCGAGGTCCACGCCGTGCAGGTGTCACCGGACGGACAGGCCGGTTCTGAGCCCGTCGGGCTATAGGACCCCGAGCTGATGGTGTCGCCCATCACGTCGGCGATCGAGGAGAGGACACCCCCCGAGCTCCCGGACGTAAAGGTGTAGGTCAGGGGTGACGAGCTCGTGTCGACGTAGGTCCAGGGGCCCGTGCCGGTGTGGGCGAGGGTGGCCAGGATCCGAGGCGCCTGGGGACAGAAGACCGCCGCCGAGCTGTCAGACGGGCACCATCCGGGCTCATTGGCGCCCTTGGCGAAGTGGTCGAAAGTCACCTGGGTGCCCGGGGGCAGCGTGACCGTCGCCACCGATGCGGCGTACTTCACCTTCATGGCCAGGTTGTCGGTCCAGCCGTTGCCGAGCGTGCCGGCGCCCGACTGGGCGGCGAGCGAGTCGTAGGTCCGGCTGAAGGCCAGGGGCAGGCCGGCGCCGGGCACCGTGAGGTCGGTCTGGGAGGTGTCGAAGGCCCCGTTGGTGACGTTCACCCCTTCGGCGGCGCACCCACAGTCCGGGCCGTTCTGGCCCCACACCTCGGCCGCCCGGATGGCCGGGGTCACCGTCGTGTTCTCGAAGGGGTAGACCGACTGGGCGGCGAGCGGTCCGCCGTCGACCTCTCGGATCCGGTCGTTGCGGTAGTCGGCGATGTAGAGCTGGCCCTCGGGGTCGACCGCGGCCGAGCTCGGGCCGTGGAGCTCGGCACTGGTCGCCGGGATCCCGTCGCCATTGTAGCCGCCGGCGTTGAAGGCACCGGTGCCGGCGACGGTGTAGATGTTCCCAGCAGTCATCGACACGCCGTAGAAGGTGCCGGTCGACTCGGCGACGACCCGGATCCGGTTGTTCCCCCCGCCGCTGTAGTTGTTGTCCGAGTCGACGATCACGAGGTTGCCGGGAGCGCCCCCTTGGACCCCGGCACTCCCGCCCCAGTCGAAGACGACGTCGGCGGGCTCCATGCCGGCCGCGGTGGCCGCTCCGCCGTCGCCGCCTTCGGTCGAGTCGCCCTGGGTCCCGGCGATCGTGTAGATGTCGCCCTTGCTCATCGGCTGCTCGTAGTAGGTGCCCGAGCTCGTCGGCACGACGCGGACGATGTCGTTGCCGTAGTCGCAGATGACGAGATTCCCGTCGTTGTCGACGGTCACCCCGTTGGGGTCGTCGAGGTCAGCCGAGGTCGCCGCGATGCCAGTACCGTTGTAGCCGGCGGTCCCCGAGCCGGCGACCGTGTAGATGTGACCGATCGTCCAGGCGCCACAACCACCCGGACAGCTGAGCGTGTAGCCGGGGTTGGTCCCGCTGATGGCCACCAGGCGGACCCGCTGGTTGAGGGTGTCGCCGATGAGGACGTCGCCGTGGACATCGAGGCTCACGTATTGAGGGTCGGCGAGCTCAGCCGACGTGGCGACACCACCGTCGCCGCCGTAGCCGTCGATCTGGTTGTCGTCGCCGGCGATCGTGAAGATGTCGCCTTGGGCCCAGGAGCTCTCTGGACACGACGCGCCCCCGCACAGAAGGGGGTAGCCCGGGTCGCTCGGGCTCTCGGCGATGACCCGGATGGCGTTGTTCGAGTCGTCGGCCACGAGCACGTTGCCCAGTCCGTCGACCGCCACGCTCGAGGGCTGATCGAAGGAGCCATCGAGCGCCGGGTTGCCGTCCCCACAACATCCCGCGGTGCCCGTCCCGGCGATCGTGTAGACGTCGCCGGCCAGCATGGACTGGCCGTAGAACTCTCCGGACTGGGTGGCCACTACCCGGATCACGCTGTCGCCGAGGTCGGCGATCACCAGGTTCTCGTACTCGTCGAGCGAGACGCCCGGTGGGCCGCTGAAGGAGGCCGCCAGTGCCGAGATGCCGTTGTGGGTGTAGTTGAGGCCCCCGCCGCCGGCCACCGTGCTGATGTCGCGCTGGGGGCCGGCGAGGTAGGAGGTGGGCTGACTCCTGGGGGCTACGACCAGGTGGGAAGGGGGGCTCGGGGCGATCGCGCCGAGCCCATACAGGAGTCCGGCGACGAGAAGGGAGGAGAGTCCGGCGGCCAGAGTGGCCCCCCGCCGAGTCGCGCGCGGAGCCCCTCTTCGCACCGCGACGCCTCCTTCCCAGACAAGCGTCTGTTCGTACGATGACAGCGGCGCACAGCGCCGTCAAGGGGCGCCGGCCAAGAAGGGCGACGGCGTCTGGGGCCGGTGTGGCAGCTTGGCGCCATCAGCAGGGCAAGGATTCTCTGGCAGCGACGGCGGTCACGCGTGAGGACTCTTGGCGGGAGGGTGTCGTTAATGGCAATCCCGTTGATGTCATGAAGGAGCGCAGCGCAGCTCCTGCGTGACGGGCCCGGTGGGGCGCACCGGGCCGGACGCCGGAAGCGAGGAACGGTCGCATGTCCGCTCGAAGCGTCGCCCCACCGGCCCGCCGCAATGACCTATCCCCACGGGAGTCCTCCCGTCGCCCGGGACCAGGTGTGCGAAGCACACTTGGGGTTGCGACACCAACCCGGAACCGACGGAAGGAGACTCCCGTGGAACAGCACAAACAATACGTCGGCATCGATCTGCACCGGAAGCGCAGCGTGATCGTCCGGCGCACCGAGCTGGGCGAGACGATCGACACGGTGCGCATCGACAACGACCCGCTGGCCCTCGCAGCTGAGCTGGCCAAGGCCGGTGAGGACCCCGAGGTGGTGCTCGAAGCCACCTACGGCTGGTACTGGGCGGCCGACGTCTTGGCGGAGTGCGGGGCGAACGTGCACCTGGCCCACCCGCTCGGCAACAACTGGGGTCAGCGTCGGGTGAAGAACGACGAGCGTGACGCCACCGATCTCGTCGACCTCTTGCGGCTGGGCCGCCTGGCCGAGGCCTGGATCGCCCCGCCGCCACTGCGCGAGCTCCGTGAGCTCGTCCGCTACCGGGCCAAGCTCGTCCACCTGCGGACGAGCCTCAAGGCCCAGGTCCACTCGGTGCTGGCCAAAGAGGGCGTAGCCGTGCCCATGACTGACCTGTTCGGGGTGGGCGGCCAGCGGCTGCTGAGCGAGGTGCACCTGGGCGACGCCTACCGCATCCGGGTGGAGAGCCTGCGTGACTTGATCGAAGTGTGTGACCGAGAGATCACCATGCTCGAGGACCAGGTCGCCCCGGTCTTCGCCGGCGACCTCGGCTATCACGCGGTCCAGGCCATTCCGGGCGTGGGCCCCGTCCTTGCCGCGATCTTCGTGGCCGAGATCGGCGACATCTCGAGGTTCGCCTCCGCCCGTCACCTGTGCAGCTGGGCCGGACTCACCCCGACCCACCGCGAGTCCGACGAGAAGGTCCGCCGGGGCCATATCACCAAGCAGGGATCGCGCCTCGTGCGCTGGGCGGCCGTCGAAGCGGTGGCCCACCAGCGCGGCGACACCCCCATCCGGGTCCACCACCGCCGGGTGGGGGAGCGCCGGGGCAAGCAGGTCGGGCGGGTGGCTGCCGCCCGCAAACTTCTCGTCCTCGTCTACTACGGCTTGCGCGACGGCGAGATCCGTTGCCTGGCCCGGGCGGGGTGAGAACCGGGACGGACGCAGCCCGTTGCGAGCTCGAGGATTGCCAGGCCCCCGAACGTCGGCGAGGCCGCGCTTTTGATTGAGCCCACCGGGTTGCGGCCGAACCACTCCATGCCGCCCCCTCGCGGCGAAGAGATGGCCGGCACCCGGGTTCCCGGGTTGCCTGCCAGCACTGCTGGCCCTGGAGCAGGACCGCAACGCGTCCCCGACTCGGCACCACGAGGGGACGACCACGAAGCCCTACCGGGCTTCGCTCTCCATGATCTGAAGAACAACTGACCGGGCCATCAAGGCTGCCCCTGCGGGCGGCCTGCGGCCGGCCTTGACCGCCCTCCCCATCTATACGGAGACCGGGTGCGGTTGATCGCGCCCCGACATCGTCTCGCGGAGCCGGGAAACCGAGAAACGTGCCGGCCCTCTGGGCCGGCGCCCCTTGACAACCCGCGCTCCTTCAGAGATGGCAATCCATGGCCCCCACGGGCACCCGATTCTGCCTTGCTCCCCGTACAGGACTCCCCACTTGACCTGGCATGACACTTCGGCACCGGAGAGACCGCAGACCCGGGACCCCACTGGGAATCAAGTGTCCACCTTCAGATTCGGTAGGTGGTACAAGGGCGTCCGCAGGCGATGAAGTCGACGTCCCTCCGGACTGAATCGGAGAAGGGCGGTCCTTGGTCCCAAGGCCGGCTCGATGCCGATCTTGCGACTCATGGCAGAAGCTCGAAACCGGGCAAGTGCGCAGGGCGGACGACGCTGAAGTGACGCCGATCCAGTGTCGCGATCTGGGTTACTCCAAGCCGTTCAGCAATAGCAACGACCGATGCGTCAACCACGCCCAGTCCGAGGTCCGCGTAGCCTTCGATCAGCTCGACCACACTGGTCCAGTCGGCATCCACCATCTCGAAGCGTTCGATCTCCCCGTCGGTCAGCGAGCGAAGAAAGGTCGCCTGGGCTGTCTGACCAAGACGGCACTCGATGAGCCACGACGACTCCACGATCACGGGCACCGTTACCCCGAGGCGCGTGGAGGTGAGGGAGTCGAGGATCTCTGTGCATTCTCGGTGACGGGGATCATTGGCGTCGGTCGCACCGAAGATCACGCCCGTGTCCGAGAAGAATCACCGATCGGACTCTTTAGACGTCCCCAGCCGTCTTCTTAACGAAGTGCTCGCGGATGATCTGTTCGTGGTGCTGGGCGATGGACTCTTGGCTTCCCGAGTGCCCGATGCCGATGAAGCGGAGTCGATGCCCTCCCTCCGAGGGCGGTGCCCCGGCAGACTCGGGGGCTGGACGGGCTTCAGGTGTGTGGATCCTCAACACCTCTGCAGCCACGTCTTCAGGGGAGCTCCCCCGGGCCGCGGCTTCCTTGGCTAGGCGCTCAGCGACTTCGTCGGGGACCATCACCCGGAGTTCGGTCATGCCCAAATCGTACCGGGGGGGTGTTCCGCCCTCCGTCAGTAGGCTCGGTCAGGCCCGTGGCACCGAGGTGGAGCCCGTCATCGCGGGCAGGCCGGCCCCGGGCTCTCTCCGACACCGCGGCTGATGATCGGGCTAGGGGAGGCATGTGGACGCCTCCTGGCGCCCTCGGGGAGGCGTGTGGACGCCCGCTGGCGCCCTCGCCCGGCGAGCCTTGACTGGGCGGCGGTCGAGGCGACTGGCGTCGTACCTCCGGCGCCGCACATCTCTGGTCACAACGTGGTCACAAACTCACCACAAAAGGCCCTGATCCGACCTCACCAAACGAACACAGCACGCGGCTGATCATCCCGGTGACCAGCAAGTACGGCATGCAACAGGTCTGGACACGATGCAACCGACGAGAGTTCGAGTCCCGCTCCGGGCACCACCTCCACCCAGTTCAGCAGCTCGTCTGACGTCTGAAGCGTCCTCCACGGGCACAGTTTGACCACCAGCGTTCCTCGTCGTACTGACAGACCGCGACCGACCGCTGACAGGGAACTGAGCTCGGCCGTCGAAAGGACCATCGTGAGGGATCTCTGGATGCCACGGCGGAGGCTTCTCGCTTGGGACGTTGCGGTACTCCGTTCGCGATGTTGTGTCCCGAGTGTCCAGGTCCTCGAGCGCATCCAGCGCGCAGCCATGTTCCGAGCGCACGACCGCGACAAGCGAGCCGCCGATCGTCAGAGGAAGCCAAATCGGCTCAGTGACTAAGAATCCGGGCGAGCTCGAGGTGGGTCGAGGCGCTCCCGCAGCCACTCGGCCGTACGCCGCTCGTCCCAATCGCCGCTCGCGACCCCCAGGACGGCCTGCTCGGCCTCGTCTACGGACGGATACGAAGTCCAGCACCAGGCATTCTTCTCGATGAACACGCGCATTGTCACCCAGGCTGCCCGCTTGTTGCCGTCAGGCAAAGGATGGTTCTTGGCCAGGCGAACGAGGAGCACGGCGGCTTTGTCGCAGAAGTCGGGTAGAACTCCTCCCCGGCGAA
Organism: Acidimicrobiales bacterium; assembly: GCA_035297265.1. Taxonomy (GTDB): domain Bacteria; phylum Actinomycetota; class Acidimicrobiia; order Acidimicrobiales; family RAAP-2; genus DATGZH01. The sequence continues at coordinate 73,222 of DATGZH010000027.1, read as the reverse complement.
GCTGGCCGAGGGCGCGTGGAGAGCTGAGTCGGCCAGATCGAGCTTGGTCGCCCCGGCCAGGGACTTCAGGTCGGTTCCGGTGACCTCGGCTGCTATGGCCAGGTAGTCGGCCAGGTCCGGGTACTCAACGCTCACTGAGCGAGGCGTTCGAGCAGCTCCCTGTCCTCCTCGATGATCTTGGCCAGACGTGCCTTGAACGCTGGGTTGCGCCGCCGCCGCTCCACCGCCTCGATCACGGACTGTTTCACGGTCTCGTTCAGGCTCTGACCCTCCACTCGAGCCAGGGCTTCGGCGTCCGCCGCCACATCGTCGGGGAGCCGGACCGTCAGGTTCTTCGTCATGGTGCCATGATACCATGAACCCACAGTCGGGTCGACCCAATCGGCGGACCTTGTGACATCCCAATGTGCCGCTCTCTACCTCGACCAGACCTCGACGCGAGGTAACCAGCGAAAATTCGAGTCCCGCCTCTGGGCACACTTGTCGTGTCGCGGGACATGAAGACCGGGTCACGGGACACGGGTAGGCCACCAGCACAGAGCACTGGCAGGTATCCGACCGCCGCGTCGAGGGTGAGCGGTAGCGGCGGCGGCGGCGAACGCAGTACCTCCCCTTCCCCCGCGCCGAGAAGCACAACGGGGCAGACGTTGTATACGCGGTCACTCCGATGCTCAGCTGACAGTCGTGCGCTGTTACCATCGCCAAGCCGGACGGCGTGATTCGTGCGGTCGCGACGGGTCACGATCCAAGAGGAGGCAGGTCGAACCACCATGCGGTCGGTCGGACTGCGCGAGCTCCTGTCGATCCAGATCCTGGTGCGCCCCGTCGTGGACCTCGGTGGAGGCCGGCGATACGTGACCTTCGAGAGTGGCACCTTCCAAGGGCGCAACGGCTTGGCCGGCACGCTTCTCGAGGGCGGGATCGACTTGCAGGAGGTCCGGGCCGATGGCGTGCTCGAGATCGACGCGCACTACGCCCTCCTGACCGCTCAGGATGAAACGATCGAGGTGCGCTCACAGGGCCTCCGGAAAGCGTCTGACGCCGTGGCTGAGCGGATCGCCCGAGGGGCGACGTAGACCCCGACGAGTACTACTTCCGGACCCATGTCCGATTTTTTACGTCGGCACCGGGTCTTGCCTGGCTCAATGACCTCCTCGCGGTGTCGACTGGTCAGCGCCAGCAGTCGACCGTGCAGATCGACGTGCACGAGGTTCTATGAGCGCGGCTGTTGCCGGCCTCCGATGCATCGTCGTCGGGGCCGGCATCGGCGGCCTCGCGACCGCACTCAGCCTCCATGAGATCGGCGCGGAGGTGGACGTCTACGATTCGGTGAAGGAGCTGCAGCCACTCGGGGTAGGGATCAACCTCTTGCCGCACGCGGTGCGCGAGCTCGACGCACTCGGGCTGCTCGACGAGCTCCAGGCTCGGTCGGTCGCCCCGTCGGTCCTCCTGTACTGCACGCGACGCGGTCAGGAGATCTGGCGGGAGGCCCGCGGGATCGCGGCGGGCTACCCCTGGCCGCAGCTTTCGATCCATCGAGGAACCCTCCAGAAGATCTTGCTCCACGCCGTCATCGATCGTCTGGGCGGCGCCGCCCTTCACCTCGGACAGCCGCTCCTCCGGATCGAAGAACGCGACGACGGCCCGACTGTGGTGTTCGACGACGGGCCTACCAAGACGGACCTGGTGGTCGCGGCTGACGGGATCCACAGCCGCGCCCGCCGCCAGTTGTATCCGGATGAGGGGCCGCCCCTGTGGAACGGATCGTTGCTCTGGCGGGGCGTTGCCGAGATCGATCCCGTGCTCGACGGCCGGACGATGATCTGGGCCGGGCACCCCGAGCAGAAATTCGTCGGTTACCCCATCGCCGATCTTCCGGGCGGGCGGCAGGCGTTCAACTTCGTGGCCGAGCTCCGGCGCCCCGAGTCGGACCTGGGCGCCGAGGAGGACTGGAACCGCAGGGGGTCGCTCGAGGACTTCCTCCCCGAGTTCGAAGCCTGGAACTTCGGGTGGCTCGACATCCCGGCGATCGTCCGGGCCGCGCCCGAGACGTTCCTCTTCCCGATGGTCGACCGGGACCCCGTCGAGCGTTGGACCTTCGGTCGGAGCACGCTGCTTGGGGACGCCGCCCATCCCATGTACCCGATCGGCTCGAACGGCGCGTCGCAGGCGATCTTGGACGCCCGGGTGCTCGCCGGGTGCATCCGCCGATCCCCTGACGATCTCGCCGGGGCGCTCGATCACTATGAAGCGACCCGCCGGCCGGCGACCGCCGCAGTGGTCCGAGCCAACCGGGGGCTCGGGCCGGAGCTCCCCATGCTGCTCGTGGAACAGCGGGCGCCTGACGGGTTCGGTGACATCACCGAGGTGATCACACCAGAGGAGATCGCCCGGGTGACCGAGGAGTACCGCCGGACGGCCGGCTTCTCCTTGGCGGCGCTGCAGAGCGGGACCTCGCTGCTGGACGAGCCGTTCCCGCTGTGATCCTCGTCGTCTGCGTCGGCACGGCACATCGGGCTTGTTCTCCGGCGTCGGTCCGGTGCACCACACCACGGCCAGAGGTCGAGCGGGCTCGAGGGCCGTGGCCCTGGGCCGAGCACGATGGCATAGTGAGTCCACCGGCGGCCGACGAACGAGCCGCCGTCACGGACGGGCCCGGGGCCGGACAGTGCCGGTGGACCGAGAAAGCCCACGGTCGGCCGGCAATTCGTTCGTGCCCCCGAGCGCGACCCTGACCTCAGGTGGTGCCGATGACCGAGTTCCGAACGAACGGCCTGAAAGACCCGGAGTACGACCGGCCCTACGTGGACGTGGACGAGTGGCGTGACACCCCCGTTCGCCACCGGTATGTCCACGGTGGCTTCGAGGGGACCGACCTCCGCTTCTCCTTCTACTTTCCGCCGGCGGAGCGGTACGAGGGGCGGTTCTTCCAGCCGATCCTCGCCGTGTCGGGCACGGAGCACCTGTTCGGGCAGCAGCTGCTCGCCGGCATGGGCGGCTCGATCGACTTCGCGATCGACAGCGGCGGCTACATGGTCGAGTCGAACCTGGGTCGGCTGACTCCGTTCCCCGGAGAAGACTCGACGGTCACGGGCTTCCGGGCCAGCGCGGCGGCGGCGGAGTACTCCCGGGTCCTGGCCGGGGAGATGTACGGAGAGCACCGTCCTTACGGCTACTGCTATGGCGGCAGCGGCGGCGGTTTCAAGACGATGAGCTGTATGGAGAACACCGACGTGTGGGACGGGGGGTTACCGTTCATCATCGGCGGCCCGCAGTCCATGCCGAACGTCTTCTCGGTGCAGGCTCACGCCATGCGCATTCTCTGGGAGAAGTTCCCCCAGATCGTCGACGCACTCGATCCCGGTGGTGACGGCGACATCTATGCCCGGCTCAGTGCCGAAGAGCGAGAGGCACTCACCGAGGTCACCCGCATGGGCTTTCCTCCCCGGGGGTGGTTCGACGTGCGGCGGATCGCCGAGGGCTACACAGGAGTGTGGTCGATGCTCGGGAACAACATGATCAAGTACGACCCTGGGTACTTCGAGGACTTCTGGACGGTGCCCGGTTATCTCGGCGCCAACCCGACCGAGTCGTTGGCGAACGCCCGCATCCAGCACAAGACGACTGTCGTCCAGCCGATCATGGCCGACGAGGCCCAACGCCTCGGGATCGGTGCGGCGACGAACACGATCTTCCGCACCGAGGCGATGGCCGACATCCCGGTCGCCCTCCGACTCGAGGGGGTGCCTACCGGCAAGCTCATGGGTGCCATGTTGTCCGTCACGACCGGGAGGTCGGCGGGTCACAACTTCTGGATCATCAGCACACACGATGACGTCGTCATCACGGGCCAGGGCGAGACGGAGTTCGCGAGCCTCGCGGGGATCGCCGCTGGCGACGAGGTGCTGATCGACAACTCCGTGTACCTCGCCTTCCAGACCTACCACCGCCACCAGGTCGACCCCGACTTCCCCGTGTGGGACCAGTTCTGCATGGCGGGGCAACCCATCTATCCGCAGCGCCCGAACCTCATCGGCCCGCAGTTCACGATCGCCGGCGCGGGATCGGTCCAGAGTGGCCGGTTCTCGGGCAAGGTCATCGTCGTCGAATGCCTCATGGACGAAGCCGCCTATCCGTGGCAGGCGGCGTGGTACGACGAGCTCGTCCACAAGGTCCAGGGTCCGGCGGCCGACGACAAGTTTCGGGTGTGGTTTGTCGACCACGCGATGCACCTGCCGCCGGTCAGGGCGGCGACCGACGATCTCCGCCCGGCCCGGACGACCCGCATCGTGAGCTACGCCGGCGTACTCGAGCAAGCCCTCCGCGACCTCGTCGCGTGGGTCGAGCACGGCCTGCCGGCCCCGGCCAGCACCGCCTACGAGGTGGTCGAAGGACAGGTGGTCGTCCCCGCTGAGGCCTCCGCACGCCAGGGGATCCAGGCCACGGTCGAGGTGACTGCGAACGGCGGTGCACGGGCCGACGTCGCCGTGGGCGACGAGGTCGAGTTCGACGCCTGGGTGGAGGTGCCACCAGGCGCGGGCACCGTCGTGGCCGCGGAGTGGGACTTCGACGGCTCCGGCGATTACGCGGTCCACTCCGACGTGCTCGATGGATCCCTCTCACGTCTCCGCGTGACGACGGCGCACGCCTTTACCGAGCGGGGCACGTACTTCCCGGCGCTCCGGGTCAGGACACAGCGTCAGGGCAACATGGTCAAGCCGCACGCCCGGGTCGAGAACCTCGGTCGGGTGCGGGTGGTCGTCGAATAGCCCGCGTTCCGAACGTCCTCAGGCCATCGAGGGAGGCACTGACAGGCCGGGTGGGCCGGCCCGCCTGGGGGCGTCCGACTGCCCAGGGCCGCTGCGGACGATCGCCCGCTCGTCGGTTCCAAGGTAGCTGGCCACCACCCTGGGGTCCCTTCTGATCTCCGCCGAGGTCCCCTCAGCGATGACCCGCCCGGCCTCGAGGCAGTAGACGCGTCCGGAGATGCTCAAGATGAGCGGCATGTCGTGCTCTATCAACAGCACGGACGCCCGGAGCTCCTCTTGGACCGTTCCGATCAGTGGACCGAACGCCTCGGTCTCCCGCTGGGCGAGCCCGGCCGTCGGCTCGTCGAGGCAGAGCACTTTGGCGTTGAGGGCGAGGAGACCCGCCAGCTCGACCACGCGCCTCGTACCGGTGGAGAGGTCGCTCACGTAGTGGTCCCGGTAGCGGCTGAGGCCGAGAAAATGGATCAGTTCGGAAACCTCGGCGTTGGTGGCGCGGTCGTGCCGTCGGGCCGCCGGCAGACCGAGCGCCGTCGAGAGCATGCCTGACCGTTCCTTGGCCTCGAGGGCGACGAGCAGGGTCTCGTTGACGGTGAGCTCGGGGAACAAGGTGGCGGACTGGAACGTTCGCCCGAGGCCGAGCGAGGCCCGCTGGGCCGAGCTCTTGCCCGAAACCTCCTCGCCGAAGAGGGACACCGAGCCCTTGGAGGAGACGAAGCCACCGATCGCGTTCATGAGCGTCGACTTCCCCGCGCCGTTGGCACCGATGAGACCGACGATCTCGCCGACCTCCACGTGCAGCGTGGCCATGTCGACTGCGGCGATACCCCCGAAGTGCACACTCACCTCCGAGACCGAGAGTGCCGGCACGGTGGGCTCAGGTGCCTCCTCACGCCGTCGCACCGCCGCGGGGTACATGATCCGCTCGGGCGGGGCTCGCTCGACGTAGCGTCGGTCGGCCCAGGCGAGGATGGCGTCACGGGCGGCGTAGGTGATCTGGTTGAGGCCGCGGGGGAAGTAGAGGAGCACGATGAGCAGCCCGAGGCTCGAGCTCAACAGGCCGACGAGGGCGTTGTTGGGGGCAATCGCCGGGATCCCTATGACGAACATCGCACCGATGACAGCGCCACTGACCGAACCCATGCCGCCGATCACGACCATCGCGACGAGGTTGAGAGAGTCGTTGACTAGGAAGAAGTTCTGGGTGAAGGCGATGTTGGCGAAGGCCCCCGCCAGAAGAGCACCACCGAGGCCAGCCAGGCCGCCCGCCAGTGCGAAAGCTTTGAGCTTCACTCGAGCGGCGGTCACGGTGTAAGCGGCCGCGGCCGATTCGTTGTCACGCACCGCCTTGATGGTCCGTCCGACACCGCTGTCGCGGAACCGGCTGAGCACCAGGAGGACGACCGCCAGCACGACGAGAACGACGTAGTAGTAGGTGCGCTGGCCCGGGAACGACAGGAACCACAGATGCCCGGGGACGAAAGGCACGTTGGCGCCATCGGGCGAGTCGCCGGAGAAGAAAGGCAGGTAATAGAAGTATTGCTGCGCGGTGAGCGCGAACACGAACGTCACGACGGCGAGATAGAGGCCTCGGACCCGCAGGGACCCGATTCCGATCCCCAGCGCGAGCAGGGCAGAGGCGACGGTCGTCGTGGCGATGGCGACCCAGAACGGCACGCCGTCGTTGACCAGGCGGGCCGCGAAGAGAGCGGCGAGGCCCCCGAAAGCCATCTGGCCGAGCGAGAGTTGGCCCAGCCAGCCGGTCAACACGGTCAACGACGAGGCACAGATCGCGAAGGCCAGGACGGCCGTGTAGAGCTGCTGGCGCGACGGTTCGGTCACCACGATCGGCAGGAGCAGCGCGAGGGCGCCGAGCAGCAGGATGCCGCCCTTGTCGATGTTGCGGGTCCACCAGATTGAACGCAGTCGCTCGGGGATCGGATGGCCCCGGGGGCTGAAGGCGAAGACCCCGGAATCCTCACCCTCTCGCCGGGCGAAGACGACGGCGACGAATACGGCGACGAACAAGAGGAGGTCGGTGATGCCCGGCACGGCCAGGAAGTTGTAGGTGAGGAGGCTCTGGATGACACCGATTGCCACCGCGGCGATCACCGTGACCCGGAAGGACCGCATGCCGGCGATGACCGCCGCAGCCAGCGCCTCGGACAAGGTCTGCGGCCCGAGGGTGACCAGCCCGGCCGCGGTCGAGGACTCGCCGGCGATGAGGACGACCGAGAGTGTGGAGAGGCCGGCCGCGAGGGCCCAGACCATGGTCGAGACCAGCTTGGGCGAGATGGACGACAGCCGAGCGAGCGACGGGTTGGCGGCACAGGCCTTGACGGTCTTGCCCAACATCGTGCGGTCGAGGAACCAGGTGAGCAGGAGAACGGTGATCGGCACCAGGATCAACACGGCGAGATCTGCACCCCGCACGCTCACGCCCGCTATCGTCCAGGACCCGTTGATGGCGCTCGGGTAGTGGGCGCTCTCGTTCGAAGGCGTCGGAATCTCGATGGCGATCGCCTCGGCGAGCCCGGCGATGCCGATCGTCGACACGAGCACGACGACTCGGGGGGCCTTCCTCAACCGGCGGATCACGGTGACTTCGACGATGGCCCCGAACGCGAGTCCGATCGCCACCGCGATGGCAAGGGCGGCCCAGAAGGGGACGTGGTACTGAATGACGAGCAGCGAGAGCGTCACTGCGCCGATGACGCCCATGTTGCCCACGGCGAAGTTGATGATCCTCGTAGCCCGGTAGACGAGCACCACGCCGACGGCGATCACGGCGATCGCCAGGCCCTGGACCACGCCGTCGTAGACAATCTGGGAGTTGACCCATGAGACGGCGAGCATCAGGCGGGAACCTCGCCGCCGAGGAAGATGGCCCGGGCCAGGTCATCGCGCTCCATGAGCTCCGCGATGGCCCCTTCGAAGCGCACCTGGCCCTTTTCCATGAAGACCGCCCGGTCGGCGATCGCCGCGGCCACGTTGAGCGACTGCTCCACGATGATCATCGTGAGGCCCTCGCGTTTCAGCCGCTCGACCACCCCGATCAGCTCCTGGACGACGATCGGCGCGAGACCAAGGGAGAGCTCGTCGATCATCAGCACCTCGGGGTCGTGCAGGAGCGCGATGGCGAGTGCCAGCATCTGCTGCTGACCACCCGAAAGGGTGCTGGCTCGGTGGGTACGGAGGGCATCGAGCACTGGGAAGAGTCCGAGCACGCGGTCGATCCGCCGGCGGAGGTCGGCGCGGTCGGACCGATAGGCGAACGCACCCATCTCGAGGTTCTCCATCACCGTCATCTCGCTGAAGACGCCCCGGCCCCCTGGCAGCAGGTGGATGCCGAGTCGCGACCGCTGTTCGGGCGTGGCGTAGGTGATGGTGCGGCCGTGCAGTCGTACCACTCCGCGGTCGGCTGTCTCGAGGCCCGCTGCGACACGTAGCGCCGTCGACTTCCCCGCGCCGTTCGTGCCGAGAAGCGCCAGCACCTCCCCACGGCGGACCTCGAAGCCGACGCCGAAGAGGACCTGGACGTGCCCGTAACTGAAGTCGATGTTGTTGACCTGGAGCACCGGGATCGACGCGGGGTCAGCCGCCTGGCGGCGGTGCTCCTCGAGCTCCTCCTGGAGTTCGAGGACGATGAGTGACAGGTCGTTGCGGATGTAGTGACTGCCCCGGATGATCATCAACCCGCCGACGATGGTGGTGGGGATCATGACCAGGAGGACTGCGGCACGGGGCCCGAAGGCCTGGTCGAGGGCGGCCGAGAGGACCGCGCCCCCCGTGGCCCCGATGAAGAACAGGTAGATCGCGCCCACCGCGCCGGTGAGGCCCCGGAGGTGGTAGGGGGCGACCGAGGTCAGGACGGGGCCCACCATGGAGAAGGCGCTCATCGTGAGGACGATGACCAGTACCCCGACGACGGCCCAGAGCACCGCGTCAGGCATGAAGTACTGGATGGGAACGAGCACGGCGACGGGCAGGATGAGCTTGCCGATGAGGGCGAGCGCCTGAGCAGGGTCCCGGTGGTACAGGCGGTCATAGTGGCGCCCGACGAAGGGCAGCGCGACGAGGACGCCAAGGCTGCCGATGGTGCCGATGAGTCCACGACGGAAGGCATCGAGACCGTACTGCTGCTGCAGGAAGAGGTTGCCGAGCACGGGGGCGGTGAACAGCCCGAAGCCCATGGCCGAGAAGGCGATGAGACACATCTTGATGGTGCGGATCTTCATGATCCGGGCGAAGGCCGCTTCCAGAGAGGGCGGGACCGGTTGGGTGTCTTCGATGACCTCACCCAGCACGTCGAGCTTCTCGTGCTGGCCCCGCGGGGGCTCGCGCAGGCGGAACGCGACAGCGGCGATCAAGAGGATGGGGATCGAGAGCACGTAGAAGGCCCAGCGCCATCCGTTGGGCCCGCCCACCGCCGTGGCGATCGACCCGACGAGAATCGGGCTGAGTGCCGCCGCCACCCCCGTCGCGATACCCATCGCCGATCCGATACGCCCTCGCAGGCTGATGGGATAGGTGTCAGCTAGGAGAGAGCCGTGCACCGTCTGGGTGGACGCTTGGGACACCCCGGCGCCGAATCTCGCCAGGAAGAACTCGAAGATCGTCACGGCAAAGCCGGAGAGCAAGACCATCAAGCCGAAGAAGAACGTGGCGCAGGCAATGATGGGTGCACGACGGTAACGGTCCGCCAGCCATCCCATCGGGAGGATCCCGAGCACCAGGAAGGCGCCCGAGATCCCGGCCACGAACACGATGACTCCCGAGCTCACGTGGAACGACGCCCTGATGTTCGGCGCGAGGACCGCGAGGCCTGAAGTCTGGAGGTTGTCGAGTGCCACGATGATGGCCAAGACGACGAAGGTGCCGTAGCCGGTCCGACGAAGCCCCTCGCGCAACGACGTGTGCTCTTCGCGCGTCCCGGGAAGCAGGTCCTCCGGGAGGAGCACCTCATCCTCCACCCTGGCCGCGTCCTGACGCTCCTGGGCGGTATCGGCAAGGAAGCGAGCCAACTCGGTGGGGCTCTGGGCGGCGGATCCCAGTACTTCCGGACGTTCCCCCCGGGGATCGCTCACGGCGGTCCCGATGTCTCCACCACCATCGGCGGGATGCTACGCCTCATGCATTCGGTGAGCCACGGCGAACGCCGATCTGGCGAGGGCGAGCCCGGTGGACCACTGTCCAGGCGCTGCCGTCGGGGCTATCGTCGGGACCAGCAAGACATCCGGCGCAGGGGGTTACCAATGGGACGGATGGCCATCATCTCGGTGGACGGGCACGTCAAGGCGTCGCGCACGATCTATCGCCAGTACTTCGAGAACCGGTACCTCGACACCTTCGACTACTGGGTGCGGTCACAGGAGGCGGCGGACGTTCCCGACGCAGGAAATCTCCAGCCCCAGCTGAACGTCGAGAGCCAATGGGACTCGCAACTGCGCCTCCGTGACCTCGAGAGCCAGGGCGTCGTCGCCGAGGTCCTCTTTCCGAACGGTCTGCCGTTCGGGGACCGGCGCTTCGAGGACGCAGGCTTCTCGCACGATCACGATCTCGACCGCCAGGCGCGGCTCGCCTACAACCGCTGGCTAGCCGACTTCTGTGGCGAGACCCCCGGGCGGCGTGCCGGCCAGGCTCTGGTCGCGTTCGACGACGTCGAACAGGCGGTAGGCGACATTCACTGGGCGAAAGAGCACGGACTGGGCGGGATCATGATGCCGGCGCTCGAGCCCGGCGGGACGTTCTTCTTCGATCCGGTGCTCGATCCCGTCTGGGCGGCCTGCGTGGATGTCGACCTGCCGATCAGCCAGCACGGTGGAACGGGTGCCCCCGCCTACCACCCGCCCGGATTCGCCGCCCTGATGACGCTCGCCACCGAGCACTCCTTCTTCTCCGGCCGTTCTCTCTGGCAGATGATCTTGGGTGGCGTCTTCGACCGTTTCCCCGATCTACGGCTCGTCTTCGTCGAGACCGAGGCCGACTGGATCGCCCCGGCCATCGAGAAGATCGACCGTCGTCTCGGGTGGGGCGACGACTGGATGGGTTTCTCGACCCACATCGGACGACTGCGCCAGTTCAAGAAGTTCGCTCGCGAGTACTGGGCGTCGAACTGCTACGCCGGTATCTCACCGTTCACCGCCACGCAGGTTCCGATGGAGCATCTGGCCGATGGATCCGGGGCGCCGAACAGCGGCGCCTTCCACATCGGCGCGGACAACGCAATGTTCGGCGTCGATTACCCACACTTCGAATCAATCTTTCCCGAGACGAAGGGCCACGTCGCCGAGATGATCGCCGACCCGAGCATCAACGATGAGGTCGCGGCGAAGATCCTCTACGGGAATGCGGCCCGGGTCTACAACTTCGATCTCGACGCCCTGATGCCGGACATCGAGCGGGTCGGCTTCGACCTCAGCGAGATCGACGGGGGTGTGCACACGGTCACGTCAACATTCCGTTGACCGATCGCTCGAGCTGCTCGGTCCCTCAGCCCACCGTGGTCTTCAGCCGGAGCTGGTTGGCCTTCGGGTCCCAGGTGTAGACGAACACGGGGCCGTTCCCGTCGTTGTGGCCCCCACTGAAGTCGAAGGTGCCGCCACCACCGGGGAGGGTCACGTGCGTGAGGGACTCCCCGCCCCGGAGAAATGTCTCGTTGTTCAACGTCGGCCCCGCGGCCTTCGCGATGTCGGCGAAGAGCGCGACCTGCGTGCATGCGACCTCGGGGGCCGTGTAGGTGACCGGCGTGGAGGCGGTCGCGGTGACGGGGTTGGCGATGACCGCATGGGGCTCCGCCGCCTGGATCGTCGCGACGCAGCGCCGCATGGCCGGGTCGTTCCAGATGACCGTGGGCGGTGGGATCCCACCCGCCGTGAGAGCTCCTTGGAGAATGGCCTGCGAATAGCCGGCCTTGTCGGCCACGTAGGCGTCCAACGTGGTGTAGTCGGTCGTGACGAGCCGCGGCAGATAGGTGCTCTGATTGCTCTGGAGCGCCCTCGGCCACTGCTGACCCGCGTTCCCGACGGCGACAACGAGGTTGGCCCCTGACGACTTGAATTTCTGGGCGATGATGGCGTACTGCGCGGTCAGCGCGGCGGTGTCTGTCCCCGGTGCGTCGTTGATGGCGACCTGCACCACATCGACCTTCAGTCTGTGGAGCACCGGGACGACCAGGTTGACCTCGGCCTGGTCGGCCGTCTGACCCACGACGGCGACCTTCTTCCCGGTGAACGCGCCCTCCTGTTTGAAGACGGCCATCTCCTTAGGCACGAGGCTGCTATCGGAAATCAGGTTGTTGAACCACGGCGCCTTCGCCTGTGCCGCCGCGGTACTGCTCAGCGAGGCGCCGATGATCGGGACATCGTGGGTTTGCAGATAGCAGGCGGTGTCAGCAGCCTGGAAGAACCCCAGGACGACGAAGACCTTGTCGTCCTCAGTCAACTGCGTGCACGCGGTAGCCGCCCCGGCGGTCCCGAGCGGGTCGACCGGAGCGAACACCGGCACGATCTTGCGCCCGTTGATCCCACCGTGGGCGTTGAGCTGGTTGATCAGCGCGGTGTACGCCACCCGGTAGTCGCCGGGGTTGACGTTGATGATGTTGCGGATGGCCGCAACGTCCGGGTAGGTGATACCGACACGGATGCTCGAAGAGGTGACGCCCTGGCCCGACTGGCTGTTCGGAGCACCATCGGCGTTGCCGAGCGTGGCCAACTGGACCAGTACGGTCGTGGCCGCGAGGAGGCCGACGAGAGCCGCTACTGCCTTACGCATGTCGTCCTTTCCGCACACCTGATGCTGCTCGTCTCCATCGTCTGCGCCTGGGGTCCGGTGAACGTGACCAAGCGTCGGGACTTGGGCCCTGCCTTCGGGGTGGCGCGCTGCGCCGTCGGCATGGGAGCCCGCGAGCGCCTGGCAGGATAGACGTGCCGGAGCGCCATGTGATCGCGGCCAGCAGGCGGGAGGAATCCAGCCTCTGTGCCACCGCCGGCCTCAGGGAACCGCCGCGTTCACGGCCTCCGCACGCATCTCGGCGGCATCCTCCACGAGGAACCAGCCTTGAGCGATCAGCTCGTCGAGGCGGTGGTTGAAGCGTTCCACGTAGTCGTCGTGATCGCGGTACAGCCCCTTGAGCTGCTCTTCTGTCAGGGGTTCTTCGATGCCGACGACGCCGAAGGCCGGCGCCCCGCTCTCGTCGACACCCGGGTTCGGGAGGTACCGAAGGCGGGGAACGTCCATCTGCACGCAGCGGACTCCTCCGCGACTGTTGCCGAACTCGTCCTTGGCGAAGAGGCCGTCCGGGCCAACCTCGATGCGGTCGGCGCGGGGCGGGACGACGCCACGAGAGACCCACTGCGCCAGGTGGTCGAGCGCCATGCTGAACAACTCACCGTGCGGCAGACTGTTCATCGGCGCGCCCTTGGGGACGCTCCCCGCGGTGCCGAGCGGATCGTTCTGCCACATCGCGTTGTCGCTGTACGGCGGGTAGCGAGTGCCCATGTGAGACACCCCGGCCAGCTCGTAGAGACGGTAGCCGTCGCCCGGATCGTCGCTGTCCTCCCGCCGATAGACACGACCCTGCCGCCCGGGTCGGTTCGGGTTCGAGATGTCGCCGTCGCTGAGCACCTGGAGGATTGGGGCGTCACGGGGACCGAACTGCACCGACGGGGCCCCGGTCGGGAAGAACCCTTGGTAGACCGGTGATCCGTTATCGAGGCGCACCACGTCGTGCGCGTTCAGGATGTAGTCGGTCACGACGCCGCCCGTCTGGGAGTGCCCAGCCAGGATCAGCTGGCGGACGTCGAAGCCGGCGAAAGGACCTGCCGGACCGGCGAGCGCCGCCCCCACCTGGGCCAGGATCGGCGTCGAGAGCACGTTGATCTTCCGCATGTGTTCCATCCGGGCCTGAAACGCCGCCGGCTCCCGCGGCACGCTGATCGGGTTGAGGCCCTCCGCTTCGAGCGACGGAGCGTCAGACCAAATCTCGAGTGCCGCGTAGCGATCCGGGTTCGCCGGCTTGACGAAGGTGTCGAGCACGCTCTTCTGGGAGCAGACGGCCGCCCATCCGTGGCCGGAGCGCAGCTGGTAGGACGAGGTGTAGATCCAGATAGGGGCGGCACTCGCCGCGTGAACGGGCTCAACGATCACGAGGCCGCTGAAGCGCTCCCTGTCCCTCGGACGCCGTACGGTCATCGCCGTCGCGTACTGGTGGCCGTCGGCCTCGCCTGTGGCGAACCACTCTTCCTCGACGTAGTCGAACTGCCCGACGTCCCCCCGGAACTGGCCGGTCGGGACGAACCGAGCTGGCGGGTCCACCGCTGCTGGACAGCTGAGCGTGGCCGGCTCGACGGTCATGGCTCCTCCTCGACGGGTGGTCGGAAGCGCTTCGTCGCCCTTGTCCTACTTCATCGGGTCAGCTGGCTCAACTGGCCGCGTGACCGCGGCCGGGCGACGAGCACGACGGTCGTTCTTGTGCCAGAGTTCACCTCGTCAGACCGTCTTTACCCTGGCCGACCCACCGAGCAGGTCGACGTTTCGGTCGGGTCGCCGGGCGAGACGTACTCTGCCAAAGGGGGGTTTCCATGGTTAAGCGTCTCTTCGTTGGAACGGTGCTTCTCGCGGTCCTGTCCGGGTTCCTCGGCGTGGATCCAGCGGCCGGAGCCTCGAGCGGAACCCAGGGGGTGACCGCGACGACGATCAGCGTCGGGGTCCCCTACGTCGATGTCGCGGCAGTCAAGGCCGTCGGCGTCAACCTCAACTGGGGGAGCATCCCCGACGCCTTCAACGCGATCATTGCCAACATGAACGCCCACGGCGGGATCAACGGTCGCAAGATCGTGCCCTACATCGTCGCGGTGAACCCAACCGGCACCGCACCGGCGGCCACTGCGTGCACCCAGCTCACCCAGGACGACCACGTCTTCGTGGCCATAGCACCGCTCATGCCGACCTGCTACCTCCAGAATGGCGTCCCGGTCATCGCGTCCATCCTCGCCACCAGCGGCTCCTCAGGGTTGGCGCAGAACTTCACGCTGACCCCACCCGCCTCGGCCTACGATCCTCTTCAGCTGTCGATCTTCGCCAAGCAAGGTGTCTTCAAAGGCAAGAAGGTGGCCCTTTTCGCTGGCACGACGTCCGACCAACCGGAGGTCCAAATCGTCCAGACGACGCTCACGAAGCTCCACGTTCCCGTCGTCACGACGGCCGTGGACTCAGCTCCTCAGGGTGACCTCGTCGCGTCGAACACTCAGGTGACGGCGATCGCGCAACGGTTCAAGTCAGACGGCATCACCGAAGTCGTTGCCGTCGGCAACGGGTCGGCCATATGGCCACAGGGATTGTCGGCCATCCAGAGCACCTACAACCCGTCCTGGGTCGCGACGAGCGAGAGCGACCTCTCTGGCGACGTCGCTGGTGACAACAATCCGACCTATCTGCGCAATGTGGTCACGTCGAGCCCTCTGACGCCACCCCAGGCCATCTGGGACAACGCCGGGACCCAGCAGTGTGTCCACATCGTCAAGAAGGCCTATCCCTCCGACCACATCAACGCCTACAGCCCCACCTCGCCGGGATCGCAATTCACGTGGATGAGCGTCGAGCTCGCCTGCACGGACCTCGCCCTGTTCGCCGTGATCGCCAAAGCGGCCGGCAAGCACCTGACCGCTGCGAGCTTCGTCCATGCGGGGTACGGGCTCAGGAACCTCACGATCCCAGGCACCGGCTCACCCATCTCCTTCGGGCCGAATCGTCCCTTCGCACTTGGACCCGTCTACATGGTCCACTACGACGTCGGCACGAAGGCTCTCGTCTTCGCGACCAAGTCGGCCAACTCGTGATGGTCAGCGAGTGACGGGTCGC
The DNA here is from genome assembly GCA_035297265.1 of Acidimicrobiales bacterium. Taxonomy (GTDB): domain Bacteria; phylum Actinomycetota; class Acidimicrobiia; order Acidimicrobiales; family RAAP-2; genus DATGZH01. The sequence continues at coordinate 57,596 of DATGZH010000027.1, read as the reverse complement.
TTCAGCAGGGAGCCCGCCTAGGCCGCTGAGGGTGCGGGGCTACCCGGGGTCAACGGCCAACGCCCGCCCACCCCTGGTGGTCCTCTTAGAAAGCAACCGCGGTGCGCGCCTCGGCTATGAGCGGTTCGATGTCGCGAGGGAGTACCACTCCAGCCGCGGCGGCGGCCTCGACCGCCTGGTCGTAGAGCTGGAGGAAGTGTGCACGGCTTCCGTAGAGCTCTCGCATCTTCTCGGCCGAGAAGGGCTCGTGGCACCCGACGAGACGGGCAAAGGCGTCTGGTGACCGCTGGATCGCACTGTTGTGCGCCATCGGGACGTCGACCGGTGGAAGGCGGATGCCCCCTCGGGCGATCCCGTGCTCGTCGCGCACGATCTCCGGCGGATCGCCCGCGAACTGGATTCGAGCCTGGGCCGGCGGCGCGAGGCCATCGGTCATCCAGGCCTGCAAATGGTGCTGCGCCGCGTCGACGACTGGAGCGATGGAGATGTGGTTGACACCATCCAGGCCGTCGTCGATGGCCATCGAGAACCCGAAGTCACGCTCCGACCGGGGTGCCGACGACCGGATGGCCTGCAGGCTGACGTGTGACGCACCCGCGACCTCCCAATAGCGGTATCGGTCGGTGTCGGGTTGCCTCACCGCGTAGCAAGAGGTCGCCTCGCACTCGGAGTTCACCACCATGACGGGTATCCCGAGGTCGTCGCGCAAGAGATTCCTCCCTTCTGGGATTCGGGGAGCGCTCCCTTCGCTGGCGGCCTGTACGGTCATGACGGCGTCGCCGACTTCGAGAGGCGTCCCGCCACCGAAGTACAGGAGGAGGAGGAAGGCGTCAAAGAGTCCTCCAACCGGTTGGACGGCGTTGAGGTAGGTCGCGAGGCGGGCGGCGGACTGTGAGGCCCCCTGGGCGACGAGTCGGCGAACCTTCAGACCGGCCATTGGATCGATGTCCCCCGGCTGGCGAGCGGGAGCCACGACGCTCGCCGCCTGCGTGAAGATGTCGTACGAGTAGTCGTCGCTCAGGATGGAGAGCGATCCGTAGCGGCCCGGGTCCCAGGCCTGCAATCCCTGTGGGTTGTCGGTCGTCCCGTGCACGCCGACCCGTTGCGCCGTCACCGCGACGTACGCGTAGCCGCCTTCGAAAAGCTCAGGGCTTTCCCCACCACCGATGTTGTCGTAGCCGGCCGAGACGTTGTTCCAGAACACCAGCACGGTTCCATTGAACGCGGCCGGATCCTCGGGTCGCACCACCAGCATCCGTGTCTTGTAGGGCGCCGTTCCCACCGGTTGGACATCCCACCGTCCATCCCGTCCGAGGTCCGAACCGCTCGCTGGTCCGTAGCGGGTGGCCGTTCCCTCGAGGAAGTACTCCTCCTGTCGATAGCCGAGGGCTGGCACATCGACCGTCGGCCCCCCGAAGGCCCATCCGTGGGCGCCCCCCGTCACCGGTCCGGTCAGCCGCATCTCCTACCTCCCTCCCCATCGCTGATGGTCGACCGAGCCGGAGGTCACCTGCGGGTCACCCACCGTTGCGCACCTCGGACTGCCAGTTCGAGTGGCAATCCGTTCAGGTGCGGCGGACAGCGGGGGGCGGCGCCGTGCGTAGGCGAGCGGGCGAGGCGTCGGATCAGCACCGACGGGCGAAGGGGGTCGTTGCCTCAAGGCCGGGGCAGCACGGAGAACCGGCGGTGGTCGAGGACCGGCAGCACCTCGCGCACTCTCGCCACCTCCGCCTCGGAGAGATCGGCGAACCCGAGTGCCTGGCTGAGGTCGTGGCACCGGGCATCAGACAGGTCATCGAGCACCACCAGGGCCTCGCCTGACGGGTCGATGATCGTGGAGCAGCCCGTGTAGTCCGGCGCCGGTTGCGCCGCGGCGAGCACGTACGACGTGCTCTCGATGGCCCGAGCGGCGAGGAGGGTCGCCCACTGCTCGGCCTTGCGGGGACCAGCGACCCAGGCGGCCGGCACCGCGAGGGCCGTAGCGCCGGCGTCGCAGAGGGTCCGTGTCACTTCGGGGAAGCGCAGGTCGTAGCAGGTCATCACGCCGAGACGGAACTCGCCGACCGGCACGACCAGCACGCCGTCGGTCTCGGGGTGGCCTGGAGCCACTCGTCGTGACTCCTGCCAGCCGAGCGCGTCGTACAGATGGAGCTTGCGGTAGTGACCGAGGAGCCCGTCGGGGCTGACGGCCACGACGGTGTTGTAGACCCGTTGGCTGTCCGATGCCGGCTCGAACATGCCGGCGACGACCGTGGCCCCGGTGGCCGAGGCCACCGTGGCGAGCGTGGTCACGAACGGGCCGTCGAGCGGTTCGGCCGAGGCGGCGAGATCGGTGGAGGGGCTCCCGAAGCCACACATCGTCGCCTCGGGCAGGACCACGAGCTCGGCCCCCGCTGAGGCCGCCTGCTCCACGGTGCGCACCGCCAGCTCCAGGTTGGTCTCTTTGTCCTGGGTGGCCGAGAGCTGGACGACGGCGGCCCGCATCCGCCTCAGGGTAGTGGTCTCTTGGACGGTCGTAACCTGTGGCCGTGCCTACGTTGGCCGCCAACGGCATGGAGCTCTATTACGAGCGACGCGGGGAAGGTCCGAGGCTGCTCTTCTGCAACGGCTCGGGGGCCAACCTCGAGACCTCGGCGCCGATCGTCGACGCCTTCGCCGCCCGGTTCGACGTGCTCGCCCACGACCAGCGCGGCCTCGGCAAGACCGGCGGCACCGGCCCGTTCAGCATGGCCGAGTACGCGGCCGATGCCCTCGCCCTCCTCGACGCGCTCGGCTGGTACACCACCCGCCTCATCGGCGTGAGCTTCGGCGGGATGGTGGCCCAGGAGATGGCGGTGACCTGGCCCGAGCGGGTCAGCCGCCTCGCCCTCCTCTGCACCTCACCCGGGGGTGGCGGCGGCGGCTCCTACCCCCTCCACGAGCTCGCCGCGCTCTCCGACGAGGAGCGGGCGACGCGCTACCCGACCCTCCTCGACACCCGCTTCACGCCGGCGTGGCTGGCCGCCCATCCGAGCGACCGAGCCATGGTGGAGATGGTGGCCGAGCGTCGCCGGGCGCCCGCTTCGCCGGCGGCGGCAGAGGGGGCGGCGGCCCAGCTCGAGGCCCGGCGGGGTCACGACGTCTACGACCGGTTGCCCCGGATCAGCTGCCCCACCCTCGTCGCCTGCGGGCGCTACGACGGCATCGCCCCGCCCGAGAACTCCCAGGCCATAGCGGCGCAGGTCCCGCGGGCCGAGCTCCGCACCTACGACGGGGGCCACGCCTTCTTCTTCCAGGACCCGACCGTCGTGCCCGAGGTCCTCGACTGGCTGGCCGAGTGAGGTGTCCCACGTGACGGCACGGTGACCGGCCGGTAACGGGACGCCGAACGGGGGCCGTGCCACACTGGTGCGCCCGGTCGGCCCCGCCGACCGCCCGCCGCGCTGACTCGACGGCGTGGACGTGGAGACCGGAAAGAGAGCGAGCGTGTTGGCGTTCACCTTCCCTGGCCAGGGTTCCCAACGGCCCGGCATGGGGCGCGAGTGGGTCGAGCACCCGTCGTGGGAGGTCGTCGCCGAGGCCTCGGCGGCGGCCGAGCGCGACATCGAGTCGCTCCTCCTTGACGCCTCGATGGAGGTGCTCACCGAGACGGCCAACGCCCAGCTGGCCACGTTCGTGGTGAGCCTCGTCGTGCTCGACGCGGTCGAGCGACTCGGCCTCTCCCCCGCGGCCTGTGCCGGCCACAGCCTCGGCGAGTACTCGGCCCTCGTGGCGAGCGGCGCCCTCTCGTTCGAGGACGGCGTCGGACTCGTGGCCGCCCGGGGCGAGGCGATGGCCCGAGCGGGCGAGGACCAGCCGGGGACGATGGCCGCGCTGCTCGGCATCTCCGACGACGACGCCACCGCCGCTTGCCAGCGGGCGGAGAGCGACGCCTGGGTGGCCAACTTCAACGCACCGGGGCAGGTGGTGGTGGCCGGTACGAAGGAGGCTCTCGCCGCCGTCACGACGATCGCCAAGGAGATGGGCGCCAAGAAGGTGCTCGCCATCCCCGTCTCGGGCGCCTTCCACACGCCGCTCATGGCCTCGGCCCGTCCCCTCCTCAGGAAGGCCCTCGGCGACGTGGTCTTCCGGGCCCCCGAGGTGCCGATGGTGGCCAACGTCGACGCCCGGGTCCACGGCGACCCGGCCGACTGGCCCGGCCTCCTCTCGGCCCAGCTGTGCAGCCCTGTGCGCTGGCGCCAGACCTTGGAGACCCTGACCGGCCTCGGGGCGACCACCCTCGTCGAGCTGGGCCCGGGCGGCGTGCTGAGCGGCCTGGCCCGCCGGGCCGTGCCCGACGCCCAGGCGGTGGCGGTGGCCAAGCCTGACGACCTCGACAACCTCATGGACGCGGTGGCCGCCACGGGTCGGCTGGGGGCCGAGGCCCACGCCCACGAGGGTGAGCACCTTTACGTCTCCGAGCGGGTCGTCGTGAGCCCCTGTGCCGGCATCTTCTCGCCTGAGCGCTCGCTCGCCGCCCCGGGGGCCGGTCTCCTGCCGGGTACCGAGTCCACCGACGGCTCGTCGAGCATCGCCGTCGGCGACCTGGTCGGCCGGGTCGGGGTGACCGAGGTCCGCACGCCCTTCGAGGGCGAGGTGGTGCGCTGGCTGGCCGCCGAAGGCGAGCGGGTCCAAGACGGCCAACCGCTCATCTGGTTGCGGGTCCCGGGCGCCGGGTGGTGAGCGCCACCGAGACCGACGGGGGCCCGGACGACCACGACCGCTCCCGGGTGGTCCTCGTGACCGGGGGCACCCGGGGCATCGGCCAAGCCTGTGTCCGCTGGTTCCTGACCCGGGGCGACCAGGTGGCCGCCACGTACCGGGGCGAGTCCCCGCCGAAGGTGCCCGAGGGCCAGCCGGCCGAGCGCTTCTGCCCCGTGCGCTGCGACGTGACCGACCCGGTGGCCGTGGACGAGGCCTTCGTCCAGGTCGAGGAGCGCTTCGGACCGGTCGAGGTGCTCGTGGCCAACGCCGGGATCACGAAGGACGCGCTCCTCGTGCGCATGGGTGAGGACGACTGGCACGCGGTGCTCGAGACCAACCTCGGGGGCGCCTTCCGGGTGGCCAAGCGGGCGGTCACGAAGATGCTCCGTCTGCACCGCGGCCGCATCCTCTTCGTCTCGTCGATGGGCGCCTTCGTCGGCCTACCCGGTCAGGCCAACTACGCGGCCTCCAAGGCCGGCCTCGTGGGCATGGCCCGGGCCCTGGCCCGCGAGGTGGCCAGCCGTCACATCACGGTGAACGTCGTCGCCCCGGGCGTGGTGAGCACCGATATGATCTCGGCGCTCGGCGAGGAGCGGGTCGAGCAGCTCCGGTCGATGGTCCCGCTCGGGAGGCCCGCCTCGCCCGACGAGGTGGCGGCGGCCGTCGGCTTTCTCGCCTCCGACGACGCCGCCTACATCACCGGTGCGGTCCTGCCGGTCGACGGCGGGCTCGGGATGGGCTGGTAGAAGGGACCGTGGGCGTGGACGGACCGGCGCCCGCGGGGCGAGGATGTGAGGGGACCGGCCCGGGACGGACGCCGACCCGGCCGGTCGAGGACAGCGAGGAGACCCCAAGTGGACAGTGACGCCGCCTTCGACAAGTTCCGGGAGTGCGCAGTCGAGGTGCTCCAGGTGCCGCAGGAGAAGGTCACGAAGGAGGCCCGTTTCGCCGAGGACCTCGACGCCGACAGCCTCGACCTGGTCGAGCTGGTCATGGCGCTCGAGGAGGCCTTCGACATCACGGTCGAGGAGACCGAGCTCGAGGACATCGAGACCGTGGGCCAGGCCTTCGACCTGATCTCGACCAAGCTCTGATGTTCATCGGCTACGGCACGGACGGGCCGATGCCCGGACGCCGGGTGGCGGTGACCGGCATCGGTGCCGTGACGGCCTGCGGCCTCGGCGTCGGGCCGCTCTGGGAGGCCCTCCTCGAGGCGCGGGCGCCGGCTGAGCGGGGCATTCCCGAGTTCGACCCGTCGGCCTGGTTCGGCCCGAAGGACGCCCGGCGGGTCGACCGCTTCGCCCAGTTCAGTGTGGCCGCGGCGGTGACGGCCCTCGAAGACGCCGGCGACGTGGGGGCCGATCCCGACCGGGCCGGCGTCCTCTTCGCCACCGGCGTCGGCGGCTTCGACACCCTGGCCGAGCAGATCCACGTGTACTACACGAAGGGACCCAGGCGGGTCTCGCCGTTCCTCGTGCCGATGATGATGTCCAACGCCGGGGCCGCCCACATCTCCATGCACCTCGGTTGGCACGGGCCCTGCGAGACCGTGGTGACCGCTTGTGCCGCGGGCACCCACGCCGTCACCAACGCCGCCCGCCTCGTGGCGACGGGCCGCTGCGACGTGGTCATCGGCGGGGGCTCGGAGGCTTCCATGCACGCGACCGCCAGGGCGGCCTTCGCCAACATGACCGCCCTGTCCACGACCGACCAGTCCTGCCCCTTCGACGTCCGCCGGGACGGCTTCGTGATGGCCGAGGGGGCGGCGGCCCTCGTGCTCGAGGAGTGGTCGCACGCCGAGGCCCGCGGGGCCCACATCTACGCCGAGATCGGCGGCGGGGCGAGCACGGCCGACGCCTACCACATCACCCAGCCGGCCCCCGAGGGGTCGGGCGCGGTGGCCTGCATGGAGCTCGCCCTGGCCGACGCGGGCATCGGGCCGGCCGACGTGGCCCACATCAACGCCCACGGCACTTCGACGCCCTTGAACGACCTCTCCGAGTCCCGAGCCATCAGCAAGGTCTTCGGGGAGCCCGGACCGCCGGTCACCTCGACCAAGGGGGTCATCGGCCACGGGCTCGGGGCCGCCGGGGCCATCGAGGCGGTGGCCTCGGTGCTGGCCATCGAGCACCGCCTCATCCCCCCGACGGCCGGCCTCGTCAACCAGGACCCCGAGATCCACCTCGACGTGGTCAAGGGCGAGGCCCGCCCGTGGGAGCCGGGACCGGTGCTTTCGAACTCGTTCGGCTTCGGCGGGCACAACGGCTGCCTGGTCCTGTTGCCGCCGGGCTGAGCCACCCCGACCACCGGCGGCACCAGGCCGATGAGCCTCCCCGCGGCTGACGTGGCGGTCGTGGGCGGCGGCCTCGTCGGTTCGGCCCTCGCCTACGAGCTCGTGTGCCGCGACGTGCCCACGGTGCTCGTCGACCGCCACGACCCGGGGCGGGCCACCGACGCCGGAGCGGGCATCCTCTCCCCCGAGACCAACCGCCACCCCGACGACGGCTGGTTCGCCTTCGCCAAGGCCGCCGGCAACCACTACCGGGAGCTCGTGGCCCGCCTGGCCGGCGACGGGGCGGAGGACGCCGGCTTCGCCGAGTGCGGTCTCGTGCAGGTGGCCCTCGACGAGCGTGAGCACGAGTGGTTCGTCCCCGGCGCCGAGCTCGCCCTCCGCCGCTCCCCGGGCGTCGTCACCGAGCTCGACCCCGAGGAGGCCCGGCGGCTCTTCCCACCGCTCGCCCACGTCTCGGCGGCCCTCCTCTCACCTGTGGCCGCCCGGGTGGACGGCCGGCGCCTCAACGCCGCGCTCCGCGCCACGGCGGCCCGCCGGGGCCTGGACGTTCGGGACACCTCCGTCGATGGCCTCCTCACCAAGGGCGACCGGGTTACCGGACTGCTGACGGGCGACGGCACGATCGCCTGCGGCGCCCTGACGGTGGCCGGCGGGGCCTGGTCGGCGGCCTTCGAGCGAGAGCTCCGGGCCACGATCCCGGTGCGCCCTCTGAAGGGCCAGATCGTCCACCTCGAGCTGCCCGGGGCCGACAGCACAAGGTGGCCCATCGTCCAGCCGGTGGCCCACCACTACCTGGTCTCGTGGCCGGGGGGCCGGGTGGCTTGCGGCGGCACCCTCGAGGCGGCGGCCGGCTTCGATACCCGAGTGACCGCGGCTGGCCTCCACGAGCTCCTGCGAGAGTGCCTGCTCGTCGCCCCGGGGCTCGCCGGGGCGAGCGTGGTCGACGTGCGGGTGGGCCTGCGGCCGGCCTCGGCCGACGGCGAGCCCGTCGTCGGACCGGTCCCGGGGTGGTCCAACGTCCACGTGGTCACCGGCCACGGCACCGAGGGCCTGCTCCTCGGCCCCTGGAGCGCCCGGCTGGTCGCCGACGCGCTCCTCGGGGCGCCGCCCGACCCCTCCCTCGCCCGGTTGTCCCCGGGGCGCTTCGCCGCCTGACGCCGGACCCGGGGGGCACCGAGGCCCGGACGCGCTGCAGGCCGGGCCGAAGCCCGACCTGCAGCGAGCTTCCGGGTGACGGCGACCCGGGGGTCGTCGTCAGCCGACTCCTTACGGCCCCGGCGCCGACTGGAAGCTGGCGATGCCGCCGTTCAGTGTCGTCGCGTCGCCGATGGCCACGTAGCACGTGACGCCGCCGGCGCAGCTGCCACCGAGGGCATCGGAGTAGCTGGTAGTGAGCAGCGTGAACACCTTCAGCCGCACCGAACCGTTGGCGCTCGAGGTGACCGGCACCTCGAAGGCCGTGTCACATGCCTGCGTAGGGTCACCCCCGCCGAGCACGACTTCGAGCAGCTCGGGACCGCATTCGACGGCCACGAGGTTGGTGTCGTTGGGTGGCAGGGACTTGCCGACGACCTGTACCGGTTGACCGTTGCCGATCAACGTGCTCTGCGAGAGCCGCACCGTCGCCACCTTGTAGTAGACGGGGACCGCCCCCATCTGGATAGCGCAGGTGATCGGACCACCCAAGACGACGCACTGCACGTCCTCGACGAGCAGCACGCACGTCGCGTTGGCCGTGTTCACACCGCAGTAGCCGTCACCGACCAGCGGGCCCTGTATGGACTTCTTGATCCCCACCTTCGGGTGCTTGGCCGTCCCGGAGCCGAGTGATCCGTCCGGGGCGACGGCGCCCAGCGCCGCGTCCGACTGGTTGGTGTCGCAGGCGTTCGGGTCACCGACCCCGATGTTCCCGTTGCACTCGATGACCGCCACGACGTCCCCGGGGTTCACGCCCGGGATCTCGGTGGCGTTCGTCATGTTGACCACGGTGTTCTGTCCGGCGAGGACGTTGATCGTCCTACTGGCGAAGGCGGTCGGCTGGGCCGAGGCGACACCTTCGCCGAGGACCAACATCCCGCCCACCAGCACCGCGACGACCGCTCCGGAACCCAACGCCCGGGTCACGATCCGCCCACGCGAGCCGCCGGCACGCGTGATGCCCAATAGCTTCATGTTCTCCCCCTTGTGTCAGCCACATGGATTGCGCAGGGAACGCTACCGGAGGGCCTGTTGGGTGGCAACGGACTTTGGGCCGTCCAGCAGGCCGAGGCAAGTCCGGTGAGGGCGTGGTATCCACCCCCCGAGCATGGCGAGGTGCGCCGGGCCCCCAGCTGGCGCTCAGGTTCAGCGCCGTGGCTGGGCGTTCCGACGACGCCTGGTTCATGGTGAAGGGCAGCGGGCTGAGATCGGTGGCGGGGTCGCCACCATGGCCACGAACAGTCGGCGGACCGGCCCGGCGTTGCCGGTCCCTTCGCAGAAGGTGGCCGAGGTCACCTTGCCGATGGCCTTCCCGTTCCCGGAGCTGTTGGTGTTGCCCGAGCCGATCTGCGTAGACCCAGCCGTCAGGTTGCCGGCAAGCGGCTCGATACCGAGCACGCCGGCGTCGCGCGCCACGGCACTGGGCCGTGGCGCGCCGCAGGCCGGGCCCGAAGGCCCGGCCTGCTCGGCGTGACTGCGTTGGGTGTTGCTCGGCTAAGCCAGCGGGTTGATGCCGAAGGCCACGAGGCCGATCTCCACCGGGCTGGTGGTCGGGTTCTCGACGACGACGAGGTAGCACAGCTCGCCGGCCGAGCACGACCCGTCACCGACGGCACCCGAGACCACCGCCATCTTCACGGTGGAGTTGCCCGAGCCGTTGACGTTGCCCAGGTACGGGCCACCCGGCAGGCCCAGGTTGGCCGGGTTCTGGTTGCACGCGAGGGGGTCTCCCCCCAGCACGCCCGGGTTGCACTCGGAGACGGCGATCTCGCCCTTGCCCTTGGGCAGGCCCGTCCCCTTGATGCTCACCTTGATGGCGGCGCCCGACGGGCTGCCAGCTGCGCTGGCGGCCACGATGTCGGGCTTGACCGTGATGGTCGGTCCGCCGGTGGCACCGGCTGTGCTGACACCGGCCGCTACGACGAGCCCACCGGCGAGCGACAAAGCGCCCACGCCCGCAGCGAGCACACTGACCCACTTCTTCATTTCTCCCCCTTACGTTCGATGGTGTGACGTACTGCGGCGGCGACGCTATCGGAGGCCCCCTGACATGGCAACGGACTTTCGGCCGACCGAAGAAGCCCAGCCCAGCCCGGTGACAGTCCGGTGTCCCTCCGCGACGGGAAGGTGAACTCTTCCTGAGCGGGTGCTCAGGAACAGAGGGTGGCCGGGCTCGTGAACGTGTCGTTCAGCGAGCACCAGGCGTTCACCCCGATCGAGGCCCCGCCGTAGAAACAGGAGAAGAAGGCCAGGTGCTCAGTGCTGACAGAGGGTGGCCGGGCCCGTGAAGGTGCCGTTCGACGAGTACCAGCCGTTCACCCCCATGGAAGGCACCTGGCCGAAGAACCACGAGAAGAAGGCCAGCTCCTGGGGGTGGTAGGTGTAGCCGTTCGACGTCACCGGGACCGCGGTGCCCGACAGCGGGTCGCCGACCTCGAGGTTGGCCTGGCAGCCGGCCACCTGGCCGGTATGGCCCCACGGCGGGGTGCGGTTCGTCCCGTAGGGGTCGTCCATCCACTCGCCGACCTCGTGGGCCATCGTGTTGATGTCGCCGCTGTTGGGACCGAAGTCGCCCGTGTCGTCGTACTCGGTGAACCCGTAGAACTGGCTCGCCGTCGTGGTCGTCTCGGCGTGGTAGCCGAGCACGCAGCAACCATGGTCGTCGAGGACGACGTTCCTGGTCACAAACAGGGGGAACGTCGTGGGGTTGACGCCGTTCGCCACGAGCTCGGGCAGCAGGCGGTGCCGGATGTAGCGGTCGAACCAGACCAGGTTGACGATCCCGAGAGCCTGGCAGCCCGAGCTGTAGACGTGCCCCTGCTTGGCCGGCACGTCGATCGTGATCGGGGCGATGTTGAGCGGCGTCACGAGCACGTGGTAGCCGGGGTTGATGCCGTAGGGGTTGGTGTAGGCCCAGAAGTTGGCCCGCTGGAAGGCGTCCTCGTACTCGGTGTCACCGACCACCGTCCCGCCCGGGCTGTAGGTGACGTTGTTGAAGATGGGTGAGGCGTCGATCATGCCGAGGTCGCTGTTGCCCTCGCCGCACGTCGTGTCGGCCACCGTCGGGTCGAACACCGCCTTGCGGACGTGGAGGACGATCGGGACGAGCGGCACCGTCACGACCACGCTCGGCTCCTTCTCCGGCGTCGTCGGGTCCTTCCCCACCATCGTGAACGAGTAGGTCTTGTGCTTCTGGGTGGCGAGGATCGACCCGCTCCAGAGCGGCACGGTCTTGCCCATGGCGGCCTCGGCCGCCCCGCGGGTCACGTCGGACTGCGGGGCAGGGAACACGAGATAGCGCGGGGTGAGCGTGGTCGGCGACGGTGACGCCGAGCCCCCACCGGCCCACCGGTGCGGCCGCAGCGCGCCGGCCGGCAGGGTGGCGAGCGTCGCCGTCGTCAACACCGCAGCGAGCACCCCAACGAGGACGCGTGGCCCGGACCTGCCCATCGGTGACCCCCCTTTTGGCACCTGTCGACCCGGACCGCACCCGGGTCGCCCCTCGACGGGCCCGACACCCGCTCCCGTCACGCCCGGCGGCGGGCGCCGCCCCATTGTGGTCGCTCCCCGGGACCGGCGCCAGGGTCGCGGGGGCCGGCGGCCGGCCTTCAGCCGGCGTCGATGGCCGCCCGCAGCTCACCCACGAAGGCCGAGGCGGCCTCGGGGCCGCCCCCGTCGAGCAGCCGCCGGACGAGCGCCGAGCCCACGATGACCCCGTCGGCCGACCGGCAGACCTCGACGGCCTGCTCGGGCGTCGAGACCCCGACGCCCACGAGGACCGGGCGATCGGTGTGCCGGCGGACCCGGGCCACCACCTCGACCGCCTCGGCCCCGAGGGCCGCCCGCTCCCCCGTGACCCCCATCCGGGCCACGGCGTAGACGAAGCCCCGGGCCCGCTCGCAGATGGCCGCGGCCCGGTCCTCGGGGGTGGAGGGGGCCACGAGGAGGACCGTGGCCACGCCCGCCAGGTCGGCCTCCTCGGCCCAGGGTCCGAGCTCCTCGAGGGGCAGGTCGGGGAGGATGGCGCCGCGCACCCCGGCGGCGGCGAGCGTCCGGGCCATGCGCCGGTGGCCGGCCCGGTAGACGAGGTTGTAATAGGTCATGGCCACCAGGGGGACGTGGTCGCCCACCCGCGAGGCACCCACCTCGTCGAGGAGCCCGGTCGGGGTGACGCCGCGCCGGAGGGCGGCCACCGAGGCAGCCTGGATCACCGGGCCGTCGATCATCGGGTCGGAGAACGGCAGGCCGAGCTCGACTGCGTCGGCCCCGGCGGCCACGACGGCTTCGACCACCCGCACCCAGTCGTCGTCGAGGCCGGCCATCACGTAGGGGACGAGGAGCTTGCGCCCCGCGTCGCGCCGGGCCCGGAGCGTCGCTTCGAGCTCCATGCCGGCGACGGCCGCCCCGCCCCGACCCTCCACCGCCGTCCCCGTCACCGGGCGGTCGGACCGAGGAGGTCGCGCACCTGGGCCACGTCCTTGTCGCCCCGGCCCGAGAGCGTGAGGAGCACGCTCGAGCCCGGCCGGATCGAGCGCCCGGCCTCGCGCACCACCCAGGCGAGGGCGTGGGCCGGCTCGAGGGCCGGGATGATCCCCTCGGTCTCGGAGAGCAGCCGGAAGGCCGCCAGCACCTCGTCGTCGTGGGCCACGTCGTAGGTGGCCCGCCCGACCGCCGCGAGGTGGGCGTGCTCCGGGCCGATGCCCGGGTAGTCGAGGCCGGCCGAGATGGAGTGGGCCTCGGTGATCTGCCCCACCTCGTCCTGGAGCAGCTGGGAGAACATGCCGTGGAGGACCCCCGGGATGCCCGAGGTCACCGCGGCCCCGCCGGCCGCCTCCACGCCGACGAGGCGGGCCGGCGTGTCGACGAACCCGGCGAAGGTCCCGGCGGCGTTGGAACCCCCACCGACGCAGGCCACCACCACGTCGGGGACGGCCCCGTCGTGGCGCTCGGCGTACTGGGCCCGGGCCTCCTCCCCCACGATGCGCTGCAACTGTCGCACCATGTAGGGGAACGGGTGCGGGCCCATCACCGAGCCGAGGCAGTAGTGGGTGTCCTCGACGGTCGCCACCCAGTCCCGCAGGGCCTCGTTCACCGCGTCCTTGAGCGTCCGCGAGCCCGAGGTGACCGGGCGCACCTCGGCCCCGAGGAGCTCCATGCGGAAGACGTTGAGGGCCTGACGCTCGGTGTCGACCTCGCCCATGTAGACCACGCAGTCGAGCCCGAAGAGGGCCGCCGCGGTGGCGGTGGCCACGCCGTGCTGGCCGGCCCCGGTCTCGGCGACGAGACGGTGCTTGCCCATGCGCGTCGTGAGGAGGGCCTGGCCCACGACGTTGTTGAGCTTGTGCGAGCCCGTGTGGGCGAGGTCCTCGCGCTTCAGAAACAGGCGGATGCCGAGGCGCTCGCCGAGCCGGCGGCACTCGGTGAGGGGCGTGGGCCGACCGCCGTAGTCGGTGAGCACCGACCGGAGCTCCTCGTGGAAGGAGGGGTCGGCCCAGGCCGCCCGGAAGGCCCGGTCCAGCTCGGCGCACGCCGGGACCAGCGACTCGGGGACGAAGCGCCCGCCGAACTCCCCGAACCGGCCGCTCTCCCCCGGGTCGCCCATGAGGGCACCGGCGGCAACGGTCATCCGCGCATCCAGTCGTAGGGGTCGCCCTCGTCGGTCGACGGGAGGTCGGCCCGGTCCTCGGCCTCGCCCTCGGCCGCCGCCGCCCGGGCGCTCTCGACGAACTGGCGGACGAGGGCCGGATCCTTCACCCCCGGTGCCGACTCGACGCCGGTGGCCACGTCCACCCCGTACGGCCGCAGGTGGCGCACGGCCTGGTCGACGTTGTCGGGCCGGAGCCCCCCCGAGACGATCAGGCGGCCCGGGTCGACCACGCCCTCGCCGAGCCGCCAGTCGAAGACCTCACCCGAGCCGGGGCTCGGGCCGTCGATGAGGAGGAAGTCGGCGCCGAAGTCGCCGAAGCGGGCGATGGCCGGGTCGCCGGCCTGGAAGGCCTTGATCGTGCAGGCCACCCGCTCGCGCACCCAGACGCACTCCTCGGCCGGCTCGTGCCCGTGCAGCTGCACGGCGCCGAGGCCGGCGTGGTTGGCGATGTCGACCACCCGGCTCGGCGCCTCGTCCCGGAACACGCCCACCGTGAGCACCCCGTGAGGCAACCGCTTCACCACGTCGGCCACGAGGCTCGTCGTCACCTGCCGCGGCGACGGGGCGAAGATGAAGCCCACGGCGTCAGCCCCGAGGCCCACGACGAGCAGGGCGTCGGCCTCCGACGTGACCCCGCAGATCTTCACGAAGAGGTCGCTCACCGCGGCCGCCCTCAGCGTCGGACCGAGGTCGGGGCGGCCGGTCGCGCCGCGACCGGATGGCCGACGAGCGCGCCCACCGCGGCGGTCCGGTCGGGCGCGGTCACGAGGGACTCCCCCACGAGCACGGCCTGGTAGCCGGCGGCGGCGAGCCGGGCCGCGTCGTCGGGACCCGAAATCCCGGACTCGGCGACCGCCACGACGTCGCCCGGGATGTGCGCAGCCAGCCGGGCGGCCCGCTCCGGGTCGACCTCGAAGGTCACGAGGTCGCGCTGGTTGACCCCCACGAGCCGCGGGGAGAGGGCGAGGGCCCGGGCCAGCTCGTCCTCGTCGTGCACCTCGAGGAGGGCGTCCAGCCCGAGCTCGTCCGCCAGGGCCTGGAGCCGGGCGAGCTCGTCGTCGGCGAGGGCGGCCACGATGAGGAGCACGGCGTCGGCCCCCATCAGCCGGGCGTCACAGACGTCGACCTCGGCCACCGTGAAGTCCTTGCGCAGCGTGGGCAGGCCGCTCGCCGACCGGGCGGCCGCCAGGTCGGCCGGCGAGCCGCCGAAGTAGGCGCCGTCGGTGAGCACCGAGAGGCCGGCCGCCCCACCGGCAGCGTAGGCCTTGGCCACCTCGGCCGGGTCGAGGCCGGGCGCCAGGTCCCCCTTCGACGGGGACCGCCGCTTCACCTCGGCCACGACGGCGAGGCCCGAGCTCGCCTGCAGGGCGGCGGTGAACGGCCGGGTGGGTGGGGCCGAGCGGGCCTGACACACGAGCTCGACGACGTCGCGGGCGTCGGCGGCCGCCGCTTGCCGGTGGGAGGCCACGATCTCGGACAGATAGGTGGCCATGGGCCAAAGCGTAGCGGCGGCCCGGTTGGCCCCTTCTGCATCCTGGTGCCTTGCGGGTGGTCTCACCTGGGCGGATCGAGGTGGCAGGCTGGATCGCGATGGAGTCGACGAACGGGACCGTGGTCGTCATCGAGGACGACCATCACATCTCGGACCTCGTGGCGATGTACTTGCGCCGGGACGGGTTCCGGGTGCTCCAGTGCGACGAAGGGGCCCGGGGGCTCGAGATCGTGGCCGACGAGCAGGCCCGCCTCGCCATTGTCGACGTGGGCCTGCCCGGCGAGCTGGACGGCTTCGAGGTCTGCCGTCGCCTCCGGCGGGAGGGCGAGCTGCCGGTCGTCATGCTCACGGCCCGGGACGACGAGGTGGACCGGGTGCTCGGCCTCGAGCTCGGAGCCGACGACTACGTGACGAAGCCCTTCTCGCCCCGCGAGCTCGTGGCCCGGGTCCACGCCATCTTGCGGCGAACCGAGGCCACACCGAAGACGCCGGCCGTCCTCCATGTGGGCGACGTCGAGGTCAATACCGCCCGGCGCGAAGTGACGACGCCGGAGGGCGTCGTCAACCTCACCGCCCGGGAGTTCGACCTCCTGGCCTATCTCGTGGCCAACCGGGGCCTCGCCCTCTCCCGTCGCCAGCTGCTCGACGGGGTCTGGGGGGACGGCTGGTACGGCGACGAGCGGACCGTCGACGTCCACGTTCGGCAACTGCGCAAGAAGCTCGGCGACGCCCTGCCCCTCGCCACCGTGTGGGGCGTCGGCTACCGCCTGGACTGAGGTCGCGGGCCATGGGTCGACGCCTCACGGTCGCCATCCTCCTCCTCGTGGCGGGCACCCTCCTCATCACGAGCCTCGTCAGCTTCCTCCTCGTGCGCGGCGCGGCCAACAACGCGGCCGAACAGCAGCTCTTCACGCAGGCCCAGGCCCTCGCCACCTACATCCAGGCCCACCCCGGGACCGTGCGGACGAACGCGGTCAGCCACGGACGGCTCTTCGAGGCGGTGAAGCTCGGCCTCGGGGGCAACTCCGCCTCGCTCACCTTCGCCGGGGTGTCCCCCGACGGCACGCTGTCGGGCATCCCGCTCGCCCTCCAGGGCGAGGACCTCCACCCCACCCAGCTGCTGGCCGGCGACCCGGTCATCGGCCACGCCTCGGGCCTCGTCTTCTCGGTCGTGCCCATGGACGTCACGGACACCCAGAAGACGGCGCTCAACGTGCCGGTGGGCGACACCGCTCTTCTCGTGGCGATGCGCACCGACACGGCCACCGTGAACGGCTTCGGTTACTTCCTCGCCGTGGCCCTCGTGGCCCTGGCGGTGGCCGCCGCGGTGGCTGCCTGGTTGGCCCACCGCTTCTCGGCCCCGCTCGTCGTGGCCGCGCACACGACGAAGCGGATCGCCGAGGGCGACCTCGACGCCCGCATCCCGGTGGGCCCCCGCGACGTGCCCGAGATCGACGAGCTGGCCGCCTCCATCAACTCCATGGGCGAGAGCCTTGTGAGAGCGCGCGACCAGCAACGCCAATTCCTCCTCTCGGTGTCCCACGAGCTCCGGACACCGCTCACGTCCATCCAGGGCTACGCCGAGGCCCTCGCCGACGGGACGACCGACGACGTGCAAGGCGCCGTCGAGGTCATCGCCACCGAGGCCCGACGGCTCGAGCGGCTCGTGCGCGACCTCCTCGACCTGGCCCAGCTCGACGCCCGCCGCTTCTCCCTCGTGGTCGGCCCGGTCGACGTCACCGACGCCGTCAACGCCGCGGTCGAGAGCTTCCGGCCCGAGGCTGCGGCACGAGGCGTCCAGCTCGTGGGCGACGCGCCGCCGGCCGGCACGGCCTGGGTGACGGCCGACGTCGACCGCCTGCGCCAGGTGCTCTCGAACCTCATCGAGAACGCCTTCCGCTACGCCCGCCGGGGTGTGGGCGTGGGGGCCAGGGTCGACCCCCACGCCATCCTCCTCTGGGTGGTCGACGACGGGCCGGGCATCGCCCCCGAGGATCTCCCACGGGTCTTCGAGCCGCACTTCCGCTCGGACCGGGCCGGCGCCAAGCACCGCGGGGCCGGGCTCGGGCTGGCCATCGTGGCCGAGCTGGCCGCGGCGATGGGCGGTGGCGTCTGGGCCGAGTCACCTGCCGGCCCCGAGGGCGGCACCCGCATGGTGGTGCGCCTCCCGGCGGCCACGCCGGCCCTGGTGCCCGCCCGGTAAGTTGGCCCGCCTCGGCGCACTGGTCCGTCCGCCAGAGCGCCCGGGCTGACGGCCCCCTTCGGACACGAAGGCTCACGGCCCGTCGGCGGACCGGTCACCGGGTCAGGGCGGGAAGTTGGGGCGCCACCCCGAGAAGGTGTTCGAGCCGCCGGGACCGGTCGACGAGTACGGGTCGTTCGGCGCGCAGCCGGTCGAGGTCGGGACGACCACGCCCGCAAGGGTCCCGGCGTAGCTGATCCCCTGCTCAGTCGTGGCGAAGTGGATCCCGCCATTCGTGGGCGACTCCTCCTCGTTGTCCTCGATGTACCAGCACCGGTTGTCGGAGGACATCGCCGCCAGGAGCACGATCTGATGATCAGGGCTGATGAGGACCGACACACCGTGCGGCGGGCCGGTGATCGAGACGTTGGCGGACGTGAAGTAGAAGCCGGGCTGCGCCGACTGCAGCTGCGTGATCAGTGTCGCGAGGTCGGGGAAGCTGGACCCGTCGGCGCCGAAGATGTCGTGGGCCGAGATCGCCGAGCTGATGAGGTCCTGGTGCGGTGAGCCGGTCTCGGCGGCCACACCCGTGAAGTGCGCTCCTTTCACCACCATCATGAACGGGTCGCCGTCGAGAAGCGTGATGCCCTGCGCCGCGCCACCCTGCGACCACCCGTACCAGGCACCCAGCGAGAAGACGATCTCAGTGTTGGTGTACGTGGTGACCACGAGACCGATGCAATCACCGCCCGTGCCGGCCTGCCACGGGGTGTAGCCGCTGTCGTTGAAGAAGAGCGCGCTCTTCGCGTAGTTCAACCCCACGTCGCTCGGGGGCTCCGTGCACGACGGTGGGGACCCGGTGGGTGCCTGCTTGCCGAAGCCGTGCCCCGTGACCGTCACCTGGGGACTGGTCGGCTCACCGGTGAAGGTCACAGCGGTGATCGTGACCTTGCCGTTCTTCGACGACTCGGTGACGGGCAGGAGGGCGGTCGGGACGAAGGTGTAGAGGCCGGTATGGATCGTCAGCACCGTTGCCGTCGCGTAGCTGGACCCGCCGTTCCACTGCGGCACGTAAGCCCCGTCGTTGGGACACTGGCCCGCCGCGAACTCGAGCTTCACGCCGGTCGTCGGGAGATTCCCGAGTGAAAAGAAGCCCGAGGGATCGGTGCAGACCGGCGGGGCCACCATGACCTGCGAGGTGGGGTCCCAGGCGGTCACGGACACGCTGGGCGCATAGATCGTGGTGTGCCCGTCGACCAGGAGGCCGAACGCCATACCGATCGGCTGCAGCGCAAAGGTCCCGAGATCCGTCGTCTTGCCGTTCTTCACCCTGAACGACACCGGAACCCCGCCGAGCGAGACGCCGGACTCGCTGCAGTCGTAGAAACTGCCCTGGTACTTGCCGTCGAGCACGTTCGACTCGGTGATCGACCCCTGGGCGTCGCTCGGTCCGGACTCGAAACTCGACTTCGCGGAGGCCGCGTACAGGCAGGCGCCGGGGAGGGGGTTGCCCTGGGTGTCGGTGACGATGGCCCGCACCGACCCGACGCCGGCGGCGGCGGCGATCCCCACCGGGACAGCCGTACCGAGGAGCACCGAGGCCCCCAGCGTGACTCCCACGAGGACGTTGCGGGCCCGTCGAGACGATCTGGGCACGTCGACTCCTCCCCCTTCGCGCAACCACCGCACCGGCGGTCGAGCACCACGACGCCGCCAGCGGAGCGACCACCGAACCGCCGAGGCCGAGTCTGGCATACCCCGCTCGCGAGGCCCGCGGCCACCTTGCGGTGGGCCGGGCTCCTGGTCGGACAGGATCAGCGCGTTCGCAATGCCCCGAGCGGCGGGGCGGATCTCCTCAGCCGCGTCCGGTCGGCCTCATTTCAGGCGAGCGGCAACGGCCGTACCTCGGCGGACACCTGGTCGTCCTCGAGCTCGGCCCAGACCAGGCCGCCGTCTTTGATCGAACGGTGCACGTAGCTGAGCCCGGCGGGAGCGCCGACGCCGGGACAGAACGCGGCCGACGTCACCTGACCCACCACCTTCGGCTCACCGTCGACGGCCACCACGAGATCGGCGCCCAAGAGGGCGGCCGGATCCACTTCGAGCTCGGCGAAGACCACACCCATGAGCCGCCGGGCCACCTTGTTGCCCCGGGCGTCGAGGCGGGCGACGAGCTCCTGGCCGGTGTAGCAGCCCTTGGTGAAGCTGACCGTCTGCTCGACGAGGCCGGTCTCCTGGGGGATGGGGTGGTCCGCGAGCTCACCGGGACCGGGCAGCCCGCTCTCGATGCGGCACGCCTCGAAGGCCTCGTCGCTCGCCGGGCGGGCGACCGGTGGCGGCGCCGGGGCCGCACCGAGGAGGTCCACCCCTGACCAACCGGCGTGGTGGAACGGGAGGGCCCACCCCGTCGGCCGGCGCTCCGGTCCGTCGGGGACGGCGATGCCCTCGCCGCGGAGGGCCACGCCGGTCCACGGCAGCGCTTCGATCTCCACCTTCGAGCGCAGCTTGAAACGGGCCAACCGGGCGGCCACCTGCTCGCCCAGGCCGGCCTCGGTGTCGAGGAGGAACGCCTCCTCGTCGTCCCGGGTGACCCGGACGAGCGCGTCCACCTTGCCCTCGGGTCCGAGCACGAAGCTGAGGGCGCTCTCCCCCGGTCGGAGGGCCGCCACGTCCTGGCTGCACTGGCCCTGGAGGTAGGACTCGGCGTCGGTGCCGCGGACGACCAAGACGTCGCGGGGCAGGGCGTGCGTGCCGACGCCGTGGCGCAGCACTTCGTAGTCCTCGAGCAGCCCGTCGGGCAGGGTGACGCTCACCGCGACACCACCCCGCCGCGTGCCGCGGCCATGCGCCGGGCCGCGCTCACCGCCGCGAGGAGGGCGGCCGCCTTGTTCTGACACTCGACGTCTTCCGAGGCCGGGTCGCTGTCGGCCACGATGCCCGCCCCGGCCTGGACCGAGGCCCGGCCGTCGGCCCCGACCACCATCGTGCGGATGACGATGGCCGTGTCCAGGTTGCCCGAGAAGTCGAGGTAGCCGACCACGCCGCCGTAGACGCCCCGCTTGGTCGGCTCGAGCTCGTCGATGATCTCCATGGCTCGCACCTTGGGCGCGCCCGAAAGGGTGCCCGCCGGCAAGGTGGCCCGGAGCACGTCGATCGGTCCCTTTCCCTCGGCCAGCTGGCCGGTCACCTGGGAGGTGAGGTGCATGATGTGGCTGTAACGCTCGACGGTCATCAGCTCTTCCACGCGCTCGGTCCCGAAGCGCACCACCCGCCCCACGTCGTTGCGGGCGAGGTCGACGAGCATCACGTGCTCGGCCACCTCCTTCGGGTCCTCGACCAGCTCACCGGCGAGGAGCCGGTCGTGCTCGTCGGTCCCGCCGCGCGGTCGCGAGCCGGCGATCGGCCGGGACGTCACCGTCCCGTCGCGGAGGCGCACCATCGGCTCGGGTGAGGACCCCACCACCGTCACCTCGGGGAAGCGCAGGAAGTAGAGGTAGGGGCTCGGGTTGAGCAGGCGCAGCGCCCGGTAGACCTCGAAGGGCTCGGCGCCGAGCTCGCAGACGTCGTAGCGCTGGGACAGCACGACCTGGAAGATGTCGCCGGCCGTCACGTACTCCTTGGCCACCTCGACCGCCCCCCTGTAGGCCTCGCTCGTCATCGTGCGTGCCACCTCGGCCAGCGGTTCGCCCCGCTCGGGCAGGGGGAGCGGCACGGCGGCCGCCGCGGAGAAGCAGTCGGCGGCCAGGCGGGCCAGCCGCTCGCCCGCCGCCTCGTAGGCCTTGGCCAGGGCGTCGGCCGAGTGGTCGGTCACGACCACGTTGTCGACGAGCACCACCCGCTGGCGCCAGTGGTCGAAGGCGGCGAGCTGGCCGATGACGACGAGAGCGGCGTCGGGGTGGCCGAGGTCGTCGGGCGGCACGTCGGGCAGGCGCTCCACCTCGCGTACGACGTCGTAGCCGAGGTAGCCGACGACGCCGCCGTGCAGCGGGGGCAGCTCTTCGAACTGCGGCGAGCGATGGGCAGCGAGGAGCGCCTCCAGAGCGGCGAGCACGCCGGCGCCGCCGCCGTCGGGGACGTCGAGCTCACCCTCGGTCTTCACCTGCCGCCCGCGGGCCACGAGCGTGGCCAGCGGCGAGCGGCCGACGAACGAGTAGCGGCCCCACCGCTCGCCCCCCTCCACCGACTCGAGCAGGAAGCCGGGGCCGTCGCCCACGAGATGCTGGAAGGCGGCCACCGGGGTGAGCGTGTCGGCCACCGCCTCGCACCAGACCGGCACGACCTGGTGGTCGGCGGCCAGCGCGGCGAACTCCTCGGGTCCGGGGCGGAGGCGGAGCGCCCCGTCGGCGGCCACCACCGGGGCCGACCGACCAGCCGGGCCGCTCAACCGACCGGGTCGGGCGCCACCCCCGGGCCCCGGCCGAGCGTGCGGTAGAAGCACGTGCGGTTGCCGGTGTGGCAGGCACCCTTCCCGTGCTGGTCGACCAGGACCACGACGGCGTCGCCGTCGCAGTCGAGCAGGACCTGGCGCACGTACTGGCGGTCCCCCGAGGTCTCGCCCTTCTGCCACAGCTCCTGGCGGCTGCGGCTCCAGAACCACGTGCGGCCGGTCGTGAGCGTGCGGCGGAGCGACTCCTCGTTCATGTAGGCCACCGTGAGCACGCTGCCGTCGGCCGCGTCCTGGACGACGGCCGGCACGAGGCCCGCCGCGTCGAACGAGACCTCGGCGAGCACCGATTCGTCCACCTCGAGTGGGATCCCAGCCGGGACCGGGCGGGTCGCCGGCGGGGGCGTGCTCACAGGTACAGCCCGGTGCCGCCGTCCACGCGCTCGGAGGCGAGGGCGTGGACGTCGCGCTCCCGCAGGATCACGTACTCCTCGCCCTGGACCTCGACCTCGAAGCGGTCCTCGGGGTTGAAGAGCACCTTGTCGCCCGGCTTGATGGCCCGGACATGGGGACCGACCGCCACCACCTCGGCCCAGGCCAGACGGCGCGAGACCTCGGCCGTGGCCGGGATGAGGATCCCCGCCCTCGACCGCCGCTCGCCCTCGTTCCTCGAGACCTGGACGAGGACGCGGTCGGCGAGCACCGTGACCGGCTGCTTCTGGACCTTCCCGGCCTTGGACTCCTTCGGCGCCACGAGGGCACGGTACCCCATCTGTGGTGGCGCTCTGACCCGCCACCCGGCGCCGGTGCTGGTCAGCGGGCGGTGCCGGCCTCCCCGACCGGGCGCACCTCGACGCCGTGGGCCGCCATGTAGAGCTTCGCCTCGGCCACCGAGTACTCGGCCCGGTGGAAGATCGAGGCGGCCAGCACGGCGTCGGCCCCGCCGACCGCCGCCCCGTCCACGAGGTCCTGGAGCGTGCCCACCCCGCCCGAGGCGACCACCGGGACGTCGACGTGGTCGACCACCGCCCGGGTGAGCTCGAGGTCGAAGCCGTCGCGGGTCCCGTCGCGGTCCATCGAGGTGAGGAGGATCTCCCCCGCCCCGAGCTCGGCGCAGCGCACCGACCAGTCGATGGCATCGACGCCGGTCGGCCGGCGGCCGCCGTGCGTGTACACCTCCCAACCCGGCTCGGCACCGCGCCACCTCGCGTCGACCGCCACCACGACGCACTGGGCACCGAACTCCTCGGCGAGGTCGGCCACGAGCTCGGGCCGCTCGAGGGCCGCGGTGTTCACGGCCACCTTGTCGGCGCCCGCCCGGAGCAGCCGCCGGGCGTCCTCGGCCCCGCGCACCCCCCCGCCGACCGTGAAGGGGATGAACACCTGCTCGGCCGTGCGGGCCACGACGTCGACCATCGTGTCCCGGCCCTCGTGGGAGGCGGTGATGTCGAGGAACGCGACCTCGTCGGCCCCTTCGGTGTCGTAGCGCGCCGCGAGCTCGACCGGGTCGCCGGCGTCGGTCAGGTCGACGAACTGCACGCCCTTCACGACCCGGCCGTCGGCCACGTCGAGGCAGGGGATCACACGGACGACGCGCACGCCTCGAGGGCCTCCTCCACGCTCAGGCGCCCGTCGACGAACGCCCTCCCCACCACGGCCCCGGCCAGCCGCCGGCCCGAGCGCGGCGCCACCAGGGCGGCCAGAGCGACGAGGTCGGCGCGGGACCCCACCCCGCCCGAGGCCACCACCGGCACCCCCGTCGCCTCGAGCACCCCGGTCAGCCCGTCGGTGTCGGGCCCCGAGAGCGTGCCGTCACGGTCGATGGCCGTCGCGACCACCGCCCCGAACGGTGCGTCGCCCACCGCGGCCAGTACGTCGGCGACGCTCCGCCCGGACGGTGCGGTCCAACCGCGCCCGGCCACCTCGAGCTCGCCGTCGGGCCGCCGCCGGTAGTCGAGACCGAGCGCCACCCGGTCCGGGTGCCGCGCCGCCAGCTCGGCCGCGGCCGCCGGGTCCTCGGTGGCCGCCGTCCCGAGAACGACGCGGGCCAGCCCGGCGTCGAGCAACTCGTCCACGTCGGCCGCCCGGCGGACGCCCCCGCCCGTCTGGACCGGGACCGGGACCGCGCGGGTGATGGCCACAACGAGGTCGCGCTGGTGCGGCGTGCCGCTCTTCGCCGCGTCGAGGTCCACGACGTGGAGCCAGCGCGCCCCGCGCCGTACGAAGTCCTCGGCCAGGGCCAGCGGGTCGCCGTAGTCGGTGCGGCGGTCGAAGTCGCCCTGGACGAGGCGGACGGCCCGACGCTCGTGGAGGTCGACCGCCGGGAACAGCTCCATCAGAGCTCGGGCTGGCCCAACCGGGCCTGACAGCGCTCGACGAAGTTGGCGAGGACCGCGAGGCCCGCCACACCCGACTTCTCGGGGTGGAACTGGGTGCCCCACACGTTGTCGTGCTCCGCCGCCGCGGCTACGTCGCCGCCGTAGTCGCACGTGGCCACGGTCTCCTCACCGACCGGCGGCGCGAACGAGTGGAGGAAGTACATGAACGGCGCTTCGTCGAGGCCAGCGAGGAGACCCGCGCCGTCACCCCGCCGGTGCAGCCGGTTCCACTGCATCTGCGGGTGCTTCACCCCAGGTGGCAGCCGCCGAACCCGGCCGGCCAGGACGCCGAGACCGACCGCGCCCGGGCTCTCCTCCGAGCCCTCGTAGAGGAGCTGGAGCCCGACGCAGATCCCGAGGAACGGCACGCCCCCCTCGATGGCCCGCCGGGCCGCGCCCTCGAGCCCGGTCGCCCGGAGCGCCTCGGCGCTGCGGCCGAAGGCCGCCACGCCGGGCAGCACGACCCCGGCCGCCCCGGCCACCTCGTCGGGGTCGGTCACGAGCCGGGCCGGGGCACCGAGGTGGAGGAGGGCCTTCTCGGCCGAGCGCAGGTTCCCGATGCCGTAGTCGAGGACGGCGAGCAGCGGCTCGTCGCCCGGTCCGTCCCCGTTCACCGGGACGACGCGGTCACAGCGTGCCCTTGGTGGAGGGCACCGACGTCCCCTCCAGCCGGACCGCGTCACGGAGGGCCCGGGCCACCGCCTTGAAGCTGGCCTCGAGGACGTGGTGCGTGTTCTTGCCCTCACGCCGGCGCACGTGGAGGGTCAGCGCGGCGGCGGTGGCGAAGGCCCGCCAGAACTCCTCGGCCAGCTGCGGGTCGAAGGGCGGCGAACCGAGCGGTGTGGTGTCGGGGGCGAACGGCACGTCGTAGGCCAGGTAGGGGCGGCCGGAGAGGTCGAGGGCCACCTCGACGAGCGCCTCGTCGAGGGGCACGAGGGACCACCCGAAGCGTCGGATGCCCGCCTTGTCGCCGAGGGCCTCGGCCAGGCAGCCGCCGAGCACGATGCCCACGTCCTCGACGGTGTGGTGGGCGTCGACCGAGAGGTCACCCTCGGCCGACACGGTGAGGTCGAAGCCGGCGTGTCGGCCGAGCTGCTCGACCATGTGGTCGAAGAACGGCAAGCCGGTCGTCGCCTGTGACTCGCCGGCGCCGTCGACGGCCAGGACCACCTCGACCCGGGTCTCCTTCGTCCCCCGCGACCGCTCGGCCCGGCGCGGCGCACTCACTGGAGGCACGCTCGGAGGGCCTCGAGGAAGCGGTCGTTCTCGGCCGGGGTGCCGACCGTGACCCGCAGGCACCCCTCCAGTCGGGGACGGGACGAGAAGTCGCGCACGAGGACGGAGTGGTCGAGGAGCTCCTGCCAGAGGTCGTGGGCCGACCGCCCGAAGGGCCGGAAGAGCACGAAGTTGGCGTCCGAGGGCCAGGTCTCGACCGGGAGGGCGGCCAACCCGGCCGAGAGGCGGCCGCGCTCTTCGGCCACGAGGGCCACCCGGGCCTCCATCTCGCCCCGGTAGCGCAGCGCCAGCCGGCCGGCCGCCTGGGTCAGGGCCGAGAGGTGGTACGGCAGGGCCACGTGCTCGCAGGCCGCCACGACCTCGGGGTCGGCCACGAGGTAGCCGAGCCGGGCCCCGGCCATGGCCCAGGTCTTGGAGAAGGTGCGCACGACGACCAGCCGCTCGACCGGTCCCTCGGCCCGCCGGCGGAGGTCGAGGGCACTCGACGGCGCGAACTGACCGTAGGCCTCGTCCACGACGACGAGGCCGGGGGCCCCGGCGAGCACCTGGCGCACGAGCTCGGGCGGCTCGGCCCGACCGGTCGGGTTGTTGGGCGAGCAGAGGAACGTGATCGTCGGCCCGCTCCCGAGGACCCGGGCCACCTCGGAGGGGTCGAGCGAGAAGTCGTCGGTGCGCTCCCCCTCGACCACGTCGGTGCCGGTGATCTCGCTGATGTGGCGGTGGAGGGCGTAGGTAGGCTCGAAGAGACCGACCCGCCGGCCCGGTCCGCCGTAGGCGAGGCAGAGGCACTGGAGCGCCTCGTTCGAGCCGTTGGCGCAGAACACCTCGTCGACCCCGACCCCGTGGAACTCGGCCAAGGTCCGACGCAACGCCACAGCCTCGCGGTCGGGGTAGCGGTGGAACTCGATTCGCTCGACCTCGTCGCGCAGGTCCGCCCGCCAACCGGTCGGCGGCGGGAACGGTGATTCGTTCGTGTTCAGCCGGACCTCCGCCGCCACCTGCGGCGAGTGATAGCCGGTGAGCGTGCCGAGATCGGGGCGGACGGGGACGCCGCTCACGACCGCACCCGGATCGACTCGGCGTGGGCCGGCAGGCCCTCGGCGGTGGCGAGGGTGACGACGTGGGGCCCGAGGACCGCGATGGCCTCCTTCGACGCGCTGACCGCGTGGATGTGGCGACGGAAGTCGTCGGCCCGGAGGGCCGAGGCGAAACGGGCCGTGCGGTTGGTCGGGAGCACGTGGTTGGGCCCCGCCACGTAGTCACCCAGGCTGGCCGGGGACCACAGCCCGCAGAACACCGCACCGGCCGCGGTGACGAGCGGGAGGAGGTCCTCGGCCCCGTCGACCAGCAGTTCCAGGTGCTCGGGCGCCACCTTGTTGGCCACCGTCACCGCGGCCTCCGGGCCGTCGACGAGGCAGGCGTAGCCGCCCGACGAGAAGGTCGCCTCGAGCTCGGCCCGTCTGGGCGACGCGGCCACGATCCGCTCGACGGCCGCGCTCACCTCGCGCACCGTGTCCTCGGACCAGCTGAGGAGCCAGGCCAACCCGTCGGGCCCGTGCTCGGCCTGCACGACGAGGTCGATCGCCGCGAGCTCGGGCGGGGTCTCCGGACCGGCCACCACCACCACCTCGGAGGGCCCGGCGAAGGCCGAGGCCACCCCCACCGCCCCCGACACCTGGCGCTTGGCCTCGGCCACGTAGCGGTTGCCCGGGCCGACCACGACGTCGACCCGGGGGATCGACTCGGTGCCGTAGGCCATCGCCGCGATGGCCTGGGCCCCGCCCACCCGGTAGACCTCGTCCACCCGGGCCACCGCGGCCGCGGCGAGCGTGGCCTCGTCGATCCGACCGTCGGGGCCCGGCGGCACACAGAGGGCCACCTTCCCGACGCCGGCCACCGCGGCCGGGGCCGCGCACATGAGCACGGTCGAGGGGTAGCGGGCCCGCCCGCCCGGGGCGTAGCAACCGGCGCGGTCGACGGGCCGCAGGAGGTGGCGCACCCGCACGCCGTCGGCCACGAAGTCGCCCGGCGGCGTGCCCTCCATCGCGTGGTAGGCGCAGATGTGGTCGTAGGCCACCTCCAGGGCGGCTCGGAGATCGGCGGGCACGGCGGCGAGCGCCGCCGCCCGGTCGGCCAGCGGGACGGCCAGCTCGTCGACCACCACCCCGTCGAGCTTCTCGGTGAGGGCGCGGAGCGCGGCGTCGCCGTCCCGGCGCACGAGGTCGATGATCCCGGCCACCACGTCGCGCACGTCCTCGCCGGCGTCACCGGGCGCCGGGAGGACCTCGTCGAGCTCCTGCAGCCGACCGCGGAGGTCGAGGGGGGTGAGGAGCATGGTGACGATGCTACCTGCGCCTGCCGGAGCTCCCCGCCGACCACCAGGGTCTTCGGCGCCACGCGCGCCGCCTCGGCACGGATCGGCCATCATCTCGGCGTGGCCGAACGCGCCGAGCTCTCCTCGCTCGCCTCTACCCTCGACGAGCTGACCCGCCGTATGACCGGGTTGGCCGACGCCGCGGCGTCCGGCGGCGACGACGAGCTGGCGACCGAGCTGTTCGCGGTCGAGCGGGCGCTGCAAGGAGCGCAGCGTCGACTGCGGCGGCTGGTCGACGTCGCCCGCAGCTGACGTCAGACGGTGTAGCGGACGAGCTCGTGGCCGAGCAGGTTGGCCGCGGCCCGCAGCGCGCTCTGGCGCCCGGCGATCACCGCGCAGTTGCGACGGGCCGCCGCCTCGGCGACCGCCACCGCCGCGAGGTCTGCGGTGCCGGCCCGCGCCGCCAGCTCCCCCGCCCGCTGGGCCGCCTCGGCCCCGAGCCCTTCCACCTCGGAGCCGACCAAGAGCGACGCCAGACGGTCCCCCCGGGCCTCCGTGCGGTAGCCCTCGGCGATCACCTCGGCCGGGACCACCGGCACGATGTCGTTGGCCAGCGCGGCGCGGTGCAGGGCCCACAGGATGCGGTCCCCTCGGGCCGCGGCCTGGAGGGCGCCCACGCCGTAGACGAGCCCCCGGCGCGTGACGGTCATTGCCGCCGGCGGACCCTCGAGGCCATGCCCGACACGCCGGAGAGCAACCGGGCGAGCAACGCCTCACCGGCGGCGATCTCCTCGGCGGTGAGCGCGCCGGCTTCGGCCTCCCACGCGGCCACGCCGCGCAGTCCCTGACGGACACGGAGCTGTCGTTCGGCTGCACCGGAGAGCCAGGCGCTGAACGAGACTCCGTCTTCGCTCGCCGCCTGCTCAACCGCCTTGGCCACGTCGTCGGCCAAGGACACCGACCGCTTGCTCACCATGGGGCCAGGGTAGCACCCTGAGTAGTACCGGAGGACCAACGCTCGACCCGACGCGCCAACGGCGCCCCGAAGGGCGCCGTTGCGCCAGCCGCTCGGGCGGCGGATCCCGAGCCGCTGCTCGGAACCAGGTGGCGGGAACCGGTTCCGAGAAGCATTGTACCGCGGGCAAACCTGTGGCGCGGGTCCGTGGCAACCTTTTTCACTGGATTGGCACGCGGCTCCGGAGCGCTCCAAAGCTCGCAGCTGGCCTGCGAGATCGCCGTTTTTCTTTCCAAATGTCCCATCAAACGACGGTTTCGGGATCATCCAGGGCCGATATCGGGGGGGAACCAGCAGATCTTCGAGAAGGACGGCGACGGCCGTCTCCTCTCAACCCGTCGGAGCTGTGACGTTGGTACTCGCCGAGGTTGCCGTCTCGCCACCGGACCGCCCCCGGCGCCGGGGCGCCGCCGGCAGGAAGAGGTGGGCCGACGGACAGAAGTCGGCCATCAGGCACTCCGCGCACTGCGGTTTGCGGGCTAGGCAGACCTGGCGCCCGTGCAAGATGAGCCGGAGGCTGAGCGTGCCCCATTCGGCCGGCGGGACGATCGCGTCAAGCGCCAACTCCACCTTCACCGGGTCGGTCTGCTCGGTGAGGCCGAGCCGACGGCTGAGGCGAAGGACGTGCGTGTCGACCGGCAGGCCCGGGAGGTCGAAGGCGACGCTGCGGATGACGTTGGCCGTCTTGCGGCCGACGCCGGGCAGGGTCGTCAGGTCCCCGATGGCCGTCGGGACCTCGCCGCCGAAGCGGTCGACGAGGGCGGCCGCCATGGCCACGATGCTCTTGGACTTGGCCCGGAAGAAGCCCGTCGAGTGGATGAGCTCCTCGATGTCGGCCAGGTTGGCCCCGGCCAGCGCCGGAGCGTCGGGGTAGGCGGCGAAGAGCGCCGGCGTGACCAGGTTGACCTGCACGTCGGTCGTCTGCGCCGAGAGGATCGTGGCCACGACCAACTGGAACGGAGTCTCGTAGTCGAGGGCGCAGAGCTCCTTCGCCGTGCCGGGATAGGCCTCGGCCAGCCGGGCCACGACGACCTTGGCTCGGCCCTTGGGCGTCCTCGGTCCAGCCACGAGGTTGCACCCTACCGATAACGTGCGCGGATGCCCGCCGTCGAGATCGACACCCGTCGCGGCGCTCTGTCACCCGACGAGCACATCGAGGTGATCGACCTCCTCCTCGAGGTGGCCGCGGCAGACGGTCACCCGGCGCTGAGCGAGGCCAAGGGCCGCGACCTCGTGGCCGATGGCGGGGACGGCTTCGTCGCCCTGCTAGCCCGCCGGCCGGGCGAGGCGAACCTCGTCGGCTACGCGCAGCTGCACCGGCGTCCGGCCACCTGGGGCCTCGAGATCGTCCGCCATCCGGCGGCCCGCACGACGGAGCTCCTCGCCGCGCTCCTCGAGCGGGCCCTCACCCTCGCCCGGGCCGGGGGCGGCGGCCCGCTCCACTACTGGGTCTCGCGCCCGACGGCGGAGACCGACGCGGTCGCGGCACAGGCCCACCTGCTCCAGGTCCGTGACCTCCTCGAGCTGCACGTCCCCCTGCCGCTGCCCGACGACGTGCGGGCCACCGCCCGGCCGGTCGAGGTCCGACCCTTCCGGCCGGGGGCCGACGAGGCCGCTTGGCTCGAGGTCAACAACCGGGCCTTCGCCGGCCACCCGGAGCAGGGCGGCTGGGCGATGGAGGACGTCGTGGCCCGCGAGCACGAGCCGTGGTTCGACCCGGCCGGGTTCCTCCTCCACGAAGAAGGCGGACGGCTGGTCGGCTCGTGCTGGACGAAGGCCCACCGCGACGTGGAGCCGCCACGCGGCGAGATCTACGTGATCTCGGTCGACCCCGCGGCGCACCAGCGGGGGCTCGGTCGTTCGCTCACCGTGGCCGGACTCGACTGGCTGGCCGGCGACGGGCTTCCCGTCGGCATGCTCTACGTCGACGCGTCGAACAAGGCCGCCGTGGCCCTCTACGACTCGCTCGGCTTCGTGGTCGACCACGTCGACCGGGCCTACGTCACCGACCTCAGCTGACGCCCACCCCGACCAGCCGGCCGATGGCGTAGGTCACCCCGGCGGCCATCGAGAGGATCAACAGCTGGCGGAGGGCCGAGCGCACGCGGGAGCGCCCCGTGAACACGCCGACCACCGCCCCGACCACGAGGGCGGCGACCGCCCCAATGACGATCGAGCCGACGAGGGCCGCCGTCCCCGAGGTGATGAGCCACGGGATGAGCGGGAGCACCGCGCCGATGGCGAAGGCCACGAACGACGAGGCCGCCGCCTGCCACGGCGAGCCGAGGGCCTTCGGGTCGATGCCGAGCTCCTCGCGGGCGTGGGTCTCGAGGGCGAGTTCCGGGTCCTGCATGACCTCGTCGACGAGCTCCCGGGCGACCCCGGCGTCGATCCCCCGGCGCTCGTAGATGGCGACGAGCTCGTCCCGCTCCAGCTGCGGACTCTTGTGGAGGGCCTGGCGCTCGACGTCGAGCTCGCGCTGGAAGAGCTCACGCTGGGACTGCATGGAGATGAACTCCCCGGCGGCCATGGAGAACGACCCGGCGACCAGCCCGGCGAGGCCGGCCAGGCGGACGAAGGTGCCCCCGGGGTTGGCCCCGGCCACGCCGATGATGAGCGAGACGTTGCTCACGAGGCCGTCGCTGACACCGAAGATGGCCGCCCTGGCGCCCCCACCCCGGAGGTCGCGGTGCGCGTGCTCACCCCCGGTCGCCTGGTCCTCCACGGCGCGAAGCGTAGCGACCAACGTGGCCGGGCCGGCACTGGCAGAATCGGGAGCATGCCCGAGACGAAGTGGTTCGACCCCTCGCAGCCCCAGACCCTGCAAGGGGCGGTCATCTTCTCCTACCTGAACGCGGCGATCGGCGTCCTCTTCTTCCTCGTCGGCGTGGGCGGGCTCTCGCTCTTGCTCCTGGCCCTGGCGGTCACCGCCTTCTTCATCGCCAACGAGCGCCGCTGGGCCTACTGGCTCGCCGTGGGCCTCGCCTCGCTCTACCTGCTGCTGCAGTTCCTCGGCCTGGTCGACCTCCTCCGCTTCGCCCACAGCCTGTCGGGCGTGCTGCCGTTCCTCTTCGCGCTGATCCTCGAGATCCTGCTCCTCCACCCCCAGAGCCGGGAGTACGAGAAGATCTGGTTCCACTGACCGACGGCCCCCGGGCTGGCGGAGGGCTACCTGGTCGCAGGTAACGTGGCCCGCCGGGCCCGGCGCCGCGCCGGGGACCGGGACGTCGAGCGAGGGAGCCCGGATGACCACGACCGTGAAGGACCTCGGCGAGTTCAAGGACCTGGTCGGCCAGCAGGTGGGCTACAGCGACTGGGTGACGATCGACCAGGACCGCATCAACCGCTTCGCCGAGGCCACGAACGACCACCAGTGGATCCACGTGGACCCCGGACGGGCCGCCAAGGGCCCGTTCGGCAAGGCCATCGCGCACGGCTACCTCACCCTCTCCCTCATCCCGGGGCTGCTCGGCTCGGTGCTCAGGGTCGAGGGCATCTCCATGGGGATCAACTACGGCTGCAACAAGGTGCGGTTCCCCTCCCCCGTCCCGGTGGACTCGGAGCTGCGCATGGGCGTGACCGTGACCGACGTCGAGGAGGTCGGCGACGCCGTCCAGGTGGTGATGGAGATGGTGCTCCAGGTGCGAGACGCCGCCAAGCCGTCGTGCGTGGCCGAGGTCGTCTACCGCTACTACCGCTGAGCGGGGACGCCCCTTGACCGCCACGCCACCCGCCACGGCCAGTCCCGAGTCGCTCGGGCTGCCGACGGGGGACGAGAAGACCGAGCGCGTGCGGGCGATGTTCGACACGATCGCCCCGCGCTACGACCTCGTGAACCGGGTGATGACGCTCGGCCTCGACCAGGGTTGGCGCCGCACGACGGTGGGCGCGCTCGGTCTGCCGGCCGGCTCGGTGGTGGTCGACCTCGCCTGCGGGACCGGCGACCTCTCGCGGCTGGCGGCGCGCCGGGACTACCGCACCGTGGGGGTCGACCTCTCCTGGGGCATGCTCGCCGCCCGCCGGAGCGGCGGCCCGGTCGTGCAGGCCGACGCCACCGCCCTGCCCCTCTCGACGGCGGCGGTCGACGGCATCGTCTGCGGCTACGCCCTGCGCAACTTCACCGACCTGGCCGGGGTGCTGGCCGAGACGGCCCGCGTGCTCCGGCCCGGGGGCCGGCTGGCCCTCCTCGAGGTGGCGGCCCCCGAGGGCGGCGCCCTCGCCCTCGGCCACCGGCTGTGGTTCGAACGGGTCGTGCCCGTGCTCGGCGGGCTGCTCTCGGACCGCGAGGCCTACCGCTACCTGCCCCGCTCGACCGTCTACCTGCCCGACGCCGAGGGACTGCGACGGCTCCTCGTCGGTGCCGGCTTCGCCACCGTGGGTCGCCGCCTCCTGCACGGCGGCCTGAGCCAGTTGGTCACGGCCACCCGCGTGGGGCTCCCGCCCGACGCCGCGTCGGCCGGCCCGGCCCGATGAGCCCGCCGGCCGAGTCGGCCGCCATGGCGCCGGAGGAGCTCTCGGCCAGGACCGAGCCGATGGCGCCCGGTGCCGGACCGGATCCCTACGAGGTCGGCGAGGCCGGCGGGGTCCTCTTCGACCGCCCGGATCTCGTGCTCGCCGGCGAGGGGGTGGCCGCCACCATCGAGCTCCCCTCGGGGCTCGAGTCCCTGCCCGACGTGCGGGCGTGGCTCGCCGCGGTGCCGTGCGACGATCCCACCCCGGCCCCGGGCACCGGCGTGCTGGCGTTCGGCGCGCTCCCCTTCGACCGGACCGAGCCCGGCCGCCTCGTGGTGCCCCGGCGCATCGTCGGTGCCGCGCCGGACGGACGGCGCTGGTGCACCACCGTGCTCAGCCCCGGCGCCGGGAGCGCACCGCCCGCCACGTCACGACCTCGGGCCGGCGCGACCGGGCCGGCCGGGCCGCCGGTGCTCACCGAGGACCCGCCGGGCGAGGCCTACGCCGAGGCCGTGGCCCGGGCGGTCGACGCCCTCGTGGCGGGGGCGGCCCGCAAGGTGGTCCTCGCCCGGGCCCTCGACGTGGTGCTCCCCTTCCCGGTCGAGCTGGCGGCCACCCTGCGGCGGCTGCGCACCGAGGAGCCCTGGTGCACGGTCTTCTGCTACCCCGCCGGGGCTGGTCGGACGGGGGCCTTCTTCGGCGCCTCGCCCGAGCTGCTCGTCGCCCGTCGGGGGAACACGGTCGTGAGCCACCCGGTGGCCGGCACGGTCGCCCTCGTCGGCGACGAGCCGGGGGACGGCGCGGCGAGCGCCCGGCTCCTCGGCTCGGCCAAGGACCTCGAGGAGCACCAGCTCGTGATCGACGACCTCGTCGAGGCCCTCCGGCCACTCTGCACCGAGCTCGACGTCCCCGCGTCCCCGTCGACCGTGCGGCTCCACACCGTGGCCCACCTGGCCACCCTCCTCACCGGCCGCCTGGCCGACGGGCCGGGCGGCCCACCCGACGCCCTCGGGCTCGTGGCCGCCGTCCACCCCACCCCGGCCGTCGGCGGATCCCCCCGCCACGAGGCCCTCACGCTCCTCGCCAAGCTGGAGCCGGTGGTGCGCGGGCAGTGGGCCGGGCCGGTCGGCTGGATGGACGCCCGGGGCGACGGCGACTGGGTGCTCGGCATCCGCTCGGCCTTCGTCGAGGGCGACCGGGCCCACCTCCTGGCCGGCGCCGGCATCGTCCCCGGCTCCGATCCGGCGGCCGAGCTGGCCGAGACGACGCTCAAGTTCGTGCCGGTGCTCGCCGCCCTCGCGCCCGGCGCCGAGCACCTGCTCGGCTGATCAGATCAGCCCGGCAGCCGGCTGGGCTCGGGCGGCCGGAGGCGGCCGGTGTCGGCCACCGGTTCGGGCGCCGGCTCCGGCGGGGCGGCGCCGAGGCCGAGGAGCGGGATCTCCACGGTGAACGTCGCCCCTTCCCCGGGCCGCGAGGTCACACCGGCCCGTCCGTCGAGGGCCGCTGCGATGGCCTGGACGATGGCCAGGCCCAGGCCCGTCCCACCCCCGCTCCGCGCTTGGTCGACCCGGTAGAAGCGGTCGAACACCCGGGCCTGCTCCTCGGGTGAGAGGCCGGGCCCCTGGTCGACCACCGTGAGGACGCCCATCGAGCCGCGCCGTCCCACGGTCACGCTGACTGGCGTCCCCGGCTCGGTGTGGGCGAGGGCGTTGCGCACGAGGTTGTGGGCCACCTGGCGCAGGCGGTCGCGGTCGCCGTCGACCACGACCGGGGACGGCACGTCGAGCTCGATCGTCCGGCCCGGGTCGACCGTCCGGGCGTCCTCCACCGCCTCGACGCTCACCCGGCCGAGGTCGACCGGGCTCCGGGCGAGCGGCCGGCCCTGGTCGAGCTGGGCGAGGAGGAGGAGGTCGTCGACGATGCCACCCATCCGGACGGCCTCGTTCTCCACCCGGGCGAGCGCCCGGCTCTGGCTCTCCTCGTCCACGAAGGCGCCCTTCCGGAGCAGCTCGGCGTAGCCCCGGATCGAGGTGAGCGGCGTGCGCAACTCGTGGGAGGCGTCGGCCACGAACTGGCGCAGCCGGGCCTCCGAGGTGGACTGCTCGGCGAAGGCCACCTCGATCTCCTTCAGCATCGTGTTGAGCGCGGTGCCGAGCCGCCCGACCTCGCTGCGCTCGTCGGTCGTGGGCACCCGGCGGGAGAGGTCGCCCCCGGCGATGGCCTGGGCGGTGCGGGCCATGTCCTCGAGCGGCCGCAGACCCCGGCGGACGGTCCAGAGGGCCACGATGCAGAGGGCGAGCACCACAGCCATGGAGGCGAGGAACTCGACGCGCACGAGCGAGTCGAGCGTGTCCTCCGTCGGCCGCAAGGAAATAGCAGTGAGGAGCGTTCCCTGCGGCACGGCGACCGCAACGGCTCGGTAGGTGGGGCGACCCGGGCCCGAGAGTTCGAAGGCGTCGGACTCGGTGTGGTAGGTGCCGTGGCGGCTCCCGAACGTGTGGACCCGGGGCGAGGCGGCGACCCGGATCGAGCGCGGGAGGAGCGGCGCGGGGTCCGGGGCCTGGTTGCTGCCCGAGGGCCGGGAGAGGAGCACCCCGCCGTGGCGCCCGAGGACCTGGACGTAGACGTCGGGGCTGATGCGGTAGTCGATGCCGCCGTCGGTGGCGGTGTGACCGGGGTGGCTCTCGAACATGAGGTAGCGGTAGGCCTGGTGCTGGGCCACGTCGAGCTGCTCGTCCACCCGG
Source organism: Acidimicrobiales bacterium (assembly GCA_035297265.1). Taxonomy (GTDB): domain Bacteria; phylum Actinomycetota; class Acidimicrobiia; order Acidimicrobiales; family RAAP-2; genus DATGZH01. The sequence continues at coordinate 21,540 of DATGZH010000027.1, read as the reverse complement.
CCGATCAGATAGGAGCGCACCGACGTGTAGGTGACCACGTCGGCCACGGCCAGACCGGCCACGAGGAGCACCACCATCGTGAGCGTGAGACGGCGCCGGAGCCTCACCGACGGTCCCCTTCGCTCACTCGCGGGGCAGGCGGAGGCTGTAGCCGACCCGCCGCACGGTGTGGATGAGCGGCGGCTCGAACTCGTCCACCTTCTTGCGCAGGTAGCTGATGTAGGTCTCGACGATATTGCCGTCGCCCTCGAAGTCGTAGTCCCACACGTGGTCGAGGATCTCGGACTTGGAGACCACCCGCCGGGCGTTCTCGAGGAGGTAGCGCAGCACGTTGAACTCGGTGGCGGTGAGCTCGATGGGCGTGCCCTGTCGCCAGACCTCGTGGGTGTCCACGTCCATCACGAGGTCGGCGAAGCGCAGGAGGGTCTGCTCGCTCAGCCGCTCGTAGCCGCTGCGGCGAAGCACGGCCCGCACCCGGGCCACGAGCTCCTCCAGGCTGAACGGCTTGGTCACGTAGTCGTCGCCGAGCCCGAGGCCCTCGACCTTGTCCACCGTGGCGTCGCGGGCCGTCAGGAACACCACCGGCACGTGGTAGCCCTCGTCGCGGAGGCGGCGGCACAGCTCGGTGCCGTCGAAGTCGGGCAGCATGACGTCGAGCATCACGAGGTCCGGCCGGGTGGCGCGGGCCTTTCGCAGGCCCTCGGACCCGGTCCCGGCCACCTCGACCCGGAACCCCTCGAAGCGCAGCGCGGCGGAGAGCAGGTCGGTGATGTTCGGCTCGTCGTCGACGACAAGGATGGTCTCGCCCTCGGTTGTTGCCATGGGCCCAGTCTCGCGTACAACCGGCCCACCGAGGTATGGCGGGGCGGCGGACGCCCTGTTCAACCTGGTGGTGCCGCTGCCGTGCCCGCCCGGGCCCGGGACCGGCCGACGAGCCCGGCCGCCCCGCGGACGGCCCGCAGCGCACCCCACCACGTGACGAGCAGCAGGGCCTCGACGACGATCCTCCCCGACATCTTGGACTCGCCGGCCACCCGGTCGACGAAGCGGATGGGGACCTCGCAGATGGCCGCCCCGGCCTGCTTGGCGCAATAAGTCATCTCGATCTGGAAGCCGTAGCCCTCGGCTCGGACCTTGTCGAGCTCGATCCGCCGGAGGATGCCCGCCGCGTAGCAGCGGAACCCGGCGGTCGAGTCGGCCACGCCGAGCCCGAGGACGAGCGAGGCGTAACGGTTCCCGCCCCACGAGAGGAGGTGGCGGGACCAGCTCCAGTTGGGGATGGAGCCGCCCGGGATGTAGCGCGACCCGATGGCCACCTCGTAGCCGGCCGAAAGCGGGGCGATGATCTCGGGCAGGGCCTCGGGGTCGTGGGAGAAGTCCGCGTCGATCTCGACGAAGGCCTCGTAGCCCCGCTCGAGGCCCCAGCGGAAGCCGGTCCGGTAGGCCGAGCCCAGGCCGGACTTGGCCGCCCGGCGGAGCACGTGGACGTCGCCCATGTCCGCCCCGGCCTCCTCGGCCAGCTCGGCCGTCCCGTCGGGGCTGCCGTCGTCCACGACGAGGATGCCCGCCTGGGGCACGGCCTCGTGGATGGCGTGGAGCACCTTCACCACGTTCTCGGCCTCGTTGTAGGTCGGCAAGACCACCAGCACCCGCACGGGCAGGCAGTTTACGGGACGGCTGTCTCCCCGACGCCCTCGCCCTCCTCCGCCGGCACCCCGCGACGGATCTCCCGGAAGATGACCTGCAGCGCCCCGCCCACCGGGATGCCGATGAGGGTACCGATGAAGGCCCCGAACGTCGAGCCGATCCGGTCCCCCAGGTTGGCCCCGATGAGGGCGGCCAGGAGGACCCAGAGGGGGCTCAGGTGGACGGTCTTGGACATGATGAGCGGGTTGAGGACGTGGTTCTCGATCTGCTGGTACACGAGGAAGACGACCAGCGTGATGATGCCGGCCGGGAGCGAGTGGATGAAGGCGATGATCACCGTGGGCACCCCGGCGAGGAGCCCACCCACCATGGGCAGGAGGTCGACGAAGGCCACCCAGAACCCGAGGAGGAAGGCGAAGGGCACGCCCAGGACGAGGAGGGTGATCAGCACGACGACGCCAGCGATGACCGAGGTGGTCACGTCGCCGAGGACGTAGCCGCTCACCTCCAGGGTCACCTGGTGCCACACCCGCTGCACCCGGGCCGCCCGGTCCGGCCGCAGCATCCCGTAGAAGCCCTGGGCCAGGTTGGGCGCCTCGAGCACGATGAAGAACGAGAGGAAGGCGATGACGAACACGGCGATCACCGTCGAGAGCGCCGCCTTGCCGAAGGAGAGCGCCGGCTTGGAGAGGTGGGTCACCGCGGTCGAGAGCTTGGGCAGGTTCTGCTGCACGAAGCGCAACAGGTGGAACCGCCGCAGGAGCCGGCCGATGGCCCCCTTGCCGTGCTCGGCCTGGTTGACGAGGTGCGGGAGCTGGTGCACGAACCGGTTCACCGCCGAGACGAGCGGCGACCCGAGGAGGAAGATGAGCACGCCCAAGGCCACGACGCCGCCCACGAAGATGATCGTCGCCGCCAACCCCCGGGAGAGCCCCCGCCGCTGGAGGAAGTTGACCGGCCCCGAGAGGATCACGGCCACGAACGAGGCCACCACCACGTAGAGGACGTCGATACGGAGGGTCCACAGGAGGAGGAGCACGATGCCGGTGGCCACGATGACCCCGACGGTGGTGACGATGGTGGCGAGCGGCACCCGGCGGGCGTCGGCCGCCGCCAACACCCGGTGGGTCAGGTGGCCCTCGCCGGCCTCCCCTTCGAGCGAGGCGCCGCCGGCCGCCGGCGACGAGACGTTCTCGGCCACGGCCCAAGCTTGACAGAGCAGGGCCGCGAAATGGCTGACCCGTGGGCTGCTCCGGCCCAGGGTGCAGGGTGTTTCTGGCGGTCGCATCCCGAGCCCGGTCGGCCGCCCTGTGCCACCATGAGGCGATGGACGAGGGCGAGGACGAGGCGGCAGCGCCCGTCGAGCCCGACGCGCCTCGCCGACGCTGGCCGCGGCTCCCGCACGTCGGTCGCGAGGTGCGGGCCACGCTCACCGTCGTCGTCCTGATCTTCGTCTTCGAGTACATCCTCCTGCCCGAGATCGCCCGGGCCAGAAAGTCGGTCCACCTGCTCGGCCAGGTGAACGTCTACGGCCTCGTGTTCGCGGTCCTACTCGAGATCGGCGCGCTGGTCGCCTACGCCGAGCTCACCCACACCGTGCTCTCACCCGGTGCCCCGGGGCGAGGTCGTCTCTTCCGCATCAACATGTCGAGCCTGGCGGTGAGCCACGTGCTGCCCGGCGGCACGGCCGCCGGCACCGCCCTCAGCTACCGCCTGTTCGGCGAGGCCGGCGTGCCGAGCAGCGTGTCGGCCTTCGGGCTGGCCATCCAGGGCGCGGGCTCGGCCCTCGTGCTGAACGCCCTCTTCTGGGTGGCTCTCCTCGTCTCGATCCCCATGTACGGCTACAACCAGCGCTACGGGATCGCCGCGGTGGCCGGCTTCCTCCTGATCGCCGCCTTCACCGGCGTGGTCCTCATCCTGACGAAGGGCAAGCAGTCGGCGGCCGACCGGGTGCACCGCATCGCCGGCCACCTCCCGTTCGTGAACGCCGACCGGGTGGCCGGCCTCGTGGCGAGCGTGGGCGACCGGCTCGACCTCGTCCGCTCGGACCACGGGTTGCTCCGGCGGGGCCTCGTGTGGGCCGCCGCCAACTGGTGCCTCGACGCCGCCTCGCTCTGGGTCTTCCTCCTCGCCTTCGGCCATCTGGTGTCGCCGGTCGACCTCCTCGTGGCCTACGGCCTGGCCAACATCCTGGCCTTCATCCCGGTCACCCCGAGCGGCCTCGGCGTCGTCGAAGGCGTGCTCATCGCCACCCTCGTCGGTTTCCACGTGCCGCGCGACACCGCGGTCCTCGGCGTCCTCACATGGCGCCTCGTCAACTTCTGGCTCCCGATTCCCGTCGGCGGGGCGGCCTACCTGTCGCTGCGCATCAGCGAACGCCGGCTCCGCGAGCTGGGCGAGGCTCAGCCGGCCCAGGAGGGCCCACTGGTGGGCTGAGCGGTTCGGCGGCCAGGCAGCTGTCCCGCGACACGCTTCGCCGAGCCTCCAGGACCAAGAATGAGCAAAGACCGCTGAGGGGCGCCCTCGTCAGCCGAAAGAGGGCGAAGCCTCAGGGCTCCCGACGACGGCGAGCCCGCTCGAGCGCCAGCTCCTTCAGCCGACGTTGGACGCTCAGTCCCTTCACGGTGGGCACCCGGCGCCAGCGGCGGTCCGGTGTCAGGACCCACGCGTTCGTGTCGTCGGCGAAGACCAGGTCGAGCACCTCCAAGAGGCGCGCCTGGAGCTCGGGGTCACGCACCGGCACGAGGGCCTCGATGCGGCGGTCGAGGTTGCGCTCCATGAGGTCGGCCGAGCCGATAAGGAGGCGCAGCGGCGGGTGGTCGTGGTCCTCGGGCGGGAGGTCGCCCGGCGAGACGAAGCCGGGCACGACGCCGTCGATCCCGCCGAAGCGGTAGATACGCGAGTGTTCGAGGAACTGTCCGACGACGGAGCGCACCTGGATCGTCTCGGAGAGCCCCGGGATGCCCGGGCGCAGGCAGCAGAGCCCCCTGATGGCGAGGTCGATCGCCACCCCGGCCCGGGAGGCCCGGTAGAGGGCGTCGATCATGACCGGGTCGGTGAGGCCGTTCAGCTTGAGCACGATGCGCCCCGCCGGCCCGGCCTCCGCCTGTTCGTTGATCATGGCGAGCACCCGCTGCCGGAGGGTCACGGGGGAGACGAGAAGCTGCCGGTAGCCGGTGTGGCGCGAGAACCCGGTCAGGTAATTGAAGAGGTCCCCCACGTCGGCGCCGACGTCGGCGTCGGAGGTGAGGAGGCCGAGATCCTCGTAGAGCCGGGCCGTCTTCGAGTTGTAGTTGCCGGTGCCGACGTGGCAGTAGCGGCGGATTTCGTCGTCCTCGCGCCGGAGCACGAGGGCCGTCTTCGAGTGGGTCTTCAGGCCGACGAGGCCGTAGACCACGTGGACGCCCGCCTCTTCCAGGGCTCTCGCCCAGCCGATGTTGGCCTGCTCGTCGAAGCGGGCCTTCAGCTCGACGAGGGCGGCCACCTGCTTGCCCTGCTCGGCCGCCCGGATGAGGGCGGCCACGATCGGGCTGTCGCCCGAGGTCCGGTAGAGGGTCTGCTTGATCCCGAGGACTAAGGGGTCGTCGGCCGCCTGGCCCACGAAGGCCTCGACCGAGGTGGCGAAGGAGTCGTAGGGGTGGTGGACGAGGACGTCGCGCTCGCGGAGCACGGCGAACAGGTCGCTCGGCTCGTTGCCCGCCGTGGCGAGGGGCGGCGGGGTCATGGGCGTCCAGGTCTCCTCGTGGAGGTCGGGCCGGTCGAGGCCGTAGACCGCCCAGAGGCCGTCGAGGCCGATCGGCGCCTCGACCCGGTAGACGCCGTCCCGGGACACCTCGAGCTCGGCCGTGAGGAGCTCGCACACGTCGTCGCTCGCCGCCACGTCGATCTCGAGCCGCACCGCCCGACCGAAGCGGCGGCGCCGCAGCTCCATCTCGACCGCCACGAGGAGGTCGTCGGCCTCGTCCTCCTCGACCGCCAGGTCGGCATTGCGGGTCACCCGGAAGGTCTGGTGCTCGCCCACGGTCATCCCAGGGAAGAGCGTGTCGAGGTGCGCCGCGATCACCTGCTCCAGCGGCACGAACCGCTCGCCGTCCGGCATGACCACGAAGCGCGGGAGGACCGGGGGCACCTTCACCCGGGCGATGCGCTGCTCGCCGGTGACAGGGTCGCCCACCTCGACCACGAGGTTGAGGGACAGGTTCGAGATGTAGGGGAAGGGGTGGCCCGGGTCGACGGCGAGTGGGGTGAGGACCGGGAAGATCTGGCGGTGGAACACGTCGACGAGGTAGCTCCGGTCGTCGTCGTCGAGCGTGGACCAACCGGACAGCCGTACCCCCGCCGCGGCCAGGGCCGGTTCCAGCTGGTCCAAGAAGATGCGGTCCTGGCGGGCCACGAGGTCCTCCACCCGGGCCCGGATGACCTTCAGCTGCTCCCCGGGCCGGAGGCCGTCGGCCGAGCGGGTGCGCACGCCCGCCGCCACCTGGTCGTCGAGGCCGGCCACCCGCACCTGGAAGAACTCGTCGAGGAGCTCCGAGAAGATGGCCATGAACTTGACCCGCTCGAGGAGCGGCACCCGCTCGTCCTCGGAGAGGTCGAGCAGCCGGGCCCCGAAGTCGAGCCGCGACACCTCGCGGTTGGTGAAGCGCTGGAAGCCGAAGGACTCGACGGTGGCCTGCTCGGCCGCCTTGGTGGGCTTGGCCTCGGTCGGCCCGCCGTCGGCGACGGCCGTGCCCGTGCGGCGCGCCGGGGCCGCGTCGGGGTCGCTCGCTGACTTGGGCAGCGCAGTCGTCGTCTTGTTCAAAGCCATGGGGTCTCCGCCTGCGATCGTACTCCCGCCGCTACCATCGGCGAGGTGCCGGGCCCGCCCAAACGAGCGCCGATCATCCCACGGTGGCCCCGGGGCCCGAAGCCGAAGCGCCGCACTGAGCTGGGCCTTCTCGTCTTCGCCAACATCATTATCGTCCTCTGCTACCTGCTCGCCTCAGAGGGGCAGTACTCACACATCCCGCCCCACCTGGGGCCCTTCCTCGGGGCGCTCGTGGGCCTCTCCCTCCTCGCCCACCTGGCCAACCGCTGGTTGGTGCCCAACGCCCACCCGGTGGTGCTGCCGATCGCCGTCCTCCTGAACGGGATCGGCTACGTGGTCATCGCCCGGTGGGAGCCCTCCTTCGCCAAGCTGCAGTCGGGCTGGACGGCCATCGCGGTGGTGGCCTACGTCCTCACGCTCCTCGTCATCCGGCGCTCGCGCGACCTCGACCGCTACCGCTACCTGCTCCTCCTTTTGGCCGCCCTGCTCATGCTGGCCCCCCTCGTGCCCCATCTGGGCAAGGAGGTCAACGGCGCCCGCCTCTGGATCCGCCTCGGCTCGGCCTCGTTCCAGCCGGTCGAGATCGCCAAGCTCCTCCTCTGCATCTTCTTCGCCTCCTACTTCGCCGAGAAGAAAGAGCTCCTCTCGATCCCGACCGCCCGGCTCGGCAACCGCCTCGTGGTCGACCCGCGGCCCCTCGTGCCGATCATCGTGGCTTGGGGCTTCGCCATGTTCATCATCGGGGTGGAGAACGACATCGGTTTCGCCATGCTCATCTTCACCCTCTTCATCGCCCTCCTCTGGATCGCCACCGGGCGCTTCGGCTACCTCGTGCTCGGCGTCGTGCTCTTCGCCGCGGGGGCCTACGTCACCGCCCACCTGTTCGGCCAGGTGCACGAGCGGGTGACGATCTGGCTCGACCCCTGGAAGACGCTCAACACCACCGGCTACCAGCTGGGCCACGCCTGGTTCGCCCTCGGCACGGGCGGCGTGGGCGGCACCGGTTTCGGGCTCGCCCCCTCCTCGCTCGTCGTCCCCTACGTGTGGAGCGACATGATCTTCGCCGGCATCGGCGAGGAGATGGGCTTCATCGGGGCCAGCGCGGTGGTGATCGGCTACCTGCTCCTCGTGGGCACGGGCCTGCGCATCGCCCAGACCGCCCGGACGGACTTCTCGCGGCTCGTGGCCACGGGCCTCACGCTCATCTTGGGCTTCCAGGCCTTCTTCATCATGGCCGGGGTCCTGCGGCTGCTCCCCTTCACCGGGATCACGCTGCCCTTCATGGCCTACGGCGGCTCGGCGCTCGTGGCCAACTACGTGCTCATCGCGCTGCTCATGCGGATCTCCGAGGAGGGCTCGAGCACGCCGGCCGAGGTGGCCTCGGGGGTGAGCCAGCCCGGCGAGAAGGCCTTCGTCGTCGCCCTCTGACCGGCGAGCCCCTACGCCGGCCCCATCGGCACGACGTCGTCGTCGGTGGCGAGGAGGCGGTCGTCGACGAGCACGGGCGCCGCCACCAGCTGGCGCAGGGCGAGCACCATGGCGTCGGAGGGCCGGCAGTCGAGGACGGCCCGGCCGCTCGGGCCACGGAGGTCCAGCTCGGCCTGGTAGGTGCCGCCCGTACGGCCGACCAGCCGCACGGCCACGATGTCGAGGGCGAAGCGCTCGAGCACCGTGGTGAAGAGCTCGTGGGTGAAGGGCCGAGGCGTCGGGATCTTGTGGAGGGCCTGGCTCAGCGCCACCCCCTCGGCCAGGCCGATCGGCAGCGACAGGCTCCGGTAAGGGGGCTCGGCCTCCTGCAGCTCGACGACGGCGTGGTTGGCGGGGAGCGTCACCGTCGCCTCGACCACCTCGACGAGCCGGAAGACCGCGGTGGGCGGCACGGGCTCGGTCGCCGGCGGGGGCGCCTCGTCGTCCCCGGCCAGCTGCTCGCTCACGGGCGTCTCAGCCGGCCCGGCGGGCGTAGACGCTGAGGGCGATCCCGACCCCGGCGAAGAACACGAGGGAGGCCGACCCGCCGTAGGAGATGAAGGGGAGCGGGATCCCGGTGACCGGCATGATCCCGGTGTTCATCCCCACGTTCTGGAACACGCTGTAGGCGAAGAACGTGAAGATGCCGGCGCAGAGGAGCCGGCCGAAGGTGTCCCGGGAGAGCTGGGCCGCCCGCAGGATGCGCCATCCGACGATGCCGAGGACCGAGAGGACGAGGGTCGAGCCCACGAAGCCGAGCTGCTCGCCCACCGCGCTGAAGATGAAGTCAGTCTGCTCGAAGGGGACGTAGCCGAGGTTTGTCTGGGTCCCGTGCAGGAGCCCCTTTCCCCAGAGCCCGCCCGAGCCGATGGCGATCTTGGACTGCTGGACGTTGTAGATGGCCGGTTGGATGCTCGCCTGTCTCGAGTTCGGGTGGAGGAAGCTCGTCAGCCGGGCCAGCTGGTACTGGTGGAGGAGCCCGACCTTCAGCGCCAGCACGCCGGCCACGAAGATCCCGACGACGAGGAGGAGGAGGATCCGCGCCGGGAGCCCGGCCACGGCCAGCATCACGAGGAGGACGATCAGCATGATGATCGCCGTCCCGAGGTCGGGCTGCTTCATGACGAGGAGGATGGGGACGGCCCCGAGGGCGAGCACCTTGATGACGTCCGTCCAGGTGAGCCCTTCCTCGCGGCGGGCGCAGTAGGTGCCCACCGCCACGACGAGGCCGAGGACGGCGAACTCCGAGGGCTCGATCTGGAGGGGCCCGACGTTGAACCACCGGGCCGAGCCGTGGGCCGAGGAGCCGACGGCGAGGACCCCGACGAGGGAGAGCACGAGGAGGATGTAGATGGCCGTGCCCAACTGCTCGAAGCGGCGGTAGTCGAACAGCGTCAGGACGGCCATCGCGAAGAGGCCGAGCAGGACGAAGAGGGCCTGGCGCTTCAAGAAGTAGTGCGGGTCGAAGCCCTGGGCCAAGAGGTTGCCCCGGGTGGCGGTGTACACCATGACCACGCCGATGGACGCGGCCAGCATCGCGCTGAACACGAGCACGAGGTCGAGGCGGAAGACGGACGCCTGACGGCTCCGGGGGATGGTCGTCACCGAGGCTGCACCGGGGGTAGAGAATATCCGCCATGGCCCCGTCCCCTCTTGCGACCGGCCCCCTCCCAGGCCACGAAGTCCTGGTCACGGCGTCGACGACCATCCAATTGCCCCAGGACACGGGCTGGTTCTACGACCTTTTGGTGAAGGCCGGCGTCGATCCTTCGACGGCCAAGACGGTGGTCGACTTCGTCGTTCGGCCGCTGGCCGTCATCATCATCGTGGTCCTGGCCATCCTCGTGGCCCAGCTCGGGGCGAAGGCCATCCGCCACCACCTCGGCCGGGTCATCGAACGGGCGGCCGACCGCTCCCCTACCCCCCGGTCCACCTCGCGGGCCACGGCCACCGCCCTCCTCGTGGCCAACCTCTGGCGGGTCTTCGTCTACGTGGTGGCGGTGCTCATCGTGCTGAGCACGCTCGGGATCAACCTGACGCCGATACTGGCGAGTGCCACCGTCATCGCCGCCGTGGTGGCCTTCGGGGCCCAGCAGCTCGTGCGGGACAACCTGTCGGGTTTCCTCCTCACGCTCGAGGACCAGTACGGCATCGGCGACACGATCACGGTCGACGGAACGACCGGCGTCGTCGAGGACCTCCGGCTCCGCGTCACCCGTCTGCGGGGGGACGACGGGACCGTCTGGTATGTACCGAACGGCGACATTCGCAAGTTGGGCAACGTCTCGCGCGGCTGGGCCAAGGCCATCGTCGAGCTCGTCTTCAGCCCGACGGCCGCTGCCGACCTCGACCGGGTGCACACCGTCGTGGCCACCGCGGCCGCCGGCGTGGCGGCGAGCCCGCGCTTCTCGACGTCGTGCACCGAGCCGCCCGAGGTGCTCGGCATCGTGGCGAGCGACGGGACCACCTGCACCATCCGGGTGGGCCTGCGTACCTCGACGACGAACCGGGCGCCGCTCGAGCGCAAGCTCCGAGAGGCCTGCGTCAGCGCGCTGATGGGCGACGGCCTCTGGCCGGTCGGCGCCGCGGATTCTTCGCCGACGACGGCAGCGTCGGACTGAAGGCCCCGCTTCGGGGAGCACACCCGCTCACCGGCCCCGGCGAAGAGCGACACACCGTCTCCGACGTAATCTCGGTCGGCCCCACCCACTCGCCGGTCGGCGATCAGGGACACCATCGGGTCGGCAGAGCTCGTGCCGCCCAGCCAACCGTGGGAGCGGCGTCGCCGAGGTTGCACACGCCGCCGTCGGCGGCCACGAACCAAGAGCCGCCGCCGTCGGGCCTCGGCGCCATGCCGACGATGGGTTCGTTCAGGGGCGCTGGTTCGGCGAACCGGGAACCTCTATGGCAGGGCCATCACCCGGTCGCGGCCGTGGAACTTGGCGGCGTAGAGGCTGGTGTCGGCCCGGAGCACGAGGTCGTCCACCGACTCGGCGCCGTCCCACGCGGCGATGCCGGCCGAGAACGTCACCCGGTTGCCGTCGGGGTCGGCCCCGGCCCCGAGCGAGCGGACGGCCTCGACGAGGAGGGTGGCCGAGTCGATATCGGTGTCGGGGAGAACGAGCACGAACTCCTCGCCGCCGAAGCGGGCCACGAGGTCCTGGCCGCGCAACCGGGCGGTCACCCGCTCGGCGAAGAGCCGGAGCAGCTGGTCACCGGCCGTGTGGCCGAACCGGTCGTTGTACTGCTTGAAGTGGTCGAGGTCGATCATGACCACGCTGAGGGGCTTGCCCGGGCCGGCCCGCACGAGCTCCTGGGGCAGCACCTCGAAGAGCTTGCGCCGGTTGGCCACCCCCGTGAGGGCGTCGGAGTTGGCCAGGTCGACAAGGCCGGCCACGACGAGGGCCCGGTCGCGCATCGTGGCGAGCAGGGCGGCGGCGGTGACCGCCGGGTTGGTGTCGACCGGCACCCCGTGGACGTGGGTCGGCACCACCATCACGAGGCCCGCCCCCGAGGAGAGGGCGGGCACCGCGTAGAGCTCGCCCTCGGTCACGGTGTGGCCGCTGCTGAGCGCCCGCTCGGGCAGGTCGCCGAGCACGGTCCAGTCGGCCCACTCGGGGTTGGGCCAGATGAGGTCGCGCTCGGGCCGTCCGTGCGGGGCCCGGGTGATGACGGCGTAACGGTCGACGTTCATGGCGAAGGCCAGCTTCTGGGCGATCGGGGCCAGACCCTGTGGCCACTCGCGCAGGTTCGAGGCGTGCGAGGCCACCTCGGCCAGCGCCTGGTTCACGTCGGCCGAGTAGCGGATGCCGCGCACCGTGAGGTCGATCATCACGCCGATCACCGCGAACACCGCGGCGAACACACCGGTGATGAACGCGGTGTCGAGGGCCGGCAACTGGAGGCCGGTGGCGATGGCGAGTGTGGTCACGAGGGCCAACCAGGCCAGGTCCATCATCAGCTGGCCGCCGACGATCGACGTGAGGAGGAACGGCGTGCAGGCCACGAGGAGGAACACCCCGTTGTGGAACCCGACGGCCACGGCGAGCGCGCCGTAGGCCGCGGTGGCCATGACCACCTCGAGGAGGAGGAGCCCCGGTCGGAAGGTCTCCAGGTGGCCCTGCCGCAGCTGGTGGGCGTCGTAGGCCATCCGGGCGAGGAGCACCGCCGCCAGGCCGACCGAGGTCCAGAGGGCCGGCCACGAGCGCACGCCGGGCCGGTAGGCGAAGGCCACGATCAACGAGACGGGCAGGAGGAGGAACAGGAGGACGACGCTGCGCAGCGAGGCGGCCGCGTTGGGACCGTCCAGCTCGCCTTTGAATTCCAGCCGCGGCCTAGGGTGGCTTGCGGCCGCGCCCCCGCCTGGTTGCACGGTGATGTTCCCCTCTCGAGCCGCCGAAGCGGCCCTCCGCCTCCTCTACAGTACGCGCCCGAGGGGCCCGACGCCTGTGCATCCCCCACCGACTAGTCCATGTTGACTACCGCTTCAGCCAGGGGCAGCGTCGGTCGCCGCCGTCGCGACTTCCCACAAACGATCGGTGGGTGGCTCCTCCCCGGTCCACCGCCGGAGCTGGGCCGCCGCCTGGTGGACGAGCATCCCGAGCCCCGAGAGCGCAACGGCGCCGCGGCCCTCGGCTCGGGCCAGCCAGGGGGTGCGCCTGGGCGCGTAGACGAGGTCGACCACGAGCTGGCCGGGGTGGAGGAGCGCCGGGTCGACGGGCTCGGCCCCGGGGGCGCCCGCCCCGGCCATCCCGAGGGGCGTGGCGTTGACCACGAGGTCGAACGAACCGGCCTCCTCCGGCCGGCCCACTCGGCCGACCGACCCGGCCAGGGCGGCCGCGGTCTCCGCCCGGCCCGGGGTGCGGTTGACCACGACCACCTCGGCCGCCCCGGCCTCGGCGAGGGCGAGCACGACGGCCCGGGCCGCCCCGCCGGCCCCGGCCACGAGGCAACGCCGCCCGGCCGGCTCGAACGTCGCGCCGCGGCGGAGCGAGGCCACGAACCCCTCGCCGTCGGTGTTGTCGCCGACGAACCGTCCCTTGCGCCGGATGACGCAGTTGACCGCACCGAGCCGACGGGCCACCGCGGTGCACTCGTCGACCAGGTCGGCCACCGCGTCCTTGTGCGGCATCGTCACCGAGAGCCCGGCCAGCCCGAGGGCCCGGGCGCCGGCGAGCGCGGCCGGCGCCTCGCCGGCGGGCACGGGGAAGCCGACCGACACCCAGTCGAGACCGAGCGCGGCGAACGCCGTGTTGTGGAGGAGCGGTGACAGCGAGTGGGCCACGGGGTCCCCGATCACCCCGACGACGGTGGTGGCGGCCGACGGCGCGCCGGGCCCGCCCGTCGGCCCGCTCACGTCACAGCCCCCGGCTCTTGGCGAGCTGCTCGTTCGCCTGCTGCCCGGCGTAGGTGTCCGAGAAGGCCTCGGTGCCGTCCTTCGACACGACGACGAAGAAGAGCCAGTCACCGGGCGGTGGGTGCACCGCCGCGGTGAGGGCCTTCGGCGAGGGGATAGAGATCGGCGTGGGCGTGAGTCCGGTGTGCTTGTAGGTGTTGTAGGGGGTGTCGAGGGCGAGGTCGGCCTGGGTCACCGTGCCCCCGTCCTGGCCGAGCGAGTACAGCACCGTCGAGTCCATCTGGAGCGGGGTGCCCTGCGCGAGCCGGTTGTAGATCACCCGGGCCACCGGACCCATGTTCTTCGGGTAGTAGCCCTCCTTCTGGACGATGGAGGCCACCGTCACCACTTCGTAGGGCGTGTAGCCGAGGGCGGCCGCCGCGGCCGGGGTGAGCCCCGCGGCGACCGCCTGACGGTCGAAGCGCTGCACCATCGCCTGGAGCAGCTGGCGCTCGGTCTCGCCCGGCACCACCTCGTAGGTGCCGCTCCCGACGAGGCCCTCCAGGTTGTCGGACCCCGCCGGCTGGTAGGGCGAGGCCACTTCGCCGCTCTTGGCCACGGACAGGAAGTTGACGCTCGAGTGCCCCGGCAGGTCACCCACGGACCTGGCCACCTCCTGCAGCGTGAAGCCGGGGTAGACGACCACCGGGAAGACGTCGGGGCCACCCGAGAGGATCTCGTGCACCGTCCCGAACGCCTGGTTCTGGTGGAAGAGGTAGCGCCCGGGCGTCACGTTCGGCGTGCCGTGGAAGAAGAGGTAGAGGCGGAAGGCGAGGGAACTGCCGATCACGCCCCGGCCGGCCAGGTCGCCGACGAGCGTGTCCGTGGCCTCGCCCTTGGCCACCTGGACCTGGACCGGCGGGCCGATCGCCCCGGTGGGATGGGACTCGAGCTCGTACCAGGCCACGAAGCCGATCACGAGCAGCACGATGCCGCCGAGCACCCCGAGGGTGATCCGGCGCCGTCGGCGCCGAGCGGCCCGCTTGGCCTCCCGGCGGGCCGCCCCGCGGCCTGCGTCCTCGGCCGGGGCACTCGGGGCCGGGCCGTCGCCGTCGACGGCCGGCTCGGCCACCTCGGGGTCGGACCATTCGTCGCCGCCCACGACGAGCGGCGGGGGCGGCCGCCCCTCCAGGCCGAGCTCGTCGCCGGCCGGGGGCTCGCTCATCGGGCGTCCAGCCAGGCCTGCAGGAGGACGGCGGCCGCCGCGCTGTCGACGACCCGGCGCCGGGCCCGGCCGTCCTTGCCGGCGTCCGAGAGTGCCCGGTCGGCCTCGACCGTCGTCAGCCGCTCGTCGAAGGTGGTCACCTCGACGCCGCTGCTCTCGAGGTCCCGGCGCAGCGCCTCGGCCTCGGCGAGGGCCGCCCGGGCGGCCGGACCCTCGCGGCCGTCGAGGCTGAGGGGCAGGCCGACGACGATGGTGCGGGCCTCGAGCTCGGCGGCCAGGGCCGCCAGCCGGCGGCGGTCGGCGGCGGGGTCGCCCGTTCGCTCGACCACGGTCTTTGGGAAGGCCATCTGCGCGGCCGAGTCGCTCACCGCCACCCCGATGCGCCGGCTGCCGAGGTCCACCCCCATCACCCGGTCGGTCCGAGCGGCCCCGGCCGGGACGGCCCCGTTGCTCATGACCGGCCGAGCAGGCGCCGGGCCTCGTCGAGGGCCTCGTCCAGGCGTCCCACCTCGCGCCCGCCGGCGAGGGCCACCTCGGCCGAGCCGCCTCCGCCCCCGCCGACCACCTCGGCCACCTGGCGCACGAGCGCGGTGGCGTCGGGGTCGCCGTCTGTCGCCACGGCCAGCGACACCTTGGCCCCGTCGGGCGAGCCGCCGAGCACGACGGCCCGGGTGCCGTCGCGCCGCCGCACGGCGACCGCCAGCGAGCGCAGCGCGTCGGGCTCGAGGCCGTCGCGCCGGGCCACGACCACGCCGTCGGCCGCCCCGTCGGCCAGGCGGACGGCCTCCGCGTCGAGGTTGGCCGCCCGCAGCCGGGCGAGCTCCTTGTCGGCGACCTTCTGCCGCTCGAGCAGCCGCTCGAGCGCGTCGACCACGCCTTCGGGCTCGGTCCGCAACAGCCCGGCCGCGTCGGCGAGGAGGGCCTCGTGGCGGGCCGACCGTTCGATGGTGGCCAGGCCGGTCAGGGCCTC
Source organism: Acidimicrobiales bacterium (assembly GCA_035297265.1). GTDB lineage: Bacteria > Actinomycetota > Acidimicrobiia > Acidimicrobiales > RAAP-2 > DATGZH01. Next base: position 6,089 of record DATGZH010000027.1, on the reverse strand, counting down.
GATCCGCCGGGTGTTGGCCCCGATCGAGCTCTCCGAGACGATGGCGAGCGGACCGATCTGGCCGAGCGAGCCCACGTGGGTGCCGCCGCAGAACTCGAGGGAGTGCGGCCCGGCCCGGACCACCCGCACCGTGTCGCCGTACTTCTCCTCGAAGAAGGCGATGGCCCCCATGGCCTGGGCCTCGGCCAGGGTGGTCTCGGTCGTCTCCACCGCGGCGTCGCTCAGCATGTCGGCGTTGGCCAGCTCGATCACCTCGCTCAGCTCCTCGCGCGCCGGCTGGCCGTGGTGGCTGAAGTCGAAGGAGAGGCGGTCGGGCATGACCCGCGAGCCCTGCTGACGGACGTGGTCGCCCAGCACCTCGCGGAGCGCGGCGTGCAGGAGATGGGTCCCGGTGTGGTTGCGCCTGAGCGCCTCGCGGCGGGGCCCGTCGATGGCCGCCGTGGCGTCCTGGCCGGCGAAGATCATGTCACCGGCCGGTAGCCGGGCCCGGTGGGCAGTGAGGCCTGGCAGGACCGCCTGGGTGTCGAACACCTCGGCCCGCCCGGTCTCGGTGGCGATAGCGCCGGTGTCGCCCACCTGGCCGCCGCCCTCGGCGTAGAAGGGGGTGCGGTCGAGGAAGATCTCGACGGTGCCGGGCTCGGCCCCGTCAAGCACGGCCAGGACGCTGGCCCCGGTGGCGTAGTGCTCGGGCGATCGGCCGACGAAGGCGCTCGGACCCTCGTCGTCGAGAAGGGCCCGGTAGGCCGCCTCGTCGGCCTGCGCCGGGAAGCGTCCGGACTGGCGGGCCCGTTCGCGCTGCTCGGCCATCGCCGCCTCGAAGCCCGCCCGGTCGACGGCCACGTCGGCCTCGGTCGCCAGCTCCTCGGTGAGCTCGATCGGGAAGCCGTGCGTGTCATGGAGCCAGAAGGCGACGTCGCCGCCGAGGGTGCCCGAGCCCTCCTTGGCCACGCCGAGGGCGTCCTCTAAGAGCCCGAGCCCGCTGCGCAACGTGCGGTCGAAGCCGGACTCCTCGCGTTCGACGACCTCGACGACGAGGCCGAGGTTCTCGGTGAGTGAGGGGTAGGCCTCCCCCATCAGCTCGGCCACCGCCCCGGCCATCTGGCCGAGGACTGGCGCCTCGGTCCCGAGGCGCCGGGCGGCCAGCACCGCCCGGCGGAGGACCCGCCGCAGCACGTAGCCCCGGCCGGTGTTGGAGGGCAGCACCCCGTCGGCGACGAGCATCGTCATCGCCCGGGCGTGGTCGGCCATGACCCGGAGGGCCACGTCGGCCGGCTCGGTCTCGCCGTAGCGGGCGCCGGTGGCCCGCTCGGCCGCCTCGACCAGCCCGGCCAGCTCGTCGGTGGCGAAGACCGAGTCCGTCCCCTGGAGCACGGAGAGCACCCGCTCGAACCCCGCCCCGGTGTCGATGTTCTTGCGCGGCAGGTCGACGAGCGAGCCGTCGGCCAACCGGTTGTACTGCATGAAGACGAGGTTCCAGATCTCGACGTAGCGCTCCTCGCCCCCATGGGCCGGCCCGCCCGGCGCACCGAGGGCGTCGCCCTTGTCGAAGAACAGCTCCGACGACGGTCCGCAGGGCCCCGTGTCCCCCATGCTCCAGAAGTTCTCGCCGGGCACCCACTGGACCCGTTCGGCCGGCACCCCGACGGCGTCGGTCCAGATCTCTTTGGCCTCGTCGTCGGTCTCGTGGACGGTGACCCAGAGGCGGTCCGGCTCGATCCCGAAGACCTCGGTGACGAGGTCCCAGGCGTAGGGGATGGCCAGTTCCTTGAAGTAGTCGCCGAAGCTGAAGTTCCCGAGCATCTCGAAGAACGTGAGGTGGCGGGTGTTCGTGCCTACGAGGTCGATGTCGGGGGTGCGGAAGCACTTCTGGACGGTCGTGGCCCGGGGCCACGGCGAGGTCTCCTCACCGAGGAAGTAGGGCTTGAAGGGGACCATGCCGGCGATCGTGAAGAGCACCGTCGGGTCGTGGGGGATGAGGCTGGCCGAGGGCACGACGGTGTGGCCCCGCTCGGCGAAAAAGCGCGTGAAGGCCGTGCGTAGCCCCTGGGCGTCCATCCGGTCAAGATTACCGGTGGGTGGTCCCGCCTCCCCGCAGGCCGTTCGTCTGCGGCGCCTTGACCGCCGGCGGCGGCGGCACCGCGCCCGGCCGCCCGTTCGCCGGAGGAGGGTCGAGCTCGCGCCACAGCTCGGCCGCCCGCTCCTCCCGGGCCTCCCGGGCTGCGCTGACCGCGGCCCGCAGGCGCTGGCGGACGCCCGCCAGCGCGTCGGCCGCCAGTTGGTCGGGGGCGAGACGGTCCTTGGCCTGGCGAAGGGTCTTCTTCACCTGCTGCTCGGTCCAGAGGGTGCCGCCCACCCCGATGGCCACGCCGAGGGCCAGCCAGGCCGGTCGGCGCATCACCGGGCCTTCCTCCGAGCGGGCTCGGGCTCCCGCATGGCCCGGAGCCCGCTCGCCGCGCCGGCCCGGAAGGCCAGCACCTTCACCACCGGGTTGGCCAGGGCCCGCTGGGCCAGCCGGGACGCCGAGTCCACGGTGGCCGTGACCGACTCGGTCCCCTCGAGGACCGCCTCCACCCGGGCGAGTTCCCCCGCCGCCTGGTCGGCCGCCTGCCGGGCCTCGGCCACGAGCGGGAGGGCCTCGTCGCGGAAGGCCTCGACCGCCCGCTCGAGCCGCTGCACCTGCCCGACGAGCACGAACGCCGCCACCAGGCACACGATGGCGGCCAGGCAGACCACGACCGCCCCGATCAGCACCACGACGTCAGCCGTTGACACGGAAGAGGAGCGTAGTGGCCGACGGCCGGGCGGTCCGCTTTCAGTGCATGACCATCCCGCCGGTGACGTTGACGGCCTGGCCCGTCATGAACCGGGCCTTGTCCGAGCACAGGAACACCATCACGTCGGCGACGTCCTCGGGCTCGCACACCCGGCCGAGCGGCGTGTGCTCGACGTAGCTCCGGCGCACCTCCTCGGGGTCGATGCCCCGCAGCTCACCCTCCCAGACCACCTCGCGGTCCTGCATCGGCGTCCGCACGAACCCGGGGCACACCGCGTTCACTCGCACCCCTTTGCGGGCCACCTCGCGGGCCACGCTCTGGACGAGGCCGAGGACCGCCCACTTCGAGGCGCAGTAGTGGGCCAGGTTCGGTCCTCCCCCCTTGCTGGCCGCCGAGGCGATCACCACCACCTCGCCCCGGCCCCGCTCGGCCATCCTCGCCACGACCTCTCGCAGCACCAAGAAGACGCCCTTGGCGTTCACGTCCATGTTGAAGTCCCAGTCGGCCTCGGTCATCTTGAGGAACGGCACGATCGAGGACACGCCGGCGCACACGAGGAGGAGCGAGATGTCGCCCATCGAGCGGCTGAGCTCCTCGACGACCGACGCCACCTCGTCGGCCCTGGTCACGTCCATCTTGGCGAAGACCGCGGTCTTGTCCTCCTCGGCCGCGATCTGGGCCACCGTCTCCTCACCGCCCTCGACCGAGACGTCGGTCACGAGCACCGTGGCGCCCTCCCGGGCGAAGTGCTTGGCCACCTGCCGGCCGATGCCGCTCCCTCCCCCCGTCACGAGGGCGACGCGGCCGTCGAACTCACCCATGGCGCGCTCCCTTCGCCGCCGCGGTCACAGGGCGACCCGCATGAGCATCGCCTCGACCGTCTCCCCGCCGGCCTCGGCCGCCTCGCTCATGGCGGCGAGGCCTTCCCGACCCATCAGGTCCTCGAGGCTCATCTGGGGCGCCCCACCGAGGAGGCGGATGTAGAGGGCCTGGCGGGCCGCCCGCTCGACCATCTCGGCCACGTGGAAGGCCGCCCGGAAGTCCTTCCCGAGGCACACCGCGCCGTGCGAGGGCAGGAGGGCGGCCTGGGCCCGCTCGCCGAGGGCCTTCAGCGCCTCGCGGGCGCACTCGTCGGTGGCCACGCCGCCGGTCGGCGCGCAGCGGATCGGGCCCATCCCCCCGATGAAGTAGGTGTCCGAGGTGAACGTCGGGATGTCCCAGCGCAGGATCGAGAAGATCTGCGACCACTCGCCGTGGCTGTGGACGATGGCGCACACCTCGGGCCGGGCCTCGTAGATCATGAGGTGGGTAGCCAGCTCCACCGTGGGCTGGACCCCGTTGTCGAGGACCGAGGCGCCGGTCGGGTCGACGACCGCCACGTAGTCCGGCCCGACCTCGCTCCAGTTCTGGAAAGGCCGGTCGGGCGCCGGCCGGGGCAGGATGTAGATGAGACCCGACTCGGGGTCCCGCAGGCTCGTGTCGCCGGCGTCGCCGCCCGGCGTCAGCTTGCGCTCGAAGAACTCGGTGGCCGACGCGGCCACCTCGCGGAGCAGCTCGTCTTTGATCGCCACCGCAGCCATCTCGTCGCCTCCCGTCCTCGCCCGACCGCCGGCCGCTCCGTTGCCGAGGAGGCCTATCTGAGCAGACCACACGGGATCAGGCGAAGGCCGTCCGGATCACCCGGCACACCTCGGCCGTCGCCAGATCCGCGCCCGGGAGGACGCGCTCCAGCCCGAACCCGCGGGACGCGCCACCGTGCGCCCGCCGCTCCGGGCCGCCGTCGGGCCGCTCCCGCCGACCCGGCCCGTCCCTACGAGCCCCAGACCTCGGCGATCTGCTCGACCGTGAGGAGCGTGGCCACGAACGGCAGGCTGTGGGCGAGCACGGCCCGACCGAACTCGGGCGGGACGCCGACCACCGCGTCGGTGGCCACGACGGCCCGGTAGCCGAGGCCGACGGCCTCGATGACCATGCCCGGGATACCGATGTTGAGCGAGACGCCGCAGGCCACGACGGTCCGCGTGCCGCGGGTCCGCAGCATCACGTCGAGGTCGGTCCCGGTGAAGGGCGACACCCCGTGGTGGCGGACGGCCCGGAGGTCGCCCGGCGCCGGACCGATCTCGGCCACCGGGTCGTTGGCGTCGGGTGGCGGCGCCTCTGCGGTCCGGCGGCGGGCCAGGGCCACGGCACCGGCGTAGTTGCGCGGCGACCACGCCTCGTCGACCGCGAGGCACTGCACGACGGTGGCCCCCACCTCTCGCGCCGCCGCGTGGAGCGCACCGATCCGGGGCAGGATCCCCTCGGCCACGACCGCCTCGCGCAGCGCGGGCAGGGGGCTCAGGTCGCCGACCACGTTGCGTTGCGCCTCCATCGTGACCACGGCGGTCGTCGCCGGGGCGAGGAGCTCGCCTAGGTCGACGGGCACGCGAGTCCTCCCGCCCGAACGGCGCGGCCGGTCGACGGGGCGCGGATGACGGCGCGCCTCAGCTCGGGCTCATGGCCACGATGGGCGCCACGAGGACGAGGTTGCCCGTCGAGCCGAAGAAGTTGGCCGACCCGAAACTGAAGAGGCCGCCGTCGGAGGCCACCTCCCAGTAGCCGTCGGCGTCGGGCGCCGGGGCGATGGCCACGATCGGCTTGTTGAGCGGGATGCCGCCCATGGAGCCGAAGAACGGGGCGCCCGGGCCGAAGGCGAAGAGCCCGCCGTCGGAGGCCACCTCCCAGTAACCCGTCCCGTCGGGGCTCGCGGCGATGCCCACCACCGGCTGGTTCAAGGGCTTCCCGCCCATCGAGCCGTAGAACTTGGCGTCGCCGAAGGCGAACAGCCCGCCGTCGGAGGCCACCTCCCAGTAGCCCTGGCCGGAGGGGGTGGCCACCATGGCCACGATCGGCCGGGCGAGGGGCTTGCCGCCCATCGACCCGTAGTACCCGACCTTCCCGAAGCCGAAGATGCCGCCGTCGGCGGCCACCTCCCAGTAGCCGACGTTGCCCGGCACGGTGGCCATGCCGACCACCGGCGCGTTCAGGTGCTTGCCGCCCATCGAGCCGTCGTACGGGGCGTTGCCGAAGGCGAAGACCCCACCGTCCGACGCGTTGAGCCAGTAGCCGTAACCGGTCGGCGGTGTGCCGAAGATGTAGCGGTCGGCCCCCGTGGCGGCCGAGGTCCCGGCCGGGTTCGTAACGGTCACGTCGACGATGATCGAACCTGGCGCCGCGGGCACGACGACGGTGATCTGCGAGCCGTTGTTCGACAGAATCTGCGCCGGCCGCTGGTGGCCGAAGCTGACCTGGGTGGCCCCGCCCAGGCTCGACCCG
>DATGZH010000026.1:0-36308 GCA_035297265.1 Acidimicrobiales bacterium | reverse complement strand
CCTCGATGCGGTCGATTCCGCGCGATACTGCAGCCACAGGAAGTGCCTCCTCGGTTCTGGACGAAACTGCGACTCGATACCGCAATTCTTCCAGGCTGGGAGGCACTTACCGCGAATGCGCGGAGTCCTACACGGCTAACTCATCGGTGCTTCGAGGCTTAGCCCGAGAGGGCGCGCCGCACTCTGGCCGCGACAAGATCGGGCGGTGGCCGACGACGGTGACGAGTCGATCGGCTCCCATCGGCGGGGGGCCGGCCTCGGTGTCGACGTGACCACCCACTTCTACGAGCCGGACCAGCAGCCCGAGCTGGGCCACGAGTACCAGTTCGACCTCGACACCGACGAGGGGAACGCCACGTTCGACCGCCTCGTCGGGTTCCTGCGGCGGGCGACCGCGACGACCGCCTGACGCGGGCCTGGGGGCGCGTCACACCCCGGTCGTAGGTTGGCACCGAGGCGGTCCCGAACCGGACCGCCAGTTCGAGTGGCCGGACCGCGTCGGGTTGCCAGCACCCGTCGCGGTAGCCCCGCTCCGTGCCCACCCGGCCGATCGAAGGCGTTCGCCCGTCGGCTCCCCGGGTGGCCCCACCGAGTGCCCGGAGGACCGCGCGTGACCCGCCCGAACCGTCCCCAGCTCCTCGCCTCCCTGGCCGAGGGCATCGCCGAACTGACCACGTCGGGGGCGTGGCAGCGCCACCTCGACTACCAGAGCCGCTTCCACCGCTACTCCTTCGGCAACGTCGTGCTCATCTCGGCCCAGCGACCCGGGGCCACGCAGGTGGCGGGGTTCCGCACGTGGCAGCGGGTGCACCGTCGGGTCAAGCGGGGGGAGCGGGCCATCTGGATCCTGGCCCCGGTCGTCCGGCACAGGTCGGAGGACGAGGAGACCGCGGTGACGACCTTCCGCTCGGTCCCGGTCTTCGACGTCGCCCAGACCGAGGGGGCCGAGCCCCCGGAGGTCTGCCGCAGGCTGCAGGGCGATGACGACGCCAACCACTACGGCCGGTTGACAAGTGTGGCGAGCGCCCTCGGCTTCCTCGTCGTCGACGCGACGCTCGAGCACGGGAGCAACGGCGACTGCTGCCACGAGCGACGACGGATCCGCGTGGCGCAGGGGAACGCCCCGGTCCAGCGGGTGAAGACCCTCGCCCACGAACTGGCTCATGCGGTCCTCCACCGCGAGGTCGAGGACCGCCGGCTGGCCGAGCTCGAAGCGGAGTCGACGGCGTATGTGGTGTGCCGCAGCCTCGGCGTCGACGCCGGGTGCTACTCGTTCGGCTACATCACGAGCTGGGCCGGCGGGTGCGAGGCCGCCCTGGCCGGCCTGCGCCGGTCGGGTGAGCGCATCCAGCGGACCGCCGCCCTGCTGCTGGCCGTGCTCGACGAGACGACCCGCAGTCCGGCTCAGTGCGGCCCGGCGTAGACGTTCGCCGCCACGACGCCGGGGAAGGCGGGGATAAGACCGGTCAGTCCGGCGAGCGAGCGGTCGAAGCCGAAGACGTGGCGGAGCTGGGCTACGACCACCTGGCGGATGGCCGGCCACCCCTCGGTGACCGGCGTGTCGGGCGGGACGCAGCCGTCGGTGGCGAGCGCCTTCAGCATGGGTGGCACCGACACGTGGATCGCCGCAGCGATCGCCAGCAGCCCGCCCTGTTCCTTGCCGATCTGGCAGATGTCGGCGAAGACGAGGTGACCGAAATCGTGAAGAGTGACGAGCCGCTTCGGCCGCACCATGTGGGTGAAGGCCGTGGCGATCGTGGCCGGCTGGACGATCCCGTCGGAGGTCCCGACGACCAGCATCCCCGGCTTGTCCGGGACGACGCTCGTCGGTCCCGAGGCGGTCTGGCCGAACGAGCCCACCGTGGCGCCGGCCATCCCGATGAAGGTGGTCACCCTGGGGTCGGCCGCGGCCACACCCTCCGACACGGCGCCGCCCAGCGAGTGGCCGACGGCGGCTACGCGCCCGAGGTCGAGGTGACCGTGGAACATGCCCGCGCCGTCGTTCTTGTCCCCCATGAGCCGGACCGTTGACGCCACCTCGTCGATGTCGCTGCCGATGCCGGCCGCCGAGTGGCCGGAGAGGACGGCGGTCAGGTCGTTGTCGGGGAGGTCGGGCGCGACGACGACGAAGCCCCAACGGGCCAGCCACGAGGTGAGGAACGTCGACTGGTCGCGGAAGCCCGAGTAGCCGTGGACGAAGACGACGAGTGGGAACCGACCGGGCGCCACTGGCAGCCCGCGGTAGGCGCCGGTCGGGTAGGCGCCGGCGTTGAAGTTCTTCGGGACGAGGGCCTTGATGGCCGGCGGGAGCCAGGCACTCACGTTGTACGTGGCCGGCGTGTGGCCTCTGGCCGAGCCCGCCGGGGCCGGGTAGAAGACCTCCACGTCGGCGTGGTCGCTCGGCAGTACGAGCGTGGTCTCGCCGGCAGCGAATGGACCTGGCCGGGTGAAGGTCCTCGGCCCGAGATGGTCGACTGTCGGCACGGTGTCGCCGTGCAGCGTGGTCACGGCGGACGCCACTGCGGGGGGAACGTCCACGTTGGCGGCGGCAACGAGGGCGACGCTCAGGAGCGCACAGGTCAGTGCAGTCCGGGATCGTCGCCGCGGGCCGAAGAAGTGGGTCGTCCACCCGTCGTCCACGGGCCCGGAGCTTAGGGACCGCGCCCGCGCCGGGGCGGAACCGGCCGGGCCGGCCTCATGGTCGGGCCGCCGCGAGACATGCCCGTCCCCGGTACGGTCGTGACCGGCGGGGCCGTGCCACGCCGATGTCGGGCGGCGTGACACCCAGCTGGAGGCACACGGGATGAGCCCAGACAAGCTGGCGACCTACCGGGCGAAGCGGCACCCCGACCGCACGCCAGAGCCCATGCCGGCGTCCAAGAAGGCGGCGAGGAAGGCGGTCGCCAAGAAGGCCCCGGCCAAGAAGGCCCCGGCCAAGAAGGCCTCGGCCAAGAAGGCCCCGGCCAAGAAGGCCCCGGCCAAGAAGGCCCCGGCCAAGAAGGCGGCTGCCAAGAAGACCCCGGCCAAGGAGCCGGCGGGCAAGAAGACCCTGGCCACGAGGGCGGCGGGTCGGTCAACGGCGCGGGGCAAGAACGCAGAAGGCTCCTTCGTCATCCAGGAGCACCATGCGCGGGCGCTGCACTGGGACTTCCGACTCGAGCGGGACGGCGTGCTCGTGTCGTGGGCGCTCCCGAAAGGGATCCCGCTTGACCCGAAGCAGAACCATTTGGCTGTCCACACCGAGGACCACCCGCTCGAGTACGCGGCTTTCGCCGGCGAGATCCCCGCAGGGGAGTACGGCGGCGGCACGGTCACCATCTGGGACCGAGGACGCTACGAGTGCGAGAAGTGGACCGACCGAGAGGTGATGGTGGTCCTGCACGGCTCGAGGGTGGAGGGTCGCTACGTGCTGTTCTCGACCGCTGGGAGCGGAAGGGGTCGGGTTCGGGGACCCAACAGCTGGATGATCCACCGGATGGACCCGGCGCCTCCGAAGTGGAGCCCGCTCCCCGAGCTCATCCGCCCGATGCTGTGTGACCCCGGGCGTCTTCCGCGCTCCGACGTCGGCTGGGCCTACGAGTTCAAGTGGGACGGGGTGCGGGCGATCACCTACGTCGACGGCGGTCGGCTGCGCATCCTGTCGCGGAACGACCGGGTGGTCACGGCCTCCTACCCGGAGCTGCAGGCGCTCGGCGAGGCCCTCGGGTCGAGGCAGGTTGTCCTCGACGGCGAGATCGCGGCCATCGATGACGCTGGTCGCCCCAGCTTCGGACGGCTGCAGCAGCGGATGCACGTCCTCGACGTGAACCGGGCTCGACGCCTCGCCAGCGAGGTGCCCGTGACCTACATGATCTTCGACGTCCTCCACCTCGACGGCCGCTCGACGCTCTCACTCACCTACGACGAACGTCGAAAACTGCTCGCCTCCTTGCACCTTGCGGGCCCCCACTGGGCTGTGCCGCCGGCGTTCACCGACGCCAGCGGCTCCGACGTGCTCCATGCGGCGGCTGAGGCCGGCATGGAGGGTGTCGTGGCCAAGCGCCGGGACAGCAAGTACGAGCCGGGCCGCCGGTCGCCGAACTGGGTGAAGGTGAAGCAGTTCCGCGCCCAGGAGATCGTCATCGGCGGCTTCACCCCGGGGAAGGGCAACCGGGAAGGGGAGATCGGGGCTCTCCTCATGGGTCTGCCAAGCCCGGAGGGTCTCGTCTATGCCGGCAAGGTCGGTACGGGGTTCACCGAGGAGACGTTGCGTGAGCTCCGGCACGAACTGGACGGCTTACGCCGGTCCACGTCGCCGTTCGTCGGCGAGCTGCCGAAGGCGCAGGTGGTCGGGGCCACGTGGGTGGAGCCGACGCTGGTCGGCGAGGTCCGCTACGGGGAGTGGACAGCCGATGGCCGGTTGCGCCACCCGTCATGGCGTGGCCTGCGTCCTGACAAGAACCCCGACGAGGTAGTGAAAGAGTCGACCCTCGTCGACGGCTGAGGACGCGCTGCTCAGACGGCGGTGTGGACGCGGCGCTTGCGCAGCCAGGCCCGGGGTCGCTCGCTCGCGACGTCCCGACCGTGCTGGTCGACGAGCGCCTCGAGGATGCGTACCGAGAGGTCGTCATGCTTAGGACTGACTCGATCGGCACCGCCCCCCTCGGCTCCGGGGTCATAGGTGCAGCTGATCTCGATCACGTCGTTGTCCCGGATGTACTCGAGCATCAGCCGGCCGCTCGAGTCCCCACCCACGAGCGACAGGCAGAGCTCGTCGACCGCGAGACGTAGGTCCTCGATCTCCTCGACACCGAAGCCGGCCCGCGAGGCAATGGTCGCCGCCGTCAGTCGGGCGAGGACCACGAGATCCGCGCGCACGGGTATGGAGAGCTCGACGACATCGCTCAACTGCTGCACCTCTCACGCTCCGCCTGGTCTGAAAGGGTTCGGCTCCGGTCTTTCACCCCTGGGCGGCCTCGTCGACGGTGGAGAACATCGTGAAGACGTCAGTGAGCCCAGTGATCTCGAACACCTTCTGGATCCGGGGCTCGGTCATGACCAGCCGCAGGTCACCACCGGCCTCCCGGCAGCGCTTGAGGACGCCGACCAGAACCCCGAGGGCGGTCGAGTCGAGGAAGGAGACGTTGAGCAGGTCGACGACGATCGTGGACTTCCCCGACGCCACCAGCGCCTGGAGCCTCTCGCGGAGACCCGGCGCCGTGGCCACGTCGATCTCACCGGACACCGAGACCACGGGAATGTCGTTCCGGGACTCCTCGGAGATCTCGAAGTTCTGCTCCATCGACGTCGCACTCCTCTCCCCAGCGGGGGCGCGCCAGGCTCTCCCTCAGCCCGTGCCACCCGATCACCCCGTGCCGACCCCGATCGCCAGGCAGGGCGGTCGACGTGCCATCCCGGATAGGCCACAGGCTCCCGGACATCATGCCGCAAGTTCGACCTGCCTCGGGCCCGATGGGCGCCGGCGTGCCTAGTCTGTGCGTGGCGCGGCCGCGCCACCGAGGTGCAAGGGTTCAGAGCTTGAGCGGTCGGATCGGCGCGGCGACCAACAACGGATCGTTCCGCCAGTCGACGCCCGGTACGTCGATGTAGAGCTCGACCTCGTTTCCGTCGGGGTCGGCGATGTACAGGCTGTGGGTGACCTGGTGATCCGAGGCACCGAGCACGGTCGCCCCGGCCGCCTCCACCCGGCGAAGCGCCTCACGCAGGTCGTCGTCGTTGTCGCCGACCTTCAGCCCGAAGTGGTACATGCCCACCCGCCGTCCGCTCGGGATGGGCTGGGCGCCGGGACCGACCTCGATGAGGAGGAGTTCGTGGTGGGTCCGCCCGCCGGAGAACCCGGCCACGCCGTGGAGCGGCTCACCCGGCGCCGGTACCACCTGCCGCCAGCCGAGGACGTCGCGGTAGAACGCGGCCGAGCGATCGAGGTCGCTCACATACAGGACCACGTGCCCCAACTCCTGTACGGCCATCGTCGCTCCTTCCCTCGGTGACTCTGCCGCCCGCTTTGTAGAGCAACACCGGGGACCGTTGGTCCATGCCCGCCGTTGGCGGGCTCGGCAACGTCGCTGCTCAGGCCGGGGCGCGGTCGGGGGCGGGCGCGTGGCCGTTCTCGACCCCGGGCGATTCTTCGGGCCCCGGCGGGGCCCCGAACTGCAGCCGCAGATCGGTGGGCTCCGCTTCGAGGCCAGCCGCTCCGAGCAGCTCGTCCAGCGCACCCGTCACGGCGTCGGCGATGTCCCAGACCCTCGGCACCGAGCGGCTGTCGGCGGCGAAGCCCCAGTAGAGGACGCCCCGGTAGCTCATGATCGTGACGTTGAGCCCCATGCCGTCGACGACAGGCCCGAGGGGGAAGCCGGCCAACATCTCCGCTCCGGCGAAATAGAGGGGGAAGTCCGGTCCGGGCACGTTCGAGACGACGAGGTTGGCCACGGGTCGGTGCCGGTCGGCGAGGTGCATGTCCGAGTAGAGCCGCATGGCGAGGGAAAAGAGGTTCGGCGTGGCGTGCTCCGCCCAGTTCTGGAGGGTGCTCGCGCCGAGGGCCGCGTGCTCGTCCTTGGCCGTCTTCGTGTCCTCTTGGATGAGCCGGACCCGCTCGAGGGGGTCCTCGACGTGTGTCGGGAGCCCGACGAACATCGCCGAGACCTTGTTCGAACCGGGGAGGTCAGGCAGGTCCTGGCTCACCGAGACGGGCACCACCGAAATGAGGGGGATCTCGGGGAGCTCGCCCCGACCGTCGAGGTACTGGCGCAGCGCGCCGGTGCACACGGCCAGGACGATGTCGTTGACCGTGGCCCCGAGGGCGTTCTTGAGCCGCTTCACGTCGCCGAGGCTGGCCGCGGCGAACGCCACGCGGCGGCGGGCCCCGACGGACTGGTTGAGCGAGGTGCGCGGTGCGGTCAGCGGCAGGGCGGCCTTCCCCGAGGACCGGCGACGGATCCGGACCACGCCCACGAGGGACTGACCGGTCCGCATGACGAGGCGAGTGACCTCGAAGGGCTTCACCAGCCGGGCGAGCATGGCCTGCGAGACGAGCTGGGTGGACGACGGCACCTTGGCCGATCGCTCGGCCGGACCCTCCCCGGTCGCTGTGGGGACGTGCCCGTTCTCGGGCGTGATCTCGAGGTCGAGGATCACGCCGAGCAGCTGGGCGCCGGACACCCCGTCGACCGTGCTGTGGTGCATCTTGGCCACGAGGGCGACCTTGCCGCCCTCCACTCCCTCGACGACCCACATCTCCCAGAGCGGCCGGCCCCGGTCGAGCTGACGGCTGATCACGTCGCCGGCGAATTCGGCCAACTCGAAGAGCCCACCCGGTGCCGGCAGGGCGGCCCGTCGGAGATGGTGGTCGATGTCGAAGTCTGGGTCGTCCACCCACACCGGGTGGTGGAGGCGGAAGGGCACCTCGAGGAGCCGGCGTTGGAAGACCGGCGCCTCTGGGATGCGCTCGGCGATGTGCTGACGCAGCCGGGCGAAGGAGTAGCCCCCCGGGATCGTGGCCGGGTCGAAGACGAGCGTCATGGCCACGTGCAGCGGCTGGGTCGGGGTCTCGAAGTACAAGAAGCTGGCGTCGAGGCCCGTCAACCGCTCGGTCGCCACGCTGCCCTTCCTTTCTCCCCTGGTCACGTTCTAGTCCTCCAGTCCCTGCGGGGCGAGAGGCGGGCTCGACGGGTGTCGGGCCCGAGAAAGAGAAAGGATGGTGGGGTGCCGACCGCCTACTTGGCGCTCACCCTCGCCGGCGCCCTGAGCGTCCTCCTCGCCTACTTCCCGGTGAAGCGAGAGCCCTTGACCGGGCCGAGCTTCTTCATCGCCTGGCTCCCGCTCGAGGTGTCGGTCCAGCTCATCGTGGGCGAGGCCCTGCTGGCCGTGGTGTTCGGGGTCTTCGGGGCGTTCGACGCGGTGGCCGGGTGGATCGGCCTCGGGGCCGCCGCCGTCACGAGCCTGGGCCTGGCCGGCCTGGCCGCCGTCGGTTACCGGGCGCAGGGCGTGGTCGGCGCGGCCCTGGCCGAGCTCGACCCCCCGTACCGGGTCGCCGAGCTCCCGGTGGCCCGGGCCTGGGCCCGTTGGTGGCGGGTCTTCCGGGCGGCGCCGTTGCGCCCGCACGCGATCCAGGCCGTGCACGACATCGACTACGCCGGCGACGGGCGGCGGATGCACCGGCTCGACGTGTTCCGTCCCCGCGGCGTCGACCTCGTCGGGGCGCCCGTCATGGTGTACTTCCACGGCGGGGCCTGGATCCTCGGCGACAAGCGTGAGCAGGGGAAGCCCATGCTCTACGAGCTGGTGAGCCGGGGGTGGGTCTGCGTCGCCGTCAACTACCGGCTCAGCCCGAAGGCCACCTGGCCCGACCACGTCGTGGACTGCAAACGGGCCATCGCCTGGGTGAAGGAGCACATCGCCGCCTATGGCGGCGACCCCTCCTTCGTGGCGGTGAGCGGCGGTTCGGCCGGCGGCCATCTGTCGTCGCTCGTGGCGCTCTCCGCCGGGGACCCCACGTGGCAGCCCGGGTTCGAGGAGGCGGACACCTCGGTCCAGGCCTGCACGCCGTTCTACGGGGTCTACGACATGACCGGGGACCCGAGCACCTCCGGGCGTTACGGCCCGAGCCTCAAGCACCTGCTCGAACGACGGGTCATGAAGGTCAGGATCGCCGACGAGCGCGAGCTCTTCGAGCAGGCCTCACCCACCTACCGCGTCCACCGCGAGGCCCCGCCGTTCTTCGTCTTCCACGGGCGGAACGACACCCTCGTGCCGGTGGCCGACGCCCGTCACTTCGTGGCCGCCCTGCGGCGGGTCTCCGCCTCGCCGGTCGCCTACGCCGAGCTCCCGAAGGCCGAGCACGCCTTCGACGTCCTGGCCTCACCCCGCTCCCGGGCCACGACGGCGGGGGTGGCCGCCTTCTTGGAGGCGCTGCGGGCGGCCGAGGGCTGGTCCGGGACCGACGGCCCCGGTGGGGTCGACCCGACGGCCTCGGGCGACGTCCCCGCCCGCCCGCACTGAGGGCCTGCCGGGTAGTGGATGAGCTTCCCAGGCCGGCACAGGCCGAGGGCCATCGGGTCCTTTCAATGATGACTCCTGGGCCATACGGACGGTCC
Source organism: Acidimicrobiales bacterium (assembly GCA_035297265.1). Taxonomy (GTDB): domain Bacteria; phylum Actinomycetota; class Acidimicrobiia; order Acidimicrobiales; family RAAP-2; genus DATGZH01. The sequence goes on along the minus strand of DATGZH010000026.1, from coordinate 27,216 downwards.
ATCGCCGCCCGGACGGCAACGCACACGAGGAGGGTCACGTGGCAGACATGAAGGCCTTGCGGGTGACCAGCCACGGTCAACCGGGGACGGTCCTGGCAGTGCAGACCACTGAGTGTCCCGAGCCCGGGCCGGGCGAGGTACGGGTGAAGGTCAGCGCGGCGTCCCTGAATTTCAACGACATCGATCGCTGTCGGGGGAACCTGGTCTCGGTGCCGACTCCACCCCCGTTCACCCTGGGCATGGACGTGTGCGGCGTGGTCGACCAGGTGGGAGAGGGCGCCGAGGCATGGGCCGGCAAGCGCGTCGTCGCCATCACCAAGAACGCGCTGGGCGGCATCGCCGAGTACGCCATCGCCGACGCCATCTCGGTCTTCGATGCCCCACCCAGCCTCGACGACGCCGAGGCCGCCGCGTTCTTGCTGACGTTCCAAACTTCCCACCTCGCCCTGTTCCACAGGGGCCGGCTCAAGGCCGGCGAGACCCTGGTCGTGCACTCGGCGGCCAGCGGGCTGGGCACCGCCGGCATCCAGCTGGGCAAGGCGGCGGGTGCCCGGGTGATCGCCGTGGCCGGCGGGCCCGAGAAAGGGGCCCTGTGCGCGTCGTTGGGAGCCGACCTGGTCATCGATCACACCGCAGAGGACTTCGTGGAAGGGGTGCTGGCCGCCACCGACGACGCCGGTGCCGACGTTGTCTACGACCTGACCGGGGGCGATTTCGTCGAGCGCTCCTGGCGCTGCACGGCCCACGGCGGTCGCTACCTGGCCGTGGGGTTCGCGGACGATGACGCCAACGGCATGACGGGGCGGCCGCTCCGGATGGCCTGCATCGGCAACATTGACATCGTCGCCGTGATGATCGCCTGGGCGGACGCCGTCGACCCCGGCATGCGCCGCTTCGGCTTCAACCCGTTCGGGAGGGACGTCGCCGACGAGATCCACGCCGACCTGCTGCGGCTGATCGTGGCGGGGGACATCCGGCCGGTCGTCGGCCGGCGGGTCACCATGGAGGAGGCGGGCCGGGCGCTCGACGAGCACGCGGCGCGGCGGTCGCTCGGGCGCACGGTCGTGGAGGTGGGGGGCGGGGTGGCTGCGGTAACAAAATGAGCGCCGTTGAGTACACGTGGCGCGATGCCGAATTGCGCAGCCGACCGCTCCTTGCGCTGAACCGGGTCGGGGCAGGACTGGCCCGCGTCGGGCTCGACGTGCCGGCGCTCACTCCGTCGTCAATCCTCAGGTCGGCGGTGAAAATGGCGGGGTCTGACGACTTCGGGAGTGACTCCTACCGGGAGCCGCTCGAGGTCTACGTCCGTGCCTGTAGGGCCGAGGCCGAGCTCTCCACGTTCGGACGCCTCCTCATCTCCAGGATGCTCGCAGGGGCTCTGGCCAATCGCATCGCCCTACGTGGCTGGTCGGTGGACCACCCCGACGTGCGGAACGAGCGCATCGAGAGCCCGTGGATCATCGTGGGGCTGCCGCGCACGGGGACCAGCCTGCTGTCCCTGCTCCTCGGGCTCGATCCGGTGGCCCGCCCACTCCTCCAGTGGGAGGCGGCCCACCCCGTCCCCCCGGTGACCCAGCAGGACGCGGCCGAGGATCCGCGCATCGCCCGGTCGGCCAAGGAACTCGACGGGCTCATGAAGCTGAACCCTGCGCTCAAGGCCATGCACCCCTTCGGGGCCACCCTGGCCGAGGAGTGCGTCGCGCTCTTCATGTACGACGTGCGCTCCCTCGCACTCGAGACCCAGGCCCACGTGCCGACCTACGGCCGCTGGCTGGAACAGGCCGACATGGCGCCCGCCTACGCCCAGCATCGCCTCGCCCTCCAGATCCTGCAGTCCCGCCAGCCGACGGAGCGGTGGATCCTCAAGACGCCCTTTCACCTCTGGCACCTCGAGGCCATGCTGCGTGCGTATCGCGACGCCCGGGTCATCTGGACCCACCGAGACCCGGGCCCGGTCGTCACCTCCCTGGCCAGCCTGGCCAACGCCGGCCAGCGGATTCTGACCAGCCGCACGGACCCGCGTCCCACCGCCGAGGAGTGGAGGCGCAAGTGTGCCTTCGCCCTCCGGTCGGCCATGGCCTTCGACGAGAAGTCCGGCGACGGCTGGTGCCAGCATCTCCACTACGACGCTCTGCTCGCTGACCCTTTGGAGACCGTACGGGCGCTGTACCGCAACTTCGGAGAGGAGGTGGGCACCCTCCACGCCCGGCGAATGCAGGCCTTTGTCGCAGATCGTCCGCAGGACGTCTTCGGCCGCCATCGCTATGACCCGGCCGATTTCGGATGGACCTACCCCGACCTGGCTGCGGAGTTCAAGGAGTACACCGAGCGGTACAACGTTCAGGCCGCGGATCACCCGTAGGGCTCCATGACACCGCGCCCGGCGTCTCTCTAAGAAGTCGGTAACCCCAGAGAATTCGCTCTGCCGAGTTGGTAGTGTGCCCGTGCAAACAGGAACCGGTTCTAGTCCGAGGGTTGGAACCCGTCGGGGGATCCGGTTCCGCAGACGGGGGTTCGGCCATGAAGAGGTTCACCGGTATGCGGGGGGTGGGGGTGGCGCTGTTGCTCACAGCGCTCACGTCGGCAGGGGTGCTGATCGCCCCCCAGGTGGTCGGCGCATCGTCCTCGTCCTCCTCCGCCAAGTTCGGCACGCTGCCGTCGCCCTGCGGCAAGGGCAGCGCCAGCGGATCCACCGACAATGGGGTGACCAACTCCACCATCAACATCGCCTACGGCGACGACCGGGGGTTCTCCGGCCTCCCCGGCCTCGACCAGGAGATGGGCGACGCGGTGAAGGACATGATCGCCTGGTGCAACGCCCAGGGGGGCATCAACGGCCGCAAGATCGTCGGCAACTACTACGACGCGGCCGTCACCCAGGTCGGCAGCGTGATGACCCAGGCCTGCAAGACCGACTTCATGCTGGTCGGCGAGGGTTTCGCGCTGGACGGACTGGCGGAGCAGACCCGCCTGGGTTGCAACCTGGCCGCGGTCCCCGGCTTCACGGTCTCCCCGGTGGTGGCCAACGCCTACGAGATGTACCAGGCGTCGCCGAACCCGGCGAACGCCAGCCCGGTTTCGAGCGCCTACCAGGCCCAACTTCTGTTCGGATCGAAGACCAAGCATGTCGGCGTCTACGACTCCACCCTTTCCACCCAGCAAACCGCCACGGCCAAGTCCGTGCAGGCCTATACGGAGGCCGGCTGGAAGTTCATTCCCAACTGCTCGGCGGTGATCGACTACAACGGCGAGGCCAACTACACGCCATTCGTGCAGAAGCTCCAGAGCTGCGGGGCCCAGGTCATCTTCAACAACGGCACGCCGGGACCGACCCTCTACGGCGCCTTGGAGGCGCAGAGCCAGATCGGCTACGACCCGGTCTGGGTCATGGACTCCGGCTCCTACACGGCGTCCTTCGCGCAGTGGAACACCGCAGGGCTGGGCAACAAGGTCTACGTTCGTATCTCCTACGAGCCACTGGAGGCGGCCAAGGTCGTCCCGGCGGTCGCCCAGTACCTCGCCATCGTGAAGAAGTACGGCGGCCTCACCTCGCAGCTGGGGGAACAAGCCACGTCCTCGTTCCTCTTGTGGGCCACCGAGGCCAAGGCGTGCGGCTCGACCCTCACCCGCCAGTGCATGATCAATCACCTCGCCAAGGTCACCACGTGGACCGGCGGAGGCCTCAACGCTTCGGGGAACCCGGCCAAGAACATCCCGCCGAATTGCGGGCTCCTGATGAAACTCGACGGCACCAAGTGGGTCCAGGCCTACCCGAAGAAGCTCGGGACCTTCGGCTGCTCGTCCAAGTACGTCGTCCCGAATTCCGGGTCCGTCATCGGCACCCCCCTCAACGCCCAGGGCTACGCGACCCAATACGCGACGCCCTCGGTCATCAAACCCCAGGGGTGACCATCCGCCGCGTCGGCGCGTCCGCCCTTTGACCTGAGGGACGGGGTTCCGGGCATGCACCTGTTTCTCACCTACACGATTCTCGGGTTGGTGACCGGCGCGGTCTACGGCATTGCTGCTTCGGGGCTCGTCCTCACGTACACGACGTCAGGCATCTTCAACTTCGCGCAGGGCGCCATGGCCATGCTGGCGGCGTTCACGTACTGGCAGTTCCGCTACGGCTGGAACTGGCCTGCCCCGCTCGCGCTGTTCGCGGTGATCGTGGTGCTGGCGCCCCTGCTGGGCATGGTGCTCTATGTCGGCATCATGCGGGGGCTGCGGGAGACGGCCGACGTGACGAAGATCGTCGTCACCATCGGCATCATGCTCGGGCTGATCGCCCTGGCTCAGTGGATCTGGAGCCCCGGCGTGCCCCGGACCGACGACCTCTTCTTCGGCAACGCGGCGAAGTTCAAGCTCTTCGGGGTCTACGTGACCGACCACGAGGCGATCGCCCTCGGTTGCGGTGTGCTCATCGCCATCGGCATCCGACTGCTGTTCACCAGCACACGCACCGGGGTCGCCATGCGGGCGGTGGTCGACAATCGGGGGCTCCTCCAACTCAACGGCGGGCGGCCCGAGCGGTTGGCCGCCTTCTCCTGGGCGCTCGGCGGTGCGCTGGCCGCACTGGCCGGTATCCTCATCACCCCCATCAGCGGTGGGACCCTCGACGTCCACGTCCTGACCCTGCTCGTGCTGGACTCCATCGCCGCGGCCATGTTCGGCCGGCTGCGCAGCATCTGGCTGACGTTCGCCGGGGCGCTCGTGCTCGGCCTGGCCTCGACCTACGTGCTGGGCTACTTCCCGTCGAGCTGGTCCTGGGCCTCGGACTTCCGCATAGCCCTGCCCATGATCGCGCTCTTCGTCGTCCTGCTGGTACTCCCGCAGGACAGGCTGCGCGGTGCCACGCTGCTGCGGACGAGGGAGCGGTTCACCATTCCCACCATGAAGTCGGCTCTCACCTGGGGCGCGATCCTCGTGCTCGTGGTCCTGGCGCTCGAGCAGATCATGGGGACCAGCGACATGTCGGCGCTCACCATCGGCATCACCTACAGCATCATCGCCCTCTCGCTCACGTTGCTCACCGGCTACGCAGGAGAGATCAACCTGGCCCCAGTCTCCTTCGGGGCCATCGCCACCATCATCGTGTTCCACCTTGGCCTCTCCGGAACGGGGCTCGGCCAGCGGATCACGCCCTGGGGACTCCTGCTCGGGATAGTGGTGACGGCCCTCGTCGGCGGGCTCATCGCCCTGCCGGCGCTCCGCCTGCGCGGCCTCTACCTGGCGTTGGCCACGCTCGCCTTCGGAGTCTTCGTGTCCGACATGATCATCGCCGACATCGCGCCGCACGTGCTCCCCATCTTCCACGTGCACTTCTCGATCTTCCCCAACGGTGCCCTCCAGATTCCGCCACTGAAGCTCGGACCGATCGACCTCAGCTCGCCGAAGACGTTCCTCACCACATCGGTCTGCATCTTCGTGCTCATCGGCATCGGACTCATCGCGCTGCGTCGCAGCAGTTACGGCCGGCGCCTGGCCGCCATGAAGGACAGCCCGGCGGCCGCGGCCACGCTGGGCCAGAACCTGGTCAAGCTCAAGCTGTCGGTCTTCATGCTCTCGGCGGCCATCGCCGGCCTCGGCGGCGTGCTCCTCTCGGCGGCCTCGGTCAGCGTCAGCGACACCACCTACATCATCTTCATCAGCCTCGCCCTGGTGATGCTGACCGTTGTGGGCGGCATCGGCAGCGTTGCCGGCGCCCTCATGGGCGGCGTCCTGGCCGGGACGGCCTTCATGGCCCTCACCACGACCTTCAACAACCTGAGCACCGCGGCCGGTGGCGGGGGCTTCTGGAACGTCCTGGCCAACCTGTCCCTGGTCGCACCCGCCCTGGTCGGCATCAGCCTCGGTCGCAACCCCAGCGGGGCCGTACCCCAGATCGTGGCCAGCTACCGCCCGCTGTGGCGGGTGAAGGGCGTGCTGGCGCTCGGGATCGCCGCCGAGCTCGTGGCCTACCTCCTTGTGCTGACCAAGGTGATGGGCAACTGGTGGCTGGTTCTCGCCACGGTGCTCATCGCCCTGGCGGTGCCAGCGATAGGCAGAGTGACCCGGCCCGAGGCCTTTCGTTCCCTCCCCGTCACGGCCCCGATCGTTCCCGCGCCAGCTGCGGGGCCGGTGGCGATCGATCGGTTGGGGGTCGTCGATGCCCGCTCTTGAGGTGTCGGGGGTGTCCATGTCCTTCGGGGGGGCCCAGGTGCTGAACGACGTGTCGCTGTCGGTGGCCGCCGGAGGGGTGACGGGACTCATCGGACCCAACGGGGCCGGCAAGACGACCCTGTTCAACGTGGTCAGCGGGCTGCTCGATCCCAAGTCCGGGCGGGTCACGATCGACGGGCACGACGTGACCAAGGCCAACCCCGCCGCCCGGGCCCGCCGCGGCCTCGCCCGGACCTACCAGCGGCTCGAGCTCTTCACCTCACTCACCGTGCGGGACAACATCAGGGTCGCCGGCGAGATCCGCAACACCTGGGGGCGGCGGGGACGGATCAACGTGGGCCGGGAGACGGACAGGATCCTGCAGCTGGTGGGCCTGGAAGACGTCGCCGGGCGCGAAGTGAGCGAGCTGCCGACGGCCCGGGCCCGGGTGGTCGAGGTGGGCCGGGCCCTGATGACCCAGCCCAAGGTGCTCCTGCTCGACGAGCCTGCCTCGGGACAGACGGAGCAGGAGACGGCGGACTTCGCGGAACTCCTCCGCCAGCTGGTCGACGAACGGGACCTGGCGATCTGCCTGGTCGAGCACGACGTCGGGCTCGTCATGGGCACATGCGAGCTGATCCACGTGCTCGACTTTGGCGAGATCATCGCCAGCGGAACGCCCGAGCAGATCAAGAGCGATGCCGCCGTCGTCAACGCCTACCTGGGCGCGCCGTGAGCGAGCCCGAGGCCCCGATCTTCGAGCTGCGCGACATTCGGGCCGGGTATGGGCCGATAGAAGCGGTGCACGGGGTGAGCCTCGCCATCCCGGTCGGGTCGGTGATGGCCCTCCTCGGGCCAAACGGCAGCGGTAAGAGCACCCTGCTCAACGTCTGCGCCGGCACACTGTCCCCGAGCAGCGGCGAGGTCCGCTTCGAAGGCGACCCCGTCACCTTGCTTTCGGCCGACGCCCGGGCGCGCCGCGGCATCTGCACCGTGCCCGAGGGCCGGGGGATCTTCCCCAACCTGAGCGTGCGGGAGAACCTCCTCATGGCCACCCAGGTCGGCGTGCCGATGGACCGGATCGAGGACGTGACCTTCGCCCAGTTCCCCCAGCTCAGCGGGAGGCGGAAGCAGTTGGCGGGTACCCTGTCGGGCGGAGAACAGCAGATGCTGGCCCTGGCCCGGGCGTTCGCCACCGACCCGAAGCTCCTCCTGCTCGACGAGCTCTCTATGGGACTGGCGCCCATTGTGGTGACCAAGCTCTATGAAAAGGTTCACGAGCTTGCGGCGGGGGGGCTGTCCATCCTGCTCGTGGAGCAGTTCGCCCGCACCGCCCTCCCGATCGCCGACGCGGCGGCCCTCCTCCTGCAGGGCGTCATCGTCCATCAGGGCTCACCGGAGGAGACGGAGGAAGCCCTGTCGGCCAGCTACCTCGGCGGATGAGGGCGCGAAGCCGCGCCCGACGAGATCGCCGAGGCGGCAACGGCCACCGACCTCTCGACGTCGTCGATGTCCCGCCCCGTCACGAGGTCTTGGCCCCGTCGGCCGGCTCGTCGGCCAGCTCGACGATGACTGCGGTGGGCGACCCGGCGGTGAGCACGAGCTCCGCCACGTGGCCCGCCTCGAGGAGGTCGGAGCGGGCGGCCGCGAGCGCCTCGAGGCGCGCTGGCTCGTCGACCACCTCCAGCCGGGCCACCTCGGCCCGCATCGACCGCTTGGCCGTCGTCTTGGCCTTGCGGACCTCCGACAGGATTTCGGCCGCGACCTCGAGCACGCCGGTCCCCTCGGTCGCCGCGGCCACGTCGAGCTCACCGGGCTCGGGCCAGCGCTCCCGGTGGATCGAGGCACCCTCCTCGTGCCACCAGGACCACACCTCTTCGGTCACGAAGGGGAGGAACGGGGCGAGGAGGCGCAGCTGGACCGAGAGGGCGAGGGCGAGTGCCGCCCGGGCCGAGGCCACGGTGGGCGACCCCGGGTCGCCGTAGGCCCGGGACTTCACGAGCTCGAGGTAGTCGTCGCAGAACGACCAGAAGAAGGCCTCGACCCCGTCGAGCGCCCGCGAGTAGTCGTAGTCGGCGAGGGCCGCCGTGGCCTGGGCCACGGTGGTGGCGAGGGCGGCGAGGACCGCCGCGTCGAGGGGCTCGGTCACGGCCTCCGCCCCGGGCACCGGGTCCTCGCCCAGGCGCCCGAGCGCGAAGCGCGAGGCGTTCAGCACCTTGATGGCCAGGCGGCGCCCCACCTTCATCTGGGCCTCATCGATGGCGGTGTCGGTGCCCGGCCGACCCTTGGCCGCCCAGAAGCGCACGGCGTCGGCCCCGTGGCGCTCGAGGAACTCGAGCGGCGTCACCACGTTGCCCTTCGACTTGGACATCTTCTTGCGGTCGGGGTCGAGGACCCAGCCCGAGATCGCCACGTCGGACCAGGGGAGCGAGTGGTGCTCGAGCTCGGCCCGCACCACCGTCGTGAAGAGCCAGGTGCGGATGATGTCGTGCGCCTGGGGTCGCAGGTCCATCGGGAAGACCCGGCCGAAGAGGTCGGGGTCGTCGACCCAGCCACCGGCGATCTGGGGCGTGATCGACGAGGTGGCCCAGGTGTCCATGATGTCGGGGTCGGCGCTGAAGCCGCCGGGGCGGTCCCGCGCCGCCTCGTCGTAGCCGTCGGGCACGTCGGTCGTCGGGTCGACCGGCAGGCGGTCCTCGGAGGGGACGATCGGCCGGTCGAAGTCGACGACGCCGTCGTCGCCGACCGGGTACCAGACCGGGAACGGCACCCCGAAGTAGCGCTGTCGGCTGATGTTCCAGTCCGACGTGAGCCCCTCGACCCAGGCCCGGTAGCGGTGGACCATGTGGGGGGGGTGCCAGCGCAGCTCCTCGCCCCGGCGGAGGAGCTGCTCGCGCATCGGCAGCGTACGGACAAACCACTGGCGCGAGGCCACGATCTCGAGCGGGCGCTCGCCCCGCTCGTAGAACTTGACCGGGTGGGTGACGGGCCGGGGCTCGCCGACGAGCGCCCCCGCGTCGACCAGCTGCTGGACGATCCGGGTGTGCGCCTGACGGACGGTGCGCCCGGCGAGCTCGTCGTAGTGCTGCTGGGCGGCCGCCGGGTCGGTCGACTCCCAACCGGGTTCGCCCCAGGTCCTCGGCTCGAGGCGCCCGTCGCGGCCGAGGACGATCCGCGTCGGCAGGCCGAGCTCGCGCCACCACACGACGTCGGTGATGTCGCCGAACGTGCAGACCATGGCCACCCCGGTGCCCTTCTCGGGATCGGCGAGGGGATGGGTGAGGAGCGGCACCGGGACGGCGAAGAGGGGCGTGAGGACCTCACGCCCGACGAGCGGGGCGAACCGCCCGTCGTCGGGATGGGCCACGAGGGCCACGCAGGCCGGCAGCAGCTCGGGCCGGGTCGTCTCGATCTCGACGTCGGGGCCGGCACCGTCGGCCCGGGGGAAACGCAGGCGGTGGTAGGCGCCGGGGAGCTCGCGCTCTTCGAGCTCGGCGGCCGACACCGCGGTCCCGAAGTCGACGTCCCAGAGGGTCGGGGCCTCGGCCTGGTAGACGTGGCCGCCGGCCAGGAGGCGGACGAAGCCCCGCTGCGAGGCCCGCCGGGCCCGGTCGTCGATCGTGGCGTAGGCGAGGCTCCAGTCGACGGAGAGCCCGAGGGTGCGCCACAGCCGCTCGAAGACCTGCTCGTCCTCGGCGGTCAGGCGGTTGCAGAGTTCGACGAAGTTGGGCCGCGAGACGGCCAGGGGGACGTCGGGCGGTTCGGCGGGCGGCTCGAACGCCGGGTCGTAGGGGAGCGACGGGTCACAGCGCACGCCGAAGTAGATCTGGACCCGGCGCTCGGTCGGCAGGCCGTTGTCGTCCCACCCCATGGGGTAGAAGACCTCCTTGCCCGACATCCGCTGGAACCGGGCCACGGTGTCGGTGTGGGTGTAGGAGAAGACGTGCCCGAGGTGGAGGTTGCCCGACACCGTCGGCGGCGGGGTGTCGATGGCGTAGACCTGCTCTCGCGTCGCCCGCCGGTCGAAGCGGTAGGTGCCCTGGGCCTCCCAGGCCGCCGCCCACCTCGCCTCGAGCCCGTCGAGCAGGTCCGACGGTCGTTCGGGCAGGCGCGGCGGAACCGTCCTCGGCGGGGCCACGGTGGCCGTCGGTGTGTGCGCTGGGGCTTCCACGGTCGACCTAACGTATCGAAATGCTGAGGCTGTTCGACACCGCGAGCCGTGCCGTGCGCGAGCTCGATCCCCGTGACCCGGGCAAGGTGTCGATGTACGTCTGTGGGCCGACCGTCTACGACCTCCCCCACATCGGCCACGGGCGGTTGACGCTCGTCTTCGACGTGCTCCGCCGCTATCTCATCTTCTCCGGCTACGACGTCCGCTTCGTCGAGAACGTCACGGACATCGACGACAACATCATCGGGCGGGCGGCCCGCGAGGGCCGCAGCGAGTCGGAGGTGGCCCAGCAGTACGAGGCCGAGTGGTGGAAGGCGATGGACGCCCTCGGGGCGCTCCGGCCGACCGTCACGCCGCACGCCACCGAGTACGTGGCCGACATGGTGGCGCTGGTGGCCGACCTGCTCGAGCGGGGCGTGGCCTACCGCACGTCGAACGGCGTCTACCTCGACACCGAGCAGATCGCCGACTACGGCCTCCTCGCCGGCCAGCCGCTCGACAGCCTGCGCGCCGGCGCGCGGGTCGAGACCGACGAGGAGAAGCGCTCGCCCCTCGACTTCGTCCTCTGGAAGGCCGCCCGCGAGGGTCAGCCGAAGTGGCCGGCGCCGTTCGGCGACGGCCGGCCCGGCTGGCACACCGAGTGCGTCGTGATGTCGCTCGACCTCCTCGGCGAGGACTTCGACCTCCACGGCGGCGGTCAGGACCTCCGCTTCCCCCACCACGAGAACGAACGGGCCCAGGCCGAGGCCGAAGGGCGTCGCTTCGCCCGCCACTGGGCCCACAACGGCTGGGTCGTGGTCGAGGGCGAGAAGATGTCCAAGTCCCTCGGCAACTTCACGACGCTCCCCGACCTGCTGGAACGGAGCGACGGCCGGGCTTACCGGCTGCTCGTGCTGCGCTCCCACTACCGGGCCCCGATCGAGGTGACCACCGAGACGATCGCCCAGGCCGAGGCCAGCCTGGAGCGTCTCGACGCCCTGGCCCGGCGCTTCGGGGTGCCGAACCCCCTGGCCGACACGGACGCCGTGGTCCGGGGGGAGGGCCCCGCGGCCGGCGCCCTCGACCTGGTCGTGGACCGCTTCGTCGAACGCCTCGACGACGACCTCGACACGCCGGGCGCCCTGGCCGACCTCTTCGAGCTCGTCAGCCGGGCCAACAGCCTCGCCGACGCGGGAGATGACGAAGTGGCGCGCCAGTTGGCACAGACGATCGTCGTGCTGTGCGCGGCGCTCGGCCTCGCGGTCAAAGGCGACGTCGACGAGCTCGACGAAGAGACGCAGGAACTCGTCGCAGCGCGCGACGCGGCGCGCGCTGCGAAGAACTGGGACGAAGCCGACCGCCTCCGCGACGAGCTCGTCGTCCGGGGCTGGGTGGTCGAGGACGGACTGACCGGCACGGTGGTGCGGCGCCGACCCGGCGCGTGACGCTCGTGCGACACGATGGTTGCAGCTCCAGGCCAGGTGGCCCGGGCCGGCCCGTTGCGGTACCGGTCTGGGTGTGCCTGCTAGCGTCCTGCGACGACCGGCCGCGGGGCGGCCACACAGTCGGCGAGAGTCGGCGAGCAACATAGAAGGGGGATCGCCACCGTGGCATCCGGAACAGTCAAGTGGTTCAACTCCGAGAAGGGCTACGGCTTCATCTCGCAACCGGACGGCGGTGCCGACGTGTTCGTGCACCACAGCGCCATCCAGATGAGCGGCTATCGCGTGCTCGAGGAAGGCCAAGCTGTGGAGTTCGAGGTCGAGGAGGGTCCGAAGGGACTCATGGCCAAGGACGTCCGCCCGTCGGCCTGACCCGGTCCTGGGACGGCGTCCCGGGCCCCACCCAGTTCAGCCAGCGCCGAACTCCCTCTGCTGTCGCGCCCCGGCCCCTCTGACGGGGGTGATGGCATGGGCGGGGCCCACTTGTTACTATGGAGTAACAAAGCTCTGTCGGGCAGGTCCCGGGGCGTCGACGTCCCGGCCGCCCGGTGGCGGGGCCACGACCCGAGGAGGTCACGCATGTCCGACTTCTCGCTCGAGCTGAACGAGGACCAGCTCCAGATCCAGAAGTGGGTCCACGATTTCGCCGAGAACGTCGTACGGCCGGCGGCCCACGAGTGGGACGAGCGTGAGGAGACCCCCTGGCCGATCATCCAGGAGGCGGCCAAGATCGGCATCTACTCGCTCGACTTCATCGCCACGAGCTTCCTCGACCCGACGGGCCTGCAGATGGCCCTCGTGCTCGAGGAGATGAGCTGGGGCGACGCCGGCATCTCGCTCGCCATCTTCGGCTCGACACTGGCCGTGGCCGGCATCATGGCCAACGGCACGCCCGAGCAGCAGGCGGAATGGATCCCGCAGTGCTTCGGCACCCCCGACGACATCAAGCTCGCCGCCTTCGGCGTCTCCGAGGCCGACGCTGGCTCGGACGTGTCGTCGCTCAAGACCCGGGCCGAGTACGACTCAGTGAAGGACGAGTGGGTGCTGAACGGCACCAAGACGTGGATCACGAACGGCGGGTTGGCCAACACCCACGTGATCGTGGCCTCCGTCGACCCGACGCTCGGCTCGCGGGGACAGGCGAGCTTCATCATCCCCGAGGGCACGGCCGGCATCTCGCAGGGGCAGAAGTTCAAGAAGATGGGCATCCGGGCCTCGCACACCGCCGAGGTCGTGCTCCAGGACTGCCGCATCCCCGGGCGTCTCCTCCTCGGCGGGAAGGACCGGCTCGACGAGCGACTGGCCCGGGCGCGAGAGGGCAAGCGCACGTCGACGCAGGCGGCCATGGCCACGTTCGAGGCGTCCCGGCCCCTCGTCGGGGCCCAGGCGGTCGGGATCGCCCGGGCGGCGACCGAGTACGCGCTCGACTACGCCAAGGAGCGCAAGCAGTTCGGCCGCCCCATCATCGAGAACCAGGCGATCGCCTTCAAGCTGGCCGACATGCGGATGCGCACCGACGCCGCCCGGCTGCTCGTCTGGCGGGCCGCCTGGATGGCGGCCAACAAGAAGCCGTTCACCTCGGGCGAGGGCTCGATGTCCAAGCTCTACGCCGGCGAGACGGCGGTCTGGGTGACCGAGCAGGCCATCCAGATCCTCGGCGGCTACGGCTACGTGCGCGACTACCCGGTCGAGCGCTGGCACCGGGACTCGAAGATCTACACGATCTTCGAGGGGACCTCGGAGATCCAGCGCCTCGTGATCAGCCGGGCCATCTCGGGCATCCACATCCACTAGCGCCCGGCGGCCACCGACGACGGCGGAGGTCCCCCGGGCGGGGCGGCCGGCCGTAGTGTCGGTGGTGCATGACCATCGAGCGTGAGGGGGTGGCCCCGCCGGTCGCGGCCGTGGTGGCCGAGACGCCGCCGGCTCCCGACGGCGTGGCGCCGGCGATGCCCCTCGGCGAAGGCCGGGTCCGCCTGCGGCGTTGGGGGGCCATCTTCTTCTCCCCGCCCGGCGACGGCGCCCGCCGGCGGCGCGGCACGGACGGCCTCAAGCTCGGCGCCGGGCTGCTCGCCGTGCTCTGCGCCTGGCTGGTCTACAGCGCCGACTCCAAGGCCGAGGACTCCGTCACGACCTTCCTCCACTCGGCGCCGCAGGGGATCGCCTGGTTGGTGACGGTGGTCTTCGCCGTGGGCGCCGTCGGCCTCATCGTGCTCATCGTGGGCCTCGCCTTCGTCTCGTTCTTCCTCGGCCGCCGCGAGGTCCTCCGCGACGTGGCCCTCGCCGGCGGCGTCGCCTGGTTCCTGGCCTGGCTGCTCCAGCAGCTGACCGCCGGCAGCCACCCGTCGGACCCCACGCTCGACGGCATCAAGCTCGGCTTCCCCATCGTGATCGTCGCCGTGGGCATGGCCGTGGTCACCGCGGCCCTCCCGTACCTCGCCCGCGCCGTCCAGCGTCTCGTCGAGCTGGGCATCGCCTTCGTGGCCCTGGCGACCGTCGTGCACGGTTCGGGGCTGCCGACGGCGGTGCTCGCCGGGTTGGCCCTCGGCTGGGCCGTGACCGCGGCCGTCCACCTCGCTTTCGGCTCCCCGCTCGGTCTGCCCTCGGGGGCCGACGTGGCTCTGCTCCTCCGGGAGCTCGGCGTCGAGGCGAGCGGGGTGACGCCGTTCCCGCGCCAGATCTGGGGTGTGGCCCGCTACTCGGGGACCGACCCGCTCGGCCGGGTCGACGCCTCCGTCTACGGGCGCGACGCGGCCGACGCGCAGATGCTCGGCAAGGTGTTCCGTTTTGCCTTCTACCGCGACTCGGGGCCGACGCTCGTGATCAGCCGGGTCCAACAGGTGGAGCACGAGGCATACCTCACGCTCCTCGCGGCCCAGGCCGGGGCCAACGTCTCCGAGGTCCTGGCGGCCGCCCCGGCCGGACCGAGCAAGGACGCGGTGCTCGCCACCCGGCCGCCGGAGGGGGAGCGCCTCGTCGAGCTCTTCACGCCGGTCGAGCGGGACCCCCTCGGCGAGGACCCCGACGAGGACGACACGATCAAGCCGCTCGCCGAGGGCCTGGGCGACGCGGCCGTGGAGGACCTCTTCCGCCAGGTGCTCGTCCTCCGCTCGGCTGGCCTGACCCACGGGGCCGTCAGCCCCGAGACCGTCGTCGTCGGCGACGGGCGGGCCGGGCTCGTGGACTTCCGCATTGGCACGTCCCACGCCACCGCGGACCGCCTCGCTCGCGACGTGGCGGGGGCCCTCGCCACGATCGCCCTCGCCGTCGGGGCCGAGCGCGCCGTCGCCGCGGCCGCCCGGGTCCTGCCGCACGACGCGTTGGCCTCGGCCCTCCCGCACCTCCAGCGGGCGGCCCTCGACCCGATCACCTCGCGCTGGCTGCGGGGCAAGAAGGCCCTCCTCGGCGACCTGCGGGAGGGCGGGGCGGCCGCGGCCGGCGTCGACCTGCCGGAACTGGCCGAGCCCCGCCGGGTGAGCTGGGCCACCTTCGTGCTCGTCCTCGGATCGGTCATCGGCGGGTGGGCCCTCATCGGCGTGCTCATCAACGTGTCGAAGTCGTTCGACACGATCAAAGGCGCCGACTGGGGCTGGGTCGTCGCCGTCTTCGTCCTCGCCCAGAGTGCCTACCCGTCCGAGGCGGTCGCCGTCCTCGGGTCGGTCGAGAACCCCCTCTTCTTCTCGCGCGTCCTCGCGCTCGAGGTGGCGAACACGTTCGTGGCGCTGGCCGGCGGGACGCCGGCCGTCCTCGCCACCCGGATCCGCTACTTCCAGCAGGAGGGCTACAGCCCCACGCTGGCCGTCAGCTCGGGCGTGCTCGTGAGCACGGCGAGCTGGATCGTGAAGGGCGCCCTGTTCCTCATCTCCATCCCGCTCGCCTGGAGCACGTTCCACTTCGGCCAGGAGCCCACCGGTTCGAGCTCGAGCAAGCAGGTCTGGCTGATCCTCATGGTCGTCATCGGGGTCGGTCTCCTGCTCGGCCTCGTGCTCCTCGTGCCCCGGCTGCGTCGCCTCGCCTCCCACAAGCTGCGGCCCCACGCCGTCGAGGTCTGGCACCACCTGAAGACCCTGGCCGTCCACCCCTCCAAGCTCGTCGAGGTCTTCGGCGGGTCGATGGTGTCCCAGCTGGCCATCGCCTTCTCCCTCGGGGCATCGCTGCACGCCTTCGGCCAGCACCTGAGCCTGCCCGCGCTCATCATCGTGATCACGCTCGCCTCGATGCTCGGTGGGGTCTCGCCGGTGCCCGGTGGGATGGGCGTGGTCGAGGCCGGCATGATCCTCGGCCTCACCGCGGCGGGCATCTCGGAGAGCGTGGCGGTGGCCGCGGTGTTCGTGCAGCGGCTATTCACCTCCTACCTGCCGCCGATCTGGGGCTGGTTCGTCCTCATGTGGATGCGGCGCAAGGAGTACGTGTGACCGAGACCGAGCGGGCCCGCGCGGCCGGCGGGGCCGCGGGGCGGGTCGAGCTCCTCGTCCTGTGCACGGGCAACGCCGCCCGCTCCGTGATGGCTGGCTTCATGCTCGAGTACCGGGCCGAAGAGCTCGGGCTCCCGGTGCAGGTGGCCACCGCCGGCACACACGTGGTCGCCGGCCAGCCGATGAGCATCCGAACGAGGAACGCCCTCGACAGCATCGACGAACTGTCATCGTTCCTCACCTCGCACCACCGCAGCCGCCAGCTCGGGACCGACGACGTGGACCGGGCCGACCTCGTTGTGGCCATGGAGGCGGACCACGTGCGCTTCATCCGCCGCACCCACCCCCACGCCGCGGCCCGCACCGCCACGCTGCGGCGACTCTGCCGGGACCTGGCGCCCGGGCCGACCCCCCTCGCCGAGCGGGTGGCCGCCCTCCACCTCGACGAGGTGGAGCTCGGAGGCTGGGAGGACGTCGACGACCCCGCCGGCGGGACCGACGACGTCTACGTGGCCTGCGCCCAGCAGCTCTGGGGCTTGACCGAGGAGCTCGCCGCCCGCCTCTCGTGAGCGCTCAGTCGGCGTGGACGGATCGCAAGCCCGCCCAGGCCAGGTCGGCCAGGCGGGCGGCGAGGCGTTCGGCTTCCTCGTCGTCGGCCGTGCCGCTTCGGCCGGCGCCGCGTTCGGCCCGGGTGGCGATCCAGTGCCGGCTCACGCCCTCGGCCATGCCGACGACGGCGTAGGCCAGCTGGCGCCGGTGCTCGGGCGAGAGGCCGGCGGCGATCAACGGGTCGATGGCCTCGGCGATGGCGTCCTCGACCCGTCGCAGGGGGTCACCCAGTTCGTCGTCGCCGGTCACGTCGCGCCCGTAGAGGAGGTGGAAGGCGGCCTCGTGGGTGACGACCATCCGGAAGTAGGCGGCGAAGCCCCGCTCCACCTGCTGGCGCGGTCCCTCGGCGTTCCCGGCGGCCTCGGCGATGGCCGCCAGGAGCTCGGCCGCCACGGAGTCGACGAGCTCGAGATACAGGCCGCGCTTCGAGGAGAAGTGCTGGTAGAGGAGGGGCTTGGTGACTCCGGCGGCCTCGGCAATGTCGTCCATCGTCGTCGCCCGGTAGCCGCGCTCGGCGAACAGCTGGAGGGCCACGTCGAAGAGCTGCTCCCGCCTCGCACCCGCGCTGAGCCGGCGCACCGGCGCCGCGCCGAGGCCGGCGCCGCCGTCGTTGGCGGTGCGGACCGCTCGTGCCATGAGGCCGAGGTTAACGCCGGCCGGCGGGCCGACCCTTCCCTCCACCGTCGTCGAGCACGGCGGCGAGGCGCCTCGGGAGGTCGCGCACGGAGAAGTGCGCCCGGGCCACGTCGTGGTTGTGCGCGAGGAGCTCGGCGTCGGGGGCGGCGAGCCAGGCGGCGAGCGGGGCCGGGTCGAGGGCGTCGAACCAGCGGAAGCCGAACGCCGCCAGCTCCCGGGCCACCGGGTACGGGCCGACGGCGAGGGGCTTCTCGTAGACGGCCGACTCCACGGTGGGGTTGCCGAACCCCTCCCAGGTGGACGGGAGGGCGACCACGTCGCAGGCGGCGTAGGCGTCGGCCACGTCGGCCGGCCCGAGGCCCGGGGCCGGACCGCGGCGCAGCGGGCAGCGGGCCCCGTCGAGTAGGCGCTCGAGCTCGGGCCCGAAGCCGTCCTCGGCCGGGCCGAGGAGCCAGAAGACTCCGCCGAGGGCCTCGGCGAGGGCCAGGCCGGCGGGCACGTTCTTCCGGGGCAAGGCCCGGGTCGGCTGGAGGACGAGGAGCTCGTCGTCGCCCAACCCGAGCGCCCGCCGGGTGGCCGCCCGCCGCCCGGGCGGGGCCTCGGTGTCGAAGGCGTTGTAGACGGTGACGGCGGCGATCCCCCGCGCCGCCAGCTCCCGCCGGCTGAGGTCGTTGATCGTGACGTGGTGCCAGGCCGGGTCGTCGGGCGGCGGCGGGTACCCGGCGAGGTGCGGTCGCTGCCACGGGAGGTCGTGGTGGTGGAGGACGGCCGGACGGCCGCGGCAGGCGTCGGCCACGACCGCCGCGGCCGCCGGGTTGAGCGGCAGCGAGCACAGGTTCTCGACCACGACCAGGTCGGCCGGAGCCAGGGCCTCGTCGATCTCGGCCCTGGTCGGCGGGTCCGGCGCCCCGATGGCCAGCCCCGGCAGCAGGTGGTCGACCGGACCCTCGCCGGCCACGGTCTCGACGGCGAAGCCCAGCGCCCCGAGGGCGTCGGCCCACTTCGCCGCCTCGACGGCCACGCCGTCGTAGCCACCCAGGCGGAACGAGACCATGGCCACCCGAGGCATGGCCGGCACTGTAAGGGCCGCGGTGCCGGCCTACGCTTTTCGTCGCGTGAGGCGACGTTCGTGACCGACGCGAGCACCGAAGCCGGGTGGTGGCAGGCCTCGGACGGGAAGTGGTACCCGCCCGAGACGCCTCGTGACGCGCCCGACCAGCCCCAGACGAACGGCACCGAGGCCCCGTCACCGCCGGCCCGAGCCCGCAAGACGCCCACGCTCAGCGACCTCGCCAACCACGGCGGGCGGCCGTCGACGCCCGAGCCGCCCCGTCGGACGCCCACGCTGCGGGACCTGAGCGGGCTGGCCGATCGGGGTCGGCCGGCCCTCGGCAAGCCGGTGGACCCGGCGGACCACGAGGGGCACAGCGCACCGCCGCCCGAGGCACCCACCGTCGACCAACCGGCGGCCACGGACATGGAGGACCCGCCGGCATCCCGTTGGGGCCCGTCGGTGACCGAGGTGGCCGGGGTGACCGAGGTCATCCCCCCGAGGACCCCCCGCCACGCCGCGTCGGGCGCCAACGGGAAGCCGACACCGCCGGCCCGCCGCGCCCGAGGCGCCCGCCACGCCGGTGACCGGGGTCAGCCCTCGGCCCTCGCCACGACGATCGTCGTCGTGGTGATCGTCGGCGTCGCCGTCTGGCTCGGTCTCCTCGTCGCCGGCATCGGGAACGGTCCGGCGAAGCACTCGGCCGCCCCGCCCACCGTGCACCACCGCCTCATCGGGTCGACGACGACCGTCCCGCACGCCAGGGTCACCACGCCGAAGGCGACGCAGTACCCGCTCGGCGTCTCGGTGTCGGTGGGGAACGGCTCGGGGGCGGCGCTCGCCGATGCCGCGGTGCGCTCCTACTTCTTGGACACCCGGGCGACGAACGGTCGGGTGGCCGATCCCGGCCAGCAGTTCGCGGCGACCGAGATCCGGGTGTGCGCCGGGACGAACGGTGCGCCGAGAGGCGTGAGCGTCTCGGGCTTCGAGCTGGTGCTCCCGAACGGCCGGACGCTCCCGCCCGTCACCGGGGCGCCGCTCGGGAACCCCGACCTCTCCCAGCCGGTGCCGCTCAAGCCCAACGCGTGCGTGGACGGCTACCTCTCGTTCGAGATCCCGAAGGGCACGTCACCGACGGCCGTGCTCTATGCCAACGGCACGTCCCCCCCGGTCGAGTGGCTGCTCGGCCAGAACGGGTGACCGGCGACGACGCCGGGGGGCCGGCGCCCGTACGGTACGGTGGACTGGTCCCCGGTGCCTCTGCACCAGCGTGAAACCCCGCACCTCTTCGAGTCACGGAGCCTGACCACATGGCCAAGCGAGCAATGATCACCGGCGTGACCGGCCAGGACGGGTCCTATCTCGCGGAGTTCCTCCTGGAGCAGGGCTACGAGGTGATCGGGATGGTCCGCCGCTCGAGCACGGTCAACTTCGAGCGCATCGCCCACATCCAGGACGATCTGACGATCGTCTCGGGGGACCTGCTCGACGAGGTGTCGCTCATCTCGATCCTCCAGGACCACCGACCGTCCGAGGTCTACAACCTGGCCGCGCAGTCCTTCGTCCAGCCGTCGTGGAGCCAACCGGTGCTGACGGGCGAGACCACGGCGCTCGGCGTGACCCGCATGCTCGACGCCATCCGGACGGTCGACCCCGAGATCCGCTTCTACCAGGCCAGCTCGTCGGAGATGTTCGGCAAGGTGCTCGAGGTGCCCCAGCGCGAGACGACGCCCTTCTACCCCCGTAGCCCCTACGGCGTGGCCAAGGTCTACGGCCACTGGATCACCGTGAACTACCGCGAGAGCTACGGGTTGCATGCCTCGTCGGGGATGCTCTTCAACCACGAGTCGCCGCGGCGGGGGATCGAGTTCCTGCCGCGCAAGGTGAGCCTCGGCGTGGCCCGCATCGCCTGTGGCCTCGACGACAAGCTGGCCATCGGCAACCTCGACGCCCAGCGCGACTGGGGTTACGCCGCCGACTACGTGCGGGCGATGTGGCTCATGCTCCAGCAGGACACGCCGGGGGACTACGTGGTGGCGACGGGGGAGACGCACTCGGTGCGGGAGTTCTGCCGACTGGCGTTCGCCGCGGCGGGCCTCGACTGGGAGCAGCACATCGTCGTGGACGAGCGCTTCCTCCGGCCGGCCGAGGTCGACCTCCTCGTGGGCGACGCCACGAAGGCGCACGAGGTCCTCGGCTGGGAGCGCGAGGTCGACTTCCCCGAGCTCGTGACGATGATGGTCGAGGCGGACATTGCTCTCGTGCGTAACCAATTGCGCTGAAGGCGGTCCGAGGTCGACATGACGCCGGCCGCCCCCGGGACGCCGTGATCCCGGCGGCCATCACCGCCGACCCGCTCGGCGTCCTTGTCGCCTTCGGCGCCGGCATCCTCTCCTTCCTGTCGCCGTGCGTGCTCCCGCTCGTGCCCGGCTACGTCTCGATGGTGTCGGGCCTCTCGGCGGCCGAGCTGGAGGCGTCACCCGACCCCGCATCCACGGCCCGCCAGCTGAAGCCGGTGCTGCGGGGCATCGGGCTCTTCGTCCTCGGCTTCACGATCGTGTTCACCGCCCTTGGGGCGGCGGCGTCGGGGCTGGGCCACGCCCTCGGCGCGCACAAGCAGGCGCTCTCCATGGCCGCTGGGGCCCTCGTCGTGCTGCTCGGCCTGGTGCTCCTCCTCGGGGCCCTGCCGGCCACGGTCTGGGCCCGGGTCGGGACGGGCAGCGCCGGGTCGAGCCTCGCCCGGGTGGTCGAGGAGCACCGCTTCGAGGTGCGGCCCTCGGCCCTCGGCTCATGGGCCGCCCCGGTCATGGGCATGGCCTTCGCCTTCGCCTGGACGCCGTGCATCGGGCCGGTGCTCGGCGCAGTGACGGCCCTCGCCGCCACGAAGTCGACGCTGGCCGGCGGCGTGCTCCTCCTGTTCGTCTACTCGCTCGGCCTCGGCGTGCCGTTCCTCATCACGGGCCTCGCCTTCAACCGCCTGACTGCCCTCTACGCCCGGGCCCGCCGGGCGCTCTGGATCATCCACCTGGTCGGCGGGGTCATCCTCGTGGCCTTCGGGATCCTCCTCCTCACGAACCAGCTGAGCTGGCTCGCCGTGCAGATGCAGGACCTCATGCGCCACCTCGGGCTCGGCCGCCTCACCACGAGCTGACCGGCCGCCAACGGGGCCGCAGGCCCGGACGCCGAGCAGTCCCATGACCGCTCCCATCAGGGAAGACCGCGTCCGCGAGCCAGCGTACGGCCGCTTGGCCCCGCTACCCCCGCCCCTCGTAGCATTGGCGCCCGAGGCCATGCCCCACGCAGTTCACCTTCGCGCCGCCGTCGCTCTCGCCGGTCGGTTCCCCGCCCTCTCCGGCGTCGATCTCTCGGTCGACCCGGGCGAGGTGGTCGTGGTCGTCGGTCCCAACGGGGCCGGGAAGACCAGCCTCCTGCGGACCTGTGCCGGGCTCCTCCCGGTCACCTCGGGCGAGGCCGTCGTCCTCGGGTGCGACCTCCGCCTCGACCGGGCGGCGGTGCGTCCCCGGGTCGGGCTGCTCGGGCACACCGCCCCCCTCTACGCCGAGCTCACGGCGGCCGAGAACGTCCGCTTCGCGGTGCGGGCCGCCGGGCTGGCTTCCTCGCGGGCCGAGCCGGCGCTCGAGCGTCTCGGCCTCGTGGGCCGGCTGCGGCGCACCACCGTCGAGCGGCTGTCGGCCGGCCAGCGCAAGCGGGTGGCCTTGGCGGCCCTCGTGGCCCGGTCGCCCGAGCTCTGGCTGCTCGACGAGCCCCATGCCGGTCTCGACGCGTCGGCCCGCGAGCTCCTCGCCGCCATCCTCTGCGAAGCGGCGGCCGGCGGGGCCACGGTGCTCGTGGCCTCGCACGAGCCCGAGGTGCTGCGGGCCCAGGCCACCCGCACGGTCGCGATGACCGGCGGCCGGGTGACCGGCGAGGCCCCGGCGCAACCGGCCGGGCTCCGCCTGGCCGAGCCGACGGACGACCCGCTCGCCGTCGGCGGAGGCGTCCATGTGGCGTGACGCTCTCCTCGTGGCGGGGAAGGACCTGCGGATCGAGCTCCGCTCGCGGGTCGCGCTCTGGCAGGTCCTGCCGTTCGCCCTCCTCTGCCTCGTGCTCTTCGCCTTCGCCCTCGGCCCGGGAGAGAAGGCCCTCCGGGCCGCGGCGCCCGGGCTCTTCTGGTTGGCCGTCCTCTTCGCGACGGTGCTCGCCACCGAGCGCAGCTTCTCCATCGAGTCGGGGGAGGGCACCCGCGACGGGTTGCGCCTCTCGGGCCTCGATCCGGCCGGCATCTTCCTCGGCAAGGCGGCGGCCCTCGCCCTCCAACTTGCGGTGCTCGAGATCGTGCTCTGGGCGGGCATCGAGTTCCTCTTCGGCGTCCGGGTCCACGTGGCCTGGCTGGCCCTCGTGGCCTCGGTCCTCGCCACGATCGGCCTGGCGTCGGCCGGCGTGCTCTACGGCGCCCTCTCGGCCGGGCTCGGCGTGCGCGAGACGCTCCTGCCCCTCCTCGTGCTGCCCATCCTCGCCCCGG
Organism: Acidimicrobiales bacterium; assembly: GCA_035297265.1. GTDB lineage: Bacteria > Actinomycetota > Acidimicrobiia > Acidimicrobiales > RAAP-2 > DATGZH01. Next base: position 4,250 of record DATGZH010000026.1, on the reverse strand, counting down.
TCCTCCTCGCCGCCTCGCGGGCCTGGGCCGCCGCGCTGACCGGCGCGGTGGGTGCGGGCGTCGGATGGCTGCGCATCCTCGGGCCGTTCGCCGTCGTCTACGCGGTGCTGGGCGTCCTCCTCTACGGACCCCTGCAGGAGGCGGGGTGACGAGGCGCCGCGTCCAGCTGTGGATCGGGCTCGCCGCCCTCGTGTCGGTGGCGGCCACGGTGTGGCTGGCCCTCTGGGTCACGCCGCCTGACGTGGTCCAGGGCGACCTGGCCCGGCTCGTGTATCTCCATCCGCCGCTCGCCTGGGTGATGTACCTGGCGTTCGGGCTGGCCGCGGTGTCGAGCCTCCTCTACCTGTGGCGGCGCACCCGCTCGTTCTTCTGGGACCGCCTGGCCGCCAGCTCGGTCGAGGTCGGCTGCGTGTTCACCGCTCTCGTGCTCGTCACCGGGTCGATCTGGGGCAAGCCCGCCTGGGGCGTCTGGTGGACGTGGGACGCCCGGCTCACGTTCACCGCTCTCCTCCTCGTGCTCTATCTCGGCTACCTCGCGCTGCGGCGGGTGCCGGCCGAGCCCGAGGTGCGGGCCCGGCGCTGCGCGGTGGCCGCCCTCGTGGCCTTCATCGACGTGCCGCTCGTCCAGCTGTCGGTCGTCTGGTGGAAGACCCTCCACCAGGGGGCCACGGTCTTCGGCCCCGACGGCACGCTCAAGATCCACGGCTCCATGGCCTGGACGCTGCTCTTGGGCTTCGTGGCGTTCACCCTCGTGTTCGTATGGTTGCTCCTCGTCCGTTACGACGTCGAGGTGCTGGCCGACAAGGTGGGCGACCAGGAGCTCGAGATCTCCCTCGCCGAGCGCTGGGCCGAGGTGGGGACGGCGCCGGACGGCGCCCCGGCCGAGGACGAGGTCGACGAGAAGCTGCCCTCGGGGAGCCGGACATGAGGTACGTCGACGCCGGCTACGCCATCGCCCTCACGTCGCTCTTCGTCTACGGGCTGGCCATGGTGCTGCGCCGCCGGCGCCTGGAGCGGGCGGTCGAGAAGCTCGGCCCGACCGAGGACGCCCCGCGTCCGTGACCGAGACCGAGGCACCCGGGCAGCCGGCACCGCCCGCCGGCGCGGCCGGGGAGGCGGGCGACGCCGAGCCGACGCTGACCGGCCGGGAGGCCCGTCCCGGCCGTCGGGCGCCCCGCCAGCGCGTCCGCCTCATGGTCGTCGGCGCGGTGCTCGTGGCGGCGTTCGTCTACATCCTGGCCGAGGGACTCGGCAGCTCCCTCAACTACTTCGACACGGTGGACCAGGCGCTCGCCCAGAAGACCTCGCTCGGCACGTCGACCTTCCGGCTCGAGGGCGTGGTCGTGCCGGGCACCGTGGTCCGCACCGACAGCGGCGCCGACTTCACGGTGGCCGAAGGGGGCCAGCGGGTGACCGTCCGCAACACGGGGACGCCGCCCCAGCTCTTCCAGGCGAACCTCCCCGTCGTGGTCGTCGGGCACTTCGCCTCGACCACGTCGGACACGTTCCTCTCGAACCAGATCCTCGTGAAGCACTCGGCTTCCTACATCGCCGCCCACCCGGGGAGGGTGAAGGCCCCCAACGGGTCGGTCCGCTGACGGGGCCGGTGGCCGGTGGTCGGTACGGCGGGAGAGGGCTGATCGTGGGACGGGCGCGGTGAACGCCGTCCTCGGTTCGATCGGCGTGTGGCTCGGCTTCTGCGGCGCGCTCGTCGGCGCCGCGGTGGGCGGTGCAGCCCTCTGGCGCAAGGCCCACGGCCGGCCGGCCGTCCGCCAGCTCGACGGGCGGCTCTACGCTCCGGTGCTCCTGCTCGGCGCGGTGCTCGCCGTCGCCGCGATGGAGCACGCCCTCGTCACCCACGACTTCTCGCTCGTGTACGTGGCCGACAACAACAGCCGGGTAACGCCGCTCCTCTACTCGATCACCGGCCTGTGGTCCGCCCTCGCCGGCTCGATCCTCCTCTGGTGCCTGGCCCTCGCCGTCTACACCTGCCTCATCGTGTGGCGCTACCGCCGCCGGGCCGACGACCCCGTCGTCGGCTGGGCCACCGTCGTCATGTTCCTCGTGGCCGCCTTCTTCTTCGGCCTCATGACCGGGCCGGCCAACCCCTTCACCAGCGTGGCGGGCGCCGCCCCGGCCCAGGGACTCGGCCCGAACGCCCTCCTCCAGGACAACCCGCTCGTGGCCATCCACCCGCCGCTCCTCTACCTCGGCTTCGTGGGCTTCACCGTGCCGTTCGCCTTCGCCATCGGCATGCTGGCCACCGGGCGGGTGGCCGACCGCTGGCTCATCGAGACCCGCCGCTGGACCCTCGTGGCCTGGACCTTCCTCTCGGTCGGCATCGTCCTCGGCGCCTGGTGGTCCTACCAGGTGCTCGGGTGGGGCGGCTTCTGGGGCTGGGACCCCGTCGAGAACGCCGCCCTCCTGCCGTGGCTCCTCGGCACGGCCTATCTGCACTCGGTGCTCGTGCAGGAGCGCCGGGGGTTGCTCCGCGTCTGGAACCTCTCCCTCTCGGTCGCCATCTTCGCCCTCACGATCCTCGGTACGTTCCTCACCCGATCGGGGGTCATCGAGTCGGTCCACGCCTTCACCGAGTCGGACCTGGGCCCACTCCTCATCGGCTTCTTCCTGCTCGTCGTGGCGGTGGGCTTCGGCCTCATCGCCTGGCGGGGCGACCGCCTGCGCTCGCCGGGCGGCATCGACGCGCCGCTCGGGCGTGAGGGGGCGTTCCTCGTCAACAACCTCCTCTTCGTGGGGTTCGCCTTCGTGGTCCTGCTCGGGACGGTCTTCCCGCTCCTGTACCAGGCGGTGCGGAACCAGCAGGTGACGGTGGGCGCGCCGTACTTCAACTCGATCGCCGTCCCGGTGGCCCTCGCTCTCCTCTTCCTCATGGCCGTGGCGCCGGCCCTCTCCTGGCGGGTCGTCGACTGGGCCGTGCTGTGGCGGCGCCTCGCCGTCCCGGCCTGGGTCGGTGTGGGGACGGTCGTCGTGTGCGTGCTCGCCGGCGTCCGCGGCGTCGAGCCGCTCCTGGCCTTCGGCCTCGGCGCGTTCGCCGCCGCCTCGGCCGTCCGCTCGCTCGTGCTGTCGGTGCGGGCCAGCCACCGACACGGGGCCGGCGCCTGGCGGGGCCTCGTCGGCCGCACGAACGGCGGGATGGTCGTGCACCTCGGGGTCGTCGTGCTCGCCGTGGGGCTCGCCGCCGCGACCTCTTTCGCCCAGCGGACCGAGCTGGCGCTCGCCCCGGGCCGGTCCGTCGTCTTCGACGGCCACACCTTCGAGTTCGTCGGCCTGCACAAGGTGAGCACCCCGGCCCGCCGGGCGACCGAGGCCGTCGTCCGCGTGGACGGCGGCGGCCTCTTCCGGCCGGCCGTGAGCCAGTTCGGCGGCGCGCAGTCCGAGGCCGTCGGCACGCCGGCCATCGACTCGGGCCTCTTCGGCGACGTCTACCTCACCTTCGACGCCGTCGGCGGGACGGCTGGCGGGGTCTCGGGGGCCCAGCTCTTCCCGAACCTGCCGAGCGGCTCGGTGGCCGTGGGGGTGGTGGTCGAGCCCCTGTTGGCCTGGATGTGGGCCGGCGGCCTCCTGATCGGGATCGGCGGGCTCCTCGCTCTCCTGCCGGGCCGGCGGCGCCGGGCCACCGACCCGGTCTCCAAGCCGGCCCCCGGCCTCCTCGCCGCGGCGAGCGACGGTCCGGACGCCGACGGCGGGGCCGACGCCGCAGTGGCCGAGGTCCGCGTCGAGCACGACGAGTCGCTCGAGCCGGTGGACGACGACGTGACCGTCGGAGCCGACGCACCGTGACCGAGGAGTCGCCGTCGGCGGCCGGCGGGTCCCGCCGCCGCCCCCATACCGCCCGCCTCGTGGCCGGCCTCGTCCTGGTGGTCCTCGTGGTGGTCTCGGTCGTCCTCGCCACGCGGCCCTCGTCGCAGGCCTCGGAGGAGGCCAGCCCGCTCCTCGGCCACCGGGCCCCGCCCGTCGTCGGGCGCACCCTGTCGGGTGCGAGCTTCGACCTCGCCGCCTACCGAGGCCGCTACGTCTACGTGAACTTCTTCGCCAGCTGGTGCACGCCGTGCCAGACCGAGGAGCCCAACCTGGTGGCGTTCGACTTCCAGCAGTCGCGCCAGGCCGACCCGGCGGCGATCGTGAGCGTCGTCTATGACGACAGCGACGCCTCAGCCCGCGGCTTCGTGGGCACCTGGGGGGCCCGCTGGCCCGCCGTGGTCGACCCGGGCGGCGCGGTGGCCAACGCC
>DATGZH010000025.1:0-18182 GCA_035297265.1 Acidimicrobiales bacterium | reverse complement strand
GAGGGCGAGTTCCCGGGCGGCATGGGTCTTGGTCGGCCCGGTGTGCTGCTCGCCGCCAGTCACGGTCAGCGACCGGGCGATCCGAACGGTCCCGCGGCGCAGGTCAACGTCGGACCAGCGCAGCGCCACGAGCTCGCCCCGGCGGGCCCCGGTCAGGGCTGCGAGGGCGATCGCGCTACCGAAGACCGGATCGTCGCCCTCGGCCGCCTTGATGAGCTTGGTGAGCTGCTCGGGCGTCGGGACGACGAGGTCAGGCCGCCGCACGACCGGGGGCGTGGCTCTGGCGGTCGGCGCCTGAGCGAGATAGCCGCGCTTCACCGCGAACCGGAAGGCAGCCGAGAGGATCGAGTGGAACTTGTGCACTGTCGCCGGCGACAGCCCGTCATCGAGCCACCGCCGGTAGGCCTCGTCGAGGAGTCCGGGATCACGGGCCAGCTTCGAGAGGCGTACGTGGCCGAGGGTCGGCCGGATCCGGGCCTCGACCTTACGCCGGTTCTCGTAGAGCGTCCGGGGCCGCTGGGACGTCTCACCGTGCTCGAGCCACTTGTCGAGGAGCTGGCCGACGGTCAACGTGGTCGTGTCGAACTTGCCCGCCTCGGCCTCGACGACGAGCTCGGCGAGCGCCTTGGCGGCCGCCCGCTCGCTCCCGCGGAACGTGCGCGCCACTTGTCGCGGTTTGCTGGTCAGCGTGTCCGTTCCGAGGTACGCGCGCAGCTGCCATTGACCGCTCCCGGGTGGTCGCTCGCGCATCGTTCCCGGTCGGTTGGTCCTCCTCGCCACGAGTGCCCAGTGTAGGACTTCCCTAGGACCTAGGACAAGGAGGCTCGCCAAAAAGAGCCTCTGAACTGGTGGGCGCTAGAGGACTCGAACCTCCGACCTCAGCCGTGTGAAGGCTGCGCTCTAACCAACTGAGCTAAGCGCCCGGAAGGCCCTGATCAGGACCGTCGCTGCGACGACTGACGTTAGCGCAGCCGGGTACCGCCGTTTCCCAGCTCCTGGACCGCCCAGTACCCTGGAGGCGTCATGGCGAAGGAGCCCTCCGACAGTCCGGATGACGCTGAGCGCACCGCAGCACCCTCTTTTCGCGAGCGGCTGACCGCGACCTTCCTCCGGCCACCGGATCTGACCAAGGCCGACGACAAGAAGCGGCCCACGACCGACGCTGAGCTGAAGGCCAAGATCAACCAGCTCGACCCCACGGAACGCAAGATCGGCTACTGGGGCGCCGGTCTCGCGGCCTTCCTGGCCATCGTCTTCACCTATCCCTACATCGCCAACCCGAAAAAGGGCATCAGCATCACCGCACCGCTGAGCCACAACCACACGTGCCCCAAGGGCTACGAGAAGAAAGTGGTCTCGGGGAGCGTCCAGTGCGTGAGCGAGCTCTTCCACTCCCGTCCTTATTGGGTCTTCAACCTCATCGTCCTGTTGCTCTTCGCGGGCGCCCTGCTGCTCACCACCAGGATCAACCGTCGGGCCGCCCTCGGATTCGCCACCTTGATGACCGGCCTGGCCTTCGAAACGCTGCTCGCACAGTTCGGGGGCTACGGCCTGCTCGGCCTCCCCTACCTGTTCCTCGGCGGGTGGCTCATCGTCCGGGCCTGGCGGGCACAGCGCTACGGGACGACGAACGCCAAAGAGGCCGCCCAGGCGGCCGCCGAGCAACGGGCCGAGAAGAAGGCCGCCCGCCAGGGCGGCTCTACGACGTCGGCGACGCGATCCGCGAAGACGACGAAGAGCACCGCCAAGGGTTCGACCAAGGGATCGACCACGGGTTCGTCCCGTCCGACCCCCGTGGCGTCGAAGCGCTACACCCCGAAGTCCCCGCCCAAGAAGAAGACGACCCGCTCCACCTGACCCCCCGGCGTCAGCCGGTCCGGCTCACCGCCGTGGTCGGCGCGGCCTTGGGTCGGCCCGGACGGGTCGCCCGCTCGGTGACGACCGCCTCCTCGGGAGGCCCGTTCGGCGTGGACCCCTGGTCGATCCGGAGGGCCGAGCTCAGCAGCGCGAGCACGTCGGCCCGGCGGCGCACGAGCGACTTGGCGGTCGGCTCCTCCCCCAAGGCCCGCAGCACCTCGACCTCGGTGACCATGCCGATCACCGTCGAGTAGATGGCGAGGAGTAGAAGTCTCGGCTCGTGGCGCCGCATCCGACCTGCGTCCATCTCGGCCTCGAGGAAGGCCGAGGCCCGTTGCACGAGGGGGTCGAGGGCCGCGGTCATCTCGGTGGCGGCCGGCGGTCCCAGCCGGGCCACCTCCCGGAGGAGGCCCAGGAGCTCGGGCTTGCGGGCGGCCAGGCGGAAGACCGAGCGCACGACGGCCTCGACGCGCTCCCACCCGCCGCCGGCCCGGGCGAGCGCCTCCTCGAGGATCTGGGAGAGCTCGCCGGCACTCCGCTTGATCACCGCGTCGAGGAGCGCCTCCTTGTTCGGGAACCAGTAGAGGATGGTCTGCTTGCGGATGTCGAGGGAAACGGCGAGCGAGTCGAGCGACGTCGCCTCGTAACCCCGCCTGGCGAACGAGGCGAGAGCCGCGTCGAGGATGCGATCGGCCGTGCCGGTGCCCACTTACCACATGGTAGACAACTTCTTTACCAAATGGTAGACAAAGCCGATGCCCATCCGTCGGACGCTCGAGGGCCAGCGTTTCTTCGTGACCGGGGCCACCGGGTTCCTGGGTACGGCGGTGGTCGAGCGGATTCTGCGGTCGATCCCCGACGCCCAGGTCACCGTGCTGGTGCGACCGGGCCGTCGAGCGAGTGCGGCCCAACGCACGGCGCGCGAGATCGTCAAGAACGGCTGCTTCGACCGCCTGCGCGAAGAGCTGGGTGGCCGGTTCGACGACGAGATGGCGCGCCGGCTCCTGACCGTGGCCGGTGACGTGGGCCGCGACGGTCTCGGGCTCGACGACGAAGGTCTCTCCGTGCTCGGTCGGGCCGACGTGGTCGTGCATTCGGCGGCCACGGTGAGCTTCGACGCCCCCCTCGACCAGGCGGTCGAGACCAACCTCCTCGGTCCGGCTCGGGTGGCCGCAGCCATGGCGGCGGCCCGGCGGGCGCTGGCCGAGGCGGGCGAGGCGCCGGCCGACGGGCACCTGATCACGGTGTCCACGGCCTACGTGGCCGGGACCCACCAGGGGGAGGCCAAGGAGGAGCTGCTCAGCACCAACCGGTTCACCATCGACGTGGACTGGGAGGCCGAGGTGACCTACGCCCGGCGCCTCCGCCAGGACCTCCAGACCGCCTCACGGCGACCCGAGCAACTGGCCAAGCTCACGAAGCGAGCCCGAGACGAGCTCGGACCCGCCGGGGACCATTTGTTGGCGGCGCGCACCGAACGCCTCCGGGAGGACTGGGTGCGCCAGCAGATGGTCGAGGCGGGCTCGGCGCGGGCCCAGGCACTCGGCTGGCCCGACGCCTACCCGTTCACGAAGGCCCTCGGCGAGCGGGTGCTCGTCGAGCGCCACCAGATCGGCGTGGCGCCGGCGGCCGACGCCGTGCCGATCACGATCGTCCGTCCGTCGATCATCGAGTCGTCGTTGGCCGAGCCCCGACCGGGCTGGATCCGGGGTTTCCGGATGGCCGAGCCGATCATCATCTCCTACGCCCGGGGGCTGCTCGCCCAGTTCCCTGGGGTCCCCGAGGGTGTGGTCGACGTGATCCCGGTCGACCTCGTCGTGGCGGCCATTCTGGCCGTGGCGGCCAAAGGCCCGGACCCAACGGGTCCGACGGTCGTCCAAGTCGCCTCGGGCGTCGTCAACCCGCTCGGCTACGCCGAGCTCGTGGCCTACGGCGAGGACTTCTTCGGCCGCAACCCCCTCTACGACGAGCGGGGCCAGCCGATCAGCGTCCCGGAGTGGTCTTTCCCCGGCCGCGGCAAGGTCCAGCGCCAGCTCCGCCGGACGGCCAAGGCGATGGATCTGGCCGAACGGGTGCTCCAGACACTCCCGCTCCGCGGCCGGCAGGCCGACCTCTCGGCCCGGCTCGACGAGCGCCAGACCACGTTGAAGCGGGCGCTCACCTACGTCGAGCTCTACGGCGCCTACACGGAGACCGAGGCCCGTTACCGGGTGGACCGGCTGCTCGAGCTGTGGGCGGAGCAGGACGACGAGGACCGACGGGACTTCTGCTTCGACCCCCACGTCATCGACTGGGACCACTACGTGCTCGAGGTCCACCTCCCGTCGGTGCTCGAGCACGCCCGGGTCCGCACCACCCCCGGCGGTCGCTCGGCGGTGGCCGACCGACCCACGAGGGCCAAGCGGGCGATCCTCTCGCCCGATCGGCACCTCGCGGTGTTCGACCTCGAGCACACCCTCATCGCCTCCAACGTCGTCGACAGCTACGCCTGGTTGGCGAGCCGCCACCTCCCGCCGGGACGCCGCGCCGCGTTCGTAGCCGATCTCGTGGCCGAAGGACCTCGGCTGCTCGCCCTCGACCGGCAAGATCGCGGCGACTTCCTGCGCTTCTTCTACCGCCGCTACGAGGGCGCTTCCGTGGAGGAGCTGGCCGCCGACTCGTGGGACCTCTTCCACCGCGAGCTCCTCCCCCGCTCCTTCCCCGAGGGCCTGGCCCGGGTGCGCCAGCACCGGCGCCTCGGCCACCGGACGCTCCTCATCACCGGGGCCCTCGACGTCGTGGTGTCGCCCCTCGAGCCGCTCTTCGACGACATCGTGTGCGCCCACCTCGGCCGGACCGACGGCCGCTTCACCGGGCATCTCAACGTGCTGCCGCCGATCGGCGAGGCCCGGGCCACCCTCCTCGAGGACTACACCGCCCGCCACGGCCTGTCGCTCGCCGAGTCGGTCGCCTATGCCGACTCGGCCAGCGACCTACCGATGCTCGAAGCCGTGGGCTTCCCGGTGGCGGTCAACCCCGAGACGCGCCTGGCGGCCATCGCCCGACGCCGGGGCTGGCACGTGGAGCATTGGTCGAAGAGCAAGGGCGGCGCGGCCGGGCTGCTGCCGCTCGGTCCCCTCGACCGGGGGACGGAGCGCTCACGCCAGACCGTCGTCGGCCGGCGGAGGGCCGCGCCGTGAAGGGGCTCCTCTTCGAGCGGAGTCTCCCCCGGTTCGCCGCCTCGCGCCTCGTGGCCTCGTTCGGCTCGGGCCGCGGCGCCGGCGTGAGCCCGCTGCGGCTCGCCGACCTCGAGCAGCCGGCGCTCCCCGGCGACGACTGGCACCGGGTCCAGCCCCGCCTCTCGGGCATCTGCGGCTCGGACCTCGCCACGATCGACGGTCGCAGCTCGCGCTACTTCGAGGAGCTGGTCTCGTTCCCCTTCGTCCCCGGTCACGAGGTGGTGGGCACGGTGCCCGACGGCGCGGTCGCCGCCGACGGCACGGCCCTCGCCGCGGGAGCGCGGGTGGTGCTCGAGCCGGTGCTCGGCTGTCGGGCCCGGGGTCTCGACCCCCTCTGTCCGGCCTGCGCGGCGGGCCGGACAGGTGACTGCGAGGCCGTGGCCTTCGGGCACATCCGTCCGGGTCTCCAGACCGGCTTCTGCGCCGACACCGGCGGCGGCTGGTCGTCGGCCGGTCTCGTGGCCCACTCGACCCAGCTCCACCCGGTGCCCGAGGGGTTGGCCGACGAGGACGCGGTGACGGTCGAGCCGCTGGCCTGCGCGGTGCACGCCGTGCTCGCCGCGGCCATCGACGACGGTGACGTGGTGGCGGTCATCGGCGCCGGCACGCTTGGCCTGGCCGTCACCGCGGCCCTGGCTCAGCTGGCTGCCCGGGGGAGGACGGCCGCGCCAGGCGCGCTCGTCGTCGGCGCCCGGTACGCGCACCAGCGCCGGCTGGCCACCGAGCTCGGGGCGACAACGGCCCTGCCCGAGGACCAGCTCGCCCGGGCGGTGCGGCGGCGGAGCCGCTCGCTCGCCCTCGGACCGCCGGGCGTCGGGTCCCTCCGTCTCGCCGGCGGGGCCGACGTGGTCTTCGACTGCGTGGGCTCCGCCGACTCGATCGCCCAGTCGCTCTCGATCGTGCGCCCCCGGGGCAAGGTCGTCCTCGTCGGCATGCCGGGTCGCACCACGGTCGACCTGGCCGGGCTCTGGCACCGGGAGGTCACGCTCATGGGCGCCTACGCCTACGGCACCGAGCATCCGGGCGGCGAGGCGGTCCCCACTTTCGACCTCGCCTTCGAGGTGGCGGCGGCCGCTCGGACCGGACGGCTCCTGTCTGCCACCTACCCGCTCGAGCGCTTCGAGGAGGCGGTGGCCCACGCCGGCTCGGCCGGCCGCCGCGGCGCGGTCAAGATCGCCTTCGACCTCGAGGCCACGGCGCCACCGCCCCGGTCGAAGGACGAGGACGAGGACGAGCGCACGAGGAGGCGACGTCGGTCATGAGCCCGCGACCCGGCTTCGTGCTGGAGGTGGACCGCTCCACCCCACCCATCCTCTTCTGGCACGGCGAGGGCTATCGCCTGGAACGGCTGCCCGAGGGCAGCCGGGTGGTGTACGCCCCCGAGCCCCTGCCCTCCGTCGACGACCCCGTCGCCGCGGTGCGCCACGCCCTGCTGCACCCCCTCGGCGACGCTGAGCCGCTGCCCGCGCTCCTCCGGCCCGGCATGCGCCTCACCATCTGCTTCGACGACATCTCGCTGCCCCTCCCGCCGATGGTGGCGCCGGACAACCGCCAGCTCGTGATCGAAGAGGTGCTCGACATGGCAGCGGCGGCCGGCGTCGACGACGTCCGGCTGATCGCGGCCCTCGCCCTCCACCGGCGGATGACCGAAGAGGAGCTGCGCCACGCCCTCGGCGACCGGGTCTACGACGCCTTCGCCCCGCACGGCCTCCTCACCCAGCACGACGCCGAGGATGCCCAAGACCTGGTGCACCTGGGCCAGACCGAGCTCGGCGAGGACGTCGAGATCAACAAGCGGACAGCCGAGAGCGACCTTCTCGTCTACGTGAACATCAACCTCGTGGCCATGGACGGGGGCCACAAGAGCGTGGCCACCGGCCTCGCCAGCTACCGGAGCCTCCGGCACCACCACAACCCCGAGACCATGGTGCACAGCCGCTCGTTCATGGACGCCCCGGCCTCCGAGCTCCACTCCTCCAACTGGCGGATGGGCCGGCTCATCGCGGCGTCGGGGGTGAAGGTCTTCCAGATCGAGACCACTCTCAACACCAACACGTTCCCGCCGGCCTTCGAGTTCCTCCAGCGGCGCGAGTGGGAGTGGTCCCTCCGGGACCGGGCGGCCTATCTGGCCAGCACCACCGCCCTCCGGCGCACGCCCGACCGCTTGAAGCAGCAGATCTTCCACTCCATCAAGTCCCCCCACGCCCTGCGCTCCGTCCAGGCCGGCGAGGTGGAGGCGGTGCACGACGTCACGACGTCGCACATCTGGGAGCAGCAGGGCGTGGCGGTGGCCGGTCAGACCGACATCCTCACGATGGGGCTGCCCTACATCTGCCCCTACAACGTGAACTCCATCATGAACCCGATCCTCGTGGCCTGCACCGGGCTCGGGTACTTCTTCAACATGTACCGGGGCCAGCCGCTCGTCCGAGAGGGCGGCGTCGTGATCATGTCCCACCCGACGCCGTGGGCCTTCCACCCCTCGCACCACCCGAGCTACATCGACTTCTTCGAGCAGGTGCTGACCGAGACGACGGACCCCGTCGAGATGCACAAGTCCTTCGAGGAGTCCTTCGCCACGGACCCCTGGTACATCCACCTCTACCGGACCGGCCACGCCTACCACGGCGTGCACCCCTTCTACATGTGGTACTGGTGCGCCCACGCCCTGGCCCACCTCGGACGGGTGATCGTGGTCGGTGGTGACCCGGCGGCCGTGCGGCGACTCGGCTTCTCGCCCGCCAGCTCCATGGACGACGCGCTCGAGATGGCGAGCGACGTGGTCGGCCCCTCGCCCACGCTGACCCACTTCCACGTCCCGCCGCTCCTCCTGGCCGACGTGCGGTGAGATCCACCGAGCTCCTCCGCCGGGTCGGCCGGGCCCGCTTCCCGCTCGGCGCCCCGAGCTGGCCGACGAGCGTGCCCCGGCCGGGTCCCGGGCGGCGGATCGGGCTCGACTACGACCACGAGTGGTCCCGCTCCTACCCGGTGCGCCTCGCCCGGGCCGTCGTGGTCGACAACGTCACCCGGCCCCTCGCCCACCTCGTCGCCCCGACGACCCTCCTCGGCGAGGAGCACCTCCGTCACGTCGAGAGCCCGGTGATCTTCGCGGCGAACCACGCCAGCCACGTGGACACGCCGCTCCTGCTCACCGCCCTCCCCGTGCGCTTCCGCCACCGCACAGCGGTCGCCGCGGCGGCCGACTACTTCTTCGACACCACGTGGAAGTCGGTGCTCTGGTCGTTCTCGCTCGCCGCCATCCCGATCGAGCGCAGCCGGGTCAACCGCCGCTCGGCCGACATGGCGGCCGACCTCCTGGAGGACGGCTGGAACCTCGTGATCTTCCCTGAAGGGGGCCGCAGCCCCGACGGCTGGGCCCAACCCTTCCGGGGCGGCGCGGCCTACCTGGCCCGGCGGACCGGCCGACCCGTCGTCCCCGTCTACCTCCACGGGACGCGACACGTGCTGCCGAAGCGGGCGGACAAGGGATCGCGGGCGCCAGGGGGCTCGGGCACCGAGCAGCGGGCCCGGCGCGGGCCGCGGCGCTCGCCGGTGACCGTGGCCTTCGGCCGGCCGCTCGTCCCCGACGAGGGCGAGGACGCCCGGCGCTTCTCGGCCCGGGTGGAGCGGGCGGTAGCGGTGCTCGGCGACGAGGTGCGGACCGACTGGTGGACGGCCCGACGGCTCGCGGCCAGCGGCGAGAGCCCCTCGCCGCACGGCCCCGAGGCCTCCCCCTGGCGACGGGCCTGGGCGCTCGGCCCACGGCCTGATGAGACCCGCGGCGACGAGCCCGCGTGGCCGCGCCAGGGCCGCTGACGCGGCGGCGAGCCGCTACCGCTTGGAGGGACGAACCACTCCGATCGCCGCGACACCGCCGGTTGGCCGCCGACCTCGCGATCGACAGGCCGGAGCGTCCGGCCGCCGGAGGCCAGTGACCGAGCTCGGCGACAGGCTCGCCAAACCTCAGCTCGTATCCGTGAACTCGAAGGACTGCACCCAGTCGGCGCCGCCCCCGCTGAAGAGGTACACCGCGTCCGGGTTGCGCCAGACGGCACCTACCCCGATGCCGTCCCCCGACACCGTGACCGCCTGGCCGAAGTTGTCACCTGCCAGGCTGTCGGACCCATCGAGCTCGGCCACCTGGGTCCAGACTCCTCCCACCCTGCTGAAGACGTAGCCCGCGCCCTCCCCCGCGTTTTCTCCCACCGCGTGCTCGGGGGATCCGACGACCAGGGTGGGTCCGACGGCGGAGACCGAGACGCCGAATTCGTCGAGCCCTTCGTCGCCGCCCGTCAGCTCCTGGGTCTCGGTCCAGGTGGCATGGTGCCGAACGAAAACGAAGGCCGCGCCTTGCTCGGTCCCGCCGTTCCCGGACTGGCCGGGGGCACCGACGACCACCGTGGAGCCGTCTGCACAGACCGTGTAGCCGAACAACCCGTTGGGGGTGGGGTTCGGTGGGAGGAGCGTGGCCGCGAGCGCCCAAACACCAGCAGACTCGGTGAAGACGTAGGCCGCACCACCCTGGCTGACCCCGCCGTCGCTGGCCGCGGGCGCCCCGACCACGATGGTGTGTCCGAACACCGACACCGCCGATCCGAAGTCCATGGGGACTGGCTGGAGTGCGGGCAGTGCTCCCTCCACCTGCCAATGGCGGCCGGACCGTACGACCACGAAGGCGGACTGCGAGGCGCCCACCACAATGGTGCGTCCCGACATCGAGAGTTCGGCACCGAACCCGTACGTGCCAAACGGGTGAGGCAGCTCCGCCGCCTGGGTCCACCCGCCGGCCTGCTCCGTGAAGAGATAGACCGTCCCGCTCCCGGTCGGCCCGTTGCCCTTGTTGGTCGCCGACACAACCACGGTCGTCGGCGAGGCGGCCACCGCGTCGCCGAAGCCGTCGAATTTGTCGCCATCGGCTGCCGTGAGCTGGGCCGTCTGCGCCCAACCGCCCGGGCCATCGGTGAGCACATCGGCGACCCCTCGGAAGGGCTCCCCGAGGTCGGTCTCGTCGGCGATGCCCACGACGGCGAGCGACCCGGTGACGGCGATCGAACTGCCCAGGTGCTCGATCTTCCCCTCCCCGGGGCAGCTCGTTGCGGCGACACGTGCGGTACCGGAGGTCGGTACCCATCGACGCGGCGATCCCGCGGCCGTCGCCGTCGCCGAGAGGGCGAGGGCGACGACGAGGGCGAGCGACGTGGCCACCAGTCGGCCAGGGCCGGTTCTCCTCACGACGACACCTCCCAAGCGATCGCGTCGACAGGCGCCACGATAACCAGCGGTCGATCGACCCTCTCGAAGGTGAGGCACTAGGGATGTCGCCGCGGCGGGAGCTAGCGTGAGCGGCCGTGCCCGCGGACGAGCCCACGATCCTCGCCACCTCGGGCGGCCTGCGCCGGGGCACCCGCACTCTCTTCGAGCTCGGTCCGCTCGTCCACTACGCCCTCGAGCTGTCCGGCGCCGCCCGACCGCGCCTCTGCGCCGTCGAGACCGCGGGCGGCGACCAGCGGTGGTTCCAGGCCGAGCTGTCCGAGGCCGGGCGGGCCGCCGGCGTGGCCGTGCGCTACCTGAACCTCTTCCCCATGCCCAACGTCGGTGACTTCGAGTCCTACCTCCTCGACCACGACGTCGTCTGGGTCGGCGGCGGCAGCGTGGCCAACCTCCTCGCCCTCTGGCGGCTGCACGGTCTCGACGCCGCGATGACGACGGCCTGGCAGGCGGGCGTCGTGCTCGGTGGGGTCTCGGCCGGCTCGATCTGCTGGCACACCGGTGGGACGACGGACTCGTTCGGGCCCGAGCTCCGCCCGGTGACCGACGGCCTCGCCCTCCTGCCCTACTCGAACTGCGTGCACTACGACGGCGAGGCGCAACGTCGGCCGTTATTCCACCGACTCGTGGCCAGCGGCGAGTTGACACCGGGCTTCGCCACCGACGACGGCGTCGGGCTCCTCTACCGCTCGACCCGCCTGGTCGAGGCGGTCACCGAGTTCCCCGGGCAGGCCGCCTACCACGTCACGCGCGACGGTGACCAGGCCGTCGAAGAACGGCTCGAGCCCCGGCTCCTGTCCCCGCCCGGCTGAAGGGCGAGGTCGCTCCTCAGGACCGGCCCAGGCGGGCGACCAGGCGGCGGGACCGGCGGGCCATGTGCAGCCGCTCGTACCGGAGCGCCTCCTCCCAGTGGTCGTCGAGCGGGGCCAGGCCGTCGACCGCAAGGGCCCAGGCGAGGAGGAGGTCGGCGAGGGCGGGGTTGCGGGCCAGCACCGGGCCGTGGAGGTAGGTGCCGACCACCCGTCCGGCCACCGCTCCCTCGGTGCCCGCCGGCGACTCGTTGCCCCGGCCGAGGACGAGCCGGGCGAGCGGGGTCACACCCTCCCCGAGCCGGGTCCGGCCGGCGTGGTTCTCGAAGCCCGTGAGCGTCGGCAGAGGCTCGCTCGTCCCCGGGAGACGCGTCGGCTCGGCGAGGACCTCGCCGACGGCCCGTGGCGGGGCGCCCTTCACCGTGTCGGCGTCGAGCAGACCGACGCCCTCGCGCCTCGTGCCGTCGGCGTCGGGGAACGAACGGCCGACGATCTGGTAGCCGGCGCAGACGGCGAGGACCACCGCGCCGTGCTCGACCGCCCGGGTGAGCGTGGGCTCGGCCAGCAGCCCTTCGGCCGCCCGGACCTGGGGTCCGTCCTCACCGCCCCCGAGGCAGTAGAGGTCGGCGGTCGGGAGCGCTTCGTCGGAGAGGGCCTGTACGAGCTCGACCGGGTAGCCGCGCCACTGCGCCCGGCGGCTGAGGATCAGGCCGTTCCCGCCGTCGCCGTAGGTGCCGAGGAGATCCGGGTAGACGACGGCCACGCGCAGGGCGGACGGTCCGCTCACGTCTGCCTCACGAGGTCGGCGAAGGCCGTGTAATTGCCGATGAAGTCGACGTGCCGCTCGTCGGGTGCTGCGCCGTTCCCACCCGGCGGCCGGGTGAGCGCCGCCGCCCGGGCGATGGCGGCCACCGGTTCGAGGACGGTCTCGTGGTCCACCTCGGCGTAGTGCAGGCGCACGGAGAGGTCGCGGGCCCGGTCCCCCGTGGCCACGACCACCCGTCCGGCCAGCTCCTCGAAGGCCACGTCGAAGAGCCAGGAGGGGTCCTTGCCGTCGGCCACCCGGGCGTTGATGGCCACGACGACGGGCGTGGTCTCCCCGGCCACGAGGGTGAACAGCTCGGCCCAGCCGGCCGGGTTCTTGGCCAGGAGGAGCCGGGTCGTGACCCCGCCGACCTCGACCGTGGTGAACCGGCCGGCGACGTCGGCCACCTCGGCCACGGCCTCGAGAGCGGTCTGGCGCGGCACGCCCATGGCCTCGGCCGCCACGACCGCGCTCAGCGCGTTCGCCCGGTTGAAGCGACCGGGCAGGGCGAGGCGGACGGTGCACCGCTCGCCGTCGGCGAAGCAGCCGGTGGGGTCGTCGCCGTCGTCGTCGAGGACCACGTCGGGTCGGGGCCGGGCGAAGCCGCACGCACACGCCCACCCCTCGTCGCGCCATTCGATGCGGCCCTCGCAGGCCGGGCAGCCGACGGCGTCGGACCGCCAGCGCAGGCCGGCCGACACCCAGGTGACCCGGGCCGCCCGGCCGGCCGCCCACACGACGAGCGGGTCGTCGGCGTTGGCCACGACGGCCACGTCGGGTGCGGCGGCCAGGGCCTCGCGCCAACGGCCGGCGAGCATGCGCACCTCGTTGGTCCGGTCCAGTTGGTCGCGCGAGAGATTGAGGAGGATCACCGCCTGCGGGTGCGTAGTTGCCAACGTGGCGGGCAGGTAGCCCTCGTCCACCTCGAGCACGACCGGGCAGTCGCGGTCGCCGGCGGCGAGGGCCGCCGCGTGACCGGCCGGCATGTTCGAGCCCGTGGCGTTGGTGACGACCGGTCCAGCCTCGGCGAGGGCCGCGACGAGCAGCCGGGTGGTGGTGGTCTTCCCGTTCGTGCCGCTGACGAGGGCCACCGGACGACCGGCCGCCAGCCGGGCCACGAGGTCGGGCGCCACCTTGAGGCCGGCCCGACCGCCGATGACCGTGCCGCTCCCGAGGCCGAGGCGCCGGGAGACCCGATTGACCGAGGTGGTGAGGCGGGCCGCCGCGCTCACCCGGGGACCCGCCGGCGGCGCCGACGTCACGGCTCCCGGGCCGCCCCGGGCGCCGAGTTGGCCCCACCCTCCTTCGCCCCTTGGCCCGGCGGATGGGTGCGGGCGAGCTCCTCGGGCGTCGGCTGGTGCACCTCGCGGGCGGCCGGTGGGAGCAGCGCGGCGATGGCCGACATCACCGCGGTGGTGTCCCCGCGCATGTCACGGCCGGTGAGCGAGAGGACCTCGCCCACGTGCACCTCGACGCGCGGCGGGTGGAGGAGCGCCGTCATGTCGGGGGTGCGGGCCGAGCGGGGCCACACCCGCTCGGTGCCGTAGAGGCCGATCGGCACGACGGGGGCGTGGGACGCCGCGGCCAACCGGGCCGTCCCGGTCTTGCCCACGAGGACGGGGTCGAAGAAGGCCCGGCCCCGCGGGATGGTGCCCTGCGGCAGGACGACCACCACCTCGCCGGCCTCGAGCGCGGCCTCCGCCTCCTGGAGCGGACGGTTCGAGCCGCTCCCCCGGTCGACGGGGATGCCGCCGATCGACCGGGCGACCCAACCGACGACCGGGGCGTCGAAGAGCTCGCGCTTGGCGAGGAAGCGCACCGGCCGACCGAGGCGGGCGGCCACGAGGGCGAGGGCCACCACGTCGAAGTAGCTGCGGTGGTTGGAGGCCAGGATCACCGGGCCGCTCGACGGGATGTGCTCCACCCCGCTCAACGTGAACCGGGCGTAGGGGAACATCTCTGGCCGGACGAAGGGCCGCAACAGGTGGTAGGGCTCGAGCCCGAGGAAGGAGGGCACGCCGCTCGGACGGTCCCAATACTCGATGGGCCACCGGCGCAGCGTCGCCACCACCGTCAGGCTGGGGTCGGGGTTCACGGCGTGGGGATGGCCGACCGAGGCGAGGAGCGGGATGTCGAAGAAGCTGTCGGAGCAGGCGTGGCAGGCGTCGAGGTCGACGTCCTCCGCCTCGCACCACCGCCGCACGGCCCGGAGCTTGCCCACGCCCCACACGAAGCCGCCCTCGAGCCGGCCGGTGTAGCGGCCGTCGACGACCTCGTAGCGGGTGGCGATCACCGCGTCGAAACCGAGGGCGTCGGCCAACGGCTGGACCATGTCCTCGGGCGTGGTCGTGGTCAGCACGAGCCGGTGGCCCATCTGGCGGAAGGCCGCCAGCACGCCGGGGGCGAACGGGGCGATCAGCTCGGTCAAGGGCCCGACGGCCCGGGTGGCCGCCTTCTGCACCTCGGCCTGGGGCCAGCCCTTGGCCACGCGGGCCGAGGCCCGGGCGAGGGCCATGGCCGCGGGGTTCTCACCCAGCCGGTCGTAGGCGCCGTAGAGGAGGTGGTCGCCCGGGAGCGAGCGTCCCTTGTGCACCCCCTCGTCGACCAGGGCGGCCTCCAGCACCGGCCCCGAGGCCCGGCGCAGGAGCGTCCGGTCGAGGTCGACGAACACAGCAGCCACGGAAACGAGGGTACCGGTCGCCGGTCGCCCCGCCCGACCTGACGGGCCGGCCGAGCGTCCTTCAGGCCCGCACGCGGCTCGGCCGGACCGGGCGCTCCGGAGGCACCTCCTCGGTGGCCGACCCGGTGGCCGAGGCCCAGCCCGTGCCCAACAGCGCCGGGCCGGCGGCCAGTACGAGCACGGCGGTCAGCCCGGCCACGTCGATGAGCCACCACGGCCACAGCGCCAGGTGCCACTGGGCGACCACCGTGGTGAAGACGGCCACGGCCACCGTGGCCCCGAACCACGCGGCGCTCCGTCGGGCCGCCACGACGAGGGCCACGGCCAGCGCCGGCCAGATGTAGTAGGCGGTCGCCGCCGACTCGAAGTAGCACCGGAGCGCGAGGGCCACCGCGGCCGCCCAGACCACCAGCTGGGCCTCGTCGCGCCAGCGTCGGGCCAGCCAGCCGATAGGCACCGCGAGGGCGATCGCCGCCAAGCGGAAAGGACCTCCTCCCACCTCGAGGAGGCGGCCCTTCCCTTTGATCGTCGGAGCGAGCGAGGTCCACGGTGTCCGGTGGTTGAGGCCCGGGAAGGCCGGCTGGGTGACGAGCGCCTGGTAGGTCCCGTGGAAGTTGGCCGCCAGCGTCGGGAGCGCGACCACCGCCGTCGGCACCAGCCCGGCCACGAGCAGCCGGGCCAGCCGGCGCGTCCCGCCCATGAACAAGATGAGCGGGAACACGACGACGACCATCGTCTGGAGGGCGAGCGCCACCCCGAACAGCCAGCCGGCTCCGGTCCAGCGCCCTTCGAGGACGAAGAGGAGCGAGTACAAGAGCAAGCCCAGCGAGACGGCGTACTCGGGATGGCCCCAGAACACCACCACGTTCCAGAGCAGCACCCCTTCGGCCACGCTGAGAACGGCCCGGCGAGGCTCGCTCACCCCCAAGTGCTCGGCCAAGGCGTCACAGGCGAAGAGGGCCACCGCCGAGAGGGCGAGGACGTAGGGCAGGAGCAGGACGAGGGCTTCTGGATGCAGCAGGTAGTGCTGGCCCCGGATGGGCACCTCGAAGTCGGTGCGCAGGGTCTGGCTGCTGTGGAGCAGGAGCCCGGAGGGATGGGACACGAGGTGGTGGCCGACGGCGCTGATCCGGACCAGCCCGATGTTGAGCCGACCGCTCAGCGCCGCCACCGGGGCGAGGAGCACGAGAAAGCCCGGAGCCGAGAGGTAGCCGCGCCCGTAGACGTCGCTGAAGTGACCGTGCACGAAGGCGCTCGCCGCCGCGTAGGTCGTCGCCAGGTCGACCGGCGACACCCAGAGCGACGGATGGTGGCGGACGACGGGCCCCCACCGGAACACGTAGGCGAGGGCGAGGACCATGAAGACGATGGTCACGAGGGTGGGCCAGAGCCGTCGGCGGACCCGCCGCACCGCTCGCTCGAGGGCCCGATCGGCGGCCGAGCGGCGGTTCCAGGACGACGTCGACCGCTGGGGCGGCCGGCGCGCGCCCGATCGGCGCTTCTGCTGCTTCTTGGCCACGGGCCGAGAGCATCGCATAAGCCCCCCGAGCCGGGCCCGGACGCGGTGAAGGGACCGCCGGGGGGAGGCAGTCCCTTCACACGGACTCGCCAAGGACAGGAGGGGGGGTTCCACGTCCCTTGCGGTCTGAGACCATTCTCGTAGATGTGTCTCAATCTGTCAAGCCGCTCAGGAAGATTCTTGTTATCGTTATCTGCGATGACGGCACCGGCACCCCGGCGAGCCCGCCGTGACCTCACGGCGGTCGACCTGAAGCACCTGCAGGCGCTCATCGGGGTGGCCGAACGGGGCAGCTTCTCCGGGGCGGCCGAGTCGATCGGGACGGTCCAGTCCAACGTCTCGGCCCACGTGGCCAAGCTGGAGCGGGAGCTCGACGCGGTGCTGGTCGACCGGGCCACCTGCCGGCTCACGGAGGAGGGCCAGGTCGTCGTGGAGCGGGCCCGGCGCATGCTCGTCGAGCTCGAGGCCATGGTGGCCGACGTCATGGCCCTCCGCCAGGAGGTCACCGGCACGGTCCGGGTGGGCATGATCGGCACGACCGGCCGCTGGCTCGTCCCCCAGCTCGTGGCCCGGCTGCGCGCCCGTCACCCCCTCGTCCGCATGACTGTGGCCGACGGCACCTCGACGACGCTCGAGCCCCAGCTGGTCCAGGGGTACCTCGACGTGGCCGTCGTGACCTTGCCGGTGCCCGGCGACGAGCTGTCGGCCCGGCCGCTCTTCGAGGAGGACCTCGTGCTCGTGGTGCCGGTCGGGCACCCGCTCGCCCGAAGGGCCACGCCCCGGCCGGCCCCGGCCAAGAAGAGCGGCGCGGCGGAGAAGGGCAAGGCGGCCGGGTCCCGCACCGGGGCCCTCCCGCTCTCGGCCCTCGCCGACCTCGAGCTGCTCCTTCCCCTCCCGGGTACGCCGGCCCGGGACGAGATCGAAGCGGCAGTGCGACCGGCCGGGATCACGCTCCGGCCCTCGATCGAGCTCGACGGCCTGCGCATGCTCGCCTCGCTCACGTTCGACGGCTACGGCCCGGCCATCCTCCCGGCCGGCGCGGTGCCGAACCACCTGCGCGACCGCTTCTCGCTCCTCCCGCTCGAGGGCTTCCCGCGTCGGCACATCGGGGTGGCCCTCCGTCGACGGGGCCTCCCGTCGGCCCCGACCAAGGCGCTCATCGAGCTGCTCTACGAGGTGGTGGCGGACCCGACCGCCGTGCCCGACGGGCTCTTCGCCTCGGCCGTCGGACGGCGCTGAGCGACCAACTCAGTGGGGCGGGCGCGGCTCGCGCCGCATCGTCCAGAGCTTCGGGCCGCCCCGCGGTTGGACCACCTCACCCACGGTGAAGCCGTGGCGCCCGTAGAAGGCGAGGTTGCGCTCCTTCGACGACTCGAGATAGGCGGGCACGCCGTCGTCGTCGCAGCGGGCCAGCACACCGGCCAGGAGCGCTGAACCGAGCCCCTTGCCCTGGAGCACCGGCTCGACGCCGAGGGTCGCCAGGTACCAGTGCGGCTCCTTCGGGTGGAGCTCGGCGACCCGCGGCAGGATCTCGAGCACCCGCCGCAGCCCGGGACCGACGATGAACGGGGCCACCGGCAACACCGAGCGCAAAGCCGGCCAACCGGTGAGGAAGGGCTTGCCCGGCGGGGCCCAGATGGCGGCCCCGGTCCGCCCGGCGGTCATCACCACCTCGCCGTGCGGCAGGTAGTCCTGCTCCACCTGCAGCCGGAAGTAGGTGCGCAGGCCGGGCGCCCGACGGCGGGCCGACGGGAAGAACCAGTTGGTCAGGGGGTCGTCGTCGAAGGCCCGGGCGAGCATGGCGGCCACCCCGGCCACGTCGGCCGCGGCCACCGGTTCGACCTCGGCGGGCCGGCCGCTTCGCTCCGGACGCTCCACGGATGAAGGAGCGTATCAATGATGGTTTTTAGCTCCTCCGGGGTCCACCGCCTGCGGGCTGGTCCTGAATAGCGTCGGGAGCACCCGGGTCGTCGGTCTGACTCGTCGAGAGCACCGCATGGGGTGCCAGTTTGTCGACCGAAGGCCT
>DATGZH010000024.1:0-77144 GCA_035297265.1 Acidimicrobiales bacterium | reverse complement strand
CCCTTTGGTCGGGCGGCTGGGTGGAGTACCACGGCACCCACTACGACGTGCCGCTCTGCCAGATGAACCCGGCGCCGAGCGAGCCGGTGCCCATCCTGATCGGCGGCCACTCCGAGGCGGCGTTCCGCCGAGCAGTGGATCTCGCCGACGGGTGGATCGCCGCCGGCGCCTACAGCGTCGAGGAGGCCTGGGCCCACCTCGCCACGCTCCGCGAGCATCTCCGGCGCGAGGGACGGGAGCACGAGCCCTTCACCGTCTACCTCTCCGTGGCCGCCGCACCCGACGTCGACCTCTACAAGCGCTTCGAGGCGGCCGGGGTGACCGACCTCATCTGCGCGCCGTGGATGGGGATACCCGTCCCGGCCGACGCCACGCCCGAGGCCCGCCTGGCCCTCCGCCTCGGCGCCGTCGAGAAGTTCGCCGAGAGGGTTGTGGCAAAGTTCGCCTAGTGCCGGGCGCCCGGCGCGGTGAGGAGCACCGATGGGACAGCTGAAACTCGGCCTGCAGCTCGGCTACTGGGGGGCGGGACCGCCGGTCGGCGCGGCCGAGCTCATCGCCGAGGCCGAGCGCCTCGGCTACGACTCGGTCTGGACGGCCGAGTCCTACGGCTCCGACGCTCTCACCCCCCTCGCCTGGTGGGGCGCCCGGACGACCACCCTCCGCCTCGGCACGTCGCTCTGCCAGCTCTCGGCGAGGAGCCCGACGGCCACTGCCATGGCCGCCATCTCCATGGACCACCTCTCGGGCGGGCGCTTCGTGCTCGGCCTCGGGGTCTCGGGTCCCCAGGTGGTCGAGGGCTGGTACGGGCAGCCGTTCGCCAAGCCCCTCGCCCGTACCCGCGAGTACGTCGACATCGTGCGCCAGGTGCTGGCCCGGGAGGCGCCCGTCACGAACGACGGGCCCCACTACCCGCTCCCCTATCCCGGCGGCACGGGGCTCGGCAAGCCCCTGCGCTCGATCGTCCACCCGCTGCGGGCCGACCTGCCGATCATCCTCGGGGCCGAGGGCCCGAAGAACGTGGCGCTGGCGGCCGAGATCGCCGACGGCTGGTTCCCGATCTTCTTCTCGCCCCAGGCCATGAAGTCCTTCGAGCCCTCGCTGGCCGAGGGCTTCGCCCGCCCCGGGGCCCGTCGCCGCCCCGAGGACTTCGAGGTGATCGCCCTTGCCAACACCGTGATTCATGACGACCTCGAGAAAGCAGCCGACATGGTGCGCCCCTCCCTCGCCCTCTACATCGGCGGGATGGGGGCCCGGGAGGCCAACTTCCACTTCGACGTCTTTGCCCGCATGGGCTACGAGGGCGAGGCCCGCCGCATCCAGGACCTCTACCTCGACGGGAAGAAGGACGAGGCCGCGGCGGCCGTGCCCACCGCCCTCGTCGAGGAGACCGCCCTCATCGGACCGGTCGAGAAGATCCGCGACGACCTCGAGGCCTGGCGCGAGTCGGTGGCCACCACCCTCCTCGTCAACGGCCCGCCCGAGCTCCTGCGGACCATGGCCGAGCTCGTCGGCTGAACTGCTCGTCGCCCCTCAGCGCTCCGAGCCGACGAGCCGACCGGCATCGCCCGCCCTCGCCGCGTCGGCCGCCCGCCAGGTCCGGTAGCCGCCGTCGAGGTTGCGGGCCTCGAGCCCGAGCTCGTGCAGGAGGGACGCCGCGGTGTGGGCCCGTTGACCGACCTCGCAGTAGACGACGAAGGGACCGGGGCCGAGGTCGCCGAGGTGCTCACGGAGCTCGTCGAGCGGCACGTTGCGGCTGCCCGGTATGGCCCCGCTGGCGTGCTCGGTCGGCGCCCGAACGTCGAGGAGGGTGGCGCCGGCGGCCACCACCTCGTCCAGCTCGTCCGGCCCGACCACGTCGCAGTCCCCGCTGAGTACGTTCTCCGCCATGTAGCCGAGCATGTTGACCGGGTCCTTGGCCGACGAGAACTGCGGGGCGTAGGCGAGCTCGAGGTCGGCCAGGGCGTCGGCCTTCAACCCCGCCGCGGCCGCCGTGGCGAGGACGTCGATCCGTTTGTCGACCCCTGCGCCTCCGACCGCCTGCGCGCCGAGGATGGTCCCGTCGTCCGCGTCGAACAGCAGCTTGAGCGAGAGGGGCTCGGCCCCCGGGTAGTAGCCGGCGTGGCTCATGGGGTGCGAGTGGACGGCCCGGAACCGTCGGCCGGCGGCCCGGAGGCGCCGCTCGTTCCACCCGGTCATGGCGGCCGTGACCCCGAAGACCTGGACGATGGCCGTACCGAGGGAGGGCGAGGGCCGGACCGGGTGACCGCAGACGGCGTCGGCCGCCCGGCGACCCTGCCGGTTGGCGATGTTGGCGAGGGCGATGAGCGACGAGCCGCCGCCGACCGAGTCGGCCTTCTCGACCGCGTCGCCGACCGCGTAGATGTCGGCGACGCTCGTCGCGCCGTCGCTGTCGACCGCGATCCCGCCGTTCGGACCGAGGGCCAGCCCGGCCAGTTCGGCCAGCGCGACGTCCGGCCTCACGCCGATCGCCCCCACCACGAGGTCGCCGGCGATCTCCCGGCCGTCGGCCAGGACGACCCCCGCCTCGGTCACCTCGGTCACCCCGGCACCGGTCTCGACGGTCACCCCGCTCCTCGCCAGCTCCGCCGCCACCAGGATGGCCATCTCGGGGTCGAGGGGCGTGAGGACCTGGTCGGCGGCCTCGACGATCGTCACGGCGATCGACCGGCGGGCCAGGTTCTCGGCCGTCTCGAGACCGATGAACCCGGCGCCGATGACCACGGCGGTCGCCGGTTCGCCCCGGACCACTTCGGCCAGCCCTTCGGCGTCCTCGACCGTCCGCAGCATCCGCACCCGGTCGAATCCCGGCAGCGGGGGCCGGATCGGCCGGGCCCCGGGGCTCAGGATGAGCGTGTCGTAGGGCAGCGACGCGGTGCTGCCGTCGAGCGTGGAACGGACCGTGACTTCGTGGCCCGCCGGGTCGATGGCCACGACCTCGGCGTCGACCCTGACGTCGAGGCGGAAGCGCTCGAAGAGCCGCTGCGGCGTCTGCAGCAAGAGGTCGTCCTCGTCCTCGATGACCCCGCCGACGAAGTAGGGCAGGCCGCAGTTGGCGTAGGAGACGTGGCCGGATCGCTCGAGCACGGTGATGACGGCCGACTCGTCGAGCCGGCGCAGCCGGGCCGCGGCGGACATCCCCCCGGCCACCCCGCCGACGACGACCACCCTTCGACCGCTCACCAGGGACACCCGGCCCCGCTCCTCGTCGTCGGCCCGCGGCTCATGGCTCCATCGTGCCCCGTCGCCGGGACCTCCTGCCCTCGCTCAGGACCGACGGCCCGCCGCGGACGGCGGTGCCGTCGCTGCTCTGGCGACTACAGGTTGGAGGGTGGCCGGCTGGACGTGCCGTTGGAGAGCTTCACAGGACCGGCTCCCGGGCTCGTCGTGTAGATGGGCGAGAGCCCCGTCGTACCAGGGAACGAGCCGGTCGGCGTGACGATGGGTGGGGCCGACGACGAGATCTGCACGACCTGGCCACCCTCGAAGCCGAAGTGCACGGTGGCCGAGTAGCTGAGCGGGACGAGGCCCGGGGTGACGAACTTGTGCCCGTACTTGGCGATGGCCGCCACGAGGCTCTGTCGGGTCAGGTTCTTGCCGGCTGCCCGGAGGGCCTGCACGTACGTGAGGGCGAGGGCCACGCCGTACTCGGTGTTCCCGTCGAGGCCGTACTTGGACCACACCGAGGGGGCGTACTTCTGCAGCACCTGCTTGGTGGCCTTGATCCACGGGTTGGCCGTGGCGTTCTCGGGGGGCAGGTAGGCGTTGGTGATGACCCCGTTCAGGAGGCTCACGGCCCCCGCGGCCTGGGCCGAGCTGCCGCCGCCCTTCTGGGTGAACGACGAGAGCAGCGGCCCCACCGTCGGCGGGTCGGCGCCGACCGCGTCCACCACGAACTGGGGCTTGTAGCCGATCACGAAGGCCGGCAGCAGGGCGAGGGCCGTGGCCGCCGGCACCGTGGCCAGGACCACGACCTTGGCCCCGGCCGCCTGCAGGGCCGAGATCTGGGTGGTGAGCGGTCCGGCCAGCGTGGCCACGTTGTAGGTCTGGCGGGAGACGACCTGCGAGGACGGGATCTGCATGTCGAGGCCCTTCACGACGTCCTGGCCGAACTCGTCGTCCTGGTAGAGGTAGCCGACCTTCTGCCCGGCGAAGTGGGTCTTGATGTAGTAGCCGAGGATCTTGCCGTCGACCGTGTACGGCGGCTGCCAGCCGGTGGTCCACGGGTACTTGGGGTTGCTCCAGCAGTTGCAGCCCGACTCGACGAAGGTCTGCGGGATCTGGCGGGCGTTCAGGTAGGGCTGGACGGCGGCCTGGGTCGGCGTGCCGAGGGAGCCCACCGTGCCGAAGACCCCGTTCTGCAGGACGAGCTGGCGGGTCAACGTGGCCGTGTTGGCCGGGTTGTAGCCGTCGTCGACGTAGTTGTAGGTGATCTTGCGCCCGTTGATGCCGCCGTGGGCGTTGGCCCAGGCGAAGACGGCGTTCATGGCCGGCGCGATCTCGTCGTAGCCCGGCGCGGCCACACCGGTGAGGGGCACCGTCGCCCCGATGCTGATGCTGTTCGAGGTGACCCCGGTCGATGACGCCGCCCCCACGTCGGAGCTGAAACCGGCCACCATGGCCACGACCACCCCTACCGCGGCCAGCCGGCTCACGGCGACCACCGAGCGTCTCGAGTCACGCACCACGGCCCTGCCCCCTTTCGTCGGTGCCCGGCGGGCACGCCGACCAGCCACCCCGAGCGCCCCACCGTCGCTCGGTCACCTCGGAACCGTCACACACCTTGTGGGGTTCCTCACGTGTTCGTAACCGTAACATCACCTTGTCCGGGTGGTCCGGGAGCCCGGGCGGCCAGCAGCCGCCGCCCGACCCAGCGGACGCCACCTTGGATCCCCGAGGGTGCCACCAGCATCATCACGATGAGGAAGGCCCCGAAGACGATGACGGCCAGGTTGGCGCTGACCAAGGGGTTCAGGTGGAAGAGGCTGGCCAGCCGGTGCGACCAGCTCGTGGGCAGGTAGACGACGAGGACCGCCCCCCACCAGGCCCCGAGGAGTGTCCCCGACCCGCCGAGGACCATCCCGGCCAGGAGGAAGATCGAGAGGGACACCGGGAACTCGCCGGTGTTGACGACCCCGGTCGAGAGGGCGAGGAAGGCCCCGGCCAGCCCGGCACAGGCGGCTGAGACGACAAAGGCGATGACCTTGGTCCGGGCCACGTGGATCCCGGAGAGCTCGGCCGCCACCTCGTCGTCGCGGACGGCCCGGAAGGCCCGCCCGAAGCGGCTCGAGAGGAGGTTGGCCAGGAGGACCATGACGATCAGCGCCCCCAAGAGCTCGATCCAGGTCAGCCAGCGCTGCGGGTCGATCGAGCCCGGTGGGCTGGGCGGGAGCGTGCTCAACCCCTGGTCGCCGCCGAAGAAGCTGGCGTACTGGTCCGAGAGGAACGGCAGGGCCAGGGCGAACATCAGCGTCAGGCCGGCCAGGTAGGGACCCTGGAGCCGGGTGGCCGGGATGCCGATCACGAGTCCGGCCACCGCGCTCAGCGCCACGGCGATGAGCAGCTCCACGACGAGGTTGTACGAGGTGTGGGTCTGCAGCTCGGCCAGCGTGTAGGCGCCCACGGCCATGAAGGCCCCCTGGCCGAGCGAGATCTGGCCGCTCACCCCGGTGAGCACGCTCAACCCGGCGATGGCCGCGGCGTAGGTGGCAACGAGCCCGAGCTCGTAGTTGTTGAACGAGCTGAAGAGGAGGCTCAGCACGAAGAGGACGACCGCACCGAGGCCGGCCACGAGGAGGTGCCGGAAGAGCGGCTGGCGCGGCAGGCGCAGCCACGGCGGCGGGGTCGGGAGCCGGGCCACGGTCCTCACACCCTCCGGGCCCGGGGCCGGGAGAAGAGGCCCTGGGGCCGGAGCATCAGCGTCACGATGACGAGGAGCAGGGCGGCGATCGGCTCGAGGCCGCTCCCGATGTAGCCGCCGACGTAGGCGAGGACGAGGCCCGTCACCAGCCCGCCGACCAGTGCCCCGAACGGGCTGTCGAGCCCCCCGATCACCGCCGCGGTGAAGGCGTAGACGAGGACGAGGTCCATGTAATAGGGGGAGAACGAGCTCGTGGGGGCGACGAGGAGCCCGGCGAGCGACCCGGCTACGGCGGCCAACGCCCAGCCCAGCGTGAGCAGCCGCTGGACCCGCACCCCGAGCAGCCGGGCGATCTCGGGGGCGAAGGCCGAAGCCCGCATGCGCAGCCCCAGGTTCGTGAAGCGGAACAGCACGAGCATGAGGACCATGAGGACGAGGACGGCGCCGACGATGAAGAGGTCGAAGTGGGAGAAGGCCACCTTCGTGCTCCCGATCTGGATGCCCGCCTGGGAGACGGCTGCGGGGAAGCCCCGGTTGGTGTTGCCCCAGACCGCGCCGGCGATCCCTTCGAGCAGGATCAGTAGCCCGAACGTGATGATGACGGCGTTGAGCGGCGGCTTTTCCTGCACCGGTCGAATGAACACGAGCTGGACCACACCGCCGAGGACGAAGCCACAGGCCAAGGCGACGACGAAGGCCACCCAGTAGCTCCCGCCGCCAGAGAGCACACTGAAGGCGATGAACGTCGTGAGCATCGCCATCGCGCCCTGGGCGAAGTTCACGATGTTGGTGGATCGGAAGATCAGCACGAGGGCGAGCGCCACCGAGGCGAAGATCATGCCGTTGGCCACCCCGCCCAGCGTGATGTTGACGAAGAGTTGCACGGGCCCTCTCAGAAGCCGAGGAAGTGGTGGCGCAGGTCGCTGTCGGCGGCCACCCGGGCCGCCTCGTCGGCCACCACGATCCGGCCGAGGTTGATCACGATCGCCCAGGTGGCGATGGACAGGGCACTGCGGGCGTTCTGTTCCACGAGCACCACGGTGAGGTCGGAGTCGACGGTGAGCTGGTGGAGGACCCCCATGAGCTGGGCCGTCACCAGGGGGGCGAGGCCGAGCGACGGCTCGTCGAGGAGGAGGAGCGCCGGACGGGCCACGAGGGCCCGCCCGATGGCCAGCATCTGGCGCTCCCCGCCCGACAGCGTCGAGGCCATCTGCCCCGACCGGCGCGACAGCGCCGGGAAGAGCTCGTAGATCCGCTCGAGCTCCTGCTGGCGCTCCCGCCGGCCGAAGCGCCAGAGCGCCCCGAGCCGGAGGTTCTCCTCGACGGTGAGCTCGGCGATGACCGAGCCGCCCTCGGGGACGTGGGACACGCCGCTCCGGACGATGTCCTCGACCGAGCGCCCGGTCAGCTGGCGCGAGTTGAAGCGGACGGTGCCCGAGCGCGGGCGGACGAGGCCGGTGATGGCCCGCAGGAGGGTGGTCTTCCCGGCGCCGTTGGCCCCGAGCACCGCGGTGACCGCCCCCGGTTCGGCCGACATCGACACGTCGGAGAGCGCCTGGACCGCCCCGTAGCTGACCGAGACGTCATCGACCTCAAGCAACGTCGCCGCCCGCTGTCGTCTCGCTCGGCAGTTCCTGCACCGCTTCGCCCAGATAGGCCGTCGTCACCTCGGGGTCGTCCCGGATCTCGTCGGGCGGGCCGGCGGCGATGACCCGGCCGAAGTCGAGCACCACGAGGCGGTCGCACAGCGACATCACGAGGTCCATGTGGTGCTCGACGAGGACCACGCCCGTCGTCGAACGGAGCGACCGGAGGAGCTCGCTGAGCTCGTCCATGTCGTCGGAAGACAGCCCGCTCGCCGGCTCGTCGAGGAGCAGCATCGTGGGCTCCGAGAAGAGCGCCCGGGCCAGCGCGGCGCGTTTGCGGATGCCGTAGGGGAGCATGGACGGATAGGCGTCGGCGTAACGGGCGATGTGCAGCCGGTCGAGAAGCTCGTGCGCCCGCTCCCGCAGCGTCGTCTCCTCGCGGCTCGAGCGCCAGGCCCCCAGCAACCCCGAGACCAGGTCGGCCCGGACCCTCGCCTGGGCCCCCGTCATCACGTTCTCTACGGTGCTCAGCCCGGCGCACAGGCCCACACCTTGCAGGGTCCGGGCGATGCCGAGCCTGGTGAGGTCGTGGGGGTGGTGGTGCTGGAGGCGGCGGCCGTCGAGCCAGATGCTCCCCGACGTCGGACGGAGAAAGCCGCAGATCACGTTGAAGACGGTGGTTTTGCCGGCGCCGTTCGGCCCGATGACCCCCACGATCTCGCCCCGGCGGGCCTCGAACGACACCTCGTCGAGTGCCGTGAGTCCGCCGAACCGGACGGTGACCCGTTCGACCCGGAGGCCCTCCGAACTCGGATCTGCCATCGTCCCCCCGAAGGGCCCGCGGCGACCGGTGGGCGCAGAGGCGCGGGCCGCCCCAGTCATAGTCGAACGGGGATCGATCGTGCTCGGTCCGGCGTCAGCCGTCGGGATCGGGTGCCTTCGCCGCCGCCGACAGCTGGCTCGGGTCCGGGGTGCCGGTGAGCGTGGTCCTCGGATGGACCGGGAGGAGCACCGGGGGGCGCGGCGGCTGGTCGAAGTTGAAGTCCGCCGCCAGGTTGCCGAGGATCTTCACGTTCTCGCGGACGGTCGGGCGCGGGTCGGGCCGGCCGTCGGTCGCCGGGTCGAGGCGCTGGCCGCCGAGGAAGTCGTCCTCGATGAACTTGTCGTAGGCGTCGAAGCTGAGCGTCTGGTGGTCGACGTAGCCCCGCTTGGCGTAGGGGCTGATCACGATGCCGGGGACCCGCAGCCCGTAGCCGTTCACGTCCACCGTCGGCGGCACGACATGGTCGTAGAAGCCGCCCCAGTCGTCCCAGGCCAAGAAGATGGCGCTCGAGTCCCAGTCCGGGCTGCGCATCACCGCGTCGATCAGGCTGGTCACGTAGCTCTGCCCGTAGCTGACCGGCGCCGGTGGGTGCTCGCTCACCTCTCCCGAGGGGGTCACCCACGAGACCGCCGGCAGCGTCCCCTTCTTGGCCGCCTCGTAGAAGCGGTCGACCGACTGGATGTTGCCGAGCTGGTGGTCGGCCTGCACGGTGTCGAACCAGGGCAAGGGGTTCCATATCCCCGGCGTGTTGGCGTTCTGGTCGACCGGGGCGCACGTCTCGGCCGCCGGGTTCTCACAGTCGGGCTCGGTTCCGCTCACCACGTAGTAGGCCCAGCTGACGTGGTGCTTGTCGAGCAGGTACGTGAGGTCGGTCCAGGCGTAGATGGGCTGCCCGGCGGCCCGTCGCCGGTTGGCGTGCTTGGGGTTGCCGCCACCGTTCTTGGGGCCGGCCTCGCCGCCGTAGACCGCCGGCGCGCTCGGGGGCCGCTCGGCCGGCCTCGTCTGGAGGGCGTTCACACAGCTCGACGGGTTGTCGGCCTCCGTGCAATAGGCGGACCACTCCGACACCAAGAACAGGTGGGCCGGGAGGCTCCACGAGGCGTTCGGCTCGAACAGGTGGTCCTGCAGGACGAAGTCCTTGGCGTAGGTCCAGTAGTTCGGGATGTCGCTCTCAACGTGGTAGCCCATGACATCGGGCTTGGCCGAGTTGGTGCAGGCCGGATCGGTCGGCACGAGGCAGCCCCTGCGCCCCAGCTCGGCCTGGCCGATGAAGCCGTTCATCTGGCCACCATTGACGTCGGCAACCGCGTTCGGTGCCGAGTGGGGGCCGCCTCCGTTCACGTCGGCGTGGTCGACGTAGGGCGCGACGCACGTGCCCGACGCCGGGTCGGTGACGCACGCCGTGGGCACGCCGCCCTGCATCGGGATGCCGTCGGCCCCGGGGAAGGTGCCGAAGTAGGAGTCGAACGACCGGTTCTCCTGCATGATCACGATGATGTGCTTGATCTTGTGCACGCCCGGGTTCACGACGTAGCTGCCGGTCGGCCCACCGGACACCCGTTCGACCTGGGCCGGCGGCGTCGAGCCGCGGCCACAGGCCGCGGCGACGAGGGTCAGGACGAGGAGCGGGGCGAGGACCCCGGCCCGCCGGTCGACCCGTCCCCGGTTCACGGCGGCGAACCGGTCGTCGGGTGACGCACCGGCAGTCGAGGGTCGGGCCTCAGGCGGGGTCGTTGGCGAGGAGGGCGCCCAGGCGCAGCAGGCTCTCGGTGGCCCCGCCCAGGGTGAGCTCGATCTGCTCGGTGAGGAGGAAGTAGCGGTGCAGCGGGTAGTCACGGTCGACGCCCACCCCCCCGTGGAGGTGGGCCGCCGCGTGAACCACCCGCTGGCCGCCGTCGGCCGCCCAGAACTTGGCGGTCGCCACCTCGGCCACGGCCGGGAGTCCGGCCGAGAGGCGCCAGGCCGCCTGCCAGGCCGTGAGGCGGACGGCCTCGGCGTCGACGTAGGCGTCGGCGGCCCGCTGCCCCACCGCCTGGAACGTGGCGATGGGCTTGCCGAACTGCTCGCGGGTCTTCGTGTACTCGGCGATCAGCCTCACCGTGGCCTGGCAGGCCCCGGCTTCGACGACGCACAGACCGGCGACGGCGTGCTCGCTCAGATGCTGCAGGACCGCCGCGGCGTCGGCCGACGGCCCGCCGAGGATGTCGTCGTCCTTCACCTCGACGCCGGACAGCTCGACCAGGGCCTCGGGCCGCAGCGGGCCGTCCTGGCGGGTGCGAGTGAGGCCCGGCGCGCTGGCCGGCACCAAGAAGACGGCCCTCCCGGCGGGTTCCCCGCCGTCCACGGCGAGCGACGCCGGGACGAGGAAGAGGTCGGCCACGAGCCCCGCCGGCACGCAGGCCTTCGTCCCGTCGAGGCGCCATGTGCCCGGGTCCGAGCGGGTGGCCGTCGTGGCCGGGTCGGACCCGCCGCTCACGACGACGTCGCCGACGAGCTCGGCGAGCGCCGCGGTCAGCACGGCGTCGCCCCGGGCCGCCCCCGGCAGCCAGGCCTGTCGTTGCTCGGCCGTGCCGAAGCGGTCGAGGGTCGGTCCGGCGAAGGCCATCGTCTCGGCCACCGGGACGTGGGCCGCCGTGCGCCCCGCCGCCTCGAGCACGAGGCCCACGGCCACGAAGTCGAGACCGGCGCCGCCGACGTCCTCCTGGAGACCTATGCCGAGGAGGCCGGACTCGGCGAGCGACGACCAGAGCTCTTGGTCGAAGGGCCCTTCCTCGCCGGCCGCTGCCTCGACCTCCTTCAGCCGCTCGTGACTGGCCCGATCGCCGAAGATCTGCTCGGCCAGCTGCCGGACGGCCTCTTGCTCCTCGCTGTACTCGAAGTCCATGACGCTCTCTCCCTCGTCCCGGCGCTCAGCGGAGCGACCGGGGCATGCCCAGGCCGAAGATGGCGATCAGGTCGCGCTGGATCTCGTTCGTCCCGCCCCCGAAGGTGAGGATGATCATCGAGCGGCGGTAGGTCTCGATCCGGCCGGCGAGCACCGCGGCCGGTGAGCCGCGCTGGAGGTAGGCCGCCGGTCCGATGATCTCGGCCAGGGCCCGGAACGCCCGGAGGTAGAACTCGGTGCCGAAGACCTTGATGCTCGAGGCGTCGGCCACGTCGAGCTTCCCCTGGGTGGCCATCCATGCGACCTTCCAGTTGAGGAGGCGCAGGTACTCGAGCTCGGCGTGGACCCGGGCGAGGTGCTCGCGCACCCACTCCTGGTCGACCACCCGGCGCCCGTCGGGGAGCTTCGTGGCCTGGGCCCACGCCCGGACGTCGTGCAGGAGCCGCTCGATGATCCCGGGCGCGCACAGCGTGACCCGCTCCCGGTTGAGCTGGCTCGTGATGAGGTTCCAGCCGTTGTTCTCCCCACCCACGAGGGCGGTGGCCGGCACCCGCACGTCCTCGTAGAAGACGTAGTTGATGTTGTGGGTGCTGAGGAGGTGCATGGGCACCACCCGGATGCCCGGTGTGTCCATCGGGACGACGAAGATCGAGATCCCGGCGTGCTTCGGCGCCTCCGGGTCGGTGCGCGTGGCCAGCCACACGTAGTCGGCCCCCCTGGCCAGGCTGGTGAAGAGCTTCTGGCCGTTGATGACGTACTCCTCGCCGTCACGCACGGCCCGGGTGGTGAGCGCCGCCAGGTCGGTGCCGGCGTTGGGCTCGCTGTAGCCGATGCAGAAGTGGATCTCGCCGCCGAGGATCTTCGGCAGGAAGAACTGCTTCTGCTCGTCCGTGCCGAACTCCATGATCGTCGGGCCGACCGTGTTGATCGTGAGCATGGGCACGGGTGCCCCCGAGCGCATCGACTCGTCGAAGAAGATGAACTGCTCGATGGCCGAGCGCCCCTGACCGCCGTACTCCTTCGGCCAGCCGATGCCGAGCCAGCCGTCTTTGCCCATCTGGCGGACGACCTGCTTCGAGACCGGCCCCACGCCCTCGCCCTCGGCGAGCCCCGCCTCGACCTCGGGCGTGAGCAGCCGCTGGTAGTAGGCCCGGAGCTCCTGGCGGAGGGCCTCCTGCTCTTCGCTGTAGCCGATCTGCATCGCGCCTCCCGACGGCGGCCGCCCCTCGGCCGCCGACAGCCTGGAACACGTTACAGAGACGCCGCTGGGCCCACCACCGGCGAGTCGGGGCTCGGCGGGGCGGACCGCTGTCGGCGGATGAGGGCGGCCGGTAGCCTGCCGGGTCGATCGACCGGCCGCTGCGCCGGCCCGACCGACTCGAAGATGGGCGGAGCGACCCGGCCGTTCGAGGGCAGAAAGCCGGCCGACCGAGCCAGACGGAGCCAAGGAGACCAGCACGGATGTCCATCCACCTCGGCGTCGACGCCCGGCGCCGGCCAAGGCGCGCCGGCTCGGAGACCAGGTGACGCGCCTCGCCGAGCGGCTACGCGACCCCCACCTCGGACGGATGGTGATCTGCGCCCTGCTGCCGCCCCAGGTGCCGCTCCGGCGCCAGCTGTCGAACGGCCTCGTGTTCGTCGGACCCAACCGGCGGGGCTGGGGCGGTCGGGGCATCTTCGTCTACGGCGAGGCGCTCGAGCCCGAGCTCGGCATCATCGACTCCCTCCTCTCGCCGGGCGACGTCGTCTTCGACATCGGGGCCAACAGCGGCGTCTACACCCTGCTCGCCGCTCGCCGGGTCGGCCCGGAGGGCATGGTGGTGAGCCTCGAGCCCAATCCCCAAATGCTCGAGGTTCTCGACCGCAATGTGCGGCGGAACCGGCTGGGCAACGTTCGGCTCCGCGGCCTCGCGGCGTCCGACAGCTGCGCGCCCCTTGCCTTTTACGAGCACCACCGGAAGCCCAACTCCTTCAGCCTCGTGCCCGAGCGCAGCTCGGGCGCCCCGTCGTTCACCGTTCTCACCGTCGACCTCGACCGGCTCGTCGAATGGGAGGGCCTCACCCGTGTGGACTTCATCAAGATGGACGTCGAAGGCGCCGAGGGCCGGGTCCTCGCCGGTGCTCGCCGGGTCATCGAGGACTTCCGTCCCCCGATCCTGGCCGAGGTGTTCCTCGGCGGCCTGAGCGAGGTGCCTGCCGGCTACGGCGTGTTCGGGCCGCCCCGGAAGAGTCCGAACCAGCTCCTCCTGCCCGACGGTCACCGGCTCGTCGAGGTGGTCACCCGCCTCGGCTGGCGTCCGACGACGCTCGGGGGCAGCGGACCGGCCACCGAGACGCGTCCCGACCGGTAGCCTGCCCGGGACCGCCAAATCGTCGGCCTGCGCCGGGGCAGGAGCGCCCGGCACGAGGTCACGCCAGACAGGACGGCTGACGCCGACGGGGCCCGTCGAGAAAGAGGAGCTGAGCCATGGCCGAAGCAGTCATTGTCGCCACCGGACGCACCCCGATCGGACGAGCCGTGAAGGGCTCGCTCGTCGACTGCCGCCCCGACGACCTGGCCGCCCTCGTCGTGAAGACCGTCCTCGAGAAGGTGCCACAGGTCGAGCCGGCGATGGTCGAAGACGTGATCGTCGGCTGCGCCCAGCCGGCGGGTGAGGCCGGCTACAACGTCGCCCGGGTGGTGGCGCTCATGACCGGGCTCGACGACGTGCCCGGCGTCACCGTCAACCGCTACTGCTCCTCGTCCCTCCAGACCATCCGCATGGCCGCCCACGCCATCAAGGCCGGCGAGGGGGACATCTTCGTGGCCGCAGGCGTGGAGACCGTGAGCCGCTACGGCTTCGGCGCCTCGGACACGGGCCCCCACAACCCGCTCTTCGCCGAGGCCGGGGCGCGGACCGCCGCCCGGGCCCCGAAGGTCACCGAGCCCTGGAGCCCGGCGCCGGGACTCCCGGACATCTACATCGCCATGGGCCAGACCGCCGAGAACGTCGCCGAGTACGAGGGCGTGACGAGGGAGGAGATGGACCGCTTCGCCCTCCTGTCCCAGGAGCGGGCCGTGGCCTCGCAGGAGAACGGCTTCTTCGAGCGCGAGATCATCCCGGTGACCCGACCCGACGGCACGGTCGTCACGAAGGACGACGGCCCCCGGCCGAACACCACGCTCGAGGGCCTGGCCAACCTGCAGCCGGTGTTCCGCGAGGGCGGCACCGTGACCGCCGGCAACGCCTGCCCGTTGAACGACGGCGCGGCGGCCGTGGTCGTCATGAGCGACACCCGAGCCCGTGAGCTCGGGGTCGAGCCGCTCGCCCGCATTGTGGCCAGTGGGGTGTCAGGCCTCAATCCCGAGATCATGGGCCTCGGACCCGTCGAGGCCTGCCGCCAGACACTCAAGCGGGCCGGCATGACGATCGAAGATGTCGACCTCGTCGAGATCAACGAGGCGTTCGCCGCGCAGGTGATCCCGTCCGCCCGCCATCTCGGCATCGAGTGGGACAAGCTCAACGTGCACGGCGGGGCCATCGCCCTCGGCCACCCGTTCGGCCAGACCGGTGCCCGGATCATGACGACGCTGCTCAACGGGTTGGAGGACGCCAACCAGACGATCGGCCTCGAGTCCATGTGCGTCGGCGGTGGCCAGGGCATGGCCATGGTGGTCGAACGCCTCAGCTGAGCCCGGGCTCGCCCGCCGATGCGACGAGACCAGCTCCCCCGGGGCACGCTCCGCCGGAGCTTCGTCCTGCCCCGGTGGAAGACCGTCTACGTGCCGACGCCGAAGGCCGGCGCCACCAGCCTCAAGTGGATGGTGGCCGAGGTCCAGGGCGAGGACCTCGGCCGCTTCCGGACGGCGGAGGGCGCTCGGGCCACCCGGGCCCAGAACATCCACGACCGCCGGCTCTGGCGCCGCACGCCCCGGCTGGAGGACCTGAGCGACCACGAGCTCGAGGAGATCTCGCCCGAGAACGGCTGGTTGATCTTCGCCGTCGTCCGTAACCCGATGACCCGGCTGTGGTCGGCCTGGCAGTCCAAGCTGCTCCTCCGGGAGGCGTTCTTCGTGGCCCGCTTCGGCGACCGCGTGTGGTTCCCGCGGGTGCCCCACTCGCTCGACGAGGTGAGGGAGGACTTCGCCCGCTTCACCACGGCCCTGGTCGAGGAGCCCGGACTCGTCGACGCCGACATGCACTGGCGCCTCCAGAGCGTCCAGGTGGACACGCGTGCCGTGCCCTTCACGCACGTGGGGCGACTCGAGGAGTTCCGCGCCACCCGCGAGGTCTTCACGCTCCATCTGCGCGAGCTCGGTTGGGCCGGGAGTTTCGAGCCGCACGCCGAGAACGAGACACCGCTCCCCCTCACCGCCCGGTTCCTCTCCGACGCCGCCGTGCAGGCGGTCGACCGGGCCTACCGGGTCGACTTCGAGCAGTTCGGCTACGCGTCGGTGGTGCCCGCCGACCTGCCGCCGTTACCCGATATCGAGCTGGCGCTGCTCGGTGAGATCGGGCGCCTCGTCGGGCGGGCGGAGCGCATCGGCGACCTGAGCGCACAGTTGCAGCGCACGCGGGCCCCAGTGACGGCGGCGCGGAAATTCGGACACCAGGCGGCATCGGCGCTGCGCCAGGCGGGTCGACGAGTCCACACCACCATGGAGCAACGCCGCGGACGACCACCCCCCAACGGCACCGGCTGACGTCGGTCAGCGTCAGGGGCTCGCCGCCTGGCGAGCCACGTCGTCGATGGACGGCACCGGACCGGGATCGACGCCGTCACGCCCGGCCAGGTGGAGCGAGACGAAGTCCCCCACGAGGGCCAGGTCGAAGAAGCGGGCCAGATCCCCTCGGCCCTCCGCCCGTACCTCGATGGTGGCCGCCACCACCTCGTCCATGAGCTCGGCCACCGCGGTGATGCGACGGGCCACCGCGGGGTGTTCGTCCTCGGTGCGCAGGAGGACGAGGGTGAACACCTGCCGGGTGACGTCGCCGAACTGCCCCCAGCCGCTGACCTCGTCGTGGGAGAGCTCGGGCTGCGACGAGGCAAAGGCGGGAGCCTTGGCGTTCTCGTTCACCTGGCTCTTCCACCGACGCGCCGCCACCGCGGCGACCGGTTGGGCCCCGTGGACGAGCAGCATCGTGCGGCCGATCCGGCGGGCGGACGCCGCGGCCGGGCTGTCGTCGCCGACGAGCTGGTCCCGGCGCCGGCGCAGCTGGTGTCTCGCGTCCTCCAGGTGGCCGGGCACGTCGGCGAGCAGACCGAGCTCGCCCGCCGCCACGAGGACGGGCACCGTGAGCCAGCCGAGGGCGGCCCGGACCGGCCGCACCGGGGGGACGTGGAGGAGCCACCCGCCCCGGGCCTCGGCCAGCCGGCCCAGTTCGCCGCCGCCGGCCACGGTCAGCACGCGGGCGCCCCGGTCGTAGGCCGCGGCGGCGCTCGACACCGTCTCGGCATCGTCGCCGGAGGCCGACACGGCGAACACGAGCGTGCGCGGGCCGACGTGGACCGGGAGGTCGAAGCCCTTGACCACGCCGACCGGCACGGGCGCCGCGCCGGCGGCGAGAGCGGCAAGGAGGTCGCCCGCCAGGCCGGCCGTGCCCGTGCCCAGCACGACGGCGTCGGTGCACTCCCCGACCTCCATACCGGCGACCGCCTCCCGGGCCTGTTCGGCCGCCTCGGCGACCTGCTCGGGGAGCGACGCCGTGGCCCCCCACACGTCCAGGCTGTCGACGGGGAGGGGCGAAGGGGTCACGACCCGGTCGACGGGGTCTCCGCTCCGTGACCGGTCTCGACGGCCGCCCCACCCTCGGCCTTCTTCGTGAGTCGCTGATGCTCGGCGGCGTCGACGGTCCGGGCCTCGTCCACGAGGAGCACCGGCACCCCGTCGTGGATCTCGTAGGCCCGCTGGAGACGGGGGTTGTAGAGGAGCTCTTCGTCCTCGAAGTAGAGGAGCGGGCCTTTGTCCGTGGGACAGGCCAGCACCTCGATCAGGAGCGGGTCGAGCGACATCGTGTCCTCCTCGTCGGATCGCCGAGCGAAAGGGTCATAGCACGATCCACCCGCAACAGCCGCCGGGGCCCGCGCGGGCGCCTCAACCGGCGGCGGGCAGGGAGGCGATCAGCGCCTGCACCTCGGCGACGCGGCGGTCACATTCCTCGGCCGTGGCCGCTTCGACGTTCAGCCGCAGGAGCGGCTCGGTGTTCGAGGGGCGGACGTTGAACCACCAGCTGCCGTGGTCGACGGTCAGTCCGTCGAGGCGGTCGACGGCCGCGCCCTCGTCCGCCAATCGGGTGGCCAGCGCCTCGACGGCGGCGACGGGGTCGGCCACCTCGGTGTTGATCTCGCCCGAGTCGGCGTAGCGACGGTAGGGCAGGAGCAGCTCCGACAAGGTGCCGCCGCTCTTGCTCAGGAGCTCGAGGACGACGAGGGCGGTGATGATGCCCGAGTCGGCCCGGTAGTTGTCCTTGAAGTAGTAGTGACCCGAGTGCTCGCCGCCGAAGACGGCCCCGGTCTCGGCCATCACCTGCTTGATGAAGGAATGGCCCACACGCGTGCGGATCCCGACGCCGCCGTGCTCGGCGATCACCTCCGGCACGACGTGGGAGCAGATCAGGTTGTAGAGGATCGTGGCGCCCGGGTGTCGCTCCAGCATGGCCACCGCCACGAGGGCGGTGGTGAGCGAACCCGAGACCGGTTCGGCCTGCTCGTCGATGAGGAAGACCCGGTCGGCGTCGCCGTCGAAGGCCAGGCCGACGTCGGCCTTGCCCTCGAGCACCGCGGCCTGGAGGTCAACCAGGTTGGCCGGTTGGATCGGGTCGGCCGGATGATTCGGGAACGAGCCGTCGAGCTCGGGGAAGAGGAGCTCCATCTCGAACGGCAGCCCCTCGGTCACGAGCGGCACGACCAGACCGCCCATGCCGTTCGCCGTGTCGGCCACCACGCGGAGGGGCTGCAGGGCGTCGACGTCCACGAACGAGCGGACGTGCTCGGCGTACTCGTGGAGGAGGTCGGCGTGGTCGAGCGGGGCCAAGGGGCCCTCGGGGGGCCGGGCGAGGTACTCGGCGGTCAGGGCCTCGATCTCGGCCAGCCCGGTGTCCCGGCCGATCGGCCGGGCCCCGGCGAGGCACAGCTTGATGCCGTTGTAGCCCGCGGGGTTGTGCGAAGCGGTGAACATCGCCCCGGGGGCGTCGAGGCGGCCGGAGGCGAAGTACAAGAAGTCGGTCGAGGCCAGGCCGAGATCCGTGACCGCCGTGCCGAGAGACCGGGCCCCCTCGGCGAACGCCGCGCTCAGCTCGACGCCAGACGGCCGCATGTCGCGGGCCATGAGCAGTCGCTCGGCTCCGGTGAAGCGGGCCGTGGCCGCGCCGATCGCTCGGCACAGCGGCGCGTCGAGTTGGTCGGGCACCGTGCCGCGGATGTCGTAGGCCTTGAAGACGGCGCTCAGAGCGTCCACCACACGTAGAGCCTACCCGGCCGCCCGGCCCCGACCTTCCGAAAGACCTGGTCAGCGGGCCCGGCCGACGCTCACCCGGTCCGCCGGCCGTCACCATCTGTTCGCCCGGCCGTCACGTTCGCCAGTCCCGGGGCGACGAGCCCGGTGCGTTAGCATCTACGGACCGGCTCATCGTGAGAACCCAGCATCGTCGGTTTGGGACGTCGGCTCCGAGGAGGATCGTGCACGCCGAAGGCCTCCTCACGGCGGGTCATGGGCCAGCCGAAGCCGCAGGGGGCGGGCGGGCCACCTTTTCCAGCCATGGCTGAGCGCGAGCTGCGTCCCGACCCCGGCAAGCCGCCGGGCTACTCGCTCGGTGGCTTCCCCCCGCCCGACTGGTACCCCGCCCTCGATGAAGCAAGGGCGGCCGCGGCCCAGTCGGCGCCGCGTTCGACCAATGGTCCGGAGACGGACGGCCTCCCGCCGGCTGGGCCGGAGCTGGCGGGACTCTCGCCCTCGCGCCCCGTCCACTCGGTGGTGACGCCGCCGGGCGGTCCCACCCCGAGGACGTGGCCCGGCCTGGCGCCGCTCGCCGAGACCTACCAGAGCCCGGCGTCGGCCCCTCCCCGACAGCACAGCCGGGAACTCCACTCCGAGATGAACCTGCTCGCCCGGGCGGGGTCGCTCGGGCTGGTGGGCCAGTTCGCGAGCTCCCTCCTCGCCTTCGGTTTCTCGCTCGCCGTGGGCCACCTCTTCAAGGCGCGGGGCTCGGGTGTGTTCTTCTCGGCGCTCGCCCTCTTCTCGATCGCCTGTGCGGTGGGCGAGGCGGGGGCCGACTGGGGACTCAACCGCACGTTGCCGAAGCTGCGGGCCGAGGGGCGGGTTCGCGACGTCCGACGGCTCCTCCCCTTGGCCCTCGTACCCGTCTTCGTCTTCTCGTGCCTCCTCGGGATCGCCCTCTATGTCGCGGCTCCCGAGCTCGCGCCGCTCGTGTCCCACGGCCGGAGCACCGCCGAGATCGTCACCTTCGTGCGCATCCTGGCCCTCTTCGTGCCGATCTTCGCCCTCATCCCGGTCCTCGTGGCCGGCACCCGGGGCTTCGACTCGGTGCTCCCCCTCGTGGCCATCTCCAACATCGGTGTCCCCGCCGCCCGGCTGCTCCTCCTGCCGGTCTTCCTCGGTGCCGGGTTCGGCCTCGTCTCGGCCGCCTATGCCTGGGCCCTGCCCCTCGTCCTGGGCGCCGTCGGCATCCTCTGGTGCCTGCTCGCCCTGGCTGAGCGCTACCGACGCGAACGGACGGTCGACCTGTCGAGGCCGGCCACGCCCAAGCGGGACCTGGCCAAGGAGTTCTGGTCGTTCACCGCACCGCGCTCGCTCGCCGCCGCCTTCTCGGTCATCGTGCTCTGGCTCGACGTCCTCCTCGTGGGTGGCCTCGTGTCGACCAGGCAGGCCGGTATCTACGCCGTGGCCAGCC
This sequence comes from Acidimicrobiales bacterium, assembly GCA_035297265.1. Taxonomy (GTDB): domain Bacteria; phylum Actinomycetota; class Acidimicrobiia; order Acidimicrobiales; family RAAP-2; genus DATGZH01. The sequence goes on along the minus strand of DATGZH010000024.1, from coordinate 57,082 downwards.
GGTACATGACGATCGCCGGCTACGCCTCGGGCGCCATCGGCGGGACGATCGGGCCCCAGACGGCCCGGCTGATCACCGCCGGGCGCCTCGTCGACCTCCGGCACCTCTACCAGGTGGGGTCGGCCTGGGTGCTCGCCCTCGCCTGGCCCATCTCGCTCGGCACGATCGTGTTCTCGCCGCTCCTCATGCGCTTCTTCGGCCCGGGCTTCGTCACCGGGGCGACGGCCCTCTCCATCCTGAGCCTCGGCATGCTGGCCTCGACGGCCACGGGCAACAACGGCACCGTCCTGGCCATGACCGGCGGGAGCGGCATGAGCCTCCTGATCGCCGGGGTGTCGATGGCGGTCAACATCGGGCTCAACCTGGCGCTCATCCCGCACTTCGGGATCGACGGCTCGGCCACCGCCTGGGCCGTGACCCTCCTCGTCAACAACGCCATCGGGGCCATCGTCATCTGGCGCCGCTTCCGGTTGCAGCCGGCGAGCGAGTCCTACCTCGAGGTCGCGCTGGCCTCCCTCGTCTGCATCGGGCTGTTCGGCGCGCTGTGCCGCCTCGCCCTCGGGGCGACCGTCACGAGCTTCCTCCTGGCGATGCTGATCGGCGGGGGGGCCTATATAGGATTCCTCTGGTGGAGACGGCGAGCGCTGGGCTTCGACGTCTTCGCCAACCGGATGGTCGCAGCGTGACACCCGACGTGCTCCGACGAGGCCGGACCCCACACCGATGAGGGTCCTCCTGGCCGCCTTCGCCTGCCAGCCCCACCGGGGCTCGGAGCCCGGTGCCGGCTGGATCGTGGCCCGGGAGGCCGCCCTCGCTGGTCACGAGGTCGTCCTCGTGACCCAGCGGCGCCACCGCCCGGCGATCGAGGCCGAACGGGCCGGGCGGCCCGAGCTGGCCGAGCACCTGCGACCGGTCTACATCGGGCTGCCGGCGGGGGTCCTCGAGGCGTGGGACCGTCGGCTCCACCTGCGGGGCCTCCAGCTCTACAACCTGGTCTGGCAGCTCTCGCTGTGGCGGGCCGCCCGGCGCATCCACCGCAGGCAGCCGGTCGACGTCGCCCACCACCTCACCCTCTCGACCGACTGGGTGCCGACCGGCCTCGCCCTCGTGCCCGGGCTGCCCTTCGTCTGGGGACCGCTCGGCGGCAGCGAGCGGGTGCCGGCGAGCTGCCGCCGCTGGCTGGGGCGGAGGGGCACGAGGACCGAGCGCCTCCGGCGGGTCACCGCCGACCCGCTGCGGCGGCTGCTCGCCCTGCCCGCCGCCCGCCGGGCCCGCCTCCTCGTGGCCCAGAACCCCCTCGTGGCTGCCCAGTTCGAGCGGGCCGGTCCCCCGGTCGTCGTCCGACCGCACGTCTTCTTGGACCCGGCCGACTGGCCGGCCGAGGTGGACCTCGCCGCCCCGCCTCGACGGCCGGCCGACGAACCCGGGCCCCGGCGGGCGGTCTTCGCCGGACGGCTCCTCGGCTGGAAGGGCGTCTACCTGGCGCTGGCCGTCCTCGCCCGACCCGAGCTCGGCCACTGGTCGCTCGACGTCTACGGCGCCGGACCGGAGCGGGCCGACCTCGAGGCCGAGGTGGGCCGGCGGGGGCTGACCGGCCGGGTGGTCCTCCACGGCCAGCGGCCCCGGACCGAGGTGCTCGGGGCCATGGCGGCCGCCGACGCCTTCTTCTTCCCGACGATGCGGGAGGCCGCCGGCTGGGTCGTGGCCGAGGCCCTCCTCGTCGGGTGCCCGGTCGTCTGCCTCGACCACGGCGGGCCGGCGGTGCTCCTCGGCGACGGCGGCGGGATCGCCGTGGCCCCGGGCGACGAGGTGGTCGGCGGCCTGGCCAAGGCGCTCCTGGACTCGCCGGGCGTGGCGAGGGCCACCACCGCCTGGGACACGGCCCCCCTGCCGGGGCTCCTGGCCGACTGGTACGGGCAAGCCACGACGGACCCCGCACCCCCGGTGACGGTACGACCGACCGGCACGGCCGACCGTGGGGAGGCCGGCGACCGATGAGCCCCGAGGTCCTCCAGCCCGGTCGGGGACCGGCCCCGGCCAAGCGGCCGTGGGAGGAAAAGCCCAAGCGGGCCCGTCCGCCCCGCGAGGGGCGGGGGCGCAGCCGGACGCCGATCGTCGTCGCCGGGGTCCTCGTGCTCGTCCTCCTCGGCGTGGGGCTGGCCCTCCTCCTCAGCCAGTCCTCGACCACGGTCGTGAAGCCACCGACCACGCCGACGACCACGCCGTCGTCCGGCGGCGGCGGGACGACGCCGGGGCCCGGCGGCCTGCCCACGGCCAGCGAGACCAGCCCGGCCAACGTGCCCGCCGCCGCACCCCCGCCCGTCTCGACCACCCCGCCGGCCGGTGCGGTGACCATCGGGACGGGCGACAACGCCGAGCGCGTCGTGCGGGCGCAGCCAGCCGGGACCTCGTTCGTCCTCGCCTCGGGCGTCCACGACGGGTTCTCGGTCGTCCCGAAGACCGGTGACCGCTTCTACGGGCAACCCGGCGCGGTGCTCGACGGCCAGGGGGACACCGCCGTCGCCTTCAGCTCGATCACCCACCAGGGCATGGCCGACAACGTGGCCGTCCTCGGCGCCTCGCTGTCCCAGCAGCTGTTGATCCGCAACTACAACAACCACCAGCAGGAGCAGCTGGGAACGATCCAGACCAACGCGGGCAGCCAGGCCAACGGCACCAAGCAGTTCGCCAAGGGCTGGGACCTGCAGTACGTGACGATCACCGGCAGCTACTCGAGGGGGATCACGCTGTCCGACGACATGACGGTGGCCTACTGCCGGGTCGTGGGCAACGACCGGTTGGGCATCGGCGGCGGCGGCCAGGGCATCACGATCGTCCACGACGTCATCGACAACAACGGGGTGGGCGTGGCCAACCGGGGCTCGGAGGCCGGCGGCATCAAGACGACCGGCCGCGGCGTCCTCATCGCCGACAACCAGATCAACAACAACGGGGCGCCGGGCGTCTGGACGGACGTGAACGCCGAGGCAGTGAGGGTGCTCGACAACGTGATCACCCACAACGAGAACGGCGTCCACATCGAGATCAGCCACAACGTCCAGGTGACCGGCAACCGCATCGCCAACAACAAGAAGAAGGCCGTGCTCATCTCGGCCTCCTCCCAGGTGACGATCACCGGCAACCTCATCGTCAACAACCAGGGCGGCGTGGTGGCCGGCGGCGTCAACCGGGGCCACAAGTCCGGCCCGCACCCTCTGACCGACGTGGTGGTCGAGGGCAACGTGATCATCAACTCGAGGACCTCAGGCGTGACCCAGAAGCTGCCGCCGTCGGACACCGTCAAATTCGACTACAACACGTTCTCCGGCGGCGGCTTCGTCTGGAACGGCCACCACGTCACCTTCAACCAGTGGCAGGCCCAAGGCCAGGAGACCCACGGGAAGTTCCTCGGTTGAGCGAAGCGTCGGGCGCCCTCCCTGGCGGGGGGTCCACCTCAGCCAAGCCGAAGGTGCTGTACATCTCGAGCGTCGGCCGCAGTGGCACCACCCTCATGTCGCTGGTACTTGGGCAGCTCCCCGGCTTCTGCGACGTCGGCGAGCTGTGGGCGCTCTGGCGCCCGGCGTTCGCCACGGGCACCTGCGGCTGCGGACTCTTCGTCCGGGACTGCCCGTTCTGGCTGGCCGTCGCGAAGTCCGCCCTCGGCCAGGACTACGAGCACGACGGGCCCGAGCTGGGCCGGCTCCACAAGCGCCGGCTGGGCACGACCCGCGCCGCCAACGTATGGCTCCACGTCCGGGGTCTCCACCGGCTGGACGACTACGACCACTACGCCCGCGGTCTCGAGGCGCACTACCGGGCCATCGCCGACCAGTCGGGGGCACGCGTCATCGTGGACTGTTCGGACATGCCGGCGGACGGGATACTGGCCTCCTCCCTCGACAGCGTCGAGCTCTTTGTCCTCCACATGGTGCGCGACCCGCGGGGCGTGGCCTATTCGTGGGGCAAGGACATCAATCTCACCGGGAACGAAGGCGCCCGCGGCGACGTCCACGGCCCGGGCAACGCCGCGCTGCGCTGGTCCCTCAACAACCTCTACACGAACCGGCTCCTCGCCCCCCTCGTCCCCGGCCGCTCCCGCGTGCTGCGCTACGAGGACTTCGTGACCGACCCCCGCGGTGTCCTCTCCGACCTCCTCGCCTGGTTGGGCGAGGAGCCAACCGAGCTCCCGCTCGTGGCCGACGGTCGTGCAGTGGTCCTGGAGAGCACCCACAGCGTGTTCGGGAACCGACTGCGTTTCCACCGGGGGACCGTGCCCCTCCGCCTCGATCTCGAGTGGCAGGAGCGCATGCCGGCACGGGACCGCCACGTGGTCACCGCCGTCGCCGCCCCCTACCTCCGGCGCTACCGCTACCCGTGGCGGACGTCCGGCCCGTCCGTCGAGCCGGACGGCGCCTGATCGGAGCGTCAGCTCGTCGGCGCCCCCAAAAGCAGACGTTCCGGACCGAGGAGCGGGGCCGGCTCCGCCCCGTAGACGCGGTCGAGGCCGAAGGCGCCGAGGAGTTCGAGCGACTCCTCGAGCTCCCGGTCGTCGACCGCCTCACGCCAGCCCGAGACCCGCTCGTCGGTGCTCGGTCGGCGCTCCCCGTCCCGCCAGGACGACCGCGAGGGACGGTCGAGCGCCGCTGGAGCAGCCTGCCAGCCACCCCAGCGGGCTGGGTTCTTCTGCCCGAGGTAGCCGGCCAGCCGGTCGAGCTCGGCCTTCGGCTTGACGACCAGGTCCTCGTAGAAGACGACGTGCACCGACCCGGGGCGCAGCAGGCGGATGGGTAGGGCGTTCTCGAGGCACCAGCGCAGCACCCAGGCGGCTGTGGTCGCCCGACGCTCGGCCATCGTCCGGTCGATGAGCTCTTTTGCCGGTCCGAACCGGGCCATGAAGTCCGCTTGCCCGACGAGGTCGTCGAGATGGTCGTTCTGGGACAGGTCCGAGGCCGACACCGCGGTGGCCAGCGGATGCCGGAGCAGGTAGACGACAGGGACGTCGGGGAACTCGGTGACGAGCCACGGCGCCAGGTTGTTGGCCCGGACCTCCTTCACCACCCGGCCGGTCGGCAGTCGCACCGTGTTGTGGGCGTCGACCCAGAGATTGCGGATCCGACCGGTGAGCACCCGGTGGAGCAACCGGTGCAGCTCCGGGTCGTCCGTGCCGGGCTCGACGAACTTGCCCCGTCGGAAGTTGCCGCTCATCCTGACCCGGTGGGCGCGGAGGGGCTCGAAGATGATGCGCAGTTGCTGTCCGGCGAGTAGCTCGGCCATGAGCGTCGACCCGCTGCGCGCGCTCGCTAACACCACGGTGCTCCTCGTGACATTGCCGAGGAGATCGAGGTAGGCCACCCGTGGGGACAGGAGCTCGCGCAAGGCGCGGACGGGGTCGTCCCGCACGCGTCGGCGGAGATAGTCGTCACCGCCAGCGGCAGGGGGTCCCCCGGCGCTCGTCATGAATGCTGGCCTCCAAGCCGGGGGTCCTCGACGGGCGCCCGATGGTAGCAAGGACCCCACCGAGTCCCCGTTTTCTCCTCAGCGCTCTTTACGAATTGGCGTTGGTGACGTCCTCAGCTCGTTTTACGAATAGGGACGGCGAAGGCGGAACCGGTCGCCATGAGGCCGACGTCGTTGGCGGCTGTCGGGCCGTCAGCTGCGCCCGTCGCCGTCCGCGGGATCTCGACCAGGGGCGCGCAGCGCGTAGCCGTAGTGCGACATGAGCGGGAGTGCGGGCACGGTGGCCAGCCATCGCGCCGAGGTCGCCATCGATCCCACCCAGGCTCGGTCCTCGACCAGCCGGACGGGCCCGGCGGCGAAGCGGTTGGGGTTGCCGGCCACGGTGTGACTCGGTGCGAGGTCGACGGCGCCGTCCGAGTCCAGTCGGAGCTCGTCCGGCGAATGTCCGAGCCGCCGGACGAGCGGGCCCAAACGGCGGAGCGGATCGGCCACCACGTCCTCGTACCGCAGGCGGACATACCCCGTCCCCGCGCGATCGGCGACCAGCCACTCGGCCGCGGCGTTCCACGCCGTCCACCAGGCGGAGCTCGACAGCGGCCCCCTGGGCGGTGGGCGGTCCTCGGAGGCGCTCGTGGAGCCGTCCGCCCCGACCGGGGTCCTGCTCCACGAGAAGGCCACGGCTCGTGGGTCGCGCACGACGTGCAGGACGGAAAGATCGAGGTCAGAGCGCCCGGCCAGCACCAGCGCCTCGGCCGGGTGCTTAGAGGAGTCCACCACCAGCTCGGCCCCGGTCCGGTCGAGAAGGGCGCGATAGAGGGCGACGAGCAACGCGCCGTAGGCCTCGGCCGCCTCTGATCGGTGGCCCCGGCGCCACAGGCCCAGGAGGTGGCGGCTGCGGGCCACCTCGTCGCGGAGCCGGCGCACCTCGGCCACCGACCGCGGTCCGGGTGGTGCGAGGACATCGTCCAGCACCGGTCCCCAGACGTCACACGCCGCCACGGTCTTGCCGCAACCGCACCGTCGCACCTCGGGGTCGGCGTCCCAGAGGGAGCGCAGCTCGCCGACCGAGAAGCAGCCCGGGAGCTGACCGAGCACCCGGTCGAGTACGGTCGTGCCGCTGCGGCCCCACGCACAGAGGTAGAGCACCCGCGACCGCCGCTCAGCGGGGGTGGGCACGGCGGCATCGTAGCGCCAGCCCACGACGCCGCCGACCGGGAGGCTGACGCCGTGACGCGACGCCACGACGTGTCGCAATTGCCGCGCCTGCGCAGGACAAATAGACTGCCCATCGGGAGGGCGGTTCCCGACCGAGTACGTCAGGCCACTGACCACCGGTGATCGAACGGTGACATTCGTAACGTTTGCGTGACGGCGGTGATCGAGAGAGAGTCGGCGTGAATCTCGAAAAAGACCAGGGACTTCTCGTGACCGGGGGCGGCGGCTTCATCGGAGGCCACCTCGTCGGGGCGTTGCTCGCCGACGGTCACACGAAGGTGCGGGCCGTCGACCTCAAGCCGGTCGAGGAGTGGCACCAGGCCTTCGGCGAGGCCGAGTGCCGCCAGCTGGACCTCCAGGTGCCCGGAGCCGCCCAGGAGGCGGTCGAGGACTGCCGCTACGTGCTCAACCTCGCCGCCGACATGGGGGGCATGGGCTTCATCGAGAACAACAAGGCCCTGTGCATGCTCTCCGTGCTGATCAACACGAACCTGCTCCAGGCGTCTCGGGCCGCCGAAGTCGAGCGCTTCTTCTTCTCCTCCTCGGCCTGCGTGTACGCGGCGGAGCACCAGACGGACCCTGACGTGACGGCGCTCCGCGAAACCGATGCCTATCCCGCCATGCCCGAGGACGGCTACGGGTGGGAGAAGTTGTTCAGCGAGCGCATGTGCCGCCATTTCAACGAGGACTTCGGCCTCGAGACCCGGGTGGCCCGATTCCACAACGTCTTCGGCCCCCACGGGACCTGGCGCGGCGGACGGGAGAAGGCGCCCGCCGCCATCTGCCGCAAGGTGGCCCAGGCCAAGCTGACCGGGGCCACGGAGATCGAGGTGTGGGGCGACGGCAAGCAGACCCGGAGCTTCACCTACATCGACGACTGCGTCACCGGCACGATGCTGGTCTTCTGCGGTGACTACGCCGAACCGCTCAACGTCGGGAGCAGCGAGCTCGTGACGATCGACCAGCTCGTCGACATCGTGAGCGAGATCGCCGGCGTCAAGCTCCAGCGCCGCTACGACGTCGACGCCCCGAAGGGCGTGCGGGGGCGCAACAGCGACAACACTCTCATCAGGGAGGTCTGCGGCTGGGAGCCCTCGACCCGTCTCGCCGACGGGCTCGAGGTGACCTACCGCTGGGTCCACGACCAGGTGGCGACGGCCCTCGCCGTCCGCTGAGCCGGCCGGTGGCTGACGCCGCCCCTTCCGGACGACCGGACCCCGACCCCGCTGGCCAGCCGCCGGCCGACCGCCGGCGGGAGCTGCGGGTGGACGTGCTCGGGGTCGAGGTCTCCTGCATCAACCTGGAGCTGGCGGTCGAGGCGTTCGGCGCTTGGATCGCCGAGCGGTCCCGCACGTACGTGTGCGTCACCGGCATGCACGGGGTCATGGAGTCCCGGCGCGACCCGGCGCTCCGGTCCATCCACAACGCCTCGGGCCTCACCACCCCTGACGGGATGCCCATGGTCTGGGCCGGCCGCTTCGCCGGGGCCGCCTGGATGACGAGGGTCTACGGGCCCGACCTCATGGACGCGGTGTGCGCCCGGGCGGTCGAGGAGGGCTGGCGGATGCATTTCCTCGGCGGGGCGCCGGGCGTGGCCGCCCGCTGCGCCGAACGGCTGTCAACCCGCTTCCCCGGCCTCTCGGTCACCGGCACCACCGTGCCCCCCTTCCGGGAGCTCGCGGCGGCCGAGGACGACGCGCTCGTCGCCGAGGTGAACGAGGCCCGACCCGACATCGTGTGGGTGGGCCTCGGGACCCCCAAGCAGGAGTTCTGGATGCACGACCACCGGGAGGCCCTCGAGGCGCCCGTCCTCGTCGGCGTGGGGGCGGCCCTCGCCTTCTTCGCCGGCGAGCTGCCCCAGGCGCCCCGCTGGATGCAGCGCCGGGGCCTCGAGTGGCTCTACCGGCTGGTGCGCGAGCCCCGGCGGCTCTGGCGTCGGTACCTGATGAACATCCCGCGCTTCGGCCTCTTGCTGCTGGCCCACCCGCCCCATCTGGTGGTGGACGAGCACCGGGCGAAGGAGGAGGCGTAGCGGCGGGACGGGGGTCCCGACCGCCAGCGGGGCGGGTCAGGCGCCTTCGGACGACCAAGACCCGCTCCCCGCGCCGCTCCGCGTGAGGGAAGGACTACGCGCTCGCCACGGCGAGGAGCGCCGCTGACACCCCGAGCAGCCCGACGCACACCTTGAACCACACGATGGCCGTGCGCGCGCCGGTGAAGGTGGTGAGGACGCCCAAGACGACGAGGATCCCCGCCGCGAGGCGATAGAGCCAGTCGATCCCACCGAGGTGGAGAGCCGTCCCCACAATGACGAAGGTGGCGATCCCCCACATGGTGACGGCCTCGGCGACCCACTCCTGGGCGAGGACGCGCCGGTTGTCCACTGAGATCGGCTCGAAGCCATCGAGCACCCGGGTCGTCGGGACGACATGGAAGACCCCCCACGTGGCGACGAGAGCGCCGGCCAGGTACGCGAGCACGTCGGCCATGGGACCAGCATCGACCGGACATCACGATGCGGCCAGAGCCGTTGGTCCCGGCGTCTCAGCCGCCCCCGAGGAGCCGACGGACCGACTCGAGTCCACCCGGTGCGAGACGCCACCAGGTCCACTTGCCCTCGCGCTCGCCGACGAGCAGCCCCGCCTCGGCCAGGACTCGTGTGTGGTGCGACACGGTGGGCTGGCTCCTGCCGAGCGGTTCCTCGAGGTTGCAGCTGCACACCCGGCCTTCCGAGGCCACGATCGAGAGCAGCTGGAGGCGGACCGGGTCCGCGAGGGCAGACAGCAACCTGGCGGCCTCCTCGGCCTCGGCCGCCGACATGGGCGCGGCGGTGAGGGGCGCGCAGCAGAGCGCGTCGGGTGCAGCCCGTGCGGTCTTCGGAGCGGGCATCCGTCCTCCCATTGACACCCATCGATATAAGGTGCACAATACAGTGCATCGACAGGAGTCAATCTACAGGAGGCCTCATGTCCCGTGTGCAACTCGCGCTCAACGTCTCGGACCTCGACGAGGCCGTCCTCTTCTACGAGAAGCTCTTCGCCACCCCGCCGGCCAAGGTCCGTCCCGGCTACGCCAACTTCGCCATCGCCGACCCCCCGCTCAAGCTGGTCCTGATCGAGGACAAGGGCGCCGAGTCGGGCACGCTCAACCACCTGGGGGTCGAGGTCGAGCGCCCCGAGCAGGTGGCCGAGGCCACCGCCCGGCTCCAGGCCGCCGGGCTCCCCACTGCCACCGAGGACCAGGTGGCCTGCTGCTACGCCATCCAAGACAAGGTCTGGGTGGACGGCCCCGGGGGCAAGCCCTGGGAGATCTACACGGTGCTCGCCGACGCAGAGATGCCCCCCGGCGAGCTGCGCGGCACCGAACCCGGCGCAAGCGCGTGCTGCGCCACGGGTCCGGACGACGCGGTCGCCCAGGTCGCATCGACGTCGTGCTGTTGAGCTCAGCCGGGCCTCGGGCGAGGCCCGGCGCGCCATGAGCACCGAGGCCGTCTTGTGGCGGCGCCTCGTCGCCGAATACCTCGGCAGCGCACTCTTGGCCGCGGTCGTGATCGGCTCGGGGATCGCCGCCCAGGAGCTGTCGCCGGGTAACACCGGGCTCCAACTGCTGGAGAACGCGGCGGCCACCGCGGCGGGGCTCTTCGCCATCATCTTGATGTTCGGGCCCATCTCGGGCGGGCACTTCAACCCGGTCGTCTCCTTCGTCGACGCCGGGTTCGGGGGGCTCTCGTGGCGCGACGCAACCGCCTACCTGCCCGCCCAGGTGGCCGGGTGCGTGAGCGGGGCGGTCCTCGCCAACGTCATGTTCTCCAAGGCCGCCTTCGAGCTCTCGACCAAGCACCGGGCCACCCCTGCCCACTTCCTCTCCGAGATCGTGGCCACCTTCGGGCTCCTGATGGTGATCTTCGCCCTGGCCCGCTCGGGACGGTCGCGCACGGCCCCCGCCGCGGTCGGGGCCTACATCGGCGCCGCCTACTTCTTCACCAGCTCGACGGCCTTCGCCAACCCAGCGATAGCGATCGGACGCATGTTCTCGAACACCTTCGCGGGCATCGCCCCTTCGTCGGTACCCGCCTTCATCGGGGCCGAGATCCTGGGCGGCGCGCTGGCCTTCGGGATCATCCGCGTGCTGTATCCCGGGGTCACCCCCGAGGAGGCGGCGGACATCATCGTGCCCCATCATCGCGACCGCGCTGATCCGCCGACCGACGGGGCGGCGCACGAGCCCGCACCGCTCGGGAACTGAGCGCCCGGGCGATCAGAAAGGATCCTCAATGCACCTGATCGCGATCGGCGGGAGCGACGCCGGCATCTCCGCGGCCCTCCGGGCCAGAGAGATCGACCCGGCGACCGAGGTCACCGTGGTGGTGGCCGACGCCTACCCCAACTTCTCGATCTGTGGCATCCCCTACTACGTCTCGGGCGAGGTCACCCACTGGCGCAACCTCGCACATCGCACGGTGGCGGACCTCGAGGCGACGGGCATGGCGCTGCGATTGGACACCGTGGCGACGCGTATCGACCCACAGGCCCACAAGCTGGCGGTCGAGGGACCCGAGGGCGAGGCCCTCCTCGCCTACGATGCGCTCGTCGTGGGGACAGGCGCGGTCCCGGTGCGCCCGCCCATCGAGGGCCTCGAGCCCGACGCGCTCGGCGAGAAGGACGGCGTCCACCTGCTGCACTCGATGGGCGACACCTTCGCGGTGATGCGCACTCTCGAAGAGCGCGCGCCCACGCGCGCAGTGATCGTGGGGGCCGGCTACATCGGCCTCGAGATGGCCGAGGCCCTCGTCGCCCGGGGGCTCGTCGTCACCCAGATGGAGCAGCTCGACGAGGTCCTCCCGACCGTCGACCCCGAGCTCGGCGCGCTCGTCCACGCCCAACTCGCGGAGCACGGCGTCGACGTGCGGACCAGGACCACAGTGCGGCGGATCGCCCGGCGGAGCGACGGGGGGCTGGAGGTGACCGCCACGACCGCCGACGGCACCGAGGTGGTCTGCCAAGCGGACATGGTCCTCGTGGTGGTGGGCGTACGGCCCGACACCGAGCTCGCGGCCGCCGCGGGGGCAGAGCTCGGGTTCAAAGGCGCCATCGCGGTCGACCAAGAAATGCGCACCAACCTGCCCGACGTCTTCGCCGCGGGCGACTGCGTCGTGACCTATCACCGGCTCCTCGGCCACACCTACCTCCCGCTCGGCACGACCGCCCACAAGCAGGGCCGGGTCGCCGGTGAGAACGCGCTCGGCGGGGACCGGGTGTTCGCCGGCAGCCTCGGGACCCAGGTCGTGAAGGTCTTCGACATGGTGGCGTCTCGGACCGGGCTGCGCGATCACGAGGCCAAGGCGGCCGGCTTCGACCCGCTGAGCGTCGAGTTCGAGGGAGACGACCACAAGGCCTACTACCCGGGCAGCCACCGGATCCGGGTCCGCTACACGGGCGACGGTAGGACCGGCAGGCTCCTCGGCGTCCAGCTCTTCGGCCACCGCCACGCCGAGGTGGCGAAGCGCATCGACGTCGCGGCGGCAGCGATCTTCTCGGAGCTTTCCGTCGATCAGGTGAGCGACCTCGACCTCTCCTACACCCCTCCGCTCGGGAGCCCCTGGGACGTGGTCCAAGGCGGCGCACAGGCGTGGGTGCGGGAGGCGACGAACCAAGGGGGCCTGGCTACGAGGTGATCGGCGGCCCCGACCAGGGCCGAGAGCAGCAAAAGGGGAGGACCATGATCGAGACCGAGGGGATCCCGAGCGGGCGGCGCATGGCGCTCGAGTCGGCGGCCCGGGACCTGCACGCCCGATACGAGGGGGTCTTCGGTCAGGAGACCATCGAGGCGCTCGTCGTCGACAGCTACTTCAAACTGGCCGAGACCGCCACGGTGACCGACTGGCTCGTTCTCGGCGCCGAGCGGTTCGCCAAGGAGCGCCTCCGCGCTCTCGTGCACTCCGAGGATCGCTCACCTAAGCGCCTTCCCTCGGTCCTCTTTCTCTGCACCCACAACGCCGGGCGTTCGCAGATGGCGCTTGGGTGGTTCGCTCATCTGGGGGGTGGCCACGCGGTCGGATGGTCCGGTGGTTCTGAGCCCGAGAGCGAGGTCAACCGGGTCGCCGTCGAGGCGATGGCCGAAGTCGGCATCGACATCTCGGATGGCTTCCCCAAACCCTGGACCGACGAGGTCCTTGCGGCCGCCGACGTCGTCGTCACGATGGGGTGCGGTGATGCATGCCCGCTCGTCCCCGGGAAGCACTACGAGGACTGGCAGGTCGCAGACCCCGCCGGGCAGACGCTGCCGGTCGTTCGCTCGATCAGAGACGACCTCGAGGGTCGGGTCCGCATCCTCCTGCAACAACTGGGCGTCGAGGCGGTCTGACCAGCGGGCCGATTGACCGCGCTTTCAGTAGGCGCCCTGGCGCCGGAGCGCCACCCACGGGGTCTTGAGCAGGATCCGGATGTCCCACCAGATCGACCACGAGCGGACATAGATGGCATCGAGCCGGCAGAGGTCGTCCCAGGTGAGGTCGCTCCGGCCGCTCACCTGCCAGACCCCGGTCATGCCCGGCAGGACCTCGAAGCGGGCGGCGGCGTTGCCCGACGTGAGGGCCTCGGCCTCGTCCAGCGGGAACGGGCGGGGGCCGACGAGGGACATCTGCCCGGCGAGCACGTTCAACAGCTGGGGCAGCTCGTCGATGCTGAAACGTCGCAGGAAACGGCCGACCGGCGTGACCCGAGGGTCGACCGCCATCTTGAAGATGGCACCGTCGGTGTCCTTGTGGGCCAGCAGCTCGGCCTTGCGCTCCTCGGCGTCGACGTACATCGTGCGGAACTTGAAGATCCGGAAGGGCCTCGTGTCCCGACCGGCCCGGTCCTGGCGGAAGAGGACGGGGCCGGGTGACGTCGCCTTGACGGCCACCGCCGCCGCCATCCAGATCGGCGCCGTGACCAGGAGGGCCAGGGTGGCCACCACGAGGTCCATGGCTCGCTTGGCCAAGCGGGCCACGCCGTGCTGGGCCGGCTGCAGGGGCACGAGGGGCAACCCGGCCACGTCCTCACAACCCGAGCGCCACGTCACGAGCTCGTAGAAGGAGGGGACGATGGCGATGTCGACCGTCCCGAGGAGCGAGTGCAGGGACTCGGTCACCGCCAGGCCGGGCGCCGTCGGCATGGTGACGATGAGACGGTCGACGTGCTGCTCACGGCAGAGCCGGGGAAGGTCCTTCACCTTGCCGATGGTCGTGTAGCCCGGGGGCGGGTCGTCGTCCACCACGCCGATGACGTGGATCCCGTTGTAGCGATAGAGGGCCGACACCATGCGGTCGGCCAGCTCGCCGGACCCGACGATCAGGACCTGCTGGGCCGGCGACAGCCGCCACTGCCGGCGGCCGATCCGGCTCGCCACCGAACGGAACAACGGCACATAGAGGACGGTTGGGAGGACGATGACCACCGCCACTCGGAGCGCCACCCGACCGTTGGCGAGGCCGCTCGCCAGAAGGGCCACGAGCACCCCGAACACCATGATCGGGAGGGCGTGGATGACGTTCGTGAAGACGGGCATCCCGGTCGGCACGGTCCGGAGGGCGTTCGGCCGGTAGGAGCCGACGAGGGCGAGGGCGGCGACCACGATGGCCGTGCCGCACAGGGCCCAGGCCACGGTGACGTGGGCCGTCCGGCCCAGGGCCTCGAGGATGGCGAAGCCGACGAACAGCGAGAGCAGCGCGGCCAGGGTGTCGATCAGGACGAGGCGGGGGGCCGTCGGCCGGCGGCGGGTGGCAGCCGGTGCTGCCTTGACGTCACTTTGCGTTGCCGACGACGTAGTGTCGTACGTGGCGGCGCGATGCCGACGGTACGTGCGGGACAAACGTTCGCTCGGGAACGAGCGCGGGACGGCTCCGGGGACCGCCGGCAACCCGGTGAGGTCCGACCGCCTCGGGACGCGAGGGTCCGTGTCCACCGGGGGGATCGTAGTGCCAGAAGGTGAACGCATGTCGACTGAAATGCGACGCGCCGATGATCCTCTGGTGACCGTTGCCCGGCCCGGCACCCGGGTCGCCACCAGCCCGTAATCTCCCTGGTCAGGGCGCTCAAACCGGGCTGGCCCCCGACGTCACCGCCCCGGGGGCCGGACCGGCCCGAACGGGCCGGCCGACGAGTCAGGTCTGGTACGCGCCGACGGAGACCCGGCCGTAGAAACCGGTGTTCGTCACGTACACGAAGTCGTAGAGGTCGGGGTAGGTCTGCCTCCAGGTGCCACCGGGCGGGATCAGCGGTGAGTGCACCTTCGGATCGGCGTACAGGATGCTGATGATCACCGGCCTCGGGCTGAGGTTCGTCCACGTGATGGTCGAACCAGTGAACGCGTTGAGGTGGTAGGGCTCGAACCCGTACTTCGTGAGGACGATGTTCGTACCGAGCGAGATCGTGGGCGAGATGGGCTGGCCATTGAGCTCGGTCGGCACCTGGTAGGCGCGACCGTTGACCGTGATCGTCGAGCCGAGCGCCGGCGGCGGCAACGTGGGCTTGGTGGGGTCCGGCACGGTCGAGAGCGGCGTGCTCTTCGACGTGCCGCCGGCCTTGGTCGTCGTGGTGCCCTTGCCGCCGGCATCGGACGTCGCGCTGGGACCACCGCCGCAGGCCGAGGCCAGCAGAGAGCAGGCCAGGACCACGAGCGCCAAGACCAACCAGGTCGGTCGCTTGGCCCCGGCGCGCGGCGTCCGGTGTTTGTCCATCGTCAACTGCACCTCACAGTCACATCGTGGCCGGTAGGAGCCTCGTCAGGCTCTGGAACCAGATGAGCGCCAGGGCCAACAGGATCGGCGTGGTGAGGAGGTAGACGGTCCACAACCGACTGTGCCAACGACGGTAGGCGGCGAACGTCGCGGCCAAGGCGACGGCGAGGGTCACCCCCCACAGGATCGAGGGCCAGATCGCTCCGGAGTCACCGCCGAGCCCCCGCTGCGTGGTGGACGGTGGCGACGTCGGTACCGGCGCGGTGGCCGGCGCGCCCAAGAGTTTGGCCTGGACGTAGTAGCGACCGGTCGTGATGACCGGCGGGTTGCCGGTGACGAGCGTGAGTAAGGCCTTGTTGCTCGGCGAGATGGGATCCGTCGTGCCCTGCGGTGCCGTGCCGACCGTGATCACCTCGTAATGGAATTTGCCGAGCCCGGTGACCACGGTGATCCTGTCGCCGGGGCGCACCTGGTTCAGATGGCCGAACGGCGCTCCGGCGGTGCTGCGGTGGCCCGCGATGACCGCGTTGCCTGTCGTCCCTGGGCGGGCGGTCCCGATCATGATGCCCGGACCCTTCATGAGGTCCGTCGCCGACGAGCCCTCCACCACCACCTGGCGGAGGCCGATCACCGGGATCATGAGCACCCCCGCCGGCTGGCCTTCAGGCGGCGTCTTCCCCGAGAGCACGACGGCGCCCGCCGGCGTGGTGAGCGTGTTCAGTAGCAGTCGCTGCTGGCGCTGCTCCTGCAGCCCGGTGAACACGAAGAGGTAGGCGAGGAAAAGCAGGAGGCAGGCGCCGACGGTGACGAACGCCAGTCCCAGCCGCAGGAGCCGGCGGTCGGTGTCGGGGGCCCGGTCCGCAGGCCGCGCCGGGAGGACGGCCCTGGTGCTCTGACGCAGCCGCTCCTGTTGGATCTGCAGCTTGGTCCCACGGTCCTTCCAGGTACGGGCCTTGGTGGCGGTGACGTGGAACTCGACCGGTGCCGAAGGGATGGCCTTGCGATAGCCCGGTCGCCAGCGTGAGCGTCCGGTCCGACGGGAGTTGAACGGCGTCTCGAAGAGCCGCCGGGCGGTGGCGGCCAGGCCCTCGAAGGCCCCGACGACGACGCCCGGCCGGTTCCCACCTTCGACCCAGCGGTCGGCTCTCGAAGGACGACCGGGCTTCGACGGGGGCTTCGGTGGCGTCGATGGGCCCTTCCCGGGACCCTCGTCTTCGGGGGGGAACATCGATTCGTCCAGGAGCGGCGGGCCCGTCTGTGCCACCTCAGGGTCCTCCCGAGCCGAACCAGTGCCGCACCGAATGCGCCCCCGACGAGACCGCGGTGCCTGCGCTCCCGACGCCGCGGCCGACCTTGCCGGCCGCCTGGGCCGTGCGGCGCCGCGCCGGTTCGGAGAGCAAGAGGAGGAGGCCCAGGAGGAGGAGGATGGGCGCCACCACCATGGCCAAGGGCACAAACAGCCGTGTGCTGCTCGAGGCGAGGGCGAACGGCGGCGGCACGGGACCGCTCGCGGCCCCCTTGGCGGCGACCGGACCGGCCTTCGTCGTCGGGATCACCGTCCGGGTCCCCTGGACGGTCACGGTCCGCGGGGCCACGAAGGTCTGGGGGGCGCCACTCGACGGGGGGTAGCTGGTCACGGCCGACGGCGTCGATGTCGTCGGTGTCGTGGTCGGGGTGGTGGCCGGCTGGACGTGGACGTCAGCGGTCACGTCCTTCAGGGCCTGCTGGTACACCGAGCTCGGCAGGGGCACGAAGCCCTGCGGGAGATCGGCGCTCTCCGTGCCACCGGTCAGGTTGAGGATCTGATCGAGGAGGTCGGTGACCTGGGTGGCCTGACCGGCCGGCATCGGCGCCGTCGGGACGGCGGCGTAGATGAGGTCGGGCAGCGGGTAGGCGTTCGGGTCGCTCGTGTCGTCGTAGTTGAAGACGTACGAACCGTCCGGGTTGACCTTGGCATCGGCCAGCGCCGCGTCGAGCGACGTGGCCGAGGGCGCCACGAAGGCTCCCGCGGCGTTCTGGAGGTTGGCCGTGCTGAGCCCGTAGTACTCGGACTCCGCCCAGTTCATGGTGGCGAAGCCGGCGACCTGCGAGTCGGAGAAGCCCGGCGGCGGGACGTAGCCCGTCGCGCCGTCGAGCTTGTTGGCCTGTTGGTTCGGTTGAGCGTCGGCCGACCACTGGGTCGTCTGACTGATCGTCAGCTTCGGGAACTGGTCCGCCCCCGACGGGCAGGTGGTCCCCTTGTAGCCGTAGGCCTTGAGTCCGGTCATGAGCTCCTGCTCGCCGGTCATGGACTCGGCGACCGTCTGTCCCGTGTAGGGGATGGTGACCGGCTGGTTGGGCGCGGCGCACAGCCATTGGAAGACCGAATGTGTGACCCCAGACTGGTCAGAACGGACGTAGGTCCCATAGCTCTGCTCGTCGAGGAACGGGATCTTGCTGCCCTTGATCGGTATGACGTTGAGCTGCATGAGCAAGGAGCAGGGCGCGGTTTTGCTCTCGCAGGGAAGACGACAGTTCTGCGGCGGGCAGGGCACGAGGTCGGCGGAGTCGAAGGCGCTGTAGTTGAACGAGATGAGCCCGGCCACCATGTTGGGGGTGAGGTCCCAGCTCTGCTGCGGGTAGCCGACCCCGTTGTGGAGCATCACCGCCTTCACGCCGATGACGTTGGCTGAGAGGGCGATGGGGATGAGAGAGAGGTTGCCGTTGATCTGGGCCTGCTGATCGCTGGCCTCCGGGTCGTCCGTGAACCCGACCTGGACGTTCCCCTGGGCCGCCTGGTTGACCGCGTTCCAGCCGTCCTCGGCGGTGTTGACCGCGATGGCCGGGTTCTGGCCGAGGCAGGAGAGTCGCGCCGCCTCGGGGAGGAGCTGGTCGATGCCGAACTCGCTCTCGGTATTGACCTCGGCCGCCTGCGGGCAGCCCGAGCTCGACGGGGCGAACTCGATCGGTATGACGGCCGTGTTGTCGACCGACGGGGCTTGCCCGAAATCGGCGGCGTCGGAGACCTCGATCGAGCAGGGATTAGCCTGCGTCCCGTCGCAGAAGAAGGACTTCTCGTTCGGGTCGAATCCGCCGGAGATGATGTGCTGGCCCCAGAGGGGTGGATCGAGGGTGCCCACCTCGGCCACCTGGAAGCTGAGCGAGGAGGTGCCGTTGCTGAAGGGCTGGACGGTGACGGGCTCGTGCGAGAGGACGGCGCTGGGTGGGACACCTTGCGGTGTCGCCGGCGTGAAGCACAGTGGTGGGGCGGGTAGGGACGTCTGGTCCGAGCAGTAGTAGATGACGGCTTCATCTGCTCCATTCGCAGGGAAGTGGTAGAGGTTGACGTAGAGCCACTGGTTCTGACCGACGTCGACGTCGGGGCCCACCTGGACCTCGGGACAGGGGCCCTGCGGGCACGGGATCGAGGTGCAGTACCAGTTCGTCGGGCACTTCGGCGCGTTGCCGCCGTTCGCCGCCACGATGGCGCCGGCCGAGGTCGGGACCGTCACGAGCGCCGCCAAGAGGACCGTGGCCGACGCGGTGAGCGCCCAACGGATCCCAGCCCGGCCGCGGCGCATGGGGCGACGGCTCACGGCACGGCCTCCTCGCGCCGGCGTCGGCGCCGTCGGACCACGGCGACGAGCGGTGGCACACACAGCAGCCCCACGAGGAGGGCGGTGATGAGCACGGAGCGCAGCAGCGGCGCCGGCACCCCGAGCAGCTGGTCGCGGGCGGCCGTCAGCGCCAGGCCGGGGATCTGGCCCGGTGCGGCTGCGGTCGTCGGGCCCTTGGCCGCATGCGTCGTCGACCCGACGGCCGACACCGGGCCGGAGGCCGCCCCGGAGCTGCCCTGGACGACGGTGACCGAACCGCCGCCTCCGCCACCCGACGACGTCCCGCCGCCCGCGCTGGGCGCGGTCGTCGCCGTCGTACCGCCCGTCGGGGCGGTGGTCGTCGTCGTGGCCTGTCCCTGCACGACGGGCTCACCGATCAGGGGTATCGACCCGTCCACGTAGGGGTTCTTGCAATTGGCCGCGGTGGGCTGGCTCGGGGGCGCGTTGGCCCCCTGGTTGCCGGCGATGCGGGCCACCGCCTGGAAGTCGTCCTGCACCAGGTTGGGCGGGAGCGGCGAATACCCGAGCTCACCGGCGGCGTTCTGCCCGGAGCACGCCAGGTACATGACGAACTGCCCGAGCACGAGTCCCTTGGCCGCGTTCATCTGCCCCTCTTCGGACACGATGTAGCTGTAGGCCGAGATGGGGTAGGCGGTCGGCTGGGGGCTCTCGAAGACCCCCGTCAGGTTCTGCTCGAGGTCCGGGGCCAGCTGGTCGTTGATGAGCGCCTCGGCGTCGGCGTCCCGTGAGGGCGTGACCCAGGCGCCGCTCACGTTCTGGATGGCCGCGCACGGGTCGTGGTGCAAGATGGCGTAGGCCGTCTCGACGTAGGTGATCGTCCCCTCGTTCCCGTAGACGTAGTTCGAGGAGTTGTCCGAGCCGTTCTGGCCGATCCAGGCGCTCAGGTTGTACTGGCCGACCCGGTTCCCGTTGCCCGGGATCGGCCAGATGGCCGTCGGACCCGACGGCGAGCCGACGGCCGACTCGAAGGCGGTGAAGGCCGAGGGCTCCAGCGTGTCGAGATAGTCCGAGAAGATGTAGTTGTCACCCGAGGCGTCCTCTCGGTAGACGACGTTGATGGGCTCGTTCGGGAGGAGGGCCGAGGGGTTGAGCGCCGTGAGCTGGGGGTCGTTCCAGCTGGTGATGGTGCCGCTGAAGATCCCCTCGACGACCGCCGGGGTGAGATCGAGGTTCTGGATCTGCTGGCTGGTCTGGCTGGTGACGTTGAACATCAGGCACTCGGCGCCGGCCACGTCTGGCATGTACTGGTAGGGGATGCTGCTCCCGGTCGGCGTCTGGTTGGCCTGGTTGGTGCTGTAGCCGATCTCGCTCGCCCCGAAGTCGATCTGCTGAGCGGCGAACTCGTTCAGCCCGATCACCGACGACGACGTCGAGTAGTTGATGTTGATCCCGTCGATGCTCGCCACCTGGGCCACCCACTGGTCGATGGCTACAGCGGCGTAGCTCGAGCCCGCCCCGGTAACGGTGACCGACGAGGCGGCCGCCGGAGCAGCGTCGAGCGTTCCGAGCGTCACGCCGCCGACCGTCGCCAACGCACCTACGCAGAGGGTGCCGGCGAGGATGGATCGGGCCATCCGCCGGATGAGAGGGCTCCGGAGGCGCATCACGAGGCTCCGCCCTACCCGAAGCGACCGTGGACGTAGTCGGCGGTCCGCGGGTCCTTCGGTGCCGAGAAGATCTGCTCGGTCGGGCCGGACTCGATGATCCGACCGGGCTCGCTCTCACCGGCCAGGAAGAAGGCCGACGTGTGCGACACCCGTTGGGCCTGCTGCATGTTGTGGGTGACGATCACGACCGTGACGTCGTCGGCGATCTCACGGATCGTCTGCTCGATCCGGTTCGTCGACGCCGGGTCGAGGGCCGAGCACGGCTCGTCCATGAGGAGGACCGACGGGGTCACGGCGAGGGCCCGGGCGATGCAGAGCCGCTGCTGCTGACCACCGGAGAGATCGCCGCCCAGCGCCTTGAGTCGGTTGCGCACCTCGGACCAGAGGCCGGCCCGGGTGAGCGCCTCTTCGACGACGGCGTCGCGGTTCGCCACCTTCGTCCGGGTGAACTTCAGGCCCGAGAGGACGTTGTCGTAGATGGTCATGGCGGGGAACGGGTTGGGCCGCTGGAACACCATCCCGATGTGCCGGCGGACCTCGCTGGCCCGCTGCGTCGGGTCGTAGACGTCGCTCCCGTTGAGCTCGACCTCGCCGGCCAGCTGGGCGCCGGGCACCACCTCGTGCATGCGGTTCAGGATCCGGAGGAACGTGGACTTCCCGCAGCCCGAGGGCCCGATCAGGGCCGTCACCCTCGAGCGCTCCATGAGGAGGTCGACGCCCTCCAGGACGAGCCGGTCGCCGAACCAGGCGCAGACGCCCTTGGCCACGAGCTCCCCGGCCTGGGGGGCGGCGAGCGGCGCGACGGCGGCCGTCCGCCGCGCCGGCGGGGCGTAGGGCAGCGGGGTCGCGGGCGCGGTGGGAGGCGGCGGTTGGGTGGTCGTCACGAGCCTGGGCTCCCTGGGCGCTCCGCCGGAGAGGTTGTCGGGGACGAACCCAAATTAGCGGCCGGGGCTCCCCGAGTGGACGCGCCGTCAGCACCGGACCGCGGCACGTTGGCGGTCACAGCGGCCCCCCACTGCTCGGCCGCACGACGCCGTACTCGCCGATCACCCCGCGGGCGGCCACGTTGGTCAGCCCGGCCGAACCACCCCGGCCGCCCCGCCGGCGGCGCAGGTGCCGGCTGGCCCACTGGCTGCCGAAGATCCGGCCGAGGACGAAGATCAAGAAGACCAGCATGAACAGCACCAGCGCCGCGGTGTAGGCGAGGTCGATGGCGTTCTGCTGGGGCAGCCGCACCTCGGTGTAGGCCAGGAGGGACAGCGCCGACTGCGGGCCGTGGAAGACGTTCCAGTTCATGTTGGTGTTGCCGAAGATCGTGACGAGGAGAGGCGCCGTCTCCCCGAGGGCCACCGCGATGCCGAGCAGGACCGCGGTCACGATGCCCGAGCGGGCGGTCGGGAGGACGACCGACCAGGTGGTGCGCAGGTCGGAGGCCGCCAGGGCCTTCGAAGCCTCCCGGTACTCGTTCGGGACGACCTTCAGCACCTCCTCGGTGCCCCGGGTCACGGTGGGGAGCAGGATCACGACCAGGGCCAGTGCCCCGGCCAGACCGGAAAACCCCTCGTGGAACTGCACGATCCACATGGAGTAGATGAAGATCCCGGCCACGATGGCCGGCACCCCGCTCATAGCGGTCACCACGATCCGCACCCACTGGGTGAACCGGCCACCCACCTCGTTCAGGTAGATCGCGGTCAAGAGCGCCGCCGGCACGCCGATGGCCGCAGCGATGGCCACCTGCTCGAACGTCCCCACGATGGCGTGGGCCACGCCGGGCTCCACGACCTTCTGTCCCGGCAGGGCGAAGCCGGTGGCGCCCTTCTGGGTGGCGAAGAACACGTGGAGGCTGAGCAGGTGGGCGCCCTTGACGACGAGGTACCCGGTGAGGAGGACGAGCGGGGTGAACATGGCCAGCGCCCCGAGCGTGACGAGGGCCCCGACGAAGCGGTCGGCGGCCATCTGGCGCCCGTAGAGCTGGAGGTTCACCACCCAGTACAAGAAGAGGAAGGTGCCGATGAGGCACACGATGAAACCGAAGACCCCCGACAAGAGCGTCAGCTGGTCGAAGACGATCCACACGATCGAGAACGCCGCGGCCGCCGTGGCCAGGAGGAGCCCGAGGTCGGAGGGCCGGAAATCCTTGGGGCGGCGCGGGATGCGCAGTGCCCGCCGGGGCACCGGCCGGGGCGTAGGCGTCGGGGGGTGGGCCGGCGCCGCCCCCGGTGGGGTGAGTGTGCTCGTCACCGGCTGCTCACCCGGGAGCTGGCCACGATGCGGGAGGCGACCAGGTTGACGATGAGCGTGAAGAAGAACAGCACCAGGCCCATGGCGAGGAGGGCGGCCAGGCCGAGCGGCCCGCCCGAGCCGAAGCGGGCGGCGATCAGCGCCGCGATCGAGTTGGACCCGGCCTGGAGGATGTGCCACTGCGGCTGGAAGACGATGCTGATGATCAGGCTGACGGCGACCGCTTCGCCGAGGGCCCGACCGAGCCCGAGCATGGCCGCGCCGATGATCCCGGCCCGACCGAACGGGAGGACGATCTCCCTGATCACACGGGCCCGGCTGGCACCGAGCGCCAGTGCGCCCTCGCGCTCGCCGATCGGCGTGAGCGAGAAGACCTCACGGGACAGCGAGGTGACGATGGGCATGATCATGATGGAGACGAGCACTCCGGCGATGAGGGCCGAGGACGTGAAGACCGGTGAGACGGTGGTCGTGCGGAACAGCGGGATGAAGGCCAGGTGGGTGGCCAGCCAGCGGGCCAGACCCTTCATGTGTGACTGCAGGACGAAGAAGCCCCAGAGGCCGTAGATGATGCTCGGCACGGCGGCCATGAGGTCGACGAGCGAGGTGAGGAAGCCCTTCAGCGGGAAGCCGAGCATCTTCCTCGGGGCGAACTCGTTGATGAAGAGGGCCGAGGCGATCGACACCGGCACCGCCACGATCACGGCGATGATGGCGATCAGGACCGAGCCGAAGAGCGCGGCCTTCACGCCGAACTTGGGGTGGGCCCCCTGCGTCACGAAGCTGCTGGTGGTGAAGAAGCTCCACCCCATGGCCTTGAAGGCCGGCCAGGCCCGGATGAAGAGGAAGACCCCGATGAGGATGAGGATGAGGAACGTCAGGTAGGCCACGACGGTCGTCACCCCGCGGAAGACGATGTCGCCGGGGGCCCGGCGGCTCCTGATCCGGATCGGGACGCGGACGCCCCCCGCGGGGGGTGTCGGGGCGACCGGCGTCGTGATCGTGGTCAACGTTCTCCCATCGGCAATGTAGGTTTTACCCCCCCACGACCTGCAGTTACTCCTGCCCTGGGGGTCCCTACCGTCGATTCTTGCCGGCAGAACCGGCCGGGGTCCAGCCCCGAAGGGCTGGACCCCGGCCCCGGCTGCTGCCGGAGGGTTACTGCACTGGTACTACCTGTGGACTGCATGAACTCCTTGTGGAGCTCGACCGACCTCAGTTGGTCGACGTCACCTGGCAGAAGCCCATCGGCTGACCGGGCACGCCCGTGACGGCCTTCTTGCCCGAGCCGGTGATGATGCCGCTAGCGGGCACCACCGAGGCGTCGTGGGTGGCGTAGTTGAGGCCAGTGTCCTGGACCGACCACGTGTAGGGGCTGGAGCCGTTGTTGACGAGGTTCATGTAGATCTCGCCGTACTGAGCCACGCCCGGGTTGTTGACGTTATTCGTGGCTTGCAGCAGCCCAAGAGCGCCATGGTCGACCGAGCCCTCGCTTTGCGGGGCGTCGGTGACCTTGCCCGCCGCGTTGCCCGAGGTGAGCGGGAAGAAGCCCGCGCTCTCGATGGCGGTCTGGATCTCTTGCTCGTACCACTGGCCCGTGATCGGGTCGACGATGGTGTTCGAGTTGGGCGTCGTGACCTTCTTCGGGAGAACCAGCGGGTTGCCACTGTCCTGGTCGAGCGTGTGGGGCTTGCAGATGAAGCCTTCCTCGCTGACGTAGTTGATGGTGGCCGCCGTGGCCTCCGGGAAGTTGGCACTCGTCCCGTTCGAGTACACGTTGAAGATGAACCGGTCGACCGGCCAAGTGCCCTCGAGGATGCTCGCCTCGTTGATCGTGGCGCCAGCGATCTGGCCGAGCGCCGTGTTCACCTGGTCCGTCTTGTTCGTGCTGTAACGGCCGAACGAGAAGAAGAAGACGGCGTCGGCTTGGGCCGCCTGGATCTGGGCGGTCGTCTGGCCACCCGGCGTCTGCGAGTTCCCGTAGTTCTGGGCGCCGACCTGGAGGGTCGGACCCTGGGTGACGTCAGGGGTCGAGCCGATCTGGTAGTCCTCGTTCTCGAAGATGACCTCGGGGCCGTTGCAGGTCGTCCCCGGTGTCGAGCCCGGGTTCGTGCTCGGGTTCACGCAGTTGACCGGGTTCGTGCTCGCCGACTCGTCGAAGCCGAGGTAGGCCTTCCACGTCGACTGGGTCCCTGAACCCTCCTGGGCCGAGTAGACCAGGATCGGGGCGTTCGCCCCACCCAACTGCGACCAGTTGTCGTAGTCACCGTTGTAGATGCCCTGGATCTGGGCCTTCGTCAGGTTGGTCACGGCCGACGACGGCGTGGCGCTCCCACCCACCGAGGTGAAGTGGAACCAGGAGATGCCGTCCGTGGCGTACGCGACGAAGTTGAGACCCGACACGGCCTTCGAACCGAGGGCGGTGATGTTGGACGAGGAACGGGCGAAGTTGGACAGGTTCTCGACCGGCACCGGCGCCGTCGCCGGGGCCACCGCACCGTCGTTCGTCAGTGCGAGCACGCCGTTCCCCGAGCCGATCTGTGCGGCCTCGACGGCCACGTCGTTGACCGGGTTCTCGGTGTAGGCAGCGTTGTAGTTCGGCGCCAAGGCCGGGTAGCCCTCGATGACCGAGCCGCTGTTGCCACCACTCAGGACGCACTCCTGGTCGAGCGGCTGGGTTTCGGAACTCGAGTTCTCCGACAGCTGGCAGCCCGGCGCATCGTTGAAGATGCGGTCCAGGTTCTGCATCGCGTAGTACGTCGTGGCCGAGCCGACGCCGTAGATGTAGCTGAACGCCGGTGGCTGGTAGCCGATGTTGTTGGCGCCGGCCGGAAGAGCGAAGGCGACAGTCAACGCCAACGCACCCACGGCTGAAACGCCGAACATCGACGCCCGTCGCCGAGATGACCGGAAGCGCTGCTTCCTTCCATCCGTCTGGTTCGTCATGGTTTGACCCAATCTCCTTGGTCGGTGGGGCTTCGCTTGGTCTCCGGCCGGAGCCGAAGTCGCACTGCTGACGGCGCCCTTGGACCCCGTCGTCCGATGCCTTCGATGGCCGATCCGCCGCTCCCCCAGCTGTACCGCTGCCCGAGCACGTGGACGGGTCCCGCGTCGGCCTCCGCCGACTGGCCCCTGCTCCCGCCTCCGGGCCGTGGTGCGTCGCACCGAGACCTGCTCGTTCGGACCATCGCGGCGAACGTTACGGGGGGCAGGTAAACGCAAATCGAAATCCGGGCGACAGTAGATGAATTCTTCGGTGAGCGTTCGGGACGCCTTGGCACCGTACCGACACCCCCAGCGACCTGGGCGGACGCCGGAATTCGGCGGGCCCGTCGGCCCGGGCCAGGGCGGCCCCCGAAATCCGATCGCCGTCCGGCCACCGTCGGCGGCCACCCGGTCGAGCAACCGTCGCGCCGCGGTCACGGAGCAGCCTCCTCGTCGGTCGCCGGGGGTGGCCACCCGCCGGCGGCCCTGTCATGATGGGGCGCCGCATGACCGGACGACCGGGACGTCCCTCCGACCATGATCAGCCCACCACCTGAGCTGCCCGCTCGACCCGACCCGGCGCTCCTCCGCGCCCCGCGCCGGGTCGAGACGGTCGACCACACGCTCTTCCGGTGGTACGCGGCGGTCATCGGCATCCTCCTGGCCGCGTACATGTTCCTGGACCGGGGCATCGCCTATCTCCACGTCCCCGGCACCCCCCTCTACATCGGCGAGCTCACCCTGCTCCTCGGGCTGGCCGGGGTGGCGGTGGGTACGGGCTGGGTCCGCCGAGGGGTGCAGGGCGACATCCTCCTCGGCCTCCTCGCCGTGTGGATGCTCTGGGGTATCGCCCGGGCAGTGCCGAACCTGGGCAAGTACGGGTTCACCAACGTGGCCCACGACTACGCCCTCTGCTACTACGGCCTGTTCGCCATCCTCTTCGTGATCGTGAGCACCGTCGTGCCGGAGCTCCCCGGGCGGCTCGTGGCCGGGTTCTCCCGGATCGTCCCCTACGTGATCGTGTGGGAGCTCATCGCCTTCGGCATCTCCAAGTCGGGCATCAAAGGTCCCCACGTCACCGGCACCGCCCTCTTCTCGCACAAGGGCGGCAACATCTGCGTCGTCACCGCCTTCGCGCTCGTCTTCATGTGGCTCGTGCCGGGCCAGCGTCGCAGCGCGACCTCGAAGCTCGTCTTCAGCATCATCGGGCTGACCACGATCGCCGTGAGCGCCACGCAGACCCGGGGGGGCACCGGCTCGGCGGTCATCGGGATCATCGTCGCCCTCGTGCTCATGGGGGGCCGGGGACGGGGGAGGATCATCGCCAGCACCCTCGCCGCCGTCGTCTTCGTCGTGGCCGTGCTCGGGGCGACCAACCTCACGATCCACACGAAGAAGCGCAACATCTCCATCGCCGACCTCGTGGGCGAGGCGGAGACCAGCCTCGGCGCGTTCAGCGGCGGCAACTCGCAGTTCTACGGCCAGAACACCGGGGCGGGCACCACCCGGTGGCGCGAGAACCTCTGGAAGAACATCCTCCACTACCAGGTGCGGACCGGGCACGTCGTGGACGGTGTCGGCTTCGGGGTCAACCTGGCGGCGATCGGAGGCCTGCGCGAGTCGGCGGCCAAGACGGCCGCCGGGCAGAGCGAACTGCGCAGCGCCCACAACTCGCACCTCGACGTCGAGGCCCGGATGGGCATGATCGGCCTCTTCCTCTGGCTCCTCATCTGGGTGGCCTGGTTCCGGCGGATGTTCCGGACCCGGGCCCGTTACAAGGCCGCCGGAGACGCACTCAACAAGGCGCTGGTGGAGGTCTGCATGGCCACGATCACCGCCACGCTCATCAACGCCTTCTTCGACCCCACGCTCGAAGGGGCCCAGGTCGCCGCGCTCACGTGGTCGATCTTCGGCTTCGGCATCATCCTGTCGCGCTACCCCATCTCGGTCCCCGGGTTCGACGTCCCTCCAGGCACGGGTGAGGCGGCGGCGGACACCACGCCAGCGCTGCAGCAGTGACGCGCATCAAGGTGTGTTACATCTCCGGCTACGGCCGGAGCGGTTCGACGCTCCTCGGTCAGGTGCTCGGCCACGTCGAGGGCTTCTGCAACGTGGGCGAGGTGCGCAACCTCTTCGAGACGTTCCGTCGGCCCGGTTGGCGCTGCGGCTGCGGCGAGGTGCTCGTCGAGTGCCCGTTCTGGAAGGAGGTGCTGGCGAGCGGCACCCCACCGATCAGCTCGGTCGACCCGGAGACCGTCCACGCCCTCTGGCGCTCGTCGTTCCGCACCCGCCACGTCCCCCGGCTGTGGTGGGACGCGGTGCGCCACCGCCAGCCCGTCCCCGAGTACGCGCAGATCCTCGACCGCCTCTACCAGGGCCTGGCGGAGACCTCCGGCGCCGCGGTCCTCGTCGACGGGTCGAAGCGGCCGGCCGACGCCCTCATCGCTCACGGCCTCGACGACGTGGACCTCTACCTCGTCCACATGGTGCGCGACCCCCGGGCCGTCGCCTACTCGTGGACCCGGGACAAGCCCTCGCCCGGCGGCCTCGGGGACGGGGCCCGCATGGGCCGACGCCGACCTGACGTGAGCACCCGGGAGTGGCTCTTCTTCAACGCCGCCTTCATGACCGTCGTCCGGGCCTCCGTCGGCCGCCGGCGCTACATGCCGGTGCACTACGAGGACCTGGTGCGCGAGCCCCGGGCCACGACCGCGGCCATCGTCGAGTTCCTGGGCGAGCGGCCCATTGGCCTCCCCTTCGTCGACGACCACACGGTGGAACTCCGGGCGACCCACAACGCCTCGGGCAACCCGAACCGCTTCCAGACCGGCCCCGTCGAGATCCGCCTCGACGACGAGTGGCGGCGGGCCATGAGCCCCCGGGACCGCCGGGTGGCCACCCTCTGGTCCGCCCCCCTGCTCCCGCTCCTCGGCTACCCGTTCCGCCCCTGACCTCACCGTTCGTCAGGCGGCGGCGGGCTCGCCCTCGGCCACCTCGGCCTGCAGCGCCTCGTAGCGGGGCACGAGGTCGTCGGGTGGGGCGCCGCGGAGCGCCTCGACGAGCGACCCGGCCGTGGCGTAGCGCCGCCGCACGGACTCCCGGTCGGGCGCCGAGGGGGCGCGGCCGCGCGCGAGGTCGGCGGCGCGCTCCAGCACGAGCAGGCGCTCGAGGGACCGCCAGCCCTGCTCGCCCAGGCCGTGCTTGGCCACGAGGTAGGCCGGGTTGAGCCAGCGGATCATGAAGAAGTAGTAGGGGTCGACGGTCGAGCCGTGGCTGACCGCCATCTCCACGTTGGCGTCGGACCGCTTGAGGAGGGCGTGGTGGCGCCCGATGCGGAAGGAGAGGTCGAAGTCCTCCCCGTAGGCGTAGCCGCCCATGTGCTCGTCGAAGCGGGCCTCGGCCACGAGCGCCGTGCGGAACGCCATGTTGCAGCCGTTGAGAGCCCGCTTGCGCACGAGGTGCAGGGCGGGCGGGAGCGGGGGTGGGGCGGCGGCCGCCGGGTAGGCCACCCGCCGGGGCACTGGGTAACGGGTGCCGACGAGCCGGGCCACGCCCAGCTCGCGCAGCCGTTGGCGGGCCCGCCACGACAGATGGTGCTGCTCGGCCGTGGTCCCGGCCACCCCGCCCACCCGGCCGCCCGGGTCGGCCTCGAAGACCGCCAGCAGCCGAGCGAGGTAGTCCCGGTCGGGGATGGTGTCGTCGTCGGCGAAGACGACGACGTCGGTGGTCACCGAGTCGACTGCCTGGTTGCGCTGCGCCGTCGTCGAGGCCCGGTCGGCCACGAGGTAGGCGCTGCCCTCGCCGAAGAGGCCGGCGTGCTCGGCCGGCACCCGGCGGGCGGCCGCCGCGGCGTCGGGGCTGGCGTCCACCACGACCACCTGGTCGGGGCGCCGGGACGAGGCCGCCCAGGCGCGAAGGGCCTGGCGCAGCTGGTCCGGGCGGTTGAAGGTGCAGATGGCCACTGCGGCGGTCGACATCTGTTGCCTCTCGTGCGGCTGCTCCCGACCCGCCTGGTGGACCGGTCCCGCCGAGGTCGGCCCCTTCGCCGGGCGCTCTACGATAGCGGGCCGTCGTCCGGCGCCCGGGCGAGGCCGGCGTTGATGGGAGCGTGTCGGGTTGCGCATCCTCCAGGTCCACAACCGCCACCGCGAGCGCGGCGGCGAGGACGTCGTGGTGGAGCACGAGCGCGAGCTCCTCGAGGCGGGCGGCCACGAGGTCGTCCCCTACGTCGTGGACAACCCGGCGACCGCCGGGGGTTCGCTGGCCGCGCTGGCCGTCGCCCCGTGGCACCGCGGGGCGGCCCGGCGGGTGGTCGGGGCGGCCCGGGCGGCCCGGCCCGACGTGGTCCACGTGCACAACACCTGGTTCGCCCTCTCCCCGGCCGTCCTCACCGCCCTCTCGGCCGAGGGCTGGCCCACTGTCGTCACCCTCCACAACTTCCGCACGTTGTGCGCCAACGGCCTCCTGCTCAGGGACGGGCGCATCTGTCACACCTGCGTCGGGTCCCACCCCTGGCACGCCGTGCGGTACCGCTGCTACCGCGGCTCGGTCCCGCTGTCGGCCGTCGCCGCGGCGACGATCGAGGTGGCCCGCCGCCGCGGCGTGTGGCCGCGTGACGTCGACCGCTTCTTGGTCCTCGACGAGATGATGGTGCCGCTCCTGGAGCAGGGCGGGGTACCCCGGGCCCGGGTGACGCTGCGACCCAATTTCGTCTTCGACCCGGGCCACCGCTCACGCCCCCCGTCGGCCGGCCACGAGGTCGTGCTGTGTGGCCGGCTCTCCGAGGAGAAGGGCGTCGACGTCCTCCTCGAAGCCTGGCAGGCCGCCTCCCTCCCCGGCCTGGACCTCGTCGTGGTGGGCGAGGGTCCGCTCGGCGACCGGCTGGCCGCCCGCTCGGTGCCGGGCGTGACGTTCGTCGGCCCGCTCGACCACGGGGCCCTCCTGGCCAGGCTCCTCGCCGCCCGGGCCCTCGTCTTCCCCTCCTTGTGCCACGAGGCCGGGCCCCTCGTCCCCCTCGAGGCGGCGGGCGCCGGCCTTCCCCTCGTGCTCTCCCAGTCGGTGGGGATGGCGGGCCGGGCCGAGGCGGCCGGGGCCGCCTGGACGGCGCCACCGGGCGACGTGGCCGCCTGGGTTGGCGCGCTCAACGAGCTCTCGGACGACCGCCGGGTGGACGAGGTCGGCCTGGCCGCCCGTCGCCTGTACGAGGAGCGGCACAGCCCGCCGGCCGCCCTCGCCTCCCTGGTGGCCGTGTACGAGTCTGTCGCCTCCGGCACGGTCCAGAACGGCGCGGCGGACCCCGCCGACGAGGGCGGAAGGCGTGGGCCGGCTTGACAGGACCCCTCCGGCCGACCATTGTTAGCGCGACGTCGCCTCGGCGGGCGGGGATCGGCTCGCAGGTTCAGGCTTCCCTTGAATGCGACGCGTACACGATCGACACCCCTCCTAGATCGCGTGAGTGACCGTGCCCGCTGACAGGACTCGGATGGCCAGCTTCGATCCCACGCTCCTCGGCGCGATCCGGCGCTTCAAGCGCGTGGTCATCCTGGCGGCGGTGGTGGGCCTCGTCGGCGCCGGCGTCTACGCGCTGGTCAGCGGGAACCAGTACACCGCGACGGCCGGCATCATCATCGCCCCGCTCCCGGCCAACATCTCGCCCGCCACCTCGGGGAGCAGCAGCGGCGGCGGCTCGGCCAACTACACGGCCATCCAAATCGCCGTGCTCACCTCCCAGTCGCTCTCGAACCAAGCGGCGGCCATCGTCAACGCCCAGCTCCCGAACGAGCACCTGACCGGCCAGGCACTCCACAAGAACCTGGTCGTCACGGCGCCGACCACGTCTGCCAAGTCGACCTCGAGCGGCTCGACCGGTTCGATGACCCAGATCGCCGTCAGCCTGAAGGGGGCAAAGGCCGCCCGCGCCGCGGCCAACGCCATCCTCGCCGCCTACGACATCCAACTGAAGCAGCAGATCCACCAGCAGGCCGCCACCTCCGAGAAGGCCTTCGCCGACGAGATCGCCGCGGCCAACGCCCAGCTGAACGGGGTCCCCCCACCGCCGACACACGGCGGCGGTGGGACGACCCACACCACGACGCCCAAGCCCCCGCACACCACGACCACCCATCTCCACCACGCGCCGACGACCCACGTCCACCACGCGCCGACCACCCACGCCACGACCACGACAGTGCCCACGTCGGCCCTCGGCGCCCGGGGCTCGGCCGGCTCGCTGACCGCCGTCGTGCTCGCCCCGCAGGCGGGCGCGCCGATCCACGCCCAGTTGGCGAGCTTCGACGTGCTCGCCGCCACGACCACGCCGACGTCCACGACGTCGGGCACCTCGGGCAGCGGCGGCGAGTCGCCGACGGTCACGGCGCAGCGCAACGCCCTCCTCCAGCAGATCGCCAGCCTGACCAAGTCCGAGTCCACGGTCCGGGTGAACGAACAGATCGACCTGGCCTACACGCCGCCGACCCAGCCGGCCACGCAGGAGACCACCAAGAGCGGCACCTCGCTCCTCATCGACCTGGGCCTCGGGCTCCTCGTCGGCTTCATCCTCGGTGTGATCATCGCCTACGTCCTCGCCGCCACGAGGCGCCGCTTCGAGGGCATCGACGACCCCGAGCGCCTCTACGAGGCACCGCTGCTCTTCGCCGTGCCAGCCTTCGAGTCGTCGTTCGGGACCCGTCCGGGGCTGCCGATCATCACGGACCCCGGCAGCCAGCAGGCCGAGTCCTACCGGGCGGTGGCCACCGCGCTGCGCTCCATCCGGAACAGCTCGGCGTCGCTCCTCGTGGCCTTCACCGCGGCCGACCAGGGGGCGGGGACCACGACCACGGTGGCCAACACGGCGCTCGCCCTGGCCGAGATGGGCGAGCGGGTGCTCGTCATCGACAGCGACCCCATCGGACGGGGCCTCACCCACCTCCTCGCCGACCCGACGAAGGCGAGCAACGGGCTGGCCGCAGTGCTCTCGGGCAAGTCCCTCGCCGACTCGGTCGTGCCGGCCA
Source organism: Acidimicrobiales bacterium (assembly GCA_035297265.1). Lineage (GTDB taxonomy): Bacteria > Actinomycetota > Acidimicrobiia > Acidimicrobiales > RAAP-2 > DATGZH01. The sequence goes on along the minus strand of DATGZH010000024.1, from coordinate 24,228 downwards.
ACGCCGGTGAGGGACGGCTGGCCCTCCTGCCGACGAGCTCGGACACCGACCTCGCCATGCACCGCTGGCGGCCGCGCACCATGCGCTCGGCCTTCGAGGAGGCGGCCGAGCGCTTCGAGATGGTGCTCGTCGACGACCCGCCCGTCGGCAGCTCCTCCTACGGCCTCGACGTGGCGGCGGCGGCCGAGCACGTGATCATCGTGGTCCCCCACCACGACACGGTCCAGAAGCACAACGAGATCCCGAGCCGCCTGGCGGTGGCCGGGGTGCGGCTGCTCGGCTACGTCTACAACGGCGTCCCGGCCTCGCCCCACTTCGTGCCCTACGTGCCGGTGCTCTACACGAACGGTTCGGCCCCCCGGCCCCAGCAGCCGGCCGTCCCCGGCACCGGCCGACCCGCCCAGGTCGGCGGCCCGCCCACGATCCCGGTCCCCCAGGTCGGCCAGGCCCAGGTGCCCCAGCCGGCCCCCGGCGCCGCACCCCCGGACAAGCAGCCGGCCACCGGCGCCCCGCCGGCCAAGCAGCCGTCGACGGTCCAGGCCCCGGCCCCGCCGAGCCCGCCGGCCGCCAACCCGGGACCCGCCCCCGCCCCGCCGAAGGGCGACGGCGCCGGCAACCCGCCCAAGACCTGAGCCGACCCGCTCCGCGGTCCCCCTCAGTCGACTGACGCGCCGCGGGCCCGCGGCCGGCGGCGCACCACGGTGACCGCCCAGGGCACGAGGAGGCACAGCACCCCGACGAGCGTCACGAGGAGACCCAGCCGGTCGGCGGTGCTCGTGCCGTAGACGAGGGTCACGTGGTGCGAGGTCGGCACCACCACCATGAGGTTGGGCGTCACCCGGTAGGGGCCGTCGGCCCCCGTGGCGTGCCAGTTGGGGAAGTAGGAGACCTTCACGAGCACCGGTGTGCCCGTGCGGCTCACGTCGAAGCTGACCGTGTTGTCGGTAGAGACGACCGAGGAGACCTTCGTGGGCGGGACCTTCACCGCCGGCGGGTCGGCGGTGCCGGCGGCCACGTGCGGCCACGAGGACGGGCCGGACGCGGCGAGCTCCACGTCCCAGCGGGACGGGTCGCCGTACCAGGCGACCGACGGCGAGAGCCAGGCGACCCGACCGGCCACGTCGGACATCACCGCCGGCTCGTGGGTGAGCGGCTGGACGAGCGGCGAGTGGAGCACCTCGTAGACCTTCCACGTGGTGGTGACGGTCGCCGCGCCATAGAGCGAATGCCACGGCCCGGTGCTGGCCACGAGGCGCAGGCTGGGGTCGGCCGCCGCCATCGCCTGGATCTTCGGGTCCGAGGCCATGAAGTAGCGGACCCCGAGCAGCTGGAGGTGCTGCACGCCGAGGGCCACGTTCTGCGGCCCGTAGGGCAGGCCCACCACCGGCTCGGAGGGTTGCACGGAGAGCTCGGCCTGGTTCAAGAAGTGGTAGGGCGTGGTGCCCGAGGACTCGAAGAGGAGGCCCTCCATCGAGTCGATGCACCCGCCGGTGTCGAACGGCAGCAGCATGAGCGCCATCGGCGTGCCGAACCGGTCGAGGTCGGGCTCGTACTCCCACATGGCCCTCCCGCAGCCGTCCTTGGCGCCGACCCTGGCCATCGTGTGCATGACCGCCTGGAGCTCGGGGTAGGCGGGCTTCCCCTCGTAGCCGGAGTAGTTCCACGCCGCCCAGTTGCTCACGAGGTCGGCGCCGGCGTGGACCGGCAGGTCCGAGGCGTTCACCACGAACGGCGGCACCACGACGAGCATGGCCCCGAGGAGCCCGAGGATCGGCCCGGCCACCGCGGCGGGGGCCCAGAGCGGCATGCGGGGGCGGGCCGGCAGGCGGCGCCCGGCCGTCCAGGCCTGGCGCACCGCGGCCACCCACCTCGCCTGGCGGCGGCGGCGCCAGGCCCGGGCCAGCGCGGCGGCGGCCGTGCCGAAGAGCCAACCGGCCATGAGGTAGATGCAGAGGAACCACAGCGGGAGGAACCGGACGTTGTAGAGGCTCCCCTGGGGGTCGAACACGAGGGCGAGCACGGAGGCCCCGCCGAGGAGCGCGACGAGGAGGCCGAAGCGGCTCCGCAGGACGACGGCCACCGGCACGGCGACGAAGGCGAGCACCACCGCCCAGAGGTCGCCGTGGGGGAAGAGGAGGTCCGGGTAGCCGGCCACGTTGTTGTAGCCCATCGACGTGGCGTAGGGCTGGCGGATACCGAAGGGGACGAGCCACCAGCCCGAGAGCAGGAGCCCGATGGCCACCGTCGAGCAGCCCCACCAGACGTTCCGCCACCGGGTGCGCCCCGGGGACGGGCCGAGCGGGAACAGCTCGTCGTCCGCCTCGGCCTGGCGGAGGGGACTGCCGGTCCCCGGTCGCACGACCGGGGGGAGCAGCTCGAAGACGACGAGGAGGAGGGCCCCGGCCAGGGCGAACATGGCCGGCACGATGTGGGCGGCGATGCAGGCGGCGAGCACGACCGCCGTCCAGCCGCGGTGGCGCCCCGTCCGCAGGCCGAAGGCCATGAGGCCGAGGAAGAGGATGGCGAGGGAGATGCTGAGCGAGTAGGCGTACTCCCCGGCCAGTGTGGAGAAGAGGTTCCCCCCGTAGATCTCGTAGGAGTACTCGAAGAGGAACGGGAGGGTCGCCGCGGCGAGCACCGCGGGGACCGGCGGCCGCAGCCGGAAGAGCTTGCCGCACGCCCAGGCGACGACGGGGAGGGAGATCGAGCCGAGGATCGTCGCCCACTTGAAGGCGATGTTGTAGGGGAAGTGGACAATGTGGGCGATCGCCACGAAGAGGTCGGGCAGGACGAAATAGAAGGTGTAGATCGGGTAGCCGTCGTACCAGGCCGGGTCCCAGCCGGAGAGGTGCCCGTGGGTCACGAGGGTGGCCAGGTAGGCCGGCATCATGTAGTGGGCGCCCGTGTCGCCGCCGGTGGTCGAGCTGTTCTGGAGCAAGAGGTTGAGGTGCAGCTGCCAGAGCACGATGACGATCACGCCGACGATGGCCACCCCCGTCGCCGCGGCCGGGAAGGCCCGCACGGCGAAGGGGCCCGAGGGCAGCCACCGGCGATCGACGTGGCGGGCGTGGCGCGGCCCGGTAACCGGCGGCGGGGGCCGGCCCTCGGTGGTCGGCGGCGCGGTCAGCACGGGCGAAGAACGGTCGGCCGGCCGGTCAATGGAAGACCACGCTGCGGTCGCCGGCGATCGTGAGCACCGCCGCCAAGTTGAAGGTGGCGTGGGCCACCATGTTCATGCCCAGCCGTCCGGTCCGGTAGGAGACGACGGCGAGGATCATCCCGAAGGCGGCCAGGCCGGCCAGCTGCACCAGCTCGCCGTGGGCCAGGCCGAACAGCAGGCCGTCGAGGAGGACCGCGGCGACCACGCCGAACGTCCGACCGAGGGAGCGTCCCCGCCGGGCCGGCGTGCAGACCCGGACGAGGCCCCGGAGCAAGAGCCCGCGGAAGAACAGCTCCTCGAAGAACGGGGCGCCGACCACCGTGAGCAGGGCGATCACGACGAAGCCGCCCCCGTGGGAGGCCCCGGTCAGGCGGGTGGTCGGGGCATTGAAGTTCTTGGTGAAGTTGTGGTGGTGGTGGAAGGGGGCGTACATGAGGTCGACGAGCAGCTGACCCAGGAGGCCGACGGCCACACCCCAGAGGTCGACCAGCCGGAAGCGGAGCCCGAGGTCGGCGGCGAAGCGTCGCGTCCCCCGGAAGCGGCTGGCCAGCCAGGGACCGACGATGAACCCGACCCAGAGGCCGACGAGCGACGCCGCCACGTACCACTCCGGCGGGGCCGACAGCTTGGCGATCTCGGCCAGGTGGCTGCCCTGCCCGGCCAGCTCGGCCGCCAGGGCGGCGAAGAGGAGCCCGACCACCGAGCCGACGAGGAAGCCGACCACGGCGAAGAGGAGCCACGTGCCGGCGTCGGCCCGGTCCCGGGGCACCGCGCCGGGCTGGTCCAGGAACGGTCCGCTCGGAGGGCCAGCCAGGTCCCCCTCCGCCGCGACGGGCGACTCGTCGGGGTCGTGGTCCAACCCGGCCGCCACGAGAAAAGGCGGCGTGCCCGCCCCGTCGGAGCTGGGCGGATAGGTGCGGCCGGGGGCCGGCGCGTCGGAGGGGGGCGACTCGCTTTCCCCAGGTTGGGGCATCGGGGCAACGTTAGTGCTCGGCTTCTTCGCCGATCGGGCGGCCCGCCTGCGGTACCTGTTTCGCTAGGTCGGCGCATAGCATGTGGCAGTGAGCCCGCAGCGGCCCGACCGCTCCCCTTCGCGCCCGCCCACCCCCGGTCCCGGCGGCCAGCAGACCCCCTCCGGCGGCGAACAGAGCTGGCGCTGGATCTGGACCGTCCTCATCGTGGCGGTCCTGGCCATCCTGATCGTCCCCTCCCTCCTCCCGCGCTCGAGCTCGAAGAGCCTCTCGTACTCGACGCTCCTGAACGACGTGAAGAGCGGCCAGGTGGCCTCGGCCAACGTCGACAACTCGTCGGGCACCATCACGGGCAAGCTGAAGGACGGGACGGCGTACACGGTGAGCGGGCCCAACCCGCCGATCCCCCAGGACGTCCACGAGATGCAGGCCAAGGGAGTGGACGTCACCTTCTCCACGCCCTCCAACCTGCTCTCGACTTGGCTGCCCTACCTCTTCTTCTTCCTCCTCATCGGCGGGATGTTCTACTTCGTGTCCCGGCAGGCCCGGGGCCAGATGTCGGGCATCATGTCGATCGGTCGGTCGCGGGCCCGCCTCTTCAGCGCCGACCGGCCCTCGACCACCTTCTCCGACGTCGCCGGCTACAACGGGGTCAAGCAGGAGATCAGCGAGGTCGTCGACTTCTTGAAGACGCCGGGGCGCTTCAAGGAGATCGGGGCCAAGATCCCGAAGGGCGTCCTCCTCGTCGGCCCGCCGGGCACCGGCAAGACCCTCCTCGCCCGGGCGGTGGCCGGTGAGGCCGGGGTTCCCTTCCTCTCGGTGAGCGGCTCGGACTTCATGGAGATGTTCGTGGGCGTCGGGGCCAGCCGGGTGCGCGACCTCTTCCAGACGGCGCGCAAGCAGTCACCGGCCATCGTCTTCGTGGACGAGATCGACTCGATCGGCCGCAAGCGCGGGGCGGGCCTCGGCGGGGGCCACGACGAGCGCGAGCAGACGCTCAACCAGATGCTGTCGGAGATGGACGGCTTCGACCCGGCCGAGGGCGTCGTGGTCATCGCGGCCACCAACCGGCCCGACATCTTGGACCCGGCCCTGCTGCGCCCCGGTCGCTTCGACCGCCAGATCGTCGTGCCCCTCCCCGACCTCGAGGAGCGCCTGCCCATCCTCCAGGTCCACTGCAAGGGCAAGCGCATCGGCCCCGACGTCGACCTCGAGCTCGTGGCCCGGGGCACACCGGGCATGAGCGGAGCCGACCTCGCCAACCTCGTGAACGAGGCCGCGCTGCACGCCGTGCGCCGGGGCAGTGTGACCATCGACATGGCCGACTTCGAGACGGCGCGTGACCGGGTGCTCATGGGGCAGCGGCGCGAGAGCCTGGCCCTCTCGGATTCGGAGAAGGAGCGCGTCGCCTACCACGAGGCGGGCCACGCCGTGCTCGCCTACGTCCTCGAAGAGGCCGACCCGGTGCACAAGGTGACGATCCTCCCGACCGGCATGGCCCTCGGCGTCACCCAGCAGCTCCCGATGGAGGAGCGCCACATCTACCCGCGCCAGCACATCGAGGACACCCTCTGCGTGCGCATGGGCGGCCGGGTGGCCGAGCTCCTCGTCTACGGCGACCTCTCCACCGGTGCGGCCAACGACCTCGTCGGCAACACCGAGCTGGCGAGGAAGATGGTCCGCGAATGGGGCATGAGCGAGGAGATCGGGCCGATGGCCTGGGGCTCCCAGGGGCAGGTCTTCCTGGGCGAGGACCTCATGCACACCCGCGACTACTCCGAGGACACGAGCCGGGTGATCGACGACGAGGTGGAGCGGATCCTCCGGGAGCAAGAGGAGCGGGCCATCGACCTCCTGAGCCAGCATCGCGACGGGCTCGACGCCCTCGCCCAGGCCCTCCTCGAGCAGGAGACGGTCGACGGCGAGGCGGTCCGCCAGCTGGTCGACCAGGCCCACGGCGGCCCGGTCCACGTGACGGGGGCCAAGGCCGTCCCGCACTTCAACGGGAACGGCCGCAAGGCCGCGACGAACGGCGACGGGACCGAGGCCAAGACCGTCGAGGTGGCCGCAGTCGGCGAGCCGACCGACGGGAAGGTGGCCGAGTCCGACCGAGGGGACGTCGAGGCGCCCGCACCGGTCGGGGCCGGTGACCCGCAGGGCGCCTCCGCTCCGTCGTGGCCGCCGCCGCAGCAGTGGCCGCCGCCCCAGGTGCCCGTGCAGGGCGGCCAGGCCGAGGACGCCTCGCCCCAGTGGCCGCCGCCCCAGTGGCCGCCGCCCCAATGGCCGGCGCCGCAGAAAGAGAAGCCCCGCTGAGCGAGGGTTGACCGCCGGCCCGTCAGGGCGGCGTCAGCGCCACCCCCGGCTGCGCCACGAGGCCGGCCATGCCCGCCGGGACGAAGTCCTCCATCACCGACACCCCCTCCTCGTGGCACGTCACGAGGAGGGCGTCGGTCGGCGGCAGCGACGAGCCCTGGATGACCGTGAAGGCCCCGGCGTCGAGGTGCACGGGGCTGCCGGCGAGAGGGGTCGGACCGTGGGCGCCGTACACGTCGATCGACACCACGGCCGGCGCCGTCCCGCTGTTCAAGAGGCCGAGGCCGACCGGCGCCGCGCCGGTCGTGGCGGGGAGGGCGGGCGTGCCCGCCGCGGGCAGCACGTAGGAGGTGGCCGGCGGGCCCTCGGCCACCCCGGGCACCGCCCCCCACTGCGGGGCGACGGAGGCCGCCGGGGCCGAGGCCAACCGCCAGACCACCACCCCGGGGCCCCCGGCGGTGCTGAAGCTCGCGGCGTAGTCGGTGTTGGCCGGCAGCCGGGTCAGGCTCGAGGCGTCGAGGGTCCAGGTGCTGGCCGGCGGCACCACCTGACGGAGGGGGGCCACCGGCCCCGAAGGCAGGCGGAGGCGCACCGTCACGTGCGCTGACGCGGTGCCCGGGTTGAAGACCTCGAACATCGTCGACCCGCCGCTCACGTCGTTCGAGCGCGGGAACGACCAGCGCGGCGCGGCGACGGGCGTCCCCGTGGCCACGCTCAGCCCGGTCAGCCCGTTGTCGTCGTACTGGAGGAGCTGGGCGGCCACGACCCGCCCGGAGCGGGCGGTGGCCACCGTGGCCACCTGCGGCTCCTCCTGGACGTAGGAGTCGACGCCGGCCACGACCAGCCGCCCGGGCGGGACGATCAGCCCCTGGAACGGCGTGGGGCTCGTGACCTTCGAGCCGATGACGAACGTGAGGTCGACGACGGCCGGCGTGCTGTCGGGGTTGTAGAGGGACAGGAAGTCGTAGGCGGTGCTCGTGTCCCCCGCGGCGAAGTACCAGCTGGTGGCGGCGTTGCTGGCACAGGGCGTCTGGGCCCAGCCGGTCGGCCCGGCCACCGACTCGCTGGCCACGACCCCGCCGCCCTCGAGGTCGACGTCGGCCGCCACGAACTGGGTCGACCCGACCAGCTGGGCCGGTGACACCGACACCTGGCCGTGGGCCGGGACGGTCACCGGTGAAGAGGCGCTCGCCGCCGGGTCGCCGATCGCGGTGACGGTGCCCGACACCGGCACCGACGAGCTGTTGACGAGGTCGACGATCGGCGGCGATCCCCCGCTCGGCCCCGTGCCGCCGACGCAGTACCACGACGACGACTCCGCCCCGACCGGTGCGGCCTGCGCCACAACCGGCGCGGCGGCGGCGGGGCTCGACGGCGGGGTGAGCGCGTGGTCGATCAGGCCGACGCCCACGAGCGTGCCCGCCACCACGAGGGCGATGCCGAAGCGGGGAATCTGGCGCGGCCGCGGCCGGGGCCCGCCGGTGGCGGTCGGTTCGCTCACCTTTCCCCCCCGGCGAGGGCGGCGGCCGGCGTCCGCTCATCGGCCGTTGCCTTGTCGGACCGGGCTTCGTCTCGCCGGGCCCGCCAGTTCTCGACCCAGCTGGCCCGCCAGAGGAGGGCCACGGCCAGGGCCAGCCAACCGAGGACCTCGAGCGTGACGGCGAGCGGCACGAGCGGGCTCCCGTCGAAGTGGAGGCTGGCCGGGCCCGCCGCGGCCACCGGGTACTGCGCGGCCCAGCCGAAGGCGCTCCGCATCGGCACGGTCTTGCCGCCGACCTGGAGCGTCCAGCCGCCGGCCGGCGCGTAGCCGGCGTAGGCCGTGCCGGTCGAGAGCGGGCCGCTCCACGACGAGGGACCGGCCCCGGCCGGCAGGGCCGGCTGCCAGCCGGTGAGGTCGTTGGCCGCCGGCACGCTCCGCGTGAGCGTGACCGGACCGGTCGCACGCGCGGCGCGCAGCGGCAAGGTGGCGGTGTTCAAGAACACGTCGAACGATGAGTCGCCGGTCGGCACCTGGAGGAGGTCGCGCTGGCCGAGCAACGTCGGCACGAGGTCGGGCGGCGTCGGGAACGACGCCGAGGACTGGAGGCCCCCGAGCGAGGGGGCCAGGTTCTCGACGACCACGATGTAGCGCACCGCGGCGGGGGCGAGCAACCGGCCCAGGTGGGTCGTGAGACCCTCCCGGGCGAGCTCCACCGACGTGGCCAGACGGACGGTCGGACCGGCGCCGGCAGGGGCCCAGGTGTCGGTGCCGTCGGGCACGCCCCCGACCGACGTGCCGTAGGCCAGGCCGGACTGCATGGACCAGCCGCCGAGCGGGAGGGCCCGGGGGTTGCCGAGCCACAGCACCCGGTAGGGGGTCGCGGCACCCTGGCCCAGGAACCCGAGGGAGCTGGCGTAGCCGGCGGCCGGCATCCCCCAACGGCCGTTGGCCGCCTCGGCGGCCACGGGGGCCAGGCCGACGAGGGCGACGACCACCGTCACCGCGCTCAACACCTGGCGCCAGCCGAAGTGATAGCCGGCGAGGTCCTGCTCGAAGGCGGCCACGCCGAGCCCGAGGGCCGCGGCCACCCCGGCCGCCGCCGGCGCCAGCAGCACCTGGACCGGCGGGGCGAAGGCCCCGGTGTAGCCCCGTGACACGAGCCAGGCGAGGAACCACGAGCCGCACGCGAGCGTCCAGAAGCGGCCGGCCCAGGCCAGGCGGGCATGACGACCGATGACGAGCGGGAGCAGGGCGGCCAGCACGAGCAGCCAGCCGAGCGGCGATCCCCCGGTCGGGCCGACGGCGAAGCGCACGAGGGCCGACCAGCCGACCGTGCCCGACGGCGACGCGGGCAGCCCGAAGACGTTGACCGCGCCGCGCCCGGCGAGGAGGGTGCCCACCACCCACGGGAAGAGCAGGACGGCGGCGGCGACCGTCGCCCCGGCCCCGACGGCCAGCGTCCGGCCGGCGCCGCGGCCGTTGCCCATCACGTAGGAGCCGACGGCCAGCCCCAACGAACAGAGGAGGACGAGCGGCGCCACGCCCGGGGCGAAAGCCACGGCCACGGCTTCGACCACGCCGAGGGTGACCATCTGGCCGAGGAGGGTGGTCCGCCACCCCGCCCCCTCGAGACCGAAGGGCGGGGCCCCGCCGGCCCGGGCCAGCCGGACGAGGACCCAGGGCACGACGGCGTAGGCCACGAGGCCGTCCCAGCGCCCCTCGGCCAGGCTGTTGTAGGCGAGGGCCAGCCCGAGGTAGCCGAGGGCGCCGGCCAGCCGGGCCCGGGGCGAGACGAAGGGCCGGAGCAGCCGGGAGAGGCCCATCGCGCCGACGGGGAAGCAGGCCAGGACCAGCACCTTCTGGGTGAGCCCCATGGCCCCGAGGAGCACGGTGCCGACGGTGCCGAGGACGGCGAAGGCCGGGGCGGCCGGGGCGGTGGTGCCCACCCCCGGCGTCTGCCACGGCGAGAAGAATTGGTGCCAGCTGGCCGACCAGTCGAGCGGTGGCAGGTACTGGCCGATGAGGGGCAGATGCGCGGCGAGGATGTTCCGGGTGCCGATGAGGAGCACGAGGGTGGCGACGAGCCAGACGACGAGGCGCGAGCGCCGCCGCGAGAGGAACGGGCGACGCCGTCGCCGGCCGAAACGGTCGCGCCCGGAGCGCCGGCCGAGGTCGTCCAGCTCGTCGAAGTCGGCATCCTCGGAGAACGCCAGGCCGACGCTGCCGGTGAGGACCGGCTCGGCGTCATCGTCCGTCGCCGATTCGGCCGTCCGCGCGTGCGCCGTGTCGTAGCCCTGGTGTACGAGGCGCGACGTGTAGGTGGAGAGGCGGGCGCTGCCCCGCAGCTGCATGCGCCGGACGTCGCTGTCGGACAGCACCCGCACGGCGCGGAGCGATCGGCGGAGCTCGCGCAGTTGCTTGCGGTGGGCCAGGTTCCAGCGCCAGGCTGCGATGATCACCGCGGCCCGGTCGCGGTCCCGGGCCACGCGGGCCACGACGTACTCGCCGGCATTCAAGAAGAGCAGCTGCGGCACCACCCGCAGGCGGTGGAAGCGTCCGTAGCACTTGAGCACCGCCCGCAGCTCGTGACGCCGCTGCAGCTCGGCCAACGGCGGCGGGGGCTCGCCGTCGGGGCCCCAGGCGACCTCGCGGGCCCCGCCGGCCACGAGCTCGGCGTGGTACACCTTCGCCTCCGGGGCCACGACCACCCGGGCCCCGGCCACATGGGCCCGCCACGAGAGGTCGAGGTCCTCCCCCAGGGCCACGATCGTCGGGTCGAAGCCGCCCAGCTGCTCGAAGAGGTCGGCTCGCACGAGGGTGAAGCCGCCGGGGGCGATGAAGACGTCGCGCACCGAGTCGTGCTGGCCCTGGTCCACCTCGCCGGGCTGCACCCGGTCGACCACCGCACCGGTCTTGTCGGCGGCCATCCCGACGTGCAGGAGGACCGAAGGGTCGTCGACGCGCAGCATCTTCGGTGTCACGACGCCGGCGTTGGACCGGTAGGACTCCCCGACCATCACGTGCACCGCGTCGGGAGCGGCCCGGCAGTCGTCGTGGCAGAAGAGGAAGAACGCCGCCCCCTCCACCATGCCCAGCACCTCGTTGGCCGCGGCGCCAAACCCCCGGTCGAGCGGGAGGCGTCGCACGAAGGCGTCCGGCAGGACCGCGGCCACCCGGGCGGTCGGGTCCACGGTGCCGCCCGAGTCGAGCACGAGCACCGAGAGGTCGCCGTAGTCCTGGGCGGCGAGGGACGCCAGCACCTCGTCGAAGTGTGGACCGGGGTCCCGGGTCACGACCACGGCGACGACCGGGGGCACGCGCTCCTCGGGCGCCAGGGCGGCCGCCCCGTCGGCGGGCGCGGCGGCGCCGGCGGGCGGCGAACTGCTCGGGTGGGTCACGGTGCGTACGTCAAAGGTGCGGGGTTGACGTGGGTGGGGCAGCCTCGCCGCCCCTGGACGGCCCCGGGACGGCGTGAGGACCCGTCGGGGCGGAAGGGACCTCGGCCGCTTCCGCCCTACGTCGGAAGTCCATCAGGGCATCGAGGCTACCGGTTCGGGGAGACCCCCCTGGGGACGGCCCGATGGCCGTCGGGGCCTCCGGGGTGCTTGCAACTGTTTAACAGATCGTATACTCTGGTTGCAGGGCCGGACGGCGGGGCCGCTCGACGAGGGGCACCACCGCCACGGCCACGAGGACGAGTGCAGGTAGCGGAAGACTGGAGACGGCGATGCCCGAATGTGCCAACCCGAAGGACGTGGCGAAGGAGGTCGGGTCGTTCGCCCGCGACGCCGGCTACGTGATGATCGGCCTCGGGGTGCTCGGGCTGCAGCGGGCCCAGGTCCGTCGGCGGCAGCTGGTGAACCGCCTCGGTGACGCCGACACCGCCGCCCGGATGGCCGAGCTGCGCGCCGAGCTGGCCCGGATGGCCGACCAGATCGACCAGTTGGTCGAGCAGTTCGTCACCACGACCATCGAGCCGTTGGAGGAACAGCTGCCGGCACCGGCCCGTGACCTGAGCACACGGACGCGCGCCCAGGCCGACCGGGCGCGCTCGCGGCTGCGCGAGGTGCTCACCGCCAGCTGACCGACGGCGCGTTCAGCCGGCGGAGGGTCGTCCGGCGAGTTGCTCGTTCCAGTAGGCGAGCACGTCGCGCAGGGTCTCGTCGAGCGGGATCGCCGGTCGCCACCCCGTCGCCGCGGTGACGCGAGACGGGTCGCCGCGGAGCACCGGGATGTCGACCGGTCGCACGAGCTCGGGATCGGTCTGCAGCCTGAGATCCGCCCCGGCGAGGGCGACGAGACGGGTCGCTACGTCGGCCACCGCCACGTCGCGGCCCGAGCACACGTTGTAGACGCCACCGGGCTGGCCCCGTTCAAGGAGCAGCCGGTAGGCCCGCACGACGTCGCGCACGTCGGTGAAGTCCCGGCGGGTGGTGAGCGTGCCCGTGCGCAGCCACGGCGAGCCGTCGCGGCAGGCCTCGACGATCCGCCGGGCGAGGGCCGGCACGGCGAAGGTGGACGCCTGTCCCGGGCCGACGTGGTTGAACGGCCGGGCGACCACGACGTGCTCGCCGTAGCCCCGCCAGGCCTGGAGGGCCACGGCCTCGGCCGCCGCCTTGCTCGCCGCGTACGGCGTGGCCGGGGAGAGCGGCGTGTCCTCCCCGAGCGGCAGCTGCTCGGGCGTCACGACGCCGTAGACCTCGGCCGAGCTGACCACGAGCACCCTCGGCGCCGTTTCGAGCGACCGGGCCGCCCCGAGGACGGCCGCCGTGCCCAGCACGTTCACCCGCAGGACGTCGAGCGGTGACGCCCAGGACTCCCCGACGTGGGTGAGCGCGGCCAGGTGGTAGAGCGCCGCCGGACGGGCGGCCCGCACGGCGGCCGTCACCGCCGCCTCGTCGGTCACGTCGGTCTCGCGGTCGACGAGGGTCACCTCGTCGCCCTGCTCGCGGAGGTGCTCGGCCAACCAGGTGCCGACGAAGCCGCGTCCCCCGGTGATCAACGCGCGCATCGGGGGGCAGGTTAAACGGTGGGGCCGTTCGGTCGCCTTCCCGAGACGGCGAGCCGGTAGGCCTCGAGGTGACGAGCTGCGCTCGCCGCCCACGTCCGGCCGGCCGCCACCTCGAGCCCCTTGGCCCGGCGTTCCTCGGCCCCGGCCTCGTCCCCCGACAACAACGTGTCCAGCGCCTCGGCCAGCGCCGCCGGCCGGCCCGGCGGCACGAGCACGGCCGCACCGTCGGCCAGCTCGGCCATCGCCGTGCCCGAGGTGGTGACGAGGGGCGTCCCGCAGGCCAGCGCCTCCAGGGCGGGCAGCCCGTAGCCCTCCTCGAGCGAGGGGTAGGCCACCACCCGGGCCCGGCGCAGGAGGGCGGGCACCGCGTCGTCGGGCACGTAGCCGGTGCGGCGGACCTGGGTCGGGTGATCCGCCGCGCCGAGGGCCCGGCCCACGGCCTGGTCACCCCACCCCTCCTGGCCGGCCAGGACGAGGAGGGCGTCGGGGTGGGACGCCGCCACCCGGTCGAAGGCCGCCACGAGGTCGGCCACGCCCTTCCTCGGCTCGATCGTGCCGACGAAGACGACGAGCGGGCGGCCCGGATCGACCCCGAGCCGCTCGAGGGCCCGGGTGTCGGACCCCACGTCGGGCTCGGCCGGGGTGAAGCGTCTGTGGTCGACGCCATGGGGTGCAACGACGATGGGCGCCTCGACCGGGCAGAGCGCCTGCAGCCGACGGGCGGTCGTCTCGCTCACGCACACGATGGCCGCGGCCCGCTTCGCCGCGGTGCGGATGGCCCGCCGGAAGACGAGGACCTTCGAGCGTTCGTGCCACTCGGGGTGGTCGAAGAAGGTGCAGTCGTGCACGGTGACGACGCAGGGCACGTCGGCCCGCTCGGGCATCGTGTAGTGCGGCCCGTGGTGGACGTCCGGCCGGACCGAACGCAAGAGAGCCGGCAGCCGGAGCTGTTCCCAGGCCAGCCGCACCGGGCGCGCCGTCGGCGCGCTGGCCATGACGCGCGGACGGCGGTCGGCCGCGCCGAGCCCGCCCCAACGCCTGCCGTCGTCGCGCCGGGCGACGAGCGTGAGGGCCACGTCGCTCCGCTCGCCGAGCGCCCGGGCGAGCTCGACCGTGTAGCGGCCGGCGCCGGCCGGGTTCGCCGGCACCGCGGTGACGTCGAGAGTCAGCCGGAGCGGCGCGTCGCCGCTCACCGAAGCGATTCCCAGAGCGCGACGTGCCCTTCCGCCGTCCGGCGCCACGTGTGCCGGCCGGCGAGCTCGCGTCCGGCGGTGACCAGCCGGGCCCGGAGCTCCTGGTCGCCCGCCACCGCCACGAGACCCGCGGCGATGGCGTCGACGTCGAGCGGGTCGACGAGCCGGCTCGCCGGCTCGCCCGCGCCGTCGCCCACCGAGGGCACGGTCCGGCTGACGACCGTCGGCACCCCGGCGGCCATGGCTTCGAGGGGGGGCAGACCGAAGCCCTCGACGAGCGGCACGTAGGCGAAGAGCGCGGCGCCGCCGTAGAGGCCGGACAACTCGGCGTCGCTCACCTCGCCGAGCAGCGTCACCCCGTCGGGCGGCACGAGGGCGTCACCCCAACCCTGCGGACCGACGAGCACGAGCGGCCAGGGCTCGGGCAGCTCCGGCCGGGCCAGCGAGAAGGCGGCCACCAGCCGTTCGAGGTTCTTCCTCGGCTCGAGGGTGGCCACGGTGAGCACGTAGGGGCCGGTGACGCCGTGGGCGGCCAACAGGCGGGCGGTCGATTCGCCATCGGGCGGCGGGAGGTGGTCGGCGCCTTCGGCCACGACCCGCACGTGCTCGGCCGGCGCCCCCGCCGCCTCGAGCTCGTCGGCGATCACGGCGGAGGGGACGACGAAGGCGCCGGCGTCCTCGAGGGCCCGGGCGAGGGCGGCCTCGTGCCAGCGTCGCCCGCGGGCCGTGGTGGCCGCCGGCTGGTGGCGCCACGCCAGATCGTGCACCATCACGACCGACGTCACCGGCCGGTCCCGACGGGGCGGCGGGGCGGCCAGCGAGACCGAGTGGACCACGTCGAACCCGGCCGGGGCGCAGAGCCACCGGTGGTCCCAGGCCCGGGTGAGGGCCCGTCCGGGCAGCGCCGAGGTCCGCACGGGGAAGCCCGCGGCGGCGATGGGGTCGGGCCCCGGTGGCCGGCTGGCATAGAGCGTGACCGCCACGCCGGACGGGGCGGGCAGCGCCGACAGCCCCTTGACCAGCCCCGACGCGTACCGACCGACCCCGCCCGGGATCCGTCGGCGGAGCTGCTCGACCACGAGGAGCACCCGGACGTCACCCGGGGGGGTGGCTGGGACCTGGGGGTCGCTCACGGGCGCGCCGCCGCGGCATCCTCGTACAGCCGAGCGAGGCCCTCGGCGGTGCGGGCCCAGGTGAAGGTGGCAACTCGCCGGTGGCCGGCGGCCACCAGCCGGCGGCGGAGGTCGTCGTCGTCGAGCGCGGTGACGATCGCCTCGGCCAGACGGTCGGGCTCGGCCGGCGGCACCAGCACCGCGGCGTCGCCCAGCACCTCGCCGAGGGCGCCGACGTCGGTGGCCACGACGGGGACGCCCGCCGCCATGGCCTGCAGCGGCGGGAACCCGAAGCCCTCGTAGCGCGAGGGGTAGGCGAGCACCGACGCCCGGGCGTAGAGCGCGGCGAGCACCCCGTCGTCCACCCAGCCCGTGCGCACGACCCGCGCCGCGAAGGGCGAGGCGGCCACGGCCTCGCCGAGGGCGGCCTCGCCCCAGCCCGGCGGGCCGGCCAGGACGAGGGCCACGTCGGGGTGGTCGGCGGCCAGCTGGTCGAAGGCTCGCACCAGGCCGGGCAGGTCCTTGCGGGGCTCGGCGGTGGCCACGGCGAGCACCACCCGAGAGGAACCTGGCGGCAGGAGCGCGGCGGCCGCGGCGGTCTCCTCTTCCCCGGGGCTCGGGAGCGCCGGGACACCCGAGTGGACCGCCCGCACCCGCGCCGCGTCGGCACCGAACGCGTCGAGGACCTCGCCGGCGACGAACGCCGAAGGTGTGTGCACCCACGCGCCGCGCTGGACCGCCCGCTTGATCAGCCCCGGGAAGGCCAGCACCGAGGGGCAGCAGAGCTCGGGGAATTTCACGACCGTGAGGTCGTGCACGGTGAGGACCCGGGCGGCCTTGCGGGTGGGCGGGGCGACGAAGTTCGTCCCGTGCACCACGTCGCACGGCCCGGTCCACCACTCGAGCGGCGGCCAGTCGAAGTGGCGCCAGGCCAGGTGGAGCGGGCGGGCCGGCATGGCCCGGCCGCACGCCGGCACACCGGCCGGCAGCGAGCCGACGATGCCGTGGCGCCGTCGCCAGCTCACCGCGAAGGCGATGACGCTCACGTCCGGCCGCTCGGCCAACCCCCCGAGGAGCCCGGCACAGAAGGCGCCGACGCCGGTCGGCTGGCCTAGGAGGGGCGTGGCGTCGACGGCGACGCGGCGCCCCGAGGTTCGGCGGGGCGCCGCCCGGTCACCGGCCTGGGCTTCGGTGACCACCGGCTCGGGCCGGGCCGACGTTCACGTGCTGACCCCGCCGTCGACCGAGAGGATGGCCCCCGACACGTAGCCCGCCTCGTCGGAGGCCAGGTAGGCGATGGCCGAGGCCACCTCGGCCGGGGTGCAGTACCCCATCGGGGTCATGATGCGTTTGAGGGCCTTGGCCTCGATGCCCTCGGGGATCCCGAAGCCCCACAGCATCGGGGTGTCCACGCCGCCGGGCGCCACGCCGTTCACGCGCACGCCCTTGCCGAGGTACTCGACGGCGAGCGCCCGCGTGAGGAGGGCGACGCCGCCCTTCGACGCGCAGTAGGCGGCCGAGTAGGGCTGGCCGATGAGGCCAGCCGTCGAGACGACGTTCGTGATCGATCCGCCGAGCTCGAGGAGCGTGGGGAGCGCCGCCCGGCAGACGAGGAACGTGCCCGTGAGGTTCACCGCAATGGTCCGGTTCCACCCCTCGAGCGACTGCTCCGTGGCGTGGGCGAAGCCGCCCACACCGGCCACGTTGCAGACGACGGTGGCCGGGCCGAGCTCGTCGGCGGCGCGGGCCACCGTGCCGCCCACCGAGTCCTCGTCGGTCACGTCGCAGCGGTAGCCGACGGCGCGACCCGGTCCCCCGGCGTCGTTGATCTCGTCGACCACCGTGGCCAGGTGGTCCTCGGCCACGTCGAGACAGCCCACCGCGGCCCCCTCGGCCGCCAGCCGCCGGGCGGTGGCCCGGCCGATACCCGAGCCGGCCCCCGTGACGAGGGCGGTCTTGGCGGTGAAGCGGCCGGGTGTGACGTACTCGGGCTCCGTGCCCCGTTCGTGGTCGGGAGCGCCGGGTTGAGCGAGGGGGCTCACGGGCGGTCCGGACGGACGCCGTCGCTCTGGGTCGGCGGGCCGCCGGCGGGGCTCATAACGAGGGGTGACTGTAACAGGGGGGTTTCGGGCTACCGGCCGAGCTCGGCGAGCACGTCGTCGGCCAGGGCCGGCCAGGCCTGCTGCGCCCAGGGGCCGAAGAGCCGGTCGGTGAGCACGGCGCAGGCCACGCCGGCCACCGGGTCGACCCAGAGGAAGCCGCCCGACTGGCCGAAGTGGCCGAAGGTGGTCGGTCCGTTGCGCCGCCCCGTCCAGTGGGGGGACTTCACGCCCTTCACCTCGAAGCCGAGACCCCAGTCGCAGGCCAGCTGGGGGCCGAAGCCCGGGAGCACCCCGGAGAGACCCGGGAAGGCCACCCCCGTGGCGTGGTGCAGCGTCGAGCCGTGGATGAGGGTCGGACGGAGCAGCTCGGTGCCGAGGGCCAGGAGGTCGGCGAGCGTGCCGTACATGCCGGCGGCCGGTGAGGTCCCGGCGGCCAGGCGGGCGCCGCGCATGCCGAGCGGGTGGAGGACGCCTTCTGTGAGGTAGTCCGAGAACGGCATCGCCACCGCGGCCGCCAGGTGCTGCGCCGCCACCTCGAAGCCGGGCGAGGAGTAGATGCGTCGGCGGGCCGGCGGGGCCAACACCTCCCCGGGCCGTGGGCCGAGACCCGAGGCGTGGGCGAGGAGGTGGGCCAGCGTCGAACCCGACGGGCCGGCCAGGTCGTCGAGCGAGACCGACCGCTCCTCCACGGCGACGAGCACGGCCACCGTCGTGCAGAGCTTCGTGACCGAGGCCCAGGGGAAGGGCCGCTCGCGCGGCCCGACTTCGTCGACCACGGTCACCGGCGAACCCTCGGCCCCCTCGCGCCGGAGCACGCCGCCGGCCGCGGTGCCGACGGGCCAGTCCGACAGTGCCCCGAGAGCTCGCATGGCCGGGCCGAGCGTAGCGGTGCACGTCGCCACCTCCGTCCCGCCCCGGCCGGGCCGCACCGTCGCCGGATTAGTGTCACCAGCGTGTTCGCCGCGCTGGCCGGAGGGGTTGGCGCCGCCAAGCTCCTCGCCGGTCTAGTGCGCGTGGTCGACCCGGCCGAGGTGACGGCGGTCGTCAACACCGGGGACGACATGGTCCTCCACGGGCTCCACATCAGCCCCGACCTCGACACCGTCGTCTACACGCTGGCCGGGCTGCAGAACCCCGACACCGGGTGGGGCCTCGCCAAGGAGAGCTGGCACACGATGGGCGCGCTCGAGCAGCTCGGCGGGGAGACCTGGTTCGCCCTGGGCGACGTCGACCTGGCCACCCACCTCTACCGGACCGAACGGCTGGCCGAGGGGGCGTCGCTCAGCGAGGTGACGGGCGAGCTGTGCCGGGCTCGCGGGGTGCGGGTGCAGGTGCTCCCGATGTCCGACGACCCGGTCCGGACGTGGCTCACCCTGGCCGAAGGCGACGGCGACGGACCCGAGGTGCCGTTCCAGCACTACTTCGTGCGGCTCCGTCACGGCGTGGCCGTCCGCGCCGTCCGCTTCGACGGGGCCGACACCGCCCGCCCGGCACCGGGCGTGCTCGACGCACTGGCGTCGGCCGAACGGCTCATCGTGTGCCCGTCGAACCCCGTCGTGTCGGTCGGCCCGATCCTCGCCGTGCCGGGTCTCCGACCGGCCCTTCGGGAACGCCGTGACGACGTGGTGGCGGTCTCACCGATCGTGGCCGGGGCGGCGCTCAAGGGACCGGCCGACCGGTTGCTGACCGAGCTCGGCCAGGAGTCCTCGGTCGTCGGCGTGGCCCGGCTCTACGCAGAGGTCGTCGGCACCCTCGTCATCGACGAGGCCGACCGCCACCTCGCACCGGCCGTCGAGCGCGAAGGCGTCCGCTGCGTCGTGACCGACACGGTGATGTCCTCAGCCGAGCGGGCCGGTGCCCTGGCGGCGACGGTCCTCGCCGCCCTTGGTTGAGCCGGTGGTCGACCCGTTCCCGACCCTCACGGTCTTCCCCGTCGTCGGCCTGCCCGAGATCAAGCCGGGCGACGACCTGGCGTCGCTCGTGGCGGAGGCCCTCACGTCCGTGGACGAGGGTGGGCGGGAGCTGCGGGAAGGCGACGTCCTCGTCGTGACCCAGAAGGTGGTGTCGAAGGCCGAGGGCCGCCTGGTGCCCGTAGACCCGGCGGACCCCGAGGCCAAGCAGCGGCTCGTCGAGGAGGAGTCCGTCCGGGTCCTCCGCCGGCGGGGCGAGCTCGTGATCGCCGAGACGAGGCACGGCTTCGTCTGCGCCAACGCCGGCGTCGACCTCTCCAACGTGGACGAGGGCGTGGCCGCCCTCCTCCCGGTGGACCCCGACCGGTCGGCCCGACGCCTGCGGGCCGACCTGCGCCGCCGGCTCGACGTCGAGGTCGGCGTGGTCGTCTCGGACACGTTCGGCCGCACCTGGCGCCGGGGGGTGACCGACGTGGCCATCGGCTGTGCCGGCGTGCTCCCGGTCCTCGACCTCCGGGGCACGCTCGACGCCAACGGGCGCGAGCTCGTCGCCACGGAGATCTGCCTCGCCGACGAGATCGCCGGGGCGGCCGAGCTCGTGATGGGGAAGGACCGCGGCTACCCCGCGGCGGTGGTCCGGGGGCTCCCCCCGGCGTGGCTCGGGGAGGGCTCGGTCGCCGCCGACGTGGTGCGACCCCCGGGCGAGGACCTCTTCCGCTGACCGCTGGCTACTCGGCCGGCGCGGCCACCCCGTCGAGCACGGCCCGCACCCCGTCGGCCAGCTCGGTCCAGGGCCGCCAGCCCAGCTGGATGGCGGCCCGCTCGGGGTCGAGGCTGCTCCGGGCCAGCTCACCCGGACGGGCGGGGGCGTAGGCGGGAGGAGCGTCGACCCCCCAGGCGGCGGCCATCGTCCGGTAGAGCTCGTTGACGGTCACCTCGACACCGGTGCCGATGTTGCACACGAGGCCGCCGCCGCGGGTGGCCGCCCGGACGAAGGCGTCGACCACGTCGTCGACGTAGACGAAGTCCCGGGTCTGCTCACCGTCGCCGAAGATGGTGGCCGGCCGCCCGCTCACGAGGCGCTCGGCGAAGATGGCCACCACCCCGGCCTCGCCGTGCGGGTCCTGCCGCGGCCCGTAGACGTTGGCCAGCGCCAAGGCGGCGAACTCGAGGGCGTGCAGCTCGCGGTAGGCCACGAGGTAGTCGAGGACGGCCTTCTTGGACACGCCGTAGGGCGAGAGCGGCCGGTGGGGGTGGGACTCCCTCACCGGCAGGTTGGTGGGGTCGGGCTCGCCGTAGAGCGTGCCGCCACTCGCCGCGAAGACCACGCGTTCGGCTCCCGCGGCCCGTGCGCCCTCGAGGACGTTCAGGCTGCCGACGATGTTCACCTCGGCGTCGAACTGCGGCCGGGCCACCGACACCCGGACGTCGGCCTGGGCGGCGAGGTGGAAGACCACCTCGGGACGCCGGCGGGCCATGACCTCGACGAGGTCCGGCAGGCGGATGTCGAGGTTGTAGAAGGTCAGCGCGTGCGAGGCCGCAGCCCGGGCGTCGGCCAAGTTCGTGAGGCTGCCGGTCGACAGGTCGTCGACCACGTCGACCTCGTGATCTTCGGCCAGCAGTCGGTCGACCAGGGCCGAGCCGATGAAGCCGGCACCACCCGTGACGAGGGCGCGCATCGGGCTCTGTCTACACCGACGGCGCCGGCAGCCGCTCGCCCTCGAGGACGCTCCCCTTCGGGACGACGGTGTCGGCGCCGACCACGGACAGCTCGAGGACCTCGCATCCCTCGCCCGCGGTGGCGCCCGGTCCGAGGATCGAGCGCCGGACGACGGCCCCGGAGCTCACCCTGGCCCGGTCGAGGAGGAGGCTGTCCTCCACCACTGCGCCGGCCTCGACGACGGCGCGACGTCCGAGGACCGACCGCGCCACCGCCGCGCCGGCCTCGACGACGGCACCGTCAGCGACGAAGCAGGCCCCGCTGAGGCGGCCCTCGAGCCGGGGTGAGCCCACCCCCCACACCTCGTCGACGAGGAGGCGGGCGTCGGGGTGGGGCGGGACGCCCCGCCGACCATCGACGAGGTCCTGTTGGGCCTGGAGGTAGGTGGCCGGCGTCCCGGTGTCGATCCAGTAGGAGCCGTCGGCCATGGCGAAGAGCCGTCCCTCCTCGGCCATGACCGGGAAGGTCTCACGCTCGATGGAGACCCGTCGACCCGTCGGGATCCGCCCGAGCACCGAGGCCTCGAGGACGTACGTGCCGGCGTTGATGAGGTTGGTGGGAGCCTCGTCGCGCCGCGGCTTCTCCACGAAGGCCGTCACCCGGCCCTCTCCGTCGGTCGGCACGACGCCGAAGCGCGACGGGTCCTCGACCGGGTGGAGATGGATGGTCCCCTCGGCCCCGTGTGCCCGGTGGAAGGCGACGAGCGCCGTCAGGTCGAGATCGGAGAGGACGTCGCCGTTGACGACGACGAAGGTGCCGTCGACCCCGGCCGCCTCGGCGGCGAAGCGGACGGCGCCGGCGGTGTCGAGCAGCTCGGGCTCGACCGCGTACGAGAGGCGCACCCCGCCCGCCTCGCCGTCCGGGTAGGCGGCGAAGAAGGCGTCGGGGAGATAGCCCATCGAGAGGACGGCCTCGTCGATCCCGTGCGCCGCCAGATGCCGCAGCACGCGTTCGATCATGGGCAGGCCGACGATCGGCAGCATCTGCTTGGGCATGGCGTAGGTGAGCGGGCGCAGCCGGGTGCCCTCGCCCCCCACCAGCACCACCGCCTGCACGGCTACTTCTTGGCGGTGGTGGTCGTGCCCGGCGGTTTCGACGTGGTGGTGGCGGCGGTCGTCGGCGTGGTCGTCGGCACGGTCGTGGTCGCCCCCGACGCCGCCGTCGTCGGCGTGATCGTCGGGATGGTGCCCGGCAGGGTGGTCGTCGTCTGGGTCTGGCCGTTGAGGGCGGGCAGGAGAGCGGTCAGCGCCTCCGCCGGGGGCTTCGGCACCGCCTTGCCCGACGGGAGGAAGGCCATCGTGATCAGCTGGCCGTTGGCCAGCCGCAGGTCGCTCGGGTTCCCCGAGACGATCGTGCCGGACTTGAGGGTGGCGAACGGACCCGTCCAGTAGCGCACGACCACCTGGCCCGTCTTGCCGGCGTCGGGCGTGCCCTTGGGGCAGGCCTCCCCGTTGGTGAAGGTCTGGGTGCCCGGGGCCCGGATCCCGGTCTGGCTGAGCGCCATCTCGTTGCCCGGGTAGTTGCTGACGAACTTGCCGAGGACGGCGTTGGTCCCCTCCTCGGAGCTGTTCTTCGGGGCGATGGTGATGAGCCCCTTCCCCGTCGTGTAGATGCCGACCTGGGCCGAGTTGGTGTTGGCCGCCGGGGCCGGCTGGACGGTCCCGCAGAGGTCGTAGCCGAAGGCCGAGTACCAGGTGTCGGTGGTCGTCGGGGGCACCGAGGCGGCCGCCGTCGAGTGCTGGTTCTCGTAGCGGGCGTAGAAGACCGAGCCGAGGCCGAGGATGACGATGAGGACCAGGCCGGCGTACCAGTTCACCGGCATCTGGCCCCGGTAGGTCCGTCCGCCACCCGTCGAAGCGGCGCGCGCTACCGATCTTCCTGTGGAGCTCCTGGGCATGGCGGGTTCACACCCTACTGTCTCGACCCGATGGCCCCGGGGGCGCCCCGCCGGCGGCTGAGCGCCAGATAGAGGTCCACGGTCTCCGGGTGGACCAGCTGGTACTCGAACGGCCCGAGGGCCCCGACCGGCCTGGCGTCGGCCCGGGGGCCCCCGACGAGCTGGACGAGCTCGGCCATGACCCGTTCGACACCGGAGGGGTGGCCCTCGGCGTCGGCCGAGCGCAGGAGCAGCCGGTAGAGCCGCTCGTCGAAGGGGCTGGCGAGGAGGCCCCGCCGGGCGGCGAGCGCCGCCAGCCGCCCCTCGCCCCGGGCCAGGTGGTGTTGGGCCAGTTTCGTCGCGAGAGCGACGACCCCGTCTTCGACGGTCGCGCCCACACCCTCGAGGACCACCCAGTCCGGACTGCGCAGGCCCTCGAACGGACGTCCCCGGACGAGCTCGAGGCCCGCCCACCACGCCGCGGGTCCCGGCCGGGCCGAGAGGCTGCGCAAGCGCCGCCAGTCCGTGCTCACCGTCGGTCGGAGCCTGAGCCCGCCCCGGTGCCGGGGCAGGTGGTCCTCGCCCGAGGCCGTCGGGCCGAGCGATCGGCGGGCCGCCGAGACGGTGGTGTGGACCGTGGCCGCCGCCATGAGGCGATCGGGCCAGAGGGCCGTGGCCCAGGCGTCGTTCGTCACCCCTCGCTCGTGCATGGCCAGATAGACGACGAGGTCGAGCGACCACGCCCTCTCGAACGGCCGGGCCGCACCCCGGACCTCGAGCGGCCCGAGCACACCCACCTCGACCTCGACGGTGACGGGGTCCGAGACCGGGTCGACCAGCGTGTTGGCACCGGGCAGCAGCGTCGTCATGCCTCGGAACGGTCGGCTGTGGCGACCGCTCCTTGGCCGGCGGACCGGGTGCCGGGTCGGTGAGGGGGGCCGACCCGCCACCCGGCCACGCCGGCGCCGTGGTGGGAAGGCCCCAGCATGGGCGATGGTCCTCACCGACAACCCCGCTCGATTGCTCACTTCAGTCCCAGGCCGTAGATCTCCATAAGCTCGGGGCCCGTGGCCGAGGAGGAGGTAGCGCCGACACCGAAGCTCTCGGTGGTCGTGGCTTCCCGGGAGGGCTACGGACCCGTCGCCCACGTCGTCGAGGCGCTCCTCCCCCAGCTCGACGCTGTCGACGGGGAGCTGGTGGGGGTGGGGCCGGGACGTGGTCCGGAGCCTTCGTACGCCAGGGTCCGCTGGATCGGCGTCGACGACGGCAACATCCTCGCCCTCCGGCGGCGCGGCGTCGAGGCCGCGCGGGCTCCCGTCGTGGCCATCGGCGAGGACCATGCGGTGCCCAGGGCCGATTGGTGCGAAGCGGTCCTCCGCG
>DATGZH010000023.1:0-5127 GCA_035297265.1 Acidimicrobiales bacterium | reverse complement strand
ACGATCGCCGCGATGTCTTGATCGGTGACCTCCTCGCGCAGATAACTCGTCTTCTCCTGGACCTTCGCGAGGTTCTTCCTCAACTGATCGACCTTCTTCTCGAGGTCCGGGATCCGGCCGTAGCTGATCTCCGCCGCCCGCCCCAGATCGCCGCGACGCTGCGCCTCTTCCGCGTCGTGCCGGAGCCGCTCGATCTCCGGCTGAGCCTTCCGGATCTGATCGATGACCTCCTTCTCCTTCAGCCACTGCGCCCTCATCGCGCTCGATGACTCCTCGAGCTCGGCGATCTGCCGCTTCACGTCGTCGAGTCGGGCCTTGCTGGCGGGGTCGCGCTCCTTCTTCAGCGCCTGCTCCTCGATCTGAAGCTGCATCATCTTCCGCCGGACGGCGTCGATCTCCGCCGGCATGCTGTCGACCTCCATCTTGATCTTGGCGGCCGCCTCGTCGACCAGATCGATGGCCTTGTCGGGCAGAAACCGATCGGTGACGTACCTGTCGCTCAACGTGGCTGCCGCGACGAGGGCAGAGTCCTGGATCCGGATGCCGTGGTGGACCTCGTAGCGCTCCTTCAGGCCCCGCAGGATGGCCACGGTGTCCTCGACGGAGGGCGGGCCCACGAACACCTGCTGGAACCGGCGCTCGAGCGCCGCGTCCTTCTCGACGTATTTGCGGTACTCGTCGAGGGTGGTCGCCCCGATGAGGCGCAGCTCACCCCGGGCGAGCAGCGGCTTGATCATGTTGCCGGCGTCCATCGCCCCTTCGGCCGCGCCGGCGCCCACGATCGTGTGGAGCTCGTCGACGAAGCTGACCACCTGCCCCTCGGCGTCGGAGATCTCCTTCAGCACGGCCTTCAGGCGCTCCTCGAACTCGCCGCGGTACTTGGCCCCGGCCACCATCGAGCCGATGTCGAGGGCCACCACCCGCTTGCCCTTCAGGCCCTCGGGCACGTCGCCCTCGACGATCCGGTTGGCCAGGCCCTCGACGATGGCCGTCTTGCCGACGCCGGGCTCGCCGATGAGCACGGGGTTGTTCTTCGTCCGCCGGGAGAGCACCTGGATGACCCGGCGGATCTCCTCGTCCCGGCCGATGACCGGGTCGAGCTTGCCCTGGCGGGCGAGGGCGGTGAGGTCCCGGCCGTACTTCTCGAGCGCCTGGAACGTCTCCTCCGGGGTGGCCGAGGTCACCCGGTGGCTACCCCGCACGTCGCGGAGGGCCGAGAGGAGGTCGCTGCGTTTCACGCCGAGCTCGTCGGCCATGGCGAGGAGCAGGTGCTCGACCGACAGGTACTCGTCGCCCATGTCGGCCCGCAGCTCGTCGGCCGTCTCGAGGCGGTCGCGGGCGGCCCGGGACAGCGAGGCCTCCGAGCCGCCGACGGCCCGGGGGAGCCGGGAGAGCTCCTCGCCGAGGCGCCGGGCCAGGACGGCCGGCTCCACGCCGACCCGCTGGAGGAGCGGGTGGGAGATGTTCTCGGGCTGGGCGAGCACCGCGGCCAGCAGGTGGGCCGGGGTGATCTCGGCGTGGTGGGACGCCGTGGCCTGCTCGCTCGCCGCCGAGAAGACCTCGCGGGTCTTCACCGTCCAGCGTTCGGGGTCGAGGGGCACCTCGGTCACCTCCCCCTTCGGGTCGCGCGGCCCTGTCGGTAGAGGACGGGGGCCTGGCTCACCGGCACGAGGTCGCGCCGGTACTGGCGGTGGGTCTGTTCGATAGCCCTCTTCGCCTCGGCCCGCACCTGCTCGAGCTCGGCCCGCAGCCGGACCACCTCGGCCTCGAGCTCGAGGACCTGGCGGACGCCCTCCAGGTTGAGCCCGGAGTTCGTGAGCTGCTGGATGCGGCGGAGGCGGGCGAGGTCGCGCTCGGAGAAGCGCCGGCTGTTGCCCTTGGTGCGCGTCGGGTCGACCAGACCCTTGCGCTCGTAGATGCGCAGTGTCTGGGGGTGCACCCCCGTCAGCTCGGCGGCCACCGAGATCACGTAGACGGCCCGACCCGACTCCTCGGCGCCCTCCGGGCCCGGTGCGCCGTCCCTTCGTTCGACGTCGCTCACGTCACACTCCCAAATGCTCTCTCGGTGCCGCCTCGGAGACCTCGGCCAGCGACTGGACGACGGCCCGCTGCTCGTCGGTCAACGACGAAGGCACCACCACATCTACCTTCACCAACAGGTCCCCCGGCTTGCTGCCGTTCTTGCCCGTCCCCGCGGGCACGCCCCGGCCCCTCACCCGAAGCAGCGTCCCCGACGCCGTCCCCGGAGCGATGCGCACCGTCACCGGGTCGTCGAGGGTCGGCACCGTGACGGTGGCGCCGAGGGTGGCCTCGGGGAACGTCACCGGCACCGTGAGGGTCAGGTTGCGGCCCCGGCGGCCGAAGATCGGGTGCTTGTCCACCCGCACGACCACGTAGAGGTCGCCGGCCGGGGCCATGCCCTCGCCGGGCAGCCCGCGGCCCTTCACCCGGATCCGCTGGCCGTCGTCGACCCCCGCGGGGATGCGCACCTTGACCCGGCGGTTGCGCCGCTCGGTGCCCGTCCCGTGACAGGTCGGGCACGGCGTGTCGACGAGGGTGCCCCGCCCGTTGCACTTGGGGCACACCGTCGAGAGCGAGAACAGCCCCTGGTTGTCGTCGAGCACGCCCCGGCCCCCGCAGCGGTCGCAGGCGTGCACCGAGGTGCCGGGCGCCGCCCCCGACCCGTTGCAGGTGTGGCAGCGCACCTCCTCGGGCACGTGCACCTGGGTGGTGACGCCGCGGACGGCGTCGTCGAACGACAGGTGCAGCTCGGTCTCGATGTCGGCGCCCCGCTGGGGGCCGCGGGCCCCGCGGCGGCGGCCGCCCGAGCGCCCGCCGAACAGGCCCCCGAAGAGGTCGCCGATGTCGCCCAGGTCCTCCACGCGGAAGGTGCCCGCACCGCCGGGCGCGCCACCGAAGCCCCCGGCCAAGGGGCCGAGCCGGCGCACCTCGTCGTACTCCTTGCGGCGGTCCTTGTCACCGAGGACGTCGTAGGCGGCCGAGATCTCCTTGAAGCGGTCCTCCGACCCCGGGTTGGCGTCGGGGTGGTACTGCTTGGCCAGCTTCCGGTAGGCCCTGGTGATCTCCTTGTCGGTGGCGGTGGAGGAGACGCCGAGCGTCTTGTAGAAGTCCTTCTCGAACCACTCCCGCTGCGGTGCCACGTCAGCCCCGCACGCGGACCATGGCCGGTCGCAGCACCTGCCCGCGCCAGCGGTAACCGGACCGCATCACCTCGTCCACCACCACCTCCCGCTGACCGTCGGGGCTGGGCTCATCGTCGTCGTCGGCCGGCGCGTGGGCCACCGCGTCGTGGACCACCGGGTCGAACGGCACGTCGACCTGGTCCACCCGCTCGAGGCCCTCCTTCTCCAGCGCGGCGAGGAGGAGGGCGCGGACCTGGGCGAGGGTGTCGGCCTCGACCGGGTGGGTGGCCCCCTCGTCGTTCACCTGGAGGTGCAGCTCGGCGAGGTCCAACGCGTCGAGCGCCGGGAGGAGCTTGGTCACGAGCTGGCCGGCCGACCGGGCGGCCTGCTCCTCCTGCTGGCGCAGGACGCGCTTCTTGTAGTTCTCGAAATCGGCCTGCAGGCGCTGGAGGGCGGTCAGGTACTCGTCGCGCTCCTTTTCGAGCGCGGCCACGTCGTCGAGGATCGGCCCCCTGCCCGAGGGGAACGAGGCGAAGGCCGAGAGGTCGACGGGGCCCGCGGGCTCGTCGGGCTCGACGTCGTCGGGCCGCTGGCCCCGGTCCTCACCGCGCCCGGCGGCGCCGGGGGCGCGTCCGGTCGGCTGCTTGGCCGAACCGGGCTCGCGGTCCTCGGCGTCGTCGGAGGCCAGCCGCCCGAGCCCGAAGGGGTCGGGACGGCCGGTCATGACTCGTCGACGATCTCGGCGTCGACGACCTCGTCCTCGGACGGCTCGGACGAGCCGGACCCGTCCTCGCCGCCACCGCCCGACGAGGCCGAGGCGGCCTGCGAGGCCTGCTGGTAGAGGCGCTGGGAGAAGCCCTGGCTGGCCGAGACCAGCTGGTCGGTGGCCGTCTTGATGGCCTCGAGGTCGGTCCCCGAGAGGGCCTCCTTCACCTGCTGGAGCGCCGAGCTCACGTCCTCCTTCTCGGAACCCTCGAACTTGTCGCCCTGGTCCTTCAGGAGCTTCTCGGTCTGGTACACGAGGGTGTCGGCGGTGTTGCGCACCTCGGCCTCCTCGCGCCGACGGCGGTCGTCCTCGGCGTGGGACTCGGCGTCCCGGACCATCCGCTCGATCTCGTCCCTGTTGAGCGAGGACTGACCGGTGATGGTCATGGACTGCTCCTTGCCCGTCGCCCGGTCCTGGGCCGACACGTGCACGATCCCGTTGGCGTCGATGTCGAATGTGACCTCGATCTGGGGGATCCCGCGGGGCGCCGGCGGCAGGTCCACGAGCTGGAACTTGCCGAGCGTCTTGTTGTACTGGGCCATCTCCCGCTCACCCTGGAGCACGTGGATCTCCACCGACGGCTGGTTGTCCTCGGCCGTGGTGAACACCTCCGACCGCTTGGTCGGGATCGTGGTGTTGCGCTCGATGAGCCGGTGCATGACCCCGCCCTTGGTCTCGATACCGAGGCTGAGCGGCGTCACGTCGAGAAGGAGGACGTCCTTCACCTCGCCCTTTAGCACGCCCGCCTGCACGGCCGCACCGACGGCCACCACCTCGTCGGGGTTGACCCCCTTGTGGGGCTCCTTGCCGGTGAGCTGCTGGACGAGCTCCTGGACGGCGGGGATCCGGGTGGAGCCGCCGACGAGGACCACGTGGTCGATGTCGGAGGTCTTCATCCCGGCGTCCTTGATGGCCGCCTCGAACGGGCCGCGGCAGGCCTCGACCAGGTCGTGGGTCAGCTCGTTGAACTTGGCCCGGGTCAGCTTCACGTCGAGGTGCTTCGGGCCCTCGGACGTGGCGGTGATGAAGGGCAGGTTGATCTGGGTCTCCTGCACCGAGGAGAGCTCGATCTTGGCCTTCTCGGCCGCCTCCTTCAGGCGCTGCATGGCCATCTTGTCGTTCGAGAGGTCGACCCCCTCGGTGTCCTTGAACGTCTTGACGAGCCAGTCCATGACCTTCTCGTCCCAGTCGTCCCCGCCCAGGTGGGTGTTCCCCGAC
>DATGZH010000022.1:0-64761 GCA_035297265.1 Acidimicrobiales bacterium | reverse complement strand
CCGGGGGTGGTGGACGACTACCGAGCGTTGCGAGCGTCGGGTGCGCCGACCAGTCTGCGCATCGGCGCGGGCGGTCACCTTGGCGGAGGCGGTGAAGGCGGGATGACCGACGCGCCGCTGACCTGGTTCGATATCTACCTGCGCGGCCAGAACGACCTGCTCCCGGTGAGCCCGGTCACGATCGACGTCCAGGGCGAGGGCGGCGGTTGGCGTGAACTCGACGATTGGCCGCCTCCTTCCGACCGGACCCACTGGTACCTCCACGCCGACGGGCGCCTCGCCACCGATGCGCCGTCGTCGCCATCGGAGCCGGACACGTACCGCTACGACCCGGCTGACCCGACCCCGTCGGTCGGTGGCATCGGCATGCTCACCGGCGGCGCACTCGACAATCAGGTGCTCGAGGCTCGGTCTGACGTGCTGGCGTACACGTCCGAGGCGTTGCGTGAGCCGCTCGAGTTGATCGGTTCCGTCCAAGCCACGCTCCACGTGCGCTCAAGCATCGACCACACCGACTTCTTCGTGCGCCTCTGCCACGTCTACCCTGATGGCCGCTCGATCAACGTCTGCGACGGGCTCCAGCGCTTCGACCCGTCGACGATCCGGCGCGCCGACGATGGCACCTTCGGCGTGTCGGTGCAGCTCTGGCCGGTCGGTCGCCACTTCGCGGCCGGCGACCGCCTTCGTGTTCTGGTGTCGAGCGGCGCACATCCCGTCTATGCCCGCAACCTGGGTACGGGTGATCCCCTGGCCACCGCCACGGCCATGCGGTCGGCTGACCAAGCCGTCTACCACGAACCCGGCAGGCTCTCCTTCGTCATCCTGCCGCACGCCCGCCTCTAGCCCGCCTTTGGCATCGGTCCGGCGGCCACGAGGAGGCTTGAAGCTCGAAGGCGCGGTATGTGCGGTCAGGCGCATCGAAGGGGTACGCCGACCGAGAGCCGAGACGCTTCTTGACCGGCTGACGTGGTGACGGGCCTGTCGGTCACGACGCCCTTGGCACAGGCGACCGGCCTCGGCCTTGGTCGTCACCGACCTCGCCCAGGCGACATCGTCTCGGAACCTCGCGACCGCCCCGTCGGGCCTCCCGAGTACTCGGCTGCCGGGGCCCGCGTGGCCATCACCCGTGGGCCAGTGGTGAGGGCGAAGGGTGGGCGCTCCAGGCCCGCGGTGCGACCCTTCGGCTCTACGGTGGACGGCTGTGGAGCAAGGCAACCGAGGCGACCGTGGCTTTCCGCCAGGGTTCTTCGATCGGGTCGATGACGGCGACGACGGCGCCTTCTACGCAGTCCCTCGATTCGTCACTCACATCGATGGGGCAGCGATCACTGCCGTCGGCGACCTCTACGAAGAGCTCCACGTCGAAGGCGACGTCCTCGATCTCATGAGCTCGTGGGTGTCACACTTCCGGACCCCCCCGAAGCACCTTCGCGTGCTCGGGATGAACGAGCTCGAACTTCAAGGCAACGCCGCCGCGGGCGACCGCATCATCCACGACCTCAACGACGACCCCCGTGTCCCGCTGCCGGCCGAGAGCGTCGACGACGTGGTCTGCTGTGTCTCGATCGACTACCTCGTCCAGCCCATCGAGGTCTTCCGAGACGTGGCGCGGGTGCTCCGGCCACACGGCCGGTTCGTGTGCGCCTTTAGTAACCGCGTCTTCGCCACCAAGGCAATCCGCGGGTGGCTCTACGCAAGTGACGACGAGCGATGCCAGATCGTGGCTGAGTACTTCGGTCAGTCAGAGGCCTATGGACCGCCAACGATCGTGCGCAGGACGCCGCCAGGGCACCGAGGCGATCCGCTCTACGCAGTGTGGGCCACTCGCCGAGTTGGTCCGCACGCCTAAGGGCCATCTCGGCTTCGTTGGAGCGTGCGCGGCGACCGGATCCACCGCTCGAGTAGTCCCATGAGAACAGGGCGGCATGGTCACGCGGCTTCGGCGAGCCCCCCTTTGCTGGTGGAAAGGGGGACGTCGATAACTCAGGTGACCGCCACTTGACGGTGCTCAGCGCGACCCGCCCCCTCGCCGGGTCGGCTGCGCCAAGGCACCTTGTGGGGAACGGAAACGGTTCATCGACCGGCGGGCATGTGGGATCTCGCGGGGCCGATGGCGCACGCCTTCGTTCAAGATCTCCCGAGTTCGTTCCAGACGATGCCCGAAACGGCGTTGACCGTCTGGATCCCGTAGTCCTCGGACGGGTTGCCGTCGGTGAGCACCGCGATGAGGTAGTCGTGGCCGTCCCCGCTGACCCACCCTGTCGTGTTGATCTGCCAACCGATGATCTGAGAGAAGCCGTTCTTCAGTGCCACAGTGACGCCCGCCGGCACGCCACCAGTGGCCCCCCAGTCCTGCGACGGCGTCACGTGCTCCATCAGGTTCAGGAGATACGAGCGGGAGGTGTCGGTGAGGAGCGGGTTGGGGAACACGAGAGTTCGGAGCATCGCCAGCCTGTCCAGGGCGGTTGTGGTGGTCGTTCCCCAGACGCCGTCCGTCGCCGGCTCTGTGGCGGTCATGCCCGCCGCCTGCTCGAAGTCGCCCACCGCGCTGGCTCCGACGCGAACCCAGAGCACGTCGGCGGCACTGTCGAGACTGTCCTCGATCATCGGCACGGCCAAAGCCTGGTCAGCCGGCGAGAGCGGTCCGCTGGCCTGGGTCTGGTAGAGCAAGGTGGCCAAGATGTCGACCTTGACAGTGCTGGCGGTGTGCTCCACCACCCCTGAGCGGTAGGTGTAGGTGCGGCCGGTGCGGATGTCGTAGACGGCGGCCGTGACGTTGTCGGTCCGGGTGGCTACGTACGCGGCGATCGCATCTCCGATGTCGGGCACCTCGCCCGTCACCAGCCAGTAGCCGTGGCCGTCGGGGGCGGCGGCCATACCCACGACCGGCGGGTTGAGCGGGGTGCCGGCCGCCGACCCGAGATAGGCCGCGTCGCCGAACGCGAACACCCCGCCGTCCCCCGTGGCCAGCCAGTAGCCGTGGCCGTCGGGGGTGGCGGCGATGCCGACCACAGCGGCCACCAGACCGGTCAGTCTCGTTGCCGGCACGTTGGTGGCGGAACCGAACGGCAACGACGAGTCGGGAGTGAGAGGTGCCGCCGCGGCGAAGGGCTTGGCGAGCAGGTCCTGGGCGGCTCCCGCGTCGGGAGGCACGCTCGCGACAACACTGAGAAGAAGGGCGGATCCGACCACCCAGCGAGCCAACCGAAGACCAATCCGTGAGCGTCGCGGGGCACCGGAACAGTCCAGTGCGCTGTGGATGTTCGGGGACGATATGAGCCGGGAAGTCCGGTCGACTCGGCCATCTCTGGGGATCCTCGGCACGGACCCGCGGCATCGGGCCTTGATCCCACGGCTGGCGTTCATGGCGAGGCGACCTCGACGAAGTCGTCATCGAGGACGGAGCCGTCGAGTCCGGTCGCCTTGCAGGCGACCACAGCTCGTAGCCCCCCGCACATCGCTACGAAGTTAGTCCTACTTGCCAGGGCCCAGGCGCGAAAGAGCGCAATCCGGGCAGCTATCGGATCCAGCCTGTGCAGTCGGCCGAAGTCGGAGTGCCAGCACATCGCACAGTCACGGCATGAATGACTTCGCTGCTCGTGATGGTCAACGGTGACCAGCCATTTCTTGCTGCCACAATTCGGACAAGGGGCAGGCATGACGACCCACGGCCGACCAGTTCCGTGTATCTCCGAGCATGTCGAACCCCAGCATCACCTCCCGCCCTCCGCAGGAGAACTCGAGCCAGATGTCGGCGCCATCGTCAGGTGAAGTCGATCCCTCAATTTCAAGGTTGTCAGCCATGCGGCACCCCCTTGCGCCTTCTCTCCTGGTTGTGGCCTAGCCCTCCTCCCACCGACTGCATAGGGCCGAATTGCCTCTTTAGAGGGGGTGTCTTTGGCATATGGACACGGCCCGTCGCCCCAGAAGCAGTCTCGTGAGAACGTCGGCACCTCCGGTCGAGTCGGCGCCGGCCACGGCGCAAACGATCGGGCCCCGGACGACCGGGCGGACCTCCTGCGCCGTCGTGCCGGACGGGCGCTGATCCGCTACCCCCCGCCTGCGATCACCTTGAGCTGCTCGAGCCCCTCGCGGATGTAGCGGGTCAGGTCGCGCCGTCGCTCGTCGGTCACCCAGCGTTCGAAGGCCGTGCGGAACACGGCGACGCCGGCTTCGGCCGCGAGGCTGGCCGCCGGCTCGCGGACGCCACGCCCGCGCAACGCCTCGGCGAGGGCCGAGGACCACGATGCCAGCTTGATCAGCTCCCGCTCCTGCAACTCGGGGGTGGCGGCGATGACCGAGCGGCGGATGCGGACGACGTCGCCGCGCTCCTCGAAGATCGGCGTCACCGCCTCGAACGCCGCGGCGACGGCGTCGAGCGGGGCCGCTGACTTCGGGGCAGCGGCCACGGTCTGCACCATCGCCGCGAGCAGGTCCGCCGACCCCCCGAAGAGCACCTCGCGCTTGTCGGCGAAGTGCCGAAAGAAGGTCCGTTCCGTCAGGCCGGCCCGCTCGGCGATCTCGGCCACGGTGGTGTTGTCGAACCCGCGCTCGACGTAGAGCTCCAGCGCGGCCTGCTCGAGCCGACCCCGGGCGTTGGGTTCCCACCGGGCCACGATCCGAGGGTACTTGATGACAGCGGCTGACATCGGTGGTACAGTAATGACAGTCACTGACATCGCCTCGCCGAGCCGCCGGCTCGCACCGGGGGGAGGTCCCGTGCCTGGGAGGTGTCCCCATGCGTGTGTTCGTCACCGGAGCGTCCGGATGGATCGGCTCGGCGGTGGTGCCCGAGCTCGTCGGCGCCGGCCATACCGTCCTCGGCCTCGCCCGCTCCGATGAGGCCGCCCAGGCGGTCGCCGCCGCCGGGGCGGAGGTGCTCCGGGGCTCACTCGACGACCTCGACCGCCTCGAGGCCGGAGCGGCCGCCGCCGACGGGGTGATCCATCTCGCCTACCACCACGACTTCAGCCAGATGGAGGAGGCGGCCGCGGCCGACCGGAGGGCCATCGAAACCATGGGCCGGGTCCTCGAGGGCTCGGGCCGGCCGCTGCTCATCGCCTCTGGCACGCTCGGGCTCGCCGCCGACGGCGTGGCCACCGAAGAGGACGAGCCCGACCCGAACTTCCCCCGCTCGGCCGCGGCCGCTCTGACCCTCGCGCTGGCCGACCGTGGCGTCCGCCCGATCGTCGTACGGCTGCCGCCCACCGTCCACGGCGACGGCGACCACGGTTTCGTGGCCATCCTGGTCCAGATCGCCCGGGAACGGGGCGCCTCCGCCTACATCGGTGAGGGCATCAACTGCTGGTCGGCCGTGCACCGGTTGGACGCCGCCGTGGTCTACCGGCTGGCCCTCGATCACGCGCCGGCCCGATCGGTGCTCCACGCGGTGGCCGACGAGGGCGTGCCGACCCGGACGATCGCCGAGGTGATCGGGCGCCACCTCGGCCTTCCCGTCGTGTCCGTGTCCCCCGAAGTGGCGGGGGAGCACTTCGGTTGGATGGCCATGATGTTCGGGCTGGACGGGACCGCCTCGAGCGCCGTGACCCGGGAGCTGCTGGGCTGGGAGCCCACCCACCCCGGGCTCGTCGAGGATCTCGAGCTGGGTCACTATTTCCGTCAGCTGGAGCACGCCTGACCCGGCCGCGTTGAGCGGCCGGGCCCTTCCCTCACGGCCCCTGCCATTGTCCGGTGCCGGACCGGGCTCGGCCGGAGCGAGGCGGGACCCGGGGCGCGAAGGTAGGAACCGACCGCGATGCTCGAGGGCTCCCGGTGACCGACGGCGAGGCCGTGGTCGGACCGGTCTCTCGGGGCAAGGAGCCGCGACGGATGGCCCGACGCCACGAGACCGACGAGGCCGTGTTCAGAGCGGTCCTGCCCGAAGACGTCGACTGGCAGCCGTTCGCCGCCTTCCCGCCGACGGCTCGACTGGCGATCGTGGTCGGTCAGCCGACCGGGCCCGGTCCCTATCTGATCAGGGTGAAGGTGCCCGCCGACGTCAAGCTCATGCCCCACACCCATCCCGAGGATCGCGTGTACACGGTGATCAGCGGCGTCTTCTACATCGGCTTGGGCGACGAGTTCGACGTCGACGAGCTCGTGGCGTACCCACCCGACAGCGTGGTCGTCTTGCCGGGCGAGACCCCCCACTTCCACTGGGCGAGGTCGGGTGAGTACGTCACCCAGGTCACGGCCCTCGGGCCCCTGGGCCTCGACTACGTACGGCCGGCGGACGACCCGCGTCAGGCGTCCCAGGGGACGGCATGACCCGGGGTCGTCCTCCCGAAGCGCCGGGGTCGCCGGCGGGTCAGCGCGCCGGCCGTCCGTTGGAACGACCGTCTCCCCGATGCCCAACCAGAGGCGGGCGTCTCGCTGCCGCTTCGCCGAGAAGGAGGATCCACCGATGACCGACGCTTCCGGCTCCGACGGTGCCGTCAGCTTCGCCACGCAGATCAAGCCACTGTTCCGGGAGAAGGACCAGCAGGCGATGTCGTCCGCCTTCGACCTGTGGTCGTACGACGACGTGCGCGCGCACGCCTCGGCGATCGTGGCCAAGCTCCGCGCCGGCTCGATGCCCTGCGACGGGGCCCGGCCCGAGGTCCAGGTCGACCTGTTCCAGCACTGGATCGAGGGAGGGAAGCTCCCGTAGCAGTGCTCGACCCGGTCGCGGTGCCCGCCGGGCGGCGGACCGGGCGCGGCGGCCCGCCAAGAATTACCGTGACGGGATGCACGACTCGGTGACAGTGCACATGGCCGCGCCACCGGAACGGGTGTTCGACTTGGTGAGCGACGTCACGAGAATCGGGCGGTACAGCCCCGAGACCTTCGAGGCGGAGTGGCTCGACGGGGCGACCGGCCCGGCGGTCGGCGCCAAGTTCCGGGGCCACGTGAAGCGCAACGGCTGGGGCCCGGTGTACTGGACGACCTGCACGGTGCTCGAGTGCGAGCCCGGCCGGGAGTTCGCCTTCGGCGTCGGGAAGCCGGAACAGCCCCTCAACGTCTGGCGGTACCACCTCGAGCCGGCCGACGGGGGCACGGACGTCACCGAGTCCTTCCGGCTGGCCGACACCGCGTCCCTGCGCCTCTACTGGAAGGTTCTCGGCTGGGCCAGGGGCAAGACCAACCGCAACGACATGCGGACGACCCTCGAGCGGGTCAAGGCCGACGCCGAGGGCTCCACCGACCAGACGCCCTCCTAGTCGCCGTCGTCCGACGGGCCCGACGGGCCGGGCCGCCGCGGTCGCACGACGCCGCCGGCCGCCGGGCCGGCCACCGAGACGACCTCGAGCGGCCATGTCACACGGGCGTGGCAGGGTGAGCCAGGCGAGGAGGTGAGGGATGTACCTGGACGAGGACGGAGGGCTGGTGCTCAGCCCGACCGACCTCGTCGCCTTTCTCGCCTGTCAGCATCTGACCGAGCTCTCGCTCGACGTCGCCTGCGGGCGCCTTCCCGAGCCGACGACGGACGACCCCGAGGTCGAGGTGCTGCGGCGCCGGGGCATGGAGCACGAGCGCACCTACCTCGAGCAGCTGGCGGCGGAGGGGGTCGGCGTCGCCGTCGTTCCGCCCGAGCTCCCCTTCGCCGAGCAGGTCGACCGGACCACGGCCCTGCTCCGTTCGGGGGTGGCCGCCGTCTACCAGGGCGCCTTTCTCACGGCGGGGGACGACGGCCGGCCGAGTTGGCGGGGCCACGCCGACTTCGTCCGCCGGGTGGACGGGGCGAGTGACCTCGGCCCGTTCTCGTTCGAGCCCGAGGATACGAAGCTCGCCCGGCGGGTGAAGCCGGGCCATGTCCTCCAGCTGTGCGAGTACGCGGCGCAGCTGGCGACGGTCCAGGGCTGCCCGCCCGAGCGCGCCGTGGTGGTGCTCGGGGGCCAGGAGCGGGTGCCGTTCCGGGTGGCCGACTTCGCCGCCTACCACCGGGCGGCGAAGCGCCGGCTCGAGGAGGCGGTGGCCGCGGGGGTCGACGCCTATCCCTGGCCCGTCGCCCACTGCCCGATCTGCTCGTGGCGGCAGGCCTGCGACGAACGGCGTTTGGCCGACGACCACCTGACAGTGGTGGCCGGCCTCACCGGCGAGCAGGCCCGCAAGCTCCAGCGGGCCGGCATCTCGACCGTGGCCGGGCTGGCGGCGACGGAGGTGACGTCGGTGCCCCGGATCGGCCGGCCGACCTTCGAGCGGCTCCGCCGGCAGGCGCGGCTGCAGGTGATGGCGCGCGACACACCGGACGGACCCCCGCCCTACGAGCTGCTCGACTGCCCGGGGTCCGGCACCGGACTGGGCGCGTTGCCGCCGCCGTCGCCGGGCGACCTCTTCTTCGACATCGAGTCGGATCCGTTCGCCGAGGACGGGGGCCTCGAGTACCTCCTCGGGTTCGCCTGGGAGGAGGACGGCGAGCTGCGCTACCGGCCGTTCTGGGCGCACGACCGGGCGGAGGAGCGACAGGCGTTCGAGTCGGCGATCGACTTCATGA
Organism: Acidimicrobiales bacterium; assembly: GCA_035297265.1. GTDB lineage: Bacteria > Actinomycetota > Acidimicrobiia > Acidimicrobiales > RAAP-2 > DATGZH01. The sequence goes on along the minus strand of DATGZH010000022.1, from coordinate 56,288 downwards.
CGGCCCGGCTGGACGCCCACCCCGACCTGCACGTGTACCACTTCGCCCCCTATGAGCCGGCGGCGCTCGGCCGGCTGATGGGCCGTCACGCCACCCGGGAGGAGGAGGTCGACCGGCTGCTCCGAGCGGGGACCCTCGTCGACCTCTACCAGGTCGTCCGACAGGGCGTGCGCGTCGGCACGCCGTCCTACTCGCTGAAGAAGCTCGAGGGCCTCTACATGCCGGCGCGGACCGAGGCCATCACCGACGGCGGCTCGTCGCTCGTCGCCTACGAGCGCTTCGTCGAGACGGGCGACGTCGCCATCCTGGAGGAGCTCGCCCAGTACAACGCAGTCGACTGCGACTCGACGAGGCGGCTCCGCGACTGGTTGGAGGAGCGCCGGGCGGAGTACGCCGAGGACGTCGGGGCGCCGCCGCCTCGCCTCGATCCGAGGGACGGCACGGCGCCCGAGAACGTGGCCGAGATCGTTTCCGAGGTGGCGCTCCTGAAGGCCAAGCTCGCCGAGGTGCACCCCGCCGTCCAGGGCGACGCACTCGGTCGGGCCACCGCGCTGCTCGGCGAGCTGCTCGACTGGCACCGGCGGGACGACAAGCCCGAATGGTGGCGCTACTACGACCGGATCCTGCGCTGCGAGGAGGACGATCTCCTGCACGACACCGAGGCGGTCACCGGCCTCGTCTACGAAGGGACGGTCGGCGAGGTCAAACGATCGGTGCTCCACCGTTACCGGTTCGACCCCGGCCAGGAGCACAAGCTCTCCCCCGGCCACCCCTGGGCGGACCCGGACGCCCTGCGCCTGGCGCTCCTCGGGGGTCCGCCGGCCAAGAGCCCCGGTGAGATCTACGCCGTCGACCCCGTGCACGGCTACGTCGACCTGAAGCGGGGGCGCAACGCCGAGGTCCCGCACCCGAGGAGCCTGATCCCGCCGGGACCCATCAAGGCCGACCACCAGCGCGAGGCGATCTGGCGGGTGGCCCGGTCGGTCATCGACCACGGGATGGACGGCGACGGCCCCGACCGCGCCGCCCGCGACATCCTGCTCCGGCGGTCGCCGCGCCTCGTCGGCGGTCCGACGGCCGGAGAACTGCGGCGGCCCGGCGAGGACCCGGTGACCGCAGTGGTGCGGCTCGCCACCGAGCTCGACGGCGGCTGCCTCGCCGTCCAGGGCCCGCCGGGCTCGGGCAAGACCAGGGCCGCGGCCAGGGCGGTGGTGGAGCTGGTGCACCGGGGCCGCCAGGTCGGGATCACCGCCAACAGCCACGCGGTCATAGCCAACCTGCTCACCGCGGTCGTCGAGCTGGCGGTCGTCGAGGGGGTCCCGCTGCGGGCGGCCCAGAAGTCGGACGACGACCGGGAGGTCGATCACCCTTCGGTCGAACAGCTCGACACGAACGACGCGATGGCCGCGGCGCTCGACCACGTGGACGTGCTCGCCGGCACGCCGTGGCTGTTCTCGCACCCCCTCCTCGAGCGGTCGCTCGACCATCTCGTCGTGGACGAAGCGGGCCAGCTGTCCCTGGCCAACGTGGTGGCCGTTTCGGTGGCGGCCGACAACCTGGTGCTCGTGGGCGATCCCCAGCAGCTGGCCCAGCCGTCGAGGGGGGCCCACCCGCCCGGTGCCGACGCCTCCGCCCTCGCCCACCTGCTCGGCGTCCACGAGACGATGCCCGAGGACCTCGGCGTCTTCCTCGGGACGACGCACCGCCTCCACCCCGCGATCTGCGCGTACGTGTCCGAGCTCTTCTACGAGGGCCGGCTGCACGCCGAGCCGGGCTGCGAGCGCCAGGCGGTCGGCGGCACCGGCTGGCTGTCGGGGTCCGGGCTCCGTTGGCTGCCCGTCGACCACGCCGGCAACCGCACCTCGTCGGCGGAGGAGGCCCTCGCCTTGACGGCCTGCGTGGACGACCTCAACGGCCGCCCCTGGACCGACCGGTCCGGGGCGGAGCGTCCGCTCGCGCTCGACGACCTCCTCGTCGTGGCCCCCTACAACGCCCAGGTGTCGCTGCTCGGCGAGGCCCTGCCGTCCGGGGCCCGGATCGGCACCGTCGACAAGTTCCAGGGTCAGGAGGCGCCGGTCGTCCTGGTGTCGCTCGCCTCCTCCTCCGCCGAGGACGTGCCGCGGGGCATGGAGTTCCTCTACAGCCGGCACCGCCTGAACGTGGCGGTCTCCCGGGCCCAGGGCCTGACGGTGCTCGTGGCTTCGCCGAGGCTCCTCGCCGCGGCCTGCCGCACGGTCGACCAGCTCAGGCTGGTGAACGGCCTCTGCCGCTACGTCGAGCTGGCCGGGCGGGGCTGACCCCGCCGCGGCGGATCAGATGGAGGCCGGCTGGTTCGGCGAGAAGGCCTGCTGCAGGGCGGTGCGCTCGGGGACGCTCGCCGGCGGGATCAGCATGACGAGGGCCAGGCACATCTCGTCGGAGGACCCGTCGCCCCAGGTGACGAAGTGCGGCGCCACGTTGCGCAGCGCCGGGAGCTCCTGGGCGAGCGTCGGGTCGTAGCTACAGGTGACGCCGATCGTGTCGTTGGGCGTCACCGCGACCGGTGTGCTCAGGTTGTACGAGCGTTGGTAGTGGAAGTTGTAGTCGCCCACGTAAAGCAGGGTCTTGGCGCTCGGCGTGCCCGGGTTCAGCACGATCTTCATCGTCCGGCCGAGCAGGTGCATGTGGGCGCCGAGCCGGACGATGATCCCGCTCCGGCCGATCGGCCAGGTGCACGAGGTGCTGTCGCCCTCGGGCGGGTTCGCGGGGTTGCGGCCGCAGATCGACTCGAGGGCGTTCACGAAGCCCACTTGGCCCTGGCCGAAGCGCTGGCCCAGGTTGGCGAGCGAGGCCGCCCGGTTGCAGAGCGGGCCGGTCACCCCGGCCGGGCAGGGGACGTCCGGCGGGGCCGGCATGAGGTCGAGGCTGATCGGCCGCAGCGGCGTCGCGCCGGGCACCGTGTTGAGCTGCATGGCCACCCGGACCGGCTTGTCCCCGACGAGCAGGTTGTAGTGCACCTGCATCACGACGAGGCTGCCGGCGGGCAGCGGCACCCCGGTCCCGGCGGGCTCGACGTCCTTCCCGTGCCCGGGGGCCCAGGCCGAGAGCCACGGCGTGTTGGAGATGTGATTGACGGCCACCGAGTCGGGGAGGGCCGACTCGCCGAAGCACGTCCAGCCCTTCCCGCCCACGTTGGCCTGCTCGGCCACCGGGGCCAGCGCCGGCGGGACCAGGAAGACGATGGCGTGGTGGACCTCGGGGCTGTGCGGGAAGAAGTGGCTCGAGACGATGAACGAGTTCTGCGTGACGTGGGGGTTGACGAGCGTGCAGTGGTAGTCGTCGGTGGCGCCCGGGGGGGCGTGGGGGGTGTAGGACTGCGCCGCCTGCATCAGGATCGTCGACACGTGCGGCGAGGCGGCGCCCGACGGGGCGGACACCGCGGTGAAGGTGGCGGCCAGCAGCGCGCCCGCGCCAAGGACGCCGAACCAACGCGTTCTCATGGGCCACCACGGTAGCCAGCCCGGCGTCCCGCCGCAGTGGCAGGCCGTCCGGTCAGGGGAGACGGGTCGGGACGGACTGGGCGAACGAGAAGAGGTCGTCGGGGTCGACGGCCCGCTTGACCTGGACCAGCCGGGGGAGGTTGGTGCCGTAGTAGGCCTGCGGCCAGTCGGGCTGGGTCGGGTCCATGTAATTGACGTAGGCACCCACGCTGGAGGGCGCGAGGTCCTGCTGGGCCTCGTCCAGCCACTGGCGGCCCCCGGCCACCAGCTGGTCCGGGGCTCCGGGCGACCACGAGTAGCTGTACTCGATGCCGGTGAGAGCGTCCCGGTGGGCGAAGGCGGTGGCGTCGGGGGCCACCGCGCCGATGGCCCCGCCGTAGGCGTCGAAGACGAAACCGCCCCCGAGCTCAGGCAGGTGCGCCTGGAGGTCGGTGACCGCACCCACCACAGCGTCGACGCCGGGGGAGGGGAGGGGGGACCGCAGATAGGCGGACTTGGCGGCGAAGGTCGCCCGGGAGAGCGTGCCCGCCGGGTTCTGGCTGGGCAGGTGGCACTGGGCGACGGTGGAGCCCTCGCACCCCGCCTCGATCAGCATCGCGTCGAGGTAGGACTCCGGACCGACGAAGCGGTCGGTGGTGCCGGCCGGCACGGCCTGTTCGAGCGGTTGGAGCAGTCCGGACAAGGTGGCCGGGTCCCCGCAGTAGACGCCGGTGACCTTGACCTCGTTCCCCGAGGACGCCGACAGCAGCTGGCAGTTCGACCAGAGCTCGGGGGGCGTGCCCCCGGTCCAGTGGAGCCAGCCGTCGAGCACCTCGGCCGCCGCGCCGAAGGGCCACTCCAGGGTGAAGAGGGCGAGCGGCGGGATCGGGTGGGTGGTGAACGTGAACGAGGTGACGATGCCGAAGTTGCCCCCGCCCCCGCCCCGGCAGGCCCAGTAGAGGTCGGACCCCGACGTCGGGCTGGCCGTGCGGAGCACACCGTCCGCCGTCACGATCTCGAGCGACGCCACGTTGTCGCACGTGAGGCCGAACTTGCGGCCGACGACGCCCACGCCGCCGCCGAGCGTCAGCCCGGCGATGCCGACCGTCGGGCACGAGCCGCCGGGGACGAGGCGGCCGGTCGGGCCGAGGACCGCGTACAGGTCGATCAGCCGGGTCCCCGCGCCGACCGTGGCCGTGCCGCCGGGACCGGGCCGGACCGAGGCCATCGGCGTGACGTCCACCACGAGGCCGCTCGTGAGTGAGTACCCGGCGTAGCTGTGGCCGCCCGAGCGGGCCGCCAGCGGCAGGCCGTGGCGGCGGGCGAAGTCCACGCAGCGCTGCACGTCGGCGGGGCTGGCACAGTAGGCGATGGCCGCCGGGTCGATGTCGTCGAAGCGCTCGTTGTAGAGGAGCTTGTCCGTGCCGTAGGCGACGTCGTCGGGCGTCACGAGCCGACTGCCGGGACCGAGCGTCGCGGCGAGCGCCGACCAGTCGGCCGGGCCGCCGCTTGTCGTCGACGTCCGCACCGCGCCGGTGGTGGCCGGGGACCGGCCGGGCCCGCCGCACGCGGCGAGCAGGGGTCCGAGGACCGCCCCCGACCCGACGGCGGCCACGGCGGCGCCGGAGCGGCGGAGGAACTGGCGTCGGCTGAGCGCCGTTCGTTCCCCTCCCTCCAGCACGGGGCCATCTCACCACGCCGCCGGGACCGCTCCAAGGGGACGGGCGGCACGGTTCGCCGCCGTCAGGAGGTGAGGACGAGGTACTCGCTCATCGTGACGTTGCGCAGCCGCGAGAGGTCGAGGCAGCGCTCGACGCTCTCCAGCATGCGCCGGACGTGGTCGTCGAGCACGGCGGGGTCCTCGCCGGCGGAGAAGAACAGCATCGGGTCGGCCACGTGGCGGGCCGAGGGCCAGGCCTCCTCGACGATGCCGTGCACCTCCGGCGCCCCGTCGGTGAGCGACCGCACCACCTCGTTGCGGACGTAGCGGCACCGCGGCTGGAGCTCGCCCGACAGCGGGGACTGCGTGCCGTGCCACCGCTCGATCCACGTGGCGTAGTCGAGGCCTTGTGGCCGGTGGATGAGCGAGACCGTGAGGACGCCGGGCGAGCGGGCGCCGTCGGGCCAGTCACGCCGGCCGGCGTGGGGCGTCGTGCCGTAGTCCTCGTAGAGCGACTCGACCACGAGGTAGCCGGCGCTTCGCTCGTCCAGCTCGGCCAGCGCCGCCTCGACCGGGGCCCGGTGGTCGTAGCAGTCGAGCCAGACCGAGATCTCCGCCACGAGCGGTGCTTCGCCCTCGGGGGTCGGCACCGGCGGGGGCGCCTCGGCCGCCGCTGCGTCGTGAACGTTCACCCCGATACCCCGGGCCCCGGCCGCCGCGAGCCGGGGCGCGGTGTCGGTCAGGAGGCGCTCGCGGCGGACGTCACCGGCCGACGGGTCGTCCTCGCCGAAGAGCAGGTAGACGAGCTTCTCCACCGGCGCACCATACGACAGGCCCGCGCGGACCCGGCCGGCGCCGCCTCAGTTCGGGAACGAGGGCTGCCAGCCGCTGAAGTTGAGGCCCGTGCTCACGTGGGAGTCCTGCGGGCCGCAGCTCATCTCGGTGTGCCCCGGGAGCAGGCCGCCGAAGGAGACCCCGAAGGCGGCGCTGGCCCCGGTGAGCCCCGGTGGCGGTCCGCTGAAGCTCGATGGTTCGTTGTTGATCTCGACGTACCAGCACCGCTTGTCGGGGGACTCCCCGGCGATGATCATGGCGTTTCCGTCCGTCGAGACGGCGATCGACACGGTGCGGGCCGACGTGGGGTGGACGACGGCCGACGTGAACGCGAGCTCGGGCTCGGCCGTCTCGAGCTCCGAGACGAGGCCGGTCACTCCCTGGTACTGACCGTCCTCGGTGAAGATGCTGTCGGCGCTGATCGCCGTGTTGGTGAGGTCCGACTGCGTGGCCCGCTCCTCGGCGCCGACCCTCACGCCGAGGAAGGTGGGCACGGCGATGGCGAGCAGGATGGCCATGATCAGCAGCACGACCATGAGCTCGATCAGGGTGAAGCCAGCCTCGGCCCCCTCCCCCCCTCCAGGTTCGGTTGCCGACGGAGCCTCGCAGGGGCGTTGACGCGCCATGCGCGGCCCCCCGGCGATCGAGATCGCCCGCACTGCTCCCCCTCCTAGCGTCCCTCGGCGTCGAGTACCGAGGGCCGCTGTTCGTCATTGTGCATGCAAAGGAGGTCAGTTGCAAGCAAGTTTCCATCTGGAAAGGAAAATGGGCCATCTGACCTATCCGAAGGTACTGAACAGGGACTATTTCCCGCCCTTTGTGGCCTGAGATCGCCCTTTGCTGCCCCTGGTTTGCCACCTAGGTTGCAAGATCCGGTTGGTGGCTACATTGGCCCGGCGCCGGCCCGCGGCGCCGACGGGGTCCGGCGTCCGTCGGGGAGTGGAGGTGCCAGGCCGTGGCAGGGTCGACGTCGCTCGTCGGCAAGCTCGGGGTCAAGGACGGCCACGTGGTGGCGGTGCTCCGGGGCCCCGACGGCTGGCTCGTGCCCGATCTGCCGCCGGGCGTCGACCTCCGCACGTCGACCCCGCGGCGGGCCGACGTCGTCGTGGTGTTCGTGCGACACGCCGCCGAGCTCGGGCGGCGGCTGCCGACGCTCGGCCGGGTCGTCTTCCCGGACGGCGCACTCTGGGTGGCCTGGCCGCGCAAGGCCGCCGGCCACGTGAGCGACGTCGACGAGCAGGGCATCCGGGACCTCGCGCTCCCCACCGGTCTCGTCGACGTGAAGGTGGCGATGCTCTCGGAGGACTGGTCCGGCCTCAAGCTCGTGTGGCGCAAGGAACGTCGGGGGGCCGGGGCCTGACGCGCCGGGCGGACGAGCGTCAGCCGCCGTCCAGCTCGGCCACCAGGCGCTGCGGTGCCACGGCCCGATAGGCCTCCCGGCACACCTCGGCGATCTCGTCCCAGTCGACGCCGCAGTCCAGGCGGACGCCGATCCAACCGCGCCCGCCGACGTAGGGCGGTCGGAAGAAGCGGACGGGTTCGGTCTCGATGAGCTCCTCTTGGGCGCCGGGCGGTGCGGCGCACCAGAGGTGCGGGAACGTGTGGTCGTGGTGGCCGTCGGACCAGCAGGTGACGAAGGCCCGTTTGTTCCCGACGAACCAGGTCGGGGCCCCGTGGCTGGGCCGTTCGGTCACGCCGGGCAGGGCGAGACAGACGGCCCGGACGGCGGCGGCCGGGACCTTGGCCCGGCTCACACCGGTCCTCCGCCGGGGGTCCAGACCTCGTGGCGCGGCGTCGGGTCGCCGTGGCCGGTGGTGCGGGTCAGGAGGCAGCGGGACACGAAGAACGCGAAGAGCTCCTCGGTCTCGCCTGGCGGCGGCACCGACAGCTCGGCCCGTTCAGCGGCGAACTGCTCGCCCAGCCGGGCGCGCCGAGCGACGTCGGTGACCGGGAAGGCCTGCCCCGTGACGTAGAAGGCGTCCTCGTTGTCGGGGCAGGGAAACGAGTGCAGGGCGTAGCGCCCGTCCCGGTGGAGGTCCTCCCGCTTGGCTGAGGGCACGACGAAGGCGAAGAGGTCCTCGTCGGCGAGGAGCGGGCAGACCGGGTGGAGCCGCGGGCCGCCGTCGGACCGGACCGTGCCGAGGAAGGCGAGCCCCACACCGAACTGGTACAGCAGTCCTCGGCCGGCATCGGCCAGGTCCGGACGGACCCGGGCCAGCTCGCCCCAGGTGACGCCGGCGGTCATCGCACGCGACCGGTGCGGCTGGACAGTGCTGCGACAGACATGGCGCACTCCTCACGACGCTGGTCGCTCTAACTCTCTCCTAACAGACCCGACATGGGTTCTGCACCACCGCCTCGTAGCCTGGTTCGAAGAGCACGTCACCCGCACCATGACCGGAGGGGGACAGGGATGCGACAGCACAGACGGCTCGGTGCGATCGGGATCGTGGCGATCGGCGCCGCCGGCCTCGGGCTCGCCGGCTGCGGCGGGGCCCTGCAGGGCGTGCCGGAAACGCCCACGACCACCACCCCGGCCTCGCCGACCACCGCCGTGACGCCGACCGCGCCGACGGCCCCTTCGGGGGGCACGAGCGGCACCACTGGGCTCAACGCCGGCACCCTCAACCAGCTGCAGTCCCAGATCGGCTCGGTGAACAGCAGCGTCAACCAGACCAACGGCGACATGTCCGACCCGACGGCGGACAGCTGATGCGGGGTCCCACCTCACGGGCCGCCCGGGCCGGCCTGGTCGGCTGGGGCCTCGCCGTCACGATGGCCGTTGGCGCCTCGGCCACCCCGGCGTCGGCGGCGCACCGCGGGACGCCCGCCACCTCACCGTCGCCGGTGTCGACGCCGACCTCGTCCCTCAGCCCGACCACGGTGGCCGCGACACCGACGACGGTCACCCGGCCGACCCTGCCCCCGCGCCGGTCCGTGACGACGACGACGGCACCGAGCACCGGCGCGGCCACCGGTGGGTCGTCGACCGGCCAACCCTCCCACCCGACCTGTTCGTCGTCGGCGCTCGACACGGCCCGCTCGGCCGTGCTGCAGCAGCTGACCAACCGGGTGTCCCAGCTGCAGACGTTGATCGGTCGGACCTCGGCCGCCAAGAGCCTCACGTCGAGCGACAGCGCCACGTTGCAGCACGACCTGACCCAGGTGGAGCTGCCGGGGATCAGCGCCCTCGAGCAGAAGGTGCCGGCGGACACGACGTGCGCCGAGCTATGGACCGACGCCCACGACATGGTCTTCGACTACCGGGTGTACCTGGTGATGACGCCCCAGACCGACCTCGTGATCGCGGCCGACACCGAGTCGGCCGTGACGACCACCGTCCAGAGTCTCTACCCGACGATCACCGCGGCCATCCAGAGCGCCCAGTCGAGCGGGAAGAACGTGAGCGGGGCGCAGCAGGCCTACAGCGACCTGCAGACCCAGGTGAGCGCGGCGGCGAACGGGGTGGCCGACGTGTCGGCGGCGGTCCTCGCCCAGACGCCGACCGGCTATCCGGGCAACGCCTCGGTGTTCCAGGGGGCCCGGAGCAGCGTGGACGCCGCGGCGGCCCACCTCCGCACGGCCGACGACGACCTGAAGACGATCACCGGGGACCTCGGCCTCTCGTAGGCCGATCGTCGGTCAGTCCCCGGCGGACTCGGCCGCCGCGGCCAGGCGCTCCAGCGTCTCGGTCATGGTGGCCCGGTTGTGGGCGCTCCGATCGGCCACGCCGGTGGCCGCCCGACCCAGCACCGTGGCCGTCCACCCCCGCTGGTCCGTCCAGGTCTCGGTGACGAGACAGCCGCGGTCGCTCGCCACGAGCTCGTAGCCCCAGCGGGCCACCTTGAAGGGACCGACCGCGATGTCGAAAGCGAAAGAGCGGCCCCGCTCGGCAGCGACCACCGTGGCCGTGGTCGACCAGTGTCGCTTCCCGTGGCGGTTCGTCCCCCGGAAGCGGGCACCGGGCGCGGGGGCGTCGGCGCCCCCGAGCCAGGTGGCGCTCTCGGCCTCGGGTGACCACTCGCCCATGCGCGTCACGTCGGCGACGAGATCCCAGACGTGTTCGGGTGGCGCCGCCACCTCCCGCTCGACCTGTACCGAGCCGCCGTCGACCACGGCCCGAGGTTAGGGCGTCGGGCCCGTCGCCGCCCCAACCGTCCACCGCTACGCTCGCCGGGGTGGCGTTCCACGGGTGGCCGGCCGAGGCGTTGGAGTTCTTCGAGGGTCTCGAGGTCGACAATTCGAAGACCTACTGGACCGAGCACAAGGCCTTCTACGACGGGCAGGTCCTCCAACCCATGCAGGAGCTCCTGACCGAGCTGGCGCCGCAGTTCGGCGAGGGCCGGGTGTTCCGCCCCTACCGCGATGTCCGCTTCAGCGCCGACAAGTCGCCCTACAAGACGAACATCGCCGCCCACCTGCCCGCCGGCTACCTCTCGCTGTCGGCCCGGGGCCTCGCCGCCGGCCGCGGCATGTACGTCATGGCCACCGACCAGCTCGAGCGCTACCGGCGGGCGGTGGACGCCGAGCGCACCGGCCAGGAGCTCGTCGCTCTGGCCGCGGCGTTGCGTCGGAAGAAGATCGAGGTCACCGGGCACGAGATGCTGAAGAGCGCCCCCCGCGGCTACGCCAAGGACCACCCGAGGGTCGAGCTGCTGCGCCACAAGGGCGTGGTGGCCTGGAAGGAGTGGCCGGTGGCGGCGTGGCTCGGCACCAAGGCGGCCAAGGAGCGCATCGCCCAGTTCCTGGCCGAGGCCGCCGCCCTCGACGAGTGGCTGCAGCGCCACGTCGGGCCGTCGACGGTGGAGGCGGCCGCCGCCCGCTGACCCCGGTCAGTCGGTCGAGGTCCCGGACTCCCGGGCCGCCCGCAGCTTGGCCAGGCCGTCGTTGATGGCCGCGGCGATCAGGCGGTCGTTGTCCTTCGAGATGAAGTGGTGCACGCGCCGCTCGAGGAGGACCCGTAGCACCGGGTTGAACGCGTGGTAGCTCTCCGTGAAGTGGATCCGGGTGCGCTCGCCGCCGAGGTCCTCGAGGCGGGTGAAGCCCTCGGCCTTTGACCAGAGGGGCTTGCCGATGGCGTCGTACTTCCACGACTCGTACGGCGTCACCTGGGTCAGCCACTCCCACGACTGGCCGACGCCGCCAGAGAGGAGGTAGCGGGGCACCCGAAACCAGCAGTGCCGGATGAGCCCCTCGCCGATCTCGTCACCCGGGTGGAGGATCTCGATCCGCACCGGGCCGTTCTCCTGCCTCGGCCCGCGGTACCAGAAGAGCTTCCAGACGTCCTTCGGGTTCCCTTCGACGTCGACCGCATAGACGTGCTCCTGCACCGTCCCTCCTCTCGTCGACCTAGGCGCCGCTCGAGCCGGTGGTCCGCTCGAGGCTGGCCCGGATGGCCGCGGCCGTGGCCGGCCGGGCCCAGATGCGGGCCACCTCCTCGTCCACCGGCTCGTCGAGCAGGCGCTCGACCGCCGGCCGTCGCAGCTGGGCCTTCGTGAGGCGGAACACGTCGGCCGGGACCTGGGCGAGCTCGCTCGCCGCGGCCAGCGCCCGCCCGACCAGTTCGTCGGGGTCCACCACCTCGTGGGCCAGGCCGATCGCCACCGCGCCCGGGGCGTCGTAGAGCGTGCCCGAGTAGACGGCCTCTTCGGTCCGCTCGCCGCAGGCGGCGCGCAGCACCTCGAGGGCGGCCTGAGGGAAGGGCACGCCCACCTTGAGCTCGGTGGCGCCGATCCGGGCGTTGGCGGCGATGAGGCGGACGTCGCCGGCGCAGGCGAGGATGCAGCCGCCGGCGATGGCCACCCCGTTCACCGCGGTGACGACCGGCTTGGCCATCGTGAAGAGGGAGGCGATCCCCCGGGCGATCGCCGGGACGAGGGCCGTCGCGTAGTCGGGCCCGCCGTCGAGGATCCGGCGGAGGTCCACCCCCGCCGAGAACGTCTTGCCGGCCCCGGTCAGCACCACGGCCCGGGTCTCGTCGTCGTCGGCCATCTCGTCGACGAGGCCGACGAGCTCGTCGAGGACCTCGACGTCGAGGGCGTTCACCTTGCCCTGCTCGAGGCGCAGCAGCGCCACCTCGCCGGCCCGCTCGACGGTGATCACCCCGTCGCCTCCCCGTGGCTCACTGGCCGGCGAACTGCGGCAGCCAGGCCGCGGTGGCTTCGAGGAGCTCGTCGGTCATCGCGACGACGTGCTCGTAGGGGAGCCGGCCGGCCATCTGGTCGGTGAGCATCGCCTCGAGGACGAGTGTGCGGTCGCCCTGGAGCGCGGCGTCGACGGTGAGCTCCTGGGACCACCAGATGCGGTGCAGGTACTCGGCCAGGACCGAGGTCACCGTGACCTGGTCGCGGGGCCGGGGTCCGCCGGCCCCCGAGATCCCGATGCACTCCACGACGGCCCCTTCGGGGAGGTTCGAGACCTGGCCGGTGTTGGGCAGGTTCATCGGCAGGTCCCGGTCCTCGCCGGTGACCACGCCCTCGAGCACGTCGGCGACGAGCTCGCCCGACCACCAGGTGGGGATCTCGCTCGACTCGAGGAGGTTGGCGAACTCGGTGTCGTCGTCGGCCTTGTCGGCCATGTGCCCGGGGATGCCGTAGTGGTGGATGCCCCAGTCGCGGCCGAAGTCGGAATCTGCCGTCACGAAGCCCGGGAAGAACTCGACCACGTGGGTGTCCGAGGAGCCCGGCAGGACGCCGAAGCGCCGGAAGAGCTCGAACTTGACCTTGCAGTGGGCCACCACGTCGCGCTTGGTCCAGCGGCGCCCCGACGACACCTTGCGCCAGTGCATCCCGTCGGGGGGATCGATGGAGATCGGCTCGTCCAGCCGGTCACCCGGGTCCTCGAGCAGGTCGCGGAGCTCGGCGAAGCCGTCCCGCTCGCCGAAGCGCAGCGCAGTGACGAGCGGCAGGTGGTTCACACCGCCCACGACCGGGTCGACGTCCTGGAAACGCACGTCGAAGAGCAGGCTCATCACGAACTTGAGCCCGATCAGCTCGTTGCAGAGGCCCACGGTGCGCACCGACGTCTCCCGGCTGACCGCTCGGCAGAGCGCAGTGAGGGGGTTGCTCACGTTCACGAGGAGGGCGTCGGGACAACGCCGCTCCATGGCCTGGCCGATCCCCACCATCACCGGGATGCTGCGCAGGGAGCGGGAGACGCCGCCCGGGCCCACACTGTCGCCGACGGGCTGGCGCACGCCGTAGCGGGCGGGGATGTCGATGTCGGGACGCATGCTGTCGAAGCCCCCGACGGTCAGCGTGGTCAGCACGAACTCGGCCCCGTCGAGCGCCTCGTCGAGGTCGGTCGTGGCGGTGGTCTTGAGCCCGATCCCCCGGAGCGAGGTGATGTGCTCGGCCACCTTCAGCATGGGGGGCAGGCTGTCGGCGGCCACGTCCATGAGCGTGACCTCGGCCTCGCGGAGGGACTCGGTGTTGGCGAAGTCGACGAGGAGGCGAGGCGTCCAGTGGGTGCTGCCGCCGCCGACGAGGGTGATGCGAGGTCCCATGCGCTGCTTCCTTCCGGGAGGGTGCGCGACGCACGCTACCAACGCCGTTTCGGAGGCGCCTCAGCGTGTGGGGTCCAGCACCACCTTCAGCACCCCCTCGGCGTGGGCGTCGAACATGGCGTAGGCCTCGGGCGCCTCGCTCAGCCCGAGGCGGTGGGTGACCACGTCGTCGGGGGCCAGCCGTCCGGTGGCGAGGAGCGGGACGAGGGTGTCCCACGTGCTCGGGATCGAGGCCAGGGTGACGCGGAAGGTGAGGCCCCGGAGGAGAGCGAGGACCAAGGGGAAGGGGAAGGCCATGTTCACGCTCACCCCCACCACCGAGACCGTGCCCCCGGTGGCCACCGACAGGAGGGCGTCGCTCACCGTGCGGTCGGCCCCGACCGCCTCGATGACGGCGTCGACGCCGTGCCCCCCGGTCAGCGCCATGAGCTGCTCGGGCACCGGGCCGGCCGAGGCGTCGACCGTCTCGGCCCCGAGCCGTTCGGCCCGGGCCAGCCGGTCGGGGACCTGGTCGACGGCGAGGAGGCGGGCCGGGCCGAAGAGCCGGGCGCATTCGAGCGCCAGCACGCCGACCGGGCCGAGGCCGATGACGGCCACCGTCGAGCCCGGCACGATGTCGGCCCGCCGGGCGCCCAGGTAGCCGGTGGGCAGGATGTCGGTGAGGAGCACCGCCTGGGTCGGCGTGACGTCTTCGGGCACGACCAACGTCCAGGCGTCGGCGGCCGGGACGGCCACCGCCTCCGCCTGGCCACCGGGGAGGTCGGCGCCGGTGCCGAAGACCGCGGTGCCGCCGTTGCGGCAGCGTGCCGGGTCGCGGGCCAGGCAGGGCGGGCAGTGCCCGCAGCCGATCACGCCCGAGACGAGCACCCGGTCACCGGGGCGCACGGTGCGCACCGCCGGACCGGCCTCGAGCACCGTGCCCACGAACTCGTGCCCGAGGCGGGTGCCGGGCTCCCCGAGGTCGCCGTGGTAGAGGTGCAGGTCCGAGCCGCAGATCCCCGCCTGCTCGACCTGCACCACGACGCCGTCGTCACCAGGAAGGACGGGGTCGGCCACGTCGGTCACGCTGACCGAGCGCACCCCGTCGAGGACGACCGCCCGCACTGCGCCGACTCGCTAGGCGGGGGGGTCGGCCGGGCCGACCAGCCGCCCCCGTCCGCTGCCCACCCTCACAATCCGCGTCCCCCTTCGCTCGTCGAATCGATCGGCCGGCGGGCCGCGGGCCTTCACCCTACGGGAGGAGCGGCGGCCGCGGGCTTGGCCGCGGCGTCAACTCACGGCTTCGGCCTACCGGGGCCCCTCAACGGACCCGGTTGACCTGTGCCGCCGACTGGGTCACGACCGACGCCGGGAGCGGGACGAACGAGAGCGTGGACAGCAGCCCCGGGGCGTTGCCGTCGGCCGGGTCGATGGACCACTCGAGGAAGGACCGTATGGCCTGGGCGGCGGTCGGGTCCGTCTGGTTGGCCACCACGATGGCGTACTCGTAGTTGACGATCGGGTAGCCGCCGGCCACCGGTGCGTCCACGAGCGAGATGGTGCCGGTGGCTGGGGTGCGCGAAGCCATGCCGTCGGCCACCGCGCTCACCGCCGCGGCGGTGGGGAGCTCGAAGCTGCCCTGCTCGTTCTGGACGGCCGCCTCCCCCAGCCCGGCGTTCACGGCCCGGTCGAGGTAGCTCGTGGCCAGGTAGGCGACGCACCCGACGGTCCGCTCGCAGTCCTGGAGTGACTCGTCGGCGCTCCCCGCCGCCACCTGCTCGGCCGCCGACGGCCAGCTCACCTGGGTGCCGAACGAGAAGCGGTTGCGCCAGACCGGGTCGGTCTTCGAGAGGAACTGGGTGAAGACGAACGTCTCGCCGCTGTCGTCGCTGCGGTGCACGGTGACGATCGGCACGTCGGGGAGCTTCACGCCGGGGTTGAGCGAGGCGATGGGGGCGGCGTCCCACCGGGTGACGGCGCCCCGGTAGATGGCCGAGAGCACCTTGCCGGTGAGGCTGAGGTGCCCCCGCACCCCGGGCACGCGGTAGACGACGACGAGCGAGGACACGACGAGGGGGATGTTGAGGGCGTCGGGGTTCTGCTGGCGCTGGGCCGGGAGGAGGTAGCTGTCCGAGGCGCCGATGTCGACCTGCCCCGACATCGCTGCCGTCGCCCCGGCCCCCGAGCCGGTGGCCGACGTGACGATCGAGATGCCCGGGTACTGCGTGTGGTACTTCGGGATCCACAGGTTGAAGAGCGGGTACAGGACCGGGCTGCCGCTCTCGGTGAGCCCGACCGTGCCGGTGGGCGGCGGCTCGATCCGCAGGCTCGACGCTCCTCCCCCCGGTGCCGCCGTGGTGGGGGTGGTGACCGCCGTCGAGGCCACGGTGGGCGACCCCGAGCCGCAGGCGGCGAGCAGGGCTCCCCCGGCCAGGAGGGCGGCGGTGACGGCGGTGGCCCGTCCCCGGGGGCGGCGGGACGGGCCGGTCGGTGCGGGGTCGGCGGGCGGCTCCACGAGGGGTTCAGCCTACGTGGCCCCCTGGCCCGGTTCGGGGCACCAGGCAGCGCCCTCACCTGGAAGAACCCGCCCGGCGCGCCTCTCCTAGACGGCGTCGCGGCCGGCCAGCCAGGCCGCGGCCAGCTGGTGCTCGGCGCCGAACACCGGTACGAGTTTGACCATGCGCAGGGCGTAGAGGACCCAGGCGGCCGCGGCGAGGACGAAGAGGACGGTGGCCGTGGGCCGCGAGAGGCCGGCCAAGAGGCCGGTGGCGAGCGACAGCACCGCCGCCGTGACGAGCGTGAGCCAGGCCTCGAGCACCCGGGGGCGCACCGGGTGGCCCGGCGGCAGGCAGTCCCGCAGCGCCCTATAGGGGAGGAAGAGGTTGGCCACGGGCACGAACCAGAAGGCCACCCCCCACCCCGGGCTGAGCTGGGCCGGGTAGCCGAGCTGGCGGGCCACGGTGGCCGCCCGGAACTGCCAGGTGGCGAACACGATCTCGGCGCAGACCGTGAGGACGAGGACGGCGATCTCGAGGGCCCGGTAGCCGCTCGGCTCGGTCGGGATGGTCGGCCCGAGGCTCCCGGCCCGTCCGGCCGTGTCCCACACGGCCCGGAGGTAGTGGAACTCGGCCCGCAGGACCGAGGAGTAGAGGACGGCGAGGATGCAGCCGAGGGTGCCGGCGGCGGCGTAGGCCACGGCCGCGCCGGTGCCCCAGGGGGTGAGCTGCCGCTCCGCCGCCAGGTCGTGGGGCTTGGCGCTGGCCCCGGCGGCCACCGGTGACGACGTGTGCCAGGTCCAGGCGGCCCCGTCCCACCAGCGCCAGGCGGCGTCGCCGGCGGGGTCCTCGTACCAGCCCCGGGGAGGGGCAGCCGGCTCGCGCACTGCGGGGCCCGTCACCTGGTCCAACGTCGTCCCTTCCCCCTCGTAGCTGCCGTTCCTGTCGGCCCCCCGGTCCGGCCCCCCAATCCTGCCAGGAAGGCCAGGGCCCGCGCCCCTCGGCCCGGCACCGGGCCATCATGGGCGGGTGGCCGAGCGACCCGACACCGACGGCCCCATCGTGACCATCTTCCGGTCGCGCCTGCGACCGGGGGTCGACCGCGAGTACGCCTCGTCCGCCGATCGTCTCCTCGAGCTGGCCCGCTCCCAACCGGGCTTCGTCTCCTTCGAGCACTACGCGGCCGCGGACGGTGAGCGGGTCTCGATCATCACCTTCGCTTCGGTGGCCGAGCACGAGGCCTGGCGCGACCACCCCCAGCACGTCGAGGCCCAGCGGCTCGGGCGGGAGCGTTTCTACGCCGAGTTCAGGATCCAGGTCTGCCGACCGACGGGCGACCGCCGTTTCGTGCACGGCGAGGTCTGACCGAGCCGGCGCCCTTCTGTTCAGTCGGCCCCGAGGACGGGCGCCATCGACTCGAGGGCGGCGATGTGGTCGTCGACCGTCTCGCAGCCGGCGCCCATCGTGTTGGCCGACAGGTGCGTGGCCCCGGCGGCCCGCCACTTCTCGGCGTGGTGGCCGATCTTGTCGAGGTCGCCCGTCGACCACTCGACGCGGCCTTCCATGCCGAGGCTGGCCGGGTCCCGTCCGGTCGCCCGGGCGGCCTCGTGGACGACGGCGCTCGCCGCGTCGAGCGCCGCACCGGGCACCGCCATCGGGAACCACCCGTCGGCGAGCCGTCCGGCCCGGGCGAGGGCCGGGGGCGCCGCGGCCCCGATCCAGATGGGGATGGGGCGCTGCACTGGCAGCGGCGCCAGCCCGGCCCCGTTCACGGTGTCGAACTCGCCGTGGAACGTCACGCTCTCCTCGGTCCACAACCGGCGGAGGAGCGGGATCTGCTCTTCGAGCCGCCGGCCGCGCTCGCTGAACGGCTGTCCGAGGGCCTCGTACTCGACCGCGTTCCAACCGATGCCGACGCCGAGGCGGAGGCCGCCGGACGAGAGGACGTCCACCTCGGCCGCCTGCTTCGCCACGAGCACCGTCGGCCGCTGCGGGGCGATCAGGATGCCGGTCACGAGCTCGAGCGGCGAGAAGGCGGCGAGCCAGCCGAACAGCACCATCGGTTCGTGGAAGTTGCTGGAGAGGTCGTAGACGCCCGACCAGTCCTGGTGGACCCGCGGGTCGGCCCCGAGGACGTGCTCGTACGTGAGGAGGTGGCGGTAGCCGAAGCTGACCGCGGCCTCGGCGTAGGCGCGGACGGCGCCGGGGTCGGGGCCGATCTCGGTCTGGGGGAAGACCACGCCGATCTGCACGCCGTCTCTCTACCACGCACCACCGCGGGCCGTGCGCCCGGCTTCGGCCGTGCCCTACCTTGTCCGGCGTGCGACTCCGTATCTTCACCGAACCGCAGATGGGCGCGAGCTACGACGACCAGCTCGCGATGGCGCAACTGGCCGAGGAGTGTGGTTTCGACGCGTTCTTCCGGTCGGACCACTACGTGGCCTTCCACGGCGACGGGCTGCCGGGCCCGACCGACTCCTGGGTGACGCTGGCCGGCCTGGCCCGGGAGACCAGCCGGATCCGGCTCGGCACGCTCGTCAGCTCGTGCACCTTCCGCTGGCCGGGGCTGCTCGCCATCTCGGTGGCCCAGGTGGACGTGATGAGCGGCGGACGGGCCGAGCTCGGTCTCGGCACGGGGTGGTTCGACGGCGAGCACCAGGCCTGCGCCGTCCCGTTCCCGCCGCTCGGCGACCGCTTCGAGCAGCTGGAGGAGCAGCTCGACATCGTGACCGGTATGTGGACCGCGCCCGTGGGCGAGCACTTCAACTACGACGGGCGTCACTACCAGGTGACCGACAGCCCAGGCCTCCCGAAGCCCGTGCAGTCGCCGCGTCCGCCGATCATCATCGGCGGGGCCGGTCCACGCCGCACGCCCCGCCTCGCCGCCCGCTACGCCGACGAGTGCAACGTCCCGTTCCACCGGGTCGAGGACACCGGGGCGCAGTTCCGCCGGGTCGAGGCGGCCTGCGAGGCGGCCGGCCGGGACCCAGCCTCGCTCGTGCTCTCGGCGGCCCAGGTGGTCTGCTGCGGCCGGGACGAGTCCGAGTTCGAACGGCGGGCCGCGGCCATCGGCCGCCAACCGGCCGAGCTCCGGGAGAACGGCGCGGCCGGCACGCCCGCCGAGGTGATCGAGCGCTGCCGCCGGCTGGAGGCGGTCGGGGCGAGCACCGTTTACTTTCAGGTGCTCGACCTCGCCGACCACGACCACGTCCGGCTGCTGGCCTCCGACGTGCTGCCGGCGCTCACC
Organism: Acidimicrobiales bacterium; assembly: GCA_035297265.1. Lineage (GTDB taxonomy): Bacteria > Actinomycetota > Acidimicrobiia > Acidimicrobiales > RAAP-2 > DATGZH01. The sequence goes on along the minus strand of DATGZH010000022.1, from coordinate 37,111 downwards.
GGGTAGGGATCCTCAGCGCTCCGGGTGGCCGGTGGTCGAGGAGGACGACGGGGCCACGTGAGCCCCTTGCCCCCGTCGCGACGGTGGCGGCATAGTTATTCGGGCGATGACGTCGCCGCCCACGGCCACGCAGGACGTCGTGGTAGGGCAGGCGACGCTCACGAGGCTGGTGGGCAGGTCGAGAAGCTTCGGGGTCTTCCAGCTCGTGCCGCCGTCCGCCGTCGACGACACGCCGCCGATCGGTGTGGGCGGTGAGCTCGGGACCCAGTCCGTCCCGACGGCGGCACAGCTGTTGCCGGCGGGGCAGGCGATGTCGAAGGCGTCACCGAGGAGGGGCGGCGTCGGCGTGACCTCCCAGGTAGTGCCGCCATCGGTGCTCGTGAGCAGCTGGCCGGCGGCCTGCGCCACGTCGGCCACCGAGGTCGACGACGTGCCGACCGCCCGGCACACGGTGAGGAAGCACGTCACGCCGCGGAGGAGCCCGATGGTGGACGGCAGCACGGCGGCGCTCCAGGTGGCGCCGCCGTCGCTCGTCAGCACGAGCGTCCCGGTGCCGTGACCGGGCGTCGTCGGGGTGTAGCCGGCGACGATGCAGTCTGTCGGGCCGGTGCACGAGAGGAGGCCCGGCGCGGCCAGCTGTGGCGGCAGGTCGCCGAGGCGTTGCCACGTCATCCCGCCGTCGACGGTACCGGCGGCCCAATAGGTCGTGCCGTCAGTGGCGACGGCCAGGCAGTCCTTCCGGCTCGAGCACTGCACACCGACGAGGTCGATGGCGCCGGACGGGGACCCGAGCAGCGACCATCGACGACCGCCGTCGACGGTGCCCACCACCGTGCCGCTCTGCGTCGTCGTGCCGGCCTGGCCGACGGCCACGCAGTGCTTGGCGTCGGCACAGGTGACGGCCACGAGATCGGTGGGCCCGGGCGGGACGGCCTCGGTCTTCCAGGCCGTGCCGCCGTCGGTGGTGGCGTTGACGACACCGACGGTGGCACCGTCGCTGAGCGTGCGTGAACCGACGGCCACACAGCGCGGCGGCGTCGGGCAGGCGACCGACGTGAGGTGGTTGGTCAGCTCGGGCGCCGGTTGTCCGACCGCTTGGCCGTCGGCCGCCGACCCCCGCGTCCCGAGGGCCCGCGGGGACGGGACCGATGTGCACGCGCCGGCGACGAGGGCCACGGTGGCGAGGACCACCGCCGCGAGGAGCGCGGACCGCCGGTGGGGTCGGCAGGGCGCGGCGGACCGACTCATCGGGGCTTCACGGCGCGGAGAGACTACTCGGCCCGCCCTGCGCGTCTCCCTCGCGGCGGCGCTGCTGGGCCCGTCGTCTACCGTTCGGGACCAGTGGACGTCGTCGACCTCGTGCTGGTGGTGGTGGTCGTCGCGGCGGGCATCGAAGGGCTCCGGCTGGGTGCCCTCGTCCTCCTCTTCACGTTCGGCGGCTTCCTGATCGGGCTCACCCTCGGCGCCCTCATCGACGCCCTCTTCGCCCCCTCCATCCACAACGGCCCGGTGCGCTCCCTCGTGAGCCTCCTCGTGATCATGGGCCTCGCCGTGGGGCTGGCCGCCCTCGGCCGGGTGCTCGGCGGGTGGACGTCCGTTGCGCTGCGGCGCCGGCACCTGGGCACCCTCGACTCGGTCCTCGGGGTCGGGGTGGCCGTCGTCGCCATTCTGGTGTCGGCCTGGCTGGTGGCCAACGTCTTCTCCCAGAGCCGCTACACCTGGTTGAGCTCGGCCATCCAGCGCTCCAACATCCTCCGGGCGGTGGACGACGTCCTTCCCCCCGTCCCCTCGGTCTTCGCCCGGGTCCAGGCGTTCCTCGGCACCGAGTCCTTCCCGCCGGTGTTCGTCGAGCTCGAGCCGCCGACCGCCGGCCCGGTCAAGGTGCCCTCGGCCGCCGAGGCGAAGAGTCTCGGCGGGCTGGCCGCCGGCTCGTCGGTCAAGGTGGAGGGCCAGGCGTGCGGCTACCTGCAGCAGGGGTCGGGCTTCGTCGTCGGCCGGGACACCGTCGTGACCAACGCCCACGTCGTGGCGGGCGAGGCCGCGCCGACGGTGACGGTGGGCGGTGTCGCCTACCCGGCCACCACCGTGTACTTCGACCCGAAGTTCGACATGGCGGTCCTCCGGACGTCGGCCCCCCTCGGTCCTCCCCTCCGCCTGGCGGCCGACGAGGTGCAGCGGGGCGCGGAGGGCGTGGTCATCGGCTACCCCGAGGACGGGCCGCTGACGATCGGCCCGGCCGGCGTGGCCGCCACGATCACCGCCGAGGGCCGGGACATCTACAACACCGGGGTCGTCGTGCGCGACGTCTACGAGGTCGACGCCGACATCCGACCGGGGAGCTCCGGGGGACCGCTCATCGACACGAACGGCAAGGTCATCGGGGTGGTCTTCTCCCGCTCGACCGTCGACGCCAACGTCGGTTACGCCCTCACGTCGCCCGGCGTGCTCCAACGGGTGCGCGAGGCGGCTCACCGTACGCAGCCGGTCAGCACGGGGGCCTGCACCCAGGGCTGAGCCCGGCCGGGCGTGCCCCTGTGCGGCCACGCCCACGCGCAAGAATGGCCGCCGTGCCGCTCCCCATCGAGGACTACGGGATCATCGGCGACCTGCACACCGCAGCCCTCGTGGGGCGGGACGGCTCGATCGACTGGCTGTGCCTGCCGCGCTTCGACTCGGGGGCCTGTTTCGCCGCGCTGCTCGGCGACGCCGACAACGGGTTCTGGCGGATCGCTCCGGTCGGCGACGGCCCCGTCATCGCCAGTCGGCGGCGCTACCGCGAGGGCACGCTCATCTTGGAGACCGAGTTCGACACGCCGACCGGGAGCGTCCGTCTCATCGACTTCATGCCGGTGCGCGAGGAGCACCCGCAGGTGGTCCGGATCGTCCAGGGCCTCAGCGGCCAGGTGCAGGTGCACGTCGAGCTCGTGCTGCGCTTCGGCTACGGCGAGGCCATCCCCTGGGTCACCCGCCGTCACGGCCTCCTCACCGCCACCGCCGGGCCCGACGCCGTGGCCCTCTGGACGAGGGAGGAGGTGCAGGGCAAGGGGTTGTCGACGGTGGCCGACCTCACCGTGCTCGAGGGTCAGCAGATCCCCTTCACGCTCACCTGGTTCCCCTCCAACGAGCCGCCGCCCCGCCCGGTCGACCCGTGGTTCGCCCTCGCCACCACCGACGCCTTCTGGCGGGGCTGGACGGCGGCCTGTAGCTACGGCGGCGAATACCACGACGCCGTGGAGCGCTCGCTCATCACGCTGAAGGCCCTCACGTTCGAACCGACGGGTGGGATCGTGGCCGCGGCCACGACGTCGCTGCCCGAGACGCTCGGCGGCGGCCGCAACTGGGACTACCGCTACTGCTGGCTGCGCGACGCCACGCTCACGCTCGAGTCCCTCATGCGCGGCGGCTACTTCGACGAGGCCATGGCCTGGCGTGACTGGCTGCTGCGGGCCACCGCCGGCGACCCGTCCAAGCTGCAGATCATGTACGGGGCCTCCGGGGAGCGGCGGCTCGACGAGTTCGAGGTCGATTGGCTGTCCGGCTACGAACGGTCGTTGCCCGTGCGCATCGGCAACGCGGCGGCCGGGCAGTTCCAGCTCGACGTCTACGGCGAGGTCATGTCGGCCCTCTACACCTCGGCCCGCACGATCGGCGTGCACAGCCACGACGTGTGGGAGCTCCAGAAGGCCTTCATGGACTTCCTGGAAGACGGCTGGAAGCGGCCCGACGACGGGATCTGGGAGGTGCGGGGGCCCCGCCGACACTTCACCCACTCGAAGGTGATGGCCTGGGTGGCGGTCGACCGGGCGGTGCGGACGCTCGAGACCTGGCCCGAGCTCGACGGGCCCATCGACCGCTGGCAGGCCCTCCGCCAGGAGATCCACGACGAGGTCGTGGCCAAGGGCTACAGCACGGATAAGCAGGCCTTCACTCAGTTCTACGGCTCGGACCAGCTCGACGCGAGCCTCCTCATGATCCCGCTGGTGGGTTTTCTCCCGCCGAACGACGAGCGCGTGGTGAGCACGATCGAGGCGATCGAGCGCGAGCTCATGGACGGCGGCTTCGTGCTCCGTTACCGGACGGCCGACGACGGCGCGGTGGACGGGCTCACCGGTCGGGAGGGTGCCTTCCTCGCCTGCTCGTTCTGGCTCGTCGACTGCCTCCACATGATCGGCCGGCGCGCCGACGCCCGGCGGACGTTCGAGCGGCTATTGGCCCTGCGCAACGATCTCGGCCTCCTCTCGGAGGAGTACGACTCGGTCGCCGCCCGCCAGGTCGGCAACTTCCCCCAGGCGTTCTCCCACGTCTCGCTCGTGAACAGCGCCTGCCGCCTCACCCACCACGACCCCGAGCTCGAGTCGAGCCACGGCGCGCAGCGGCTGCGCCGGGCGCTCCTCGAGCGGCTGAGCGGGCGGGTCACCGGGGACCCGGCCCACTCGCGGTCGGCCACCCGCACCACGAGGCACCGCCTCCCCATGGGGGCCAACCGGCTGACCGCCGAGGCCGTGACCACGAAGGCCGAGGCCGTCGCCGAGCAGCTGGACGGGGGCAAGCCGAAGGGCCGGGCCAAGCAGGGCGACGGCCCGGGGTGAGCGGGTCCCATCCGCACGGGCCCGGTGCGACGCCGACGCCGGCCCCGGCGGTCGAGCTCGGCCCGGGGGTCCTCCAGCTCGACACGCTCCTCGGGGGCTGGGAGCGGATGACCGCCGGCTACCTGATCGACGGGCCGGCCCCGGTGCTCGTCGAGACGGGCAGCCAGTCCTCGGTGCCGGTCCTTCTGGCCTCGCTCGAGGCCCTCGGCGTGGGCCCCGACGAGCTCGCCGGGGTGGCGGTGACCCACATCCACCTCGACCACGCCGGCGGCGTGGGTGACGTGGCGGCGGCCTTCCCGTCGGCCACGGTCTACGTCCACGAGCGGGGGGCCCGGCACCTGGCCGACCCGACCCGCCTCGTCGACTCGGCCGCCCGGGTCTACGGCCCCCTCCTCGACTCCCTCTACGGGCGGCTCACCCCGACCCCGGCCGAGCGCCTCCACGTGCTCGCCGACGGGGAGGCGCTCCCGATCGGCCCCGGCCGGAGCCTCGTGGCCGTGGACTCGCCGGGCCATGCCAAGCACCACGTGGCCCTGCACGACTCGGTGACCGGCATCCTGTTCGCCGGCGACGCCGTGGGCGTGCGGCTACCCGACGCCGGTGTGCTGCGCCCGGCCACCCCGCCCCCCGACTTCGACCTCGACCAGGCCCTGCACTCGCTCGACCGCTTCGCCGAACGCCGTCCCTCGGGCATCGCCCTCGCCCACTACGGCCTCCTGCCCGAGCCCGGGGCGCTCCTCGATGAGGCGAAGGAGACCCTCTGTGCCTGGGCCGAGACGGCCGAACGGGCCTACCGGGCGGGGGAGGACATCGCGGCGGCCCTCGACGTCCGCTTCGGCGCCGACCTGGCCGGGGTGGATCCGGCCCACCGCCAGAAGCTCGAGACCTTGAACGGGGTGCACTCGAACGCCGCGGGGCTGCGCCGCTGGTTCGAGCAGCGGGACCGGCGCGCGGCGCCCTCGGCGTGAGGGAGACGGCGCCGGGTCAGTCCACGAGGAGGCGGCTCCGCAGGTCCTCCTGACGGATCTCGAACTCCTCCAGGGAGATGCGGCCGTCGGCCAGGTCGTCGTGGAGCCGGGCGAACTCCTCCAGGAGGTTGGCCTGGTCCTCGGCCGGGGCCGCGGCGGGGGCGGGCGCTTCCGAGCGCTCCTCCTTGCGGGCCAGGCGGTCCTCCTGCTTGGCCCGGGCCTTGTCCCGCTTGGCCTGGTCACGCTGCAGTTTGCCGAGGGTCGAACGCTGTCGTCCCATTGCCCACTCCTTCCATCCGGTCGCCGTCGGCCGGCACCTTCGGTGCCCGCCTGCTGTCGGCCAGCAAGGGCCCTGCCCCGGCGCGCCTCGCCCCTCCGGAGACGAAATCCCCTGGTCGGACCGGGCGCGACTGGCACCGCGCGGCCCTGGAACCTGGGACATGCCCGACGACGACCGTCCGTTGCCAAACGATCGGTTGTGCAACCGAGGCTAGCAGGTGGCCCCCTCTTCCCCGGCCCACCCCAGGTCCGCCCGCCGGCCCTCGTCGGCGCGACCGCCCTGGCCAGCGGCCCTTCCGGGCCCCTGACGGGGGGTTCAGCCCGAGAACGAGGGGCCGCCCTCGCCGCCGAAGGACGGGCGCCCGAAGGCCCCGGGTCCGCTGATCAAGATGCGGGTGGCCGTGACCGTCGACCCGCTCCGCGAACCGGCCACGACCACGTGGGCACCCACCGTCACGTCCCCGAACGAGGGGCTGGCCGCCGAGGGGTCGACGTAGGTGGTGGCGCCGTTTACGTCGACCGTGAGCGTGGCGCCCCCGAAGGAGGTCACCGTGAAGGCACCGTTCCCCACCGACCGCACGGTGCCGAAGGCCGCCGGCATCCCACCGAAGCCCTGGTGGAGCCCGAAACGGCGGTGCCCACCGATGAGCACCTTCGTGGCGTGGAGCGTCGTCCCGTTCCTCGACCCGACCGCGGCCACGTGCTGGCCCACGGTCACGTCGGCGAAGGACGGCGTCGTGACCTTGGGGTCGGCGTAGGTGGTCGAGCTCGTCACGTCGACGGTGATCGTCGAGCCGGCGAGCGTGGTCAGCGTGAACGTGTCGTGGCCGACGGACCGCACCGTCCCGAAGGCCGCCGGCGCCGCACCGAAGGAGCCGGTGCCGCTGACGCCGATGAAGACCTTGGTGGCGGTCAGCGTCGAGCCGGCCCGCGATCCCATCACCGCCACGTGCTGGCCGACGACCACGTCAGCGAAGCTGGCGGTGCTCTTGACGCCGTCCCGGTACGTGGTCGAGCCGGTGACGTCGACGGTGAGCCTCGAGCCGTTGAACGTGGACAGGGTGAACGTGTTGGCCCCCACCGACTGCACCGTCCCGAAGGCCGCCGGCGCCGTCCGGTCCGCCCGGAAGGGGTTCGGGGGGACGGTGGTCGAGCCGGAGCTGGTCACGGCGCTGGCGATGCCGGTGGCTCCGACCACGACCGCGACGGCGAGCGCCGCCGCACCGCCGTAGCGGAGCACCCGGTTCCCACGCCGGGGGGTCGGGGCCGAGCTCCCGTCGGGCGCCGGTGCGTCGAAGTCGGTCATGCAGCTTCCCTCGTCTCTCGTGGCGCAGTGTCCTTCGCTGCGCCCCGTGGATCTCAAGCATCCAACACGAATATGTGACGAACGTCGTCACACGCTAAGAGCGGCCTAAATATGTGGCGCGCCGTGGCGGGCGCCGGGTGCCGCCGGCCCGCCGTCCGGAGGGACGGGGCGGCGGTCGCCCTCAGGTGGCCGTCAACCGCCGCCTGAGCCGGTGCCGCCCTCCGGCGGGTCAGGCGCGAGGCGCGCCGTCAGGGTCTCGAGTTGTCGCCGGAGCTCGGCGACGTCGTTCGACAGCGAAGCGAGCGTCTCGTCGAGCTGGGGGGTGCCGCCGTCCTCGGTCCCGCGGTCGGCCGCCTCGTCGGCCGCCTCCGTGGACGAGGCATCGGGACTCCCCTGTGAGTCGAGGCGGAAGAAGCTCGCGAGGGAGCCCGCCAGGAGGCCGAGCACCGAGACGCCGGTGAGCATGATGACCACCGCCGCCCATCGGCCGGTGGTGGTCTTCGGGACGATGTCGCCGTAGCCGACCGTGGTGAGGGTCACGACGCCCCACCAGATGGCGTCGCCCACCGTGGCGAACTCGCTGTTCGTCGGGTGCTCGGCGTAGTAGGCGACGAGGGAGGCCACGATGGTGACCGACACCGCGACGATGGCCACCCGCCCGAGCCGTTGGAACAGGACCCGGGCCCCCCGGCTGGCCATGACCAGCCGGGCCACCCGGGCGAGGCGGAGGAGGACCACGAACTCGCCGGGTTGGGCGCCGGGGATGAGGAACCAGGGCGCCGTGACGATCACTACCACCAGGTCGAAACGGCCGAAGCCGGTCTTGCGGTAGCGGTAGATCATCCGCACGTGGACCACGTAGTCGACGAGGAACACCAGCCAGGTCGCCACCCCGACCAGAATGGTCAACCAGTTGTTGGTCGACGGGGCGATGACGAGCGGGAGGAGCGCCGAGACGATGATCGGGAGGCGCATCGCCCGGTCGTAGCGCGCAAGGAACTCGGCGTTACGAGCAGTCTTTGGCTGACCGGGCTGCAGCCCCTCGGTGACCTCCTGCGCCACGCTCCGATCCTGCCCGCTCCGCCGCGGGCGGACGCGGACCGTCGGCGTCAGCTCGTGGTGCAGCCCCGCTGGTAGATGGCCGCCGGGACGAGGTGCTGTGAGCAGGCGGTGCCCCGGTCGGCCACGTTCCAGCTGGCCCCCTGGCTCTGGAGGACGATCACCGCATCGAAGGAGTTGGCGCTGGTCGTGCCGACGACCACGTCGGCGTAGGCCCAGCCCCCGGCGCACCCGAAGCCGTCCACCGACATGACGTGGCCGATGCTCGGCGCGGCCATCGCCGCGGCGGAGATGGCGGCCTGCGTGCAGGGGGCGCCGGCCGCCGCGGCGGTCGTCGTCGTGGTCGAGGCGGCGGTCGTGGTCGACGTGGTCGTGGGTGCGGCGGTGCCGTTGCTCGAGCAGCCGGCCAGGGCGAGCGCCGCGGCCAGCAGGGCGCCGACCACCGCGGCGCGGGCCCGATGACGTATCACGAGGAGCTCCTTCGTCTCTTTGACGAAGGGCAAGCTACCCGGTCTCTCTCCCGCCCAGCCCGTCCGGAGAGCCGGCTCGGCGTTCGGCGAAGAACGTCGAGAGCAGCTCGGCCGCCTCCTCCGCTCGAATCCCGGGTTGCACCGGGAGCTCGTGGTTGAGCCGCGGATCGGCGCAGAGGTTGTAGAGAGAGCCGCAGGCCCCGGCCCGCGGGTCGTCCGCCCCGAACACCAGCCGCCCGACACGCGCTGCGACCAGGGCCCCCGCGCACATCGCGCAGGGCTCGAGCGTGACGACGAGCGTCACCTCGTTCAGCCGCCACGTCCCGAGGGAACGGGCGGTGGCCCCGAGGACGAGGATCTCGGCATGGGCCAGCGGATCCTGCCTGAGTTCCCGCTCGTTGTGGCCCGAGGCCACGACGCGTCCTCCGACGAGGGCCACCGCGCCGACGGGGACGTCGCCGTGCTCGAGGGCGCCCCGGGCCTCGTCGAGGGCAAGGCTCATGGCCTCGTCGTCGGAGACGTGCGCTGCTTCCCCGCTCACGTCCACCGCGTCACGTCGCTCATAGGACCTCGCTCGTCGGCTCGTGCACCGACAGCCCATCGAAGGGATTGCGGCACCGGTGGTGACCATCATCGCCGATCCAACGGCGGCGGAGAGATCGGGGCGCACCGTCACGTCATCTCACCGGACCATTCCAGAGAAGGGACGAGGTTCCGTCGGGTCGGATGACGGCGATCGCCGAGCGGTTCGAAAATCCGTCGCCGAACGTGTCGACGTAGATGGAACCGTCGCTCGCGATGGCGATGCCGTCGGGGGAGAAGGCACTCACCCCGTGGAAGGTCGCCTTGACCCTGTAGCCCCCGGGGAAGCGGAGCACCGTTTCGAGGCCACCGGGAGAGAGGCGAAGTATCCCGAGCTCGTCCATGGCGATGACCGTGCCGTCGGGGGCGGTCACGAGCCCGCCGGGGAACCTCGGATAGGCCGAGCCGATCACGTGCAGCACACCCTCCGGGTCCACCATGAACATGGTCTTCGTGTTGAACCCGAAGAAGAAGAGGTCCCCTGCCTTGTCGAAGGCGAGGCCGGTGGGTCCGTCAGCCGAGCCGTCGACCGCCGGCCCGCCGACGCCGATCAGACCGTCGTAGGGCCCGTTGGTGCAGCCCACGACACACGTGAACGTCCCGGACGTCCCGAGGCGGAGGATCTGCGGGTCCGAGGCCACGTACAAGGTGCCGCCCGGTCCGATCGTGACGGCCGAGGGGTTCAGGCTGGCCACCCCCGCCGGCGTCCCGTCGGCCACCCGCCCGATCTGGCCGTCGCCGGCGACCGTGGTGATGGTGCCCGCGGGCGACACCGCCCGCACGCGGCCGTTCCCCATGTCGGCGAAGTAGAGCGTGCCGTCCGGCGCGACGACCATGCCGCCGGGGCGGTCGATCTCCGCTCCGATCGCCGGGCCGCCGTCGCCCGAGAAACCGATGGTGCCGTTCCCGGCGACCACCGTGAAGCGGCCGTCGGGGTGGCGTTCCAGGATCTGGTCGCGGAGGCCGTCGGCCACATAGAGCGCGCCGGTCGGCCCCACGGCGAGGGCCTGCGGTCGCTCGGGGGGCGTGGAGGGGAGCGCCTGGGCGGCGGCCGTCGGGAGGTGCCGCGGCGGCGGCCCGGACGCCGGCGGATGGGCCCTTTCCCCCGTGACGACGGACCACGTCACGACGGCGGCCACGACGATGACGACCACGACGGCAGTGACGAGGAACCAGCGGCGGCGCTGGCGCCGCCGGGCCTCCCGGATGACGACCTCGGGCGGTGCCGGCGACTCGACCTCGGGCGGAGCAGGCAGGACGTCCGGCACGATGATGCTACTCTGCATGTCACCATGGAGCCTGTCAAGGTGGGCGGGGACCTGCCGCTGCACGAGCAGGTGGCGGCCGAGCTCCGCCGGGACATCGCCAACGGCGACGTCCGTCCGGGCCAACGGCTCCCGCCGGCCCGGGACATGGCGGCCGTGCTCGGCGTCCACACCAACACGGTGCTGCGGGCGCTGCGCATGCTCCGCGACGACGGCGTGCTCGAGTTCCGGCGGGGACGGGGGATCACCGTGGCCGGCACGCCCGAGCGAGGCATCGTGACCGCCAAGGCGGCGGAGCTGCTGCACCTGGCCCGCCGCCTCGGCGTGGCCCGGGAGGACCTGATCTCCTTGATCGAGGGGCTGCCCTGAACGACGTCTCACCCTCGGGCGGCGACGACGTGGCGGAGGAGGTGGGATTTGAACCCACGGTGGGTTGCCCCACACACGATTTCCAATCGTGCCGATTCGGCCGCTCTCGCACTCCTCCGAACGGCCCGTCAGGCTAATCGGCGGCGCGCCGACGACCGGTTCGCTGGCCGTCGGGCGGGGTAGCCTGGTGGTCCCAGCGCACCGGCGTCCGGTGCGGTGGCCGGGTCCTGCGCAACGGCCGCTCGTGAACCGAGTCAGGGTCGGAAGGCAGCAGCTCTCAGCGGGTATGGCCGTGTGCCGTAGCCAACCTGGCCGCCGCACCGAGCGCCGGTGCGTCGCGTACGACGGCATCCCGAGTCGGGCGGCGGAGCCGCGCCGGTAGGCTCGCCAGCCATGGTCGACGAGCCGTTCGTCTCCCTCTACCGTCGCTTCCGGCCGGGCCGGTTCAGCGAGCTGCGGGGCCAGCCCCACGTGGTCCTCGCCCTCCAGAGCGGCGTCCGCCAGGGCCACGTGGCCCACGCCTATCTCTTCAGCGGCCCTCGGGGGACGGGCAAGACCTCGACCGCCCGGATCCTCGCCCGGGCCTTGAACTGCGCCGCACCGGTCGACGGGGAGCCCTGCGGCGTCTGCCCCTCGTGCGTCGAGATCGCCCGGGGCACCTCCCTCGACGTGCACGAGCTCGACGCGGCCTCGAACAACGGGGTGGACGCCATGCGGGACCTCGTGTCCCACGCGGCGCTCGGCACCCCGGGCCGGTGGAAGGTCTACATCGTCGACGAAGTCCACATGCTCTCGAACGCCGCGGCGAACGCCCTCCTGAAGACGCTCGAGGAGCCGCCGAGCCACGTGGTATTCGTCCTGGCCACGACGGACCCCCAGAAGGTGCCACCGACGATCCGCAGCCGCACCCAGCACTTCGAGTTCCGCCTCTTCGGGGTGGACACCTTGACCGAGCTCCTGCGCGAGGTGAGCGAACGGGCGGGTCTTGGGCTCGACGACGAGACCCTGGCGGTGGCGGTGCGTCGCGGCCGCGGCTCGGCCCGCGACGCCCTTTCCGCCCTCGACCAGGTGGTGGCGTCGGGGAACGCTGACGAGCGGCGCCCCGAGCTGGCCACGGTGGTCGACGCGGTGGGCGACGACGACGCCGGCGCGGTGCTGGTGGCGCTGGCCGCGCTGCACGAGGCCGGATGGGGCCCCCAGCAGCTGGCGGCCGAGTTGGTGGAGGAGCTGCGCCAGGCCTTCCTGCTCGCGCTCTCGCCCGACCTCGCCGGGGCGAGCGGCGTGGACCGCGACCGGCTCCGTACCCAGGCGGAGCGGCTCGGCCTGGCCCGGCTGGTGCGGGCGATGGAGCGTCTCGGCCAGGCTCAGGTCGACATGCGTGACGCGCCCGATCCCCGGGTCGTGCTCGAGGTGGCGCTCGTCCGTCTGGCCCGGGCCGACCTCGACGACTCGACGGGGGCCCTGGCCGACCGGCTGTCGCGCCTGGAGCGCCAGGTGGCCTCGGGCGGGAGCCACCCCGCCGAGAGGGGAACCGAGGGTGGCCCGCCGGCGACCCGGCGGCCGACCGCGCCGCCCACCGGCGCCTCGCCCACCCTCGGGGCGGTGCGTCGCCAGCGCGAGGCCGTACCGGCGCCCGAGGGCGCCCCCGAGCCGGCGCGGGTCGACGAGGTCGTCGAAGCGCCCGCCGCCGCGCCGCCCGTGGCGCCGAGCGCCGAGCTCCCCGACCGCGACGCCCTCTCCCTCGCCTGGGGCGACCACGTCCTGCGCTCGCTCCCGAGCAAGGCCAAGGTCCTTTACAGCGCCGGTCGCTTCGTGGCGGTGGACGACGGCCGAGCCCGCTTCGCCCTGCCCAACGCGGCGCACCGGGACCGCTGCGTCGAGTGCCAGGACGTGGTCGAAGGGGCGCTCGCCGACTACTTCAAGGAGCCCGTCCGCCTCGAGCTCGTTGTGGACGACGCCGTGCCGGCCGCTGGCGGCACCGCGGCGGGCCGGCGACCGGCCGCTCGGCGGGCCACGAGGGCCGAGGCGGCCGAACCCGTCCCCGAGCCGCCCGACGACCTGGGCGACGACGACTACGACCCCGCCGGGGGCGAGGCCGTCGCCGTCGAGTCACTTGCCGAGGCCCGACTCCTCGAGGCCTTCCCCGGGGCCCAAGAGGTGCAGGAGTAGGTGTACACCGGACCCCTGCGGGCCCTGATCGACGAGCTGGGGCGGTTGCCTGGCGTTGGCCCGAAGTCCGCCCAGCGCATCGCCTTCTTCCTGTTGAAGGTGCCGAACGAGGACGCCCTGCGGCTGGCGGACGCCATCGTGGCGGTGAAGGAGCGCACCACGCTCTGCGAGCGCTGCTTCAACGTGGCCGAGGGCGGCGAGCTGTGCGCGGTGTGCAGCGACGAGCGCCGCGACCCGACCATGGTCTGCGTGGTGGAGGACCCGAGGGACATCGTGGCCGTCGAACGGACCCGCCAGTTCAGCGGCCGCTACCACGTGCTGCAGGGCGCCCTCAACCCGCTCGAGGGTGTGGGCCCCGAGCAGCTCCGGGTGGGCGAGCTCTTGGCCCGGGTGGAGGCGGAGGGGATCACCGAGGTCATCCTCTGCACCAACCCGAACCTCGAGGGCGAGGCCACGGCCATGTACCTGGCCCGGCTGCTGGGGCCGCTCGGCCTGAAGGTGACCCGGCTGGCGAGCGGTCTCCCGGTCGGCGGGGACCTCGAGTACGCCGACGAGCTCACGCTCGGCCGGGCCCTCGAGGGCCGACGCGTGCTCGAAGGCTGAGCGGCCCTCAGCTGTAGTAGATGGTGAAGGCGAAGCCGACCACGAGGCAGTAGATGGCGAACGGCCAGAGCGTCCTCGTCTGGAACCACCGGATCAAAAAGCGCGCCGAGAAGTAGGCGGCGACCCCGGCCGCCGCCGAGCCGGCCAGCACCTGGCCCCGGATGCCGTTGCCCAGCGTCCCGAAGAGGTCGGGGAGCTTCAGCACCCCGGCGGCGAGGATGATCGGCGTGGCCAGCAGGAACGAGAAACGCGCCGTGTCCTCGTGGTCGAGCCCCCGCACCAGCCCGGCCACCATCGTGATGCCCGAGCGGCTGATCCCGGCGATGAGCGCGGCCACCTGGGCCAGGCCGATCACGAACGACTCGCCGAAGGCCAGGTGGTCGAGCTGTTTGATGGCGGGGGCGTCGCGGTCCGAGACCGCCAGGTGCCGGGTGGCGGTGGCCGCCTCGCTCGGGGCCAGCCGCCGGGTGAGCTGCCGTCGGCGAACCAGCTCGCCGGTGAGGAGGATCAGGCCGTTCACCATGAGGAAGATGGCCGCCGAGAGGGGCTTCGAGAAGAGGACCCGGAGCTTGTGCTCGAGGAGGAGTCCGGTGAGGCCGGCCGGGATGGTGGCCACCACGAGCAGCCAACCGAGCCGCTCGTCGGGCGTGTCGATGCGGCGGTGACGGGCCGAGGTGACGAGGCCCCCCACGATCTTCACCCAGTCGCGCCGGTAGAAGACGAAGAGGCCGAACGCCGTGCCCACGTGCAGGCCGACGATGAAGGCCAGGTAGAAGGACTCCGGCTGGCTCTGGGCCCGGATCAGGTTGTGCCACCCGAACAAGGTCGGGAAGAGCACCGAGTGACCCAGGCTCGAGATCGGGAACAGCTCGGTCACGCCCTGGAGGAGGCCCATCACGATCGCCTGGAAGTAGGTGAGCACGCTCGGACCTTTCTCTCCGCTCCGGCGGGGGGTCGGGCCGGCCCAAACTAGGCCGCCCGGTCGGAGGTCCGGCTGCCCTCGGGCGACCCTCTCAGTCGCCCCTCAGGCGTGAGCGGGCCCCCGACGAGGCCCGCCGGGGCGCCGGGTCGAGCAGGCCGCTCGGCCCTCGGGGCACACTGGTCGGGTGACCAGCCCCGAACCGACGGGACGGCTGCTCTGGCTGCTGCGCCACGCCAAGACCCAGAAGAGCCCGCCACGGGGCGGCTCCGACCACGAGCGGGCGCTCACCACCCGCGGCCACCGTGACGCCGAGGCCCTCGGGGCCCACCTCGGGCCGGCCGGCGACCGTCTGGGTTTCGACCCGGCCCAGCTGCCGGGGACGGTGCTCTCCTCGACCGCCCGTCGCACGGTCCAGACGGTCGAGCTCGTGCTGGCCGACCTGACGGACCCGCCGCCCGTGACCTACCTGCGCAGCCTCTACACCGCCTCGCCCGAAGGGATCATCGGTCTCCTCGCTTCGGTCGACGACGAGGTCGAGGCGGTGATGGTCGTCGGGCACAACCCCACCTTCTACGAGCTGGCGTTCTCGATCCTCGCCCCCGACGACCCCGGTCGCCTCGAGCTGGACGGGCGGGGTTTTCCGACCTGCGCCCTCGCCGTCTACCGCCTCGAGGCCAAGGACTGGGCCGATGTCGCCGAGGGGACCGGCAATCTGGTCGGCCTCTTCACGCCGCCGTTCTGATCAGCCGGCGCGGGCTGAGGTCACTCTCCCGAGGAACGGCATCAGACCGACGAAGAAGTCGTTCCTCGGATAGGCGCCCGCTGGATCGTTGTGCGAGTAGGTGCTCTGGTGGTTGATGAGGGTCAGGTGGGAGGTCGGGATGCCCGACTGCGCGGCGAGGCCCCGCGCCGCGGCGAGCACCTCCGGACCGCCGAGCCGGGCCCCGAAGGCGTAGATGAAGAGGCGTTTCGGGAGCTGGTGGCCGAGAGTGGCGTCGACGTCGAGGACCTGCTGCGCAGGGTTGGCGTTGCCGTTGTCGACCGCCCCGGTGTCGTCGGCGAGCCGCTGCGGGAAGTACCACTCGGTGCCGTCGACGTTTTGCATCGGGTAGCCGGAGAACATCGTGGCGTAGCGGGCGAGCGGCGTGAGCGCCCCCGCCCCGTTCCACAAGTGGTGGCCGGCCAGGGTGCGCGATGAGATGCCCGCACCGAGGTGGGCCTGCCCGGCGAGCAGCGACGGCGGCGAGGTCTTGGCGTTCAGCGCGTAGCCGTACTCTGCGGCGTTGGTCACCGGGACCTTCGGGACGAGGTCGGCCGGCACGATCCCCGAGGGCTGCCCGAGGGAGGGGGCGTTCGGATCGAGGAGGGCGGCCGCCGAGCCGGTGGCGTTGAAGATGCCGGCGTACGGGGCCGGGATCCCGCCGAAGCTCAACCACGGCGAGGCGGTCGGCCCGTCGAGAGCCTGGAGCGCGGCCTCGGCCATCGGGGCGGTCTCCGCCGGGCCGCTGCCGCCGTCGATGTAGACGAGCCCCGCGAGCTGGTCGGCTCCCGGTCGTCCGTCGAAGTCCCAGGTGGCGTAGGCCGTGACGACGGCACCACCGAGGGAGTGCCCGCCGAGGACCACCTGGCCGCCGAGGGCCCGGGCGGCCGAGATGACCACCCGGAGGTCCTGCACCGCCACGTTCATGCCCCACTGTTTGGCGAACTCGACCGAGGGGTCGGGGATCAGCTGGAAGTGGTGGTCCACCGGGGTCTTCAGGTAGCCGAGGTAGTAGTCGAAGAGCTCGGTGGCCGAGGCCCGACCGGCCTTGAAGGCGTTCAGGACCGACTGGTCCTCCAGGAGGTTCTCCCGTCGTTCGACGGACCAGACCTGCCACGACGGAGCCCGGGCCACGATCCACTTGGCGAGCGGGACGAAGTACGCGGCGCCGGCCGAGGTGCCCGGCTCGAGCACGAGGACGTTGCGGGCCTGGCGCGAGCCGACCTTGATGACGCCCACCCGGTTGTACTGGCTGGGGGTGCCCGGGGCGTCGTAGCCGGCCATCCACGTGACGCCGAGGGTCGCACGGACGGTCTCAGTGGCCGCCCCGCCTGGCGCCGGAGCCACGAGGACGGACGCGCCGAGCGTCGCCGCGACGAGGGCGGCGACGCGCCGGTACCGCTGGCTCACGCCCACCACCAGGTGTGCACCGCGGGGCGTCGAGTCAGGACAACGAACGGAGGACGGCGGCGTCGCCCTGGCCGCCGCCGCCGCAAAGGGCCACGGCGGCCAGCCCGCCGCCCCGGCGCCGCAGCTCGAGGAGGGCGCTCAGCGCGAGCCGGTTGCCCGACATGCCGACCGGGTGCCCGAGGGCGATGGCCCCGCCGTTCACGTTGAGCTTGTCCTCGGGGATGCCGAGGTCGTCCGCCGAGGCCAGGCCGACGGCGGCGAAGGCCTCGTTGATCTCGAAGATCTCGACGTCGGCGACCTGCTTGCCCGCCTTGTCGAGAGCCTGGGCGATGGCCCGCGACGGCTGGAGCAGGAGCGAGGTGTCGGGCCCGGCCACCTGGCCGTAGCTCACGAGCTCGCCGAGGGGCGTGCAGCCGAGCTCCTCGGCCTTGTCCCGCGACATGACGACGACGGCCGACCCGCCGTCGGAGATCTGCGAGGCGTTGCCAGCGGTGAGCGTGCCCTCCTTGTCGAAGGCCGGCGCCAGGGCGGCCAGGGACTCGGCGGTCGTGCCGGGCCGGATGCCCTCGTCGCTGTCGACGAGGAGCGGGTCGCCCTTGCGCTGCGGGACGGTCACCGCGACGATCTCTTCGGCCAGCCGGCCGTCCTTGGCCGCGGCGGCCGCCCGCTCGTGGGAAGCGGCGGAGAAGGCGTCCTGGCGCTCGCGGCTGACGTGCCCTTCCTCTTGGTTGTAGCGCTCGGTCGCGAGGCCCATGGCGCAGTGGTCGAAGGCACAGGTGAGGCCGTCGAACATCATGGAGTCGACGAGCTTTGCGTCCCCGATGCGGAAGCCCGCCCGGGCCCCCGGGAGGAGGTGGGGGGCCTGGGTCATCGACTCCATGCCGCCGGCCACCACGATCTCGACGTCGCCCGCCTTGATCATCTGGTCGGCGAGGTAGATCGTGTTGAGCCCGGAGAGGCAGACCTTGTTCACGGTGGTCGCCGGCACGCTCATCGGGATCCCGGCGGCCGCCGCGGCCTGCCGGGCCGTGATCTGGCCGGTGCCGGCCAGGATGACCTGGCCCATGAGCACGTAGTCGACCTGGTCGGGTCGGAGGCCGGCCCGCTCGAGGGCGGCGGCGATGGCGAACCCGCCGAGCTCGGTGGCGGGGAAGCCGCCGAGGGAACCCGACAGCTTGCCGATGGGCGTGCGGGCGCCAGCGACGATGACCGAACCGGGCATGACGTGGACCTCCGTGTCGACCGGCCGGCTCCGTGCCGGCTCCTCGGCCGGGCCGGTACGGCTGTGCCGCACCGCCGGCCGGAGAGCCATTCTACGGCACGGGTTACTGTCTCCCCCCATGGACGACATCTTGAGTGCTGTGGTCGCCGGGGCCCCGGGCGAGGAGCTGGCCGGCCTGCCCCTCCCCGAGTCCTACCGGGGCGCCTTCGTCAAGCGGGACGAGGTCGCCATGTTCGACGGCGTGGCGTCGGACGACAAGGATCCCCGCAAGTCCCTCCACGTCGACGACGTGCCCCTCCCCGAGCTCGCCCCCGACGAGGCCTACGTGGCCGTGATGGCCAGCTCGATCAACTTCAACACCGTGTGGACCTCCATCTTCGAGCCGCTCCCCACGTTCGGCTTCCTCGACCGGCTGGGCAAGGAGAGCCGCTGGGGGGCCCGCCACGCCCTCGACCACCATGTGGTCGGCTCCGACGCGGCCGGCGTGGTGCTCCGGGTGGGGTCGGCCGTGCGCAGCTGGAAGCCGGGCGACAAGGTCACGATCCACTCGAACTACGTGGACGACCAGGACCCCTCCTCCCACGACGACGCCATGCTGGCCAACAACCAGCGCATCTGGGGCTTCGAGTCCAACTTCGGCGGGCTCGCCGAGATCTGCGTGGCCCGGGCCAACCAGCTCATGCCGAAGCCCGCCCACCTCACCTGGGAGGAGGCGGCCGTCAACGCCCTCTGCAACTCGACCGCCTACCGCATGCTCGTCTCGCCGCACGGCGCTGGCTTGCAGCAGGGGCAGCGGGTCCTCGTCTGGGGGGCCACCGGTGGCATCGGCAGCTACGGCGTCCAGTACGCGCTCAACGGCGGGGCCATCCCGGTCGGCGTGGTCTCCTCGCCCGAGAAGGTGGCGCTGCTGCACGAGCTCGGCGTCGAGCACGTCATCGACCGCAAGGCGGCCAACTACCAGTTCTGGAAGGACGAGCACACCCAGGACGAGGCCGAGTGGCGCCGCCTCGGCAAGGACATCCGGTCCCTCGTCGGCGACGACCCCGAGATCGTCTTCGAGCACCCCGGTCGCCAGACGATGGGCGCCTCGGTGTTCGTCTGCAAGCGGGCCGGCACGATCGTCACCTGCGCCGCCACCACGGGCTTCATGATCGAGTACGACAACCGTCACCTCTGGATGAAGCTGAAGACCATCAAGGGCTCGCACTACGCCAACTACCGCGAGGCCTGGGACGCCAACCAGCTCGTCTGCGAAGGCAAGATCGTCCCGGCGCTCTCGGCCGTCTACTCGCTTGCCGACGTCGGCGAGGCCGCCTACCAGGTGCACCACAACCTGCACGAGGGCAAGCTCGGCATCCTCTGCCTGGCCCCGAACGAGGGGCTCGGCATCGACGACCCCGAGAAGCGGGCCGAGGTGGGCGAGGACCGGCTCACGATCTTCCGCCGGCACGCGTGAGCGCAGCCGACGCGGCGGGCGGCCTCCTCACCGAGGTCGACCACGTGGCCATCGCCGTCAACGACCTCGACGCCGCGGTGGCCTGGTACGGCGAGGTGTTCGGGGCCACGGTGGCCCACCGGGAGAAGGTGGAGCGCGACGGGGTGGAAGAGGCGCTTCTCGCCGTGGCCGACTCCTACGTCCAGCTGCTCACCCCGACCCGGCCGGATTCGCCGGTGGCCAAGTTCTTGGAGTCCAAGGGTGAAGGGATCCACCACGTGGGCTACCGGGTGGACGACTGCGCGGTGGCGCTGCAGCGGGTGAAAGACGCGGGCGGCCGCGTCATCGACGAGGCGCCGCGCCCGGGCTCCCGGGGGACGACGGTGGCCTTCGTCCACCCGAAGACCTCGTTCGGCACCCTCATCGAGCTGGTGCAGGAGTGAACGCCGGGAGTCGGGCCGGCCGGAGCCTCCGGTAGCCTCGGTCCCATGGAGCACTCCATGGCCGAGCGCCTGACGGACCTGGCGGCCCGGCGCGAGGAGGCGCTCCACGCCGGCAGCCCCGCCGCCGTCGAGCGGCAGCACGACAAGGGCAAGATGACAGCGCGCGAGCGCATCGAGTACCTGCTCGACGAGGGGTCGTTCCAGGAGCTCGACATGCTGGCCCGCCACCGGGCGCACGGGATGGGCCTCGAGGACAACCGGCCCTACACCGACGGCGTGGTCACCGGCTTCGGCACGATCGACGGCCGGCGGGTCTGCGTCTTCTCCCAGGACTTCACGGTCTTCGGCGGGGCCCTCGGCGAGGTCTTCGCCGAGAAGATCCACAAGGTCATGGACCTCGCCTCGTCGATCGGCGTGCCGATGATCGGCCTGAACGACGGGGCCGGGGCCCGGATCCAAGAGGGCGTGGTCTCCCTCCACTCCTACGGCGGGATCTTCTTCCGCAACGTGAGCGCCTCGGGGGTGATCCCCCAGGTCAGCGTGATCCTCGGCCCCTGCGCCGGCGGGGCGGTCTACTCGCCGGCCATGACCGACTTCGTCTTCATGGTCCAGGGCACCGCCCACATGTTCATCACCGGGCCCGACGTCGTGAAGACCGTCACCGGTGAGGACGTGACGTTGGAGGAGCTCGGCGGGGCCATGAGCCACGCCACGAAGTCCGGTGTCGCCACGTTCGTGTCCCCTGACGAGAAGGCCTGCCTCGACGACGTCCGCGACCTCCTCTCGTTCCTCCCCTCCAACAACCTGGAGGAGCCGCCCACCACGGTGTCCGGCGACGACCCCGAGCGTGAGGTCCCCGAACTGGTCGACCTGATGCCGGCCTCGCCCAACCAGCCCTACGATATGAAGAAGGTCATCACCGCCGTGGTCGACGACGGCGACTACCTCGAGGTGCACTCGCACTGGGCGATGTCGATCACCTGCGGGTTCGCCCGGCTGGACGGCCGGGTGGTCGGCATCGTCGGCAACCAGCCGGCGGTGCTGGCCGGCGTGCTCGACATCGACTCCTCGGAGAAGGCCGCCCGGTTCGTCCGCACCTGCGACGCCTTCAACATCCCGCTCGTCACCTTCGTCGACGTGCCCGGCTTCATGCCGGGGACCGACCAGGAGTACGGCGGCATCATCCGTCACGGGGCGAAGCTGCTCTACGCCTACTGCGAGGCCACCGTGCCCCGCATCCAGGTGATCACGCGCAAGGCCTACGGCGGCGCCTACGTCGTCATGAACTCCAAGTCCATCGGGGCCGACCTGGCCTACGCCTGGCCCTCGGCCGAGCTGGCGGTGATGGGACCCCAGGGCGCGGTCGAGATCGTCTACCGGCGGGAGCTGGCCGAGGCGGCCGACCCGGCGGCCCGCCGGGCCGAGCTGGTCGAGGAGTACACCGAGCGCTACGCCAACCCCTACATCGCGGCCGAGCGCGGCTACGTCGACGACGTCATCTCGCCGGCCGACACGAGGAAGGTGCTCATCAAGAGCCTCTCGGTGCTGGCCAGCAAGCGCGAGGAGCTGCCCCGGCGCAAGCACGGCAACGTGCCGCTGTGAGCACCAAGGCCGCGGCCGGGGAGCACCCCTCCTACGGGCTGCGGCCGCGACCCGAGCCTCCGCCCGACGTGCTGGCGGCCATCGTGGCCGCCGTCGAAGAGGCCTGGCCCCGCCCCTCGGCCGCCTCGCGCGACGCCGCCCACCGGGCCTGGCGTTTCTCGGGCCGCTGGTGGGCCCGACCGACGGCGGCCCGGCGTGAGCGACCGTGGACACCGGTGTGATCGAGCTCGGGCGCTACGGGCTGTGGTGCGGTCAGTTCCGTGGCCGTGACACCGAAGCGGCGGCCGTCGCCGCCCGCGAGGCGGAGGCGCTCGGCTACGGGACGCTCTGGGTGCCCGGCGGTGCCGGTGGCGAGATCTTCGAGATCATGGGGCGCCTGCTCGACGGGACGACGACGATGGTGGCGGCCACCGGGATCGTGAACGTGTGGGCCCACACCCCGGCGGAGGTGGCCACGGCCCACGCCGCGCTCACCGCCGCCCACCCCGGACGGTTCCTCTGCGGCCTCGGCATCAGCCACTCGATCATGGTCGAGTCGCTCGGTCAGACCTACGACCGACCACTCGGCCGGCTGGCCGAGTACCTCGACGAGCTGGACCGGGCCGACCCGCCGCAGCCGCCGACCGAGCGGGTCCTGGCCGCCCTCGGGTCGAAGATGCTCGAGCTGGCGAAGGAGCGCTCGGCCGGTGCCCACCCCTACCTCACGACGCCCGAGCACACGGCGTTCGCCCGCTCGGTGCTCGGCCCGGACAAGGTGCTCGCCCCGGAGCAGAAGGTGGTGCTCACCGACAGCCCGACGATGGCCCGCGGCATCGCCCGCCAGGCGCTCTCGATCTATCTCGGACTACCCAACTACACGAACAACCTCCGCCGCTACGGCTTCACCGACAAGGATCTGGCTCCGCCGGGGAGCGACCGTCTCGTCGACGCCGTCGTCGCTTGGGGCGAACCGGGCGCCGTGGCCGAACGAGTGGCCCGGCACCACGAGGCTGGTGCCGACCACGTCTGCGTGCAGGTGCTGACCGAGGAGCCACGGCGCTTCCCGGTCGAGGAGTGGCGGATCCTCGCACCGCTGCTCGTCTGAGCATCACCCGCGCCATCGCGCGGGACGACGAAGCAGTCGCCGCGTCGACTGTGACGCGCGTCACATCATGTTGTGACGCCGCGCACAGACGCGGCGCGTCCTCGGGCGCACACTCCTCTGAGACGCGGTGACCCAACGCACCGGGTTCAGGGAGCCGGCCCCGGAGCTCTCGACCTCCCGGGGCGGGCTCCCGGCACTCCACTGCATTCGGAGGGAGGTTCAGCCATGGACGAGAAGAAGTATGAACGGTCGATCCCGACGAGCACCCGCCACCTGCTTGTCCGCGGCGCGGTGATCCTGGCCGCGACCACGCTACTGACGCTCGGCGCCGTCGGGTTCGCCGCGGTCGGTGCTCTCCAGACCGCGACCATCCACGCCGCCAAAGGGGCGAAGCCGCACAAGGAGCAGCTGACGATCACGCTCGCTCCCGGGGCGGCCCAGTCCTTCAACCTGCCGGTCGCCGACCAGCCGGTCGAGATCCAGATCGACAACTATTCGACGAACGGCGGTGTGCAGACCCCAAGCGAGGTCTTCTCGGCTCTCGCCAATTACAACGCCAACGGCGCCGGCATGAGCTGGGTCGGGACGAACAACGACGGCACGCAGTCGGCGGGGAACTCCATCGACGACCCGTCCGGACCCGTCACCACCGAGACATGCGGAACGTCCTGCGTCATCGCCACCCTCTCGGTGAGCGACGCCGCCACGGGCGAGGTGACCCTGTCGACGAATCCCGACACAAACACCATCGATAACACCTTCGTCGTCGACCTCTGGTACTGACCAACCGGTCGCGCCCACGACGGGCCCCGGTCGCCCCACCCCGACGGTGGCGGTGACCGGGGCCCTCACGCGTCCGGCTGAATGCCCTGTTCAGGGCTACCCTCGGGGTGAGGCGCCGTGCGGGACGGCGCCGGTCCGCCCACCCCGGGGAGATCGTGCCGCACCGAAGCCGGTCCGCGTTGGCTCGAGTACCGCTCGTCGTCCTGCTCGTCGGGGTCGGTGTCGGCACGTGGCTCGGCGTGACCGCGGCGCCGGCCACGACCTCCACCCTCCCGCCGTTGCCGCAGCTCCTCCGAGACACCGAGTCGGCCGGCACGGCCCGGTTCGCCTCTGAGTTCTCGATGTCGCCGCCCGGTGCGCCGAGCGGGACCGCCGGGGTGGGGACGATCGACTTCCGCACCGGCGCCTTCGAGGAGCGATCGGTGGGCTATTCCACCGAGACGTCCCAGAGCGGCTCGGCTCCGCCGGTCGTGACCCGGATGAGGACGATCGACGAGATCATCGCGGTCGGTGGCCACCTCTACGACCGGTCCTCCTCCCCGGGGCAGCCGACCGGCTGGCAGGTCACCCACTTCCCGACGTCGGCGTCATTCGGCTGGATCGGGCTGACGGCCGGAGCGGTACCGCTGCCTCTGGCCTACGGTCCCGAAGATGTCGTACGAGTGGTACGCCGCGACTCGACCGTGGTCGGCGGCGTGGCCGTCACGCGCTACGACCTCACGTCGACCCTCAAGCGAGGCCAGTGTTCCTGGCCCGTCCAGTTCACGCCGACGAAGATCTCCTTGTTCGTCGACGGTCAGGGTCGGCTCGTCCTCGTCCGTACGGAGCTCGTGTTCGACCTGGCCAGGTTGGCCGGTTCCGTCGGGGCCCCCTTGGGCTTCCAGCAACCGTTCACCGAACGGATGACCCTGCGGTTCAGCGACTTCGGCGCACCCGTCACCATCCGACCGCCTCGTGTCACTCGTCACGTCGCACCCGGGGTCAGCTCGACCAACGTCAGTCGAGGTTCGGGCACCGTCACCATCCCAGCCTTTCGGACGTCGGGCCCGGCCACGGCTCGACCGGTGGCCGGCTTCACCCTGCGACCGCTCGCTGATGGGACCAGCTCGGCGAACGTCAGTCGAGGTTCGGGGAGCTTCATTTGCTCCAAGGTCAAGTACGGTCAGCTTCAACCCCTCACGGCCGGGGTCGGCTCGACCAGCTTCAGCCGAGGTTCGGGCAGCTAGTCCGTTTGCAGTCGGGCGGTGTCGCCATTCGACCGTCGGGCGGTCTCCCCGTTCGGCACCGCTGACGTCGGTCCGCGCCCGGCCGCCGTGAATTCGCCGCGCCTTGTGGGTCCGTTCAGGTGCCAGCCAGTGCCCGGTGACGTTCCACCAAGGTGACGAGGTCGTCCATGATGCGCTCGAAGCGGAAGTCTTTCGGGGTGTAGACGGCGGCGACGCCCTTGCCCCGGAGGACCTCCGCGTCGTCGGGCGGGACGATGCCGCCCACGACGACGAGGGCGTCGACCCCCTCGGCCCGCAGCCGGTCGAGCACCTCGGGGACGAGCTCGAGGTGGGAGCCCGAGAGCACGGACAGTCCGACGACGTCGACGTCCTCGTCCCGGGCGGCCGCCACGATCTGGGCCGGGGTCAGCCGGATGCCCTGGTAGACGACTTCGAAGCCGGCGTCCCGGGCGGCCACGGCGATCTGCTCGGCCCCGTTGCTGTGGCCGTCGAGGCCCGGCTTGGCCACGAGGAGGCGGGGTGGGGAGCCGGTGCGCTCGGTGAGGGCCTTCGTGCGGGCCACCACCGCGGCGAGCTCGTTGCCCCGGTGGCCGACGCCGCCGGCCACGCCGGTGGGCGCCCGGTACTCCCCGAAGACCTCGCGGAGGACCCCGGCCCACTCGCCGGTGGTGCCGCCGGCGTGGGCCAGCTCGATCGTGGGCACCATGATGTTGGCCTCGGGTCCGTCGGCCTCGGCCACCTCGCGCAGACGGGCCAGCGCCCGCCCGACGGCGGCGTTGTCGCGCCGTTCCCGCCAGGCGACGACATCCGCCGTCATCTCCGACTCGACGGCCGGGTCGACCTTCAGGATGCTGCCGGCGCTGCCGTCGGCCGTGAGGGGGGAGGGTGCCGTCTCGGTGAAGCAGTTGACGCCGACCACCATCTGCTCGCCGGACTCGATCCGCCGCACCCGCTCGGCCTGGCTGGCCACCAGCCGGAGCTTCAGCTCGTCGATGGCCTCGAAGGCCCCGCCGAGGGCCAGCACCTCGTCGAGCTCGGCCTGCGCCGTCTCCTCCAGCTCGGCCGTCTTCTGCTCCATGACCTTCGAGCCCTCGAAGATGTCGTCGTACTCCAAGAGGTCGGACTCGAAGGCCAGGATCTGCTGGATGCGCAGCGACCACTGCTGGTCCCACGGGCGGGGCAGGCCGAGCGCCTCGTTCCAGGCCGGGAGCTGGATGGCCCGGGCCCGGGCCGACTTGCTCAGCGTGACCCCGAGCGTCTCGAGGACGATGCGGGGCACGTTGTTCTCCGGCTGTGACTCGGTCAGGCCGAGCGAGTTGACCTGGACGCCGTAGCGGAACCGGCGGAGGCGCTCGTCGGTCACGCCGTAGCGCTCCACGCAGATGCGGTCCCAGAGGGCGGTGAAGGCCCGCATCTTGGCCGTCTCCTCGACGAAGCGGACGCCCGAGTTGACGAAGAAGCTGATGCGGCCGACGACCTCTGGTAGCTCGCCCTCGCCCACCTTCCCCGACTGCCGCACGGCGTCGAGCACGCCGATGGCCGTGGCGAGGGCGTAGGCCACCTCCTGGACCGGTGTGGCCCCGGCCTCCTGCAGGTGGTAGCTGCAGACGTTGATCGGGTTCCAACGCGGCACATGGCGGACGGTGTAGGCGATCGTGTCGACGGTGAGCCGGAGGCTCGGACCGGGCGGGAAGATGTACGTGCCCCGGGAGAGGTACTCCTTCACGATGTCGTTCTGCGTCGTGCCGGTGAGCACCCTGGGGTCGACACCCTCGTTCTCGGCGTGGGCCACGTAGAGGCCGAGGAGCCAGGCCGCGGTGGCGTTGATCGTCATCGAGGTGTTCATCTCGGCCAGCGGGATGCCGAGGAGCATGTCGGCCATGTGCCCGAGATGGGCCACCGGGACCCCGACCTTGCCCACCTCGCCCGCCGCCTCGGGGGCGTCGGGGTCGTAGCCCGTCTGGGTGGGGAGGTCGAAGGCGATGGAGAGGCCCGTCTGGCCGCGGGCGAGGTTCGTCCGGTAGAGCTGGTTCGAGGCGCGGGGGGTGGAGTGGCCGGAGTACGTGCGCATCACCCAGGGCCGGCCCCGGGGCGGTGGCGACCCAGCGTCTGCCATCCCCTGACTCCCCTCTCCTCGGGTGGTCCCTTCCATTGTTACCGCGGCCCCCCGGAACCCGATCGCAGGGACGCCAAGAGCCCTATCGGTAGTCGTAGAAGCCCTGGCCGGACTTGCGACCGAGCAGCTCGGCGCTCACCATCCGGCGGAGGAGCGGCACGGGGGCGAAGTTGGGGTCGCGAAACTCGGCGTAGAGGGCGTCGAGGATGGCGAGGGAGGTGTCGAGGCCCACGAGGTCGAGGAGGGCGAACGGGCCCATCGGGAACCCGCAGCCGCCCTGCATCGCCGCGTCGATGCCCTCCTTCGTGCCCACGCCCTGTTCCAGCAACCGCACGGCGTTGTTCAGGTAGGGGAAGAGGAGGGCGTTCACGATGAAGCCGGCCTGGTCCTTCACCTCGACGGCGTCCTTGCCACAGGCCTCGGCGAAGGCCAGCGCCTCGGCGATCGTCTCGTCCGAGGCGGTGAGGGGCCGCACGACCTCGACGAGGGACATGGCCGGGGCCGGGTTGAAGAAGTGGATGCCGCACACCCGCTCGGGTCGGCCGGTCTCCATCGCCAGCTCGACGACCGGGAGGGTCGAGGTGTTCGTGGCGAGGATCGTCGACTCGCCACAGACCCGGTCGAGCTCGGTGAAGAGGTGCTTCTTCACGGCCAGGTCCTCGACCACCGACTCGATGACGAGGTCGCAGTCGGCGAGGGCGTGCAGGTCGGTCGTCACGCTCACCCGGCGGAGCACCTCGTCGCGCTCGGCCTCGGTGCGCTTGCCCTTCTCGACCTGCCGGGCCAGCGATTTCTCGAGCTTGGCCACCATGGCGTCGGCCGAGGACTGGCTACGGCTGCGCAGCACCACGTCGTGGCCGGCCGCTGCGGCCACCTCGGCCATGCCCGAGCCCATGATCCCCGCACCCACGATGCCCACCCGCTTGATCGTCATGGCCCAATGTTACCGGGCGGTAAGCAGCTGGTTCGGGGGCCGCCGGGCCGGCATGACACCATGGCGGCCGTGGACGGCGCCCCCGGAACCCTCGCCCTGGTCGGCGGCGGCGAGTGGTCCGAGGGCTGCACGTTCGACGCCGGCCTCCTCGCCGCCTCGGGGGGCGACGAGGTCCTGGTCCTGCCCACAGCGGCGGCCTACGAGCGCCCGGAGCGCTCGGTCGTGGTCGCCGCCGAGTGGTTCGAGCGGCTGGGGGCCCGGGTCGAGGGCCTCATGGTCGTCGGGCGGGCCGACGCCGAGGACGACGGGGCGGCGGCGGTCGTCCGCAAGGCCCGCTTCATCTACCTGGGCTCGGGCTCGCCCCTGCACCTGCGCTCCGTGCTGAAGGGCTCGAAGGTCTGGGCGGCGCTCCAGGCCGCCTGGCGGGAGGGGGCCGTCGTGGCCGGCGCCTCGGCCGGGGCCATGGTGCTGACCGACCCGATGGTCGACCCCCGGGGCGGGGCGCTCACCGTGGGGCTCGGTCTGATCGAGGGGCTGGCCGTCGTCCCCCACTTCGGCGACACCCACGAGGACGCCCACGGCGAGAAGCTCCACCGCTCGGTGGCCCTGGCCCCCGCCGGGCTGCCGGTGGCCGGGATCCCCGACCGCACGGCCCTCATCCGCGAGGCCGACGGGACGTGGCGGAGCGAGGGGGCGGGCTCGGTGGTCGTGTTCGTCGACGGTGCCCGGTCGGCCGACGGTCTGGCCGCCCTCGCCGGCTGAGGGCCTGCGTCGATTCGGCCTGGCGGTCAGTCGGCTTCGGCGATGGTCACCGACTGGATGACGACGTCCTCCTTGGGCTTGCCCGACGGGGTGCCCAGGGCGTCGATCACCGCGATGACCTCGTTGCCCGAGACGACCGCGCCGAAGAGGGAGTACTGCGGCGGCAGCCGGACCCCTTCGGACCCGCTGATGATGAAGAACTGGCTGCCGTTCGTGTCGGGTCCGGCGTTGGCCATGGCCAGCGAGCCGACCTGGTAGCGGCCGGGCGCCGGGAGCTCGTCGGCGAAGCGGTAGCCCGGACCGCCCCGCCCCGTGCCTTCGGGGTCACCGCCCTGGAGGACGAAGTCCGGGATGATGCGGTGGAACACGATCCCGTCGAAGTAGTGGTAGCGGGCGAGGAAGACGAAATTGTTGACGGTCCTCGGCGCGGCGAGGGGGTCGAGGGCGATGACCATCGTGCCCTTCGAGGTGGTCATCGTGGCCGTGTAGCGCTTGTTCGGGTCGATGCACATCGGCGGCTCGGCCTCGAAGCTGCGCCGCTGCGGCGCCGAGCCGTCGGCGGGCGGGCACTCGGGGATCGTCATCGTGTACCTCCGGTCATGAGCTCGAGATCGTGACGTTCAGGATCCGCTGGGTCACGAGGGGTGGGACCCCGCTGGCCTGCGGGTTGGGGTTGCCCTGGGAGTTGATCAGGTCGACCACCGACATGCCCGAGGTGACCTGGCCGAAGAGCGTGTACTGGTTGCTCAGGCTCTCCCCCTCGGGCCCGGCCACGACGAACCACTGGCTGCCCCCGGTGTTGGGACGGAGCTCGTTGGCCATGGCCACCGAGCCGAGCGGGTACTGCTGGCTCGAGTTCGCCGCCTTTGCCGGGTACTCGTCGGGGATCGTGTAGCCGGGTCCGCCCTGGCCGGTCCCCGTCGGGTCGCCCGTCTGGTCCATGAACTGGGGGATGACCCGGTGGAAGATCACGCACTTGTAGAAGTTGTGCTGGGCCAGGAAGACGAAGCTGTTCACCGTCTGGGGCGCCGTCTTGGCGTCGAGGGTGATGACGAAGGTGCCGGCGGTCGTGTCCACGGTGGCCGTGTAGGTCTTCGTCTTGTCGATCGTCATGGCCGGGGCCGAGGTCCAGGTGTAGGTGTTCACCCGGGTCGAGGGACTGGCCGGGCAGCCGTAGGCCACCGCCTTGGCGTTGGCCGCCGTCTGGGCGGCAGCGTCAGCGGCCGGGACGCTGCTCGTCGTGGTGCTCGGCGTGGTCGTCGAGGTGGTGGTGCCCCCCTTGGCCGTCGTGGTCGTGCTCGAGGCCGACGAGTTCCCGTTCGACTTGGTGATGAAGTAGGCCGGCACGGCCACGACGACCGCGACCCCGAGGATGATGAGGCCCCGCCGCAGGTAGGTGCGGCGGCGCTGGGCTCGCCGCTCGGCCTCCCGGCGGGCCTGGGTGCGGGCCTTCTGACGGGCTCGTTTCTCCGTGGGCACGGCCTGACAACCTACCCAATCCGGCCGAGCCTCTGTCTTCGGCTCCCCGGGGCCGCCGTGCCCGGTCAGGGGACGCAGGAGCGGTTGGTACCCTCGTGGCCCATGCCACCGGTGGTCCAGAAGTACGGCGGGACGTCGGTCGGCGACGCCGAGCGGATCCGAGCCGTGGCTGACCACATCGCCCGCACCTGCCGGAGCGGTGAGGACGTCGTCGTCGTGGTGAGCGCCATGGGGCGGACGACCGACGACCTCATCCGGCTGGCCAACGAGGTCAGCTCGTCCCAGCCCTCACGGGAGTACGACATGCTCGTCTCGGCGGGCGAGCGCATCTCGATGGCCCTGCTCACGATGGCCCTGGCCGACCTGGGCATCGAAGCGGTGTCCTTCACGGGGAGCCAGGCCGGCATCATCACCGACACCGACCACACCAGGGCCAAGATCCTCGAGATCCGGCCCGAGCGGCTCCAGGAGGCCCTCGCCGAGGGGCGGGTCCCGGTGGTCGCCGGGTTCCAGGGCGTGTCCACCGACCGCGACATCACGACCCTTGGCCGGGGCGGCTCGGACACGACGGCCGTGGCCCTCGCCGCCGTGCTCGACGCCGAGGTCTGCGAGATCTACACCGACGTGACCGGCGTGTTCAGCGCCGATCCGCGGGTGGTGGAGAACGCCCACAAGCTGCACCGCATCAGCTTCGAGGAGATGCTCGAGATCGCGGCCACCGGCGGCCGGGTGCTCCAGCTCCGGGCCGTGGAGTTCGCCCGCAACCACCACGTGCCGCTGCACGTCCGATCCAGCTTCACCTGGGAGCCCGGGACCTGGGTGGTCGAGGAGGATCAGTCCATGGAACAGGCCATCGTCACCGCCGTCACCCACGACGTCTCGGAGGCCAAGGTCACCGTGACCGGCGTGCCGGACCGTCCTGGCGTGGCCGGCCGGCTGTTCCGGACCCTGGCCGAGCGCTCGGTCAACGTGGACATGATCGTGCAGAACACCTCGCTCCACGGGACGACGGACATCTCCTTCACGGTGCCCAAGGTCGACCGGGCCACCTCGGTCGAGGCCTCCGAGGGCCTGTGCGAGGAGCTCGGCGCGACGGGCGTGACCTACGACGACGACGTGGGTCGGCTCTCGGTCGTGGGTGCCGGCATGAAGTCCCACCCCGGGGTCACGGCCACGATGTTCGAGACCCTGGCGGCCAGCGACATCAACATCTTGATGATCTCCACCTCGACGATCCGGATCTCCTGCCTGGTCCGGACGGCCGACGTCGACGAGGGGGTCCGGGCCCTCCACCGGGCCTTCGAGCTGGACTGAAACCCGCGGCGGGGCCGACCGTCGGTCGGGGACGGTGCCGCCCGTCCCGTAGCATGGGACCGTGAACGTCGGCGTCTTCGGGGCCACCGGCCAGGTCGGGTCGGTCATGCGGGCCGTGCTCGTCGAACGGGGTTTCCCCGTCGACGACATCCGCTTCTTCGCCTCGTCGCGCTCGGCCGGCACCCGCCTCGCCTTCGGGGACGAGAAGATCGAGGTGGAGGACGCGGCCATCGCCGACTTCGCCGGCCTCGACCTCGCCCTCTGCTCCACCGGCGCGGCGTCCTCCCGCGAGCTCTCACCCCGGATCGCCGCCGCCGGCGCTCTGGTGATCGACAACTCCTCCGCCTGGCGCATGGACCCCGACGTCCCCCTCGTCGTGGCCGGGGTGAACGACGAAGCGCTGCGCTCGGTGCCGAAGGGCATCGTGGCCAACCCCAACTGCACGCTCATGGTGGCGGTCCCGGCCCTGAAGCCGCTGCACGACGAGGCCGGTCTCGTCCGGATGTCGGTCGCCACGTACCAGGCGGTGTCGGGGGCCGGGAAGTCCGGCGTGGCCGAGCTGGCGACCCAGCTCGCCGCCACCGTCGACGGCGCGGCCGAGCTGACCTTCGACGGCTCGGCGCTCCCGATCGGCCCCGTCCAGGAGTTCGCCGCCCCGATCGCCCACAACGTCGTGCCCCTCGCCGGCACCCTGCTCGACGACGGGTCAGGGCAGACGAGCGAGGAGCGCAAGTACCGCGACGAGAGCCGCAAGATCCTCGGCCTCCCCGATCTCGCCGTGAGCTGCACGTGCGTGCGGGTCCCCGTCTTCACCGGTCACTCGTCGGCCATCGTGGCCGAGTTCGAGCGGGACCTCTCCCCCGAGCGCGCCGTCGAGGTGCTCGCCGCGACACCGGGCGTCCTGCTCTCGGCGCTGCCGACCCCGCTCGACGTGGCGGGGCGCGACTACTGCGTCGTCGGCCGGGTGCGGCGGGCCGAGGGGTTCGAACGGGGGATCTCGCTCTTCGTGAGTGGCGACAACCTCCGCAAGGGCGCGGCGCTCAACGCCGTGCAGATCGCCGAACTGCTCCTGGCCGCCCGGACCTGACGCCGGATCAGTCGGGACCCGAGGCGCCCGGCTCGGCCCCGCCGCTCACGAGGGCGGCCATCCGGCGGGCCAGGTTCACCGCGTGGTCCCCGAAGCGCTCGTAGAAGCGGGCCACCATGGCGAGCTCGATGGCAACCGGCAGCGGCATCGTGCCGGCCACCACCTCGGCGGTGAGCGTCACGTGCAGCTCGTCCATCTCGTCGTCGAGGTCGTCGACGTAGGTCGCCCCGGCGAGGGACCGCTCGGCGAAGGTGTCGGCGGTGGCGCTCCAGATGGTCGTGGCCACCTCGCCCATCCGCTCGACCAGCCCCCGGCTGCGGGCCGACATCTCGTTGCCGAGGCCCCGGGCGGCCCGACGGGCGATGTGCTCGGCGAGGTCGCCGTTGCGCTCGAGGTCCGGCAGCATGCGCAGCACCGCCACGAGCTCGCGCCGCTCCTCGGAGGACGGGGCCGCGCTTACGAGCAGGTTCTGCGCCAGGTCGGCGATCTCGTGGGTCAGCATGTCCACCATCTCGTCGCGCTGGACGAGCTGCTTGGCCGCCTCCCGGTCGTTGGCCAACAGGGCGTGCGTGGCGCCGGCGATGGCTTCGCCGACGAGGGCGAACACCTGGACGAACAGCCGGTCGAGCTCGGCCAGCGCCGGCGACTCCTCCTGCACCCGCCAGGCCTCTTCCCTCAGCATGGGGTCGAGCGGGAGCTGGGTGGCCTCCTCGTCGTAGCCCGCCGGCGGCAGGTCCTCCACCGGGAGGGGACCGGTCGACGAGAGACGGCGGGCGCCGCCGAGGCGGAAGGGCACGGTCCCACCGTACCGGCTCCTCCCGCCAGCTCGCCGGTGGTCCCCGGCGCTGTCACACCCCCTCGGTACTGTGATCTCGATGGCTCTCACCTGGTGGACCGGAGGGACGCGGGTGCCGCGTCGGCCTGAGGGACGAGGCGCACGGTGGTGATCGGGCTGGTCGGGGGGCTGGCCCTCGGCGCCGCGCTCGGCCTCGTCGTCGGGCTCTTCCTCCGCGGCGAGCGGACGGCCCGGGCCACGGCCCGGGCCGAGTCGGCCGAGGCCCGCCTCGATCAGGCCGTCGCCGACGGGGAACGCCTCCGGGCCGAGCGCGACGAGGCCACCAGCCGGGCGGTCGCCCTCGACCTCGAACGGACCCGCCTGGCCGAGCAGCTGACCGGCGAGGTACGCCTGGCCGAGGAGCGCGCCGCGGCGTGGGAGGCCTCCACCCGCCAGCTGACCGGCGAGTTCTCCCGTCTGTCGTCGGCCGCGCTCGCCGCCAACAACGAGCAGTTCCTGACCCTCGCCGACCGCCGCATCAAGGAGGCCCAAGAGGCGGCGGCGGGTGAGCTCGCCCGGAAGCACCAGGCGATCGAGCAGCTGGTGGGGCCGCTGCGCGAGCAGCTCGGCCGCTACGAGGAGGGCGTGGTCTCGCTCGAGCGGCACCGGGCCGACGCCTACCGCGGCCTCACGGAGCAGGTGCAGGCGCTCGGCCTGTCCCAGGAGCAGCTCCAGCGCGAGACGCGGAACCTGGCCACGGCGTTGCGTTCGCCCTCGGCTCGCGGCCGCTGGGGCGAGCTCCAGCTGCGCAAGGTGGTCGAGATGGCCGGCATGGTCGAGCACTGCGACTTCGACCTGCAGGTGACGGCCGACGGCGACGAGGGCCGACAACGCCCCGACCTCGTGGCCCACCTGCCGGGGGGCAAGCAGGTCGTGGTAGACGCCAAGGTCCCGCTCGAGGCGTTCCAGGCCGCGGTCGACGCCGAGGACGAGGGCGAGCGGCGCAACCATCTCGCGGCCCACGCCCGACAGGTCCGGACCCACGTCGAGGCGCTCGCCAAGAAGGCCTACTGGAAGCAGTTCGACCCGTCACCCGAGTTCGTGGTGGCGTTCATCCCCGGCGACCCGCTGCTCGCGGCCGCCTTCGAGCAGGACCCCGGCCTGCTCGAGTTCGCGGTGGCCAACCACGTCCTCCTGGCCACGCCGGTCACCTTGATCTCCCTCCTCCGGGCGGTCTCCTACGGGTGGCAGCAGGAGGCCATGGCCGACAACGCCCGGGCCGTCCAGGAGCTCGGCCGGCAGCTCTACGACCGGCTCGTGACGTTCGGCGCCCACCTGAACAAGGTGGGCAAGTCGCTCAACATGGCCGTCGGCGCCTACAACGACGCGGTGGGCTCGATGGAGTCGCGAGTGCTCGTCTCGGCCCGGCGGTTCCCCGAGCTCGGGGTGACGGGCGAGAAGGAGCTGGCCGGTCTGGAGCAGGTCCTGGCTCGGACGCGCGACATGCAGGCGCCCGAGCTCCTGCCGGCGGCCAACGGTCTCCCCGTCGTCGTCGAGCACGTCGAGCGCCCGTCCCTCTGGGCCGTGCCGGAGGGCTCGGCCGCGGAGAGCGGCGAGGCGACGGCCTCCGACCAGCTCGCTGAGTAGCCGGGAGGGCGGTCGCCGCGCCGTGAGGGCGCGCCGGAGCGTCCCGTCCTCCCGTTACAGCCGCTCCGTACGATGCTGGTGATGGCGACGGGATGCACGACGCGGGCGGTGGGCTTCGGCCGTCCGGCCGCCACCGCGCTCCGCCGTCTCATCGACGAGGTGCAGGGCGACGACCCGCTCGCCCCGGTGACCGCCCTCGTGCCGAGGAGCGCGGTCGGTCTCGCCACCCGCCGACTGCTCGCCAGCGGGGATCTCGGCGCCGGTCGTCGCGGCCTCGTCAACGTGCGGTTCCTGACGCTCGGACGGCTGGCCGACGAGCTCGGGGGCGCCCGACTGGCGGCGGCCGGACGCCGGCCGGCCAGCGACGCCGTCGTCCGGGCCGGCGTCCGGGCGGCCCTCGCCGAGGCGCCGACGTCCCTCTTCGAGCCGGTCCGGGGGCACGCCGCCACGGCGCGGGCCCTGACGATGGCCTACCGCGACCTCGCCGGTCTGCCCGACGCCGTGCGGCGGCGTCTCGCCGCGGCGAGCCCCCGGGCGGCCGAGGTGGTCGCCCTCGTCGACGACGTCGGCCGTCGGCTCGCCGGGTGGTACGACGAGGCCGACGTCCTCGCCGCCGCGGCGGAGGCCGTGGCCGAGGCGGCCGACGTCGAGCTGGCCCCGCTCGGCCACGTCGTCGTCCACCTCCCACTGCGGCTGTCCCCGCCGGCGCTCGCGCTCGTGGCCGCCCTCGCCCGGCGACGCCCGGTGACCGTGCTCGTCGGCTGCACCGGTTCGTCGTCCGCCGACGAGGCGGTCCGGGTGCTCCTCGAGCGCCTGTCGTCCCTCGGCGCAGTGGCCGCCGGTCCGGCGGACCGGCTCGAAGCGCCGGTCGGCTCGCGGGTGTTGAGCGCGCCCTCGGCGGACGCCGAGGTGCTCTCCGTCGTGCGTTCCCTCATGGCCAAGGCCCGAGACGGCGTCCCGCTCGAGCGCATGGCGGTGGCCTTCGCCGGCCCCGGTCCCTACCCGCGCCTCGTGCGGGAGAGCCTCGAGCAGGCCGCCGTGCCCTACAACGCCGGCGGCATGCGGCCGCTCTCGGCCACCGTGCCCGGCCGGACGATCCTGGGCCTCTTCGAGCTGGCCGAGCGGGGCTGGCGTCGCGACGACGTCGCCGCCTGGCTGGCCGGCGCGCCGATCCTCCACCGGGGCCGCGAGGTCCCGGCCACCGCCTGGGACCTCGTCTCCCGGCGGGCCGGCGTGGTCGGCGGCCGTGACGCCTGGGCCACCCATCTCTCGGCGTTCGTGGCCGGCGTGGGGACCCAGCTGGCCGGGCTCGACGACGGCCAGGCCGAGGAGGTATCCGAAGGCCGCCGGGCCGGGTGGGAGCGCGACGTCCGGGAGGGTGAGGACCTGGCCCATTTCCTCGCCGACCTCGGCGAGCGGCTCGACCGGTCCCCGCGCTCGTGGGCCGAGTGGTCGGCCTGGGGTGAGCGGCTCCTCGCCGACCTCCTCGGCTCGGCGGCCCGCCGGGCCTCGTGGCCCCCCGACGAGCAGGAGGCCTTCACCTCGGTGAGCGAGGCCCTCGGACGGCTCACGCTGCTCGACGGCGTCGAGCCCCGGCCGGAGCCGGCCGCGTTCCGGGCGGCGCTCGGCGCCGAGCTCGAGGCGGTCGCCCCGCAGACGAGTCAGGTCGGCCACGGGGTGCAGGTGGGACACGTGGCCGAGCTGGTCGGGATGGACCTCGACGCGGTCTTCGTCGTCGGCATGGACGAGGGCTCGTTCCCCTTGCGTCGGGCCGACGACCCGCTGCTCCCCGACGACGAGCGGGCGGCCGCCGGGCCCGACGTCCCGCTCCGGTCCACCCGGGCGGCCGAGACCCACCGGGACTTCCTCGCTGCACTGGCCGCCGCGCCCGAGCGGACGCTGTCCTTCGCCCGCTTCGACCAGACCCACGGGCGCGAGCAGCGGCCCTCGCGCTGGCTGCTCGACACCCTCGAGGCCCTGCAGCCCGAGGGATCGGGCCGCCTCTACGGGAAGGACCTCGCCGGTGGCCGGCCGCTCACCGGGCTCACCGAGCTGGCGTCGTACACCGCGACGGTCAGGGCGGACGGCGAGCCGTCGTCGCTCGTCGACCGGGACCTGCGCAGTCTGCTCCGCTGGCGCGACGCGGGCGGCGCCCTCGACCGTCACTACCTCGCCGCCACCGACCCGGTGCTCGGGGCCGGCCTCGTCGCCAACCGCGAGCGGCGGAGCGGTCGGTTCACGAGGTTCGACGGGCGCATCGAGCGGGACGACATCCCCTCGCCGGCCGCCGGCGCGGCGCAGTCGGCCACCGGCCTCGAGTCCTACGCCGCCTGCCCCCGCCGCTACCTGTTCGCCAAGCTGCTGCGGGTCACCGTGCGGGAGCGCCCCGAGGAGGTGCTGCGCATCTCCCCGGCGGACAAGGGACAGCTCGTGCACCGCATCCTCGAGCTG
>DATGZH010000021.1:0-63204 GCA_035297265.1 Acidimicrobiales bacterium | reverse complement strand
CTCTGCGGGCTCTGTCCACCGGTCCAGCTG
This sequence comes from Acidimicrobiales bacterium, assembly GCA_035297265.1. Classification (GTDB taxonomy): domain Bacteria; phylum Actinomycetota; class Acidimicrobiia; order Acidimicrobiales; family RAAP-2; genus DATGZH01. The sequence continues at coordinate 63,174 of DATGZH010000021.1, read as the reverse complement.
GCTTGGACTGGTGTGTCGGTGTAGACCCACTGCCCGGGAGCCACCGACGACTCCGCGCAGGTCGTCGAGGTGACCACTCCCGAACAACCCGGACCGACGACGGCCATGGCGCCTGTGCTCGCGTTGTAACGGTTGATGATGTAACCCTGGACGTCCGTACCGTTCGACATCTGCGCAGGTGCCCAGTTGATCGTGACGACGTTGCCGGCTGCGCTGCCGCTCGGGGCTGTTCCGGTGGGCATCACCGTCGCGGCCCCGGCAGCACTGCCGGCCCCGGCGGACGACCACGCTGCCGCCGCAGGAAGCGTCACCGCGAGCGCCGAACATGCGCTGATGAGCGCGCCAGCGACGAGGCGGCTGGGCCGAGAGAGAAGTCGGGACCTCGTCATGATGCGGTGGCCCGACCGCGATACTGCAGGACGAAGGTGGCGCCCTGACAGCTGTTGGGTGCCGAGCGCGGCATGGTGGCCGAGACGGTGGTCGTCGCGGTCCCGTTCCCTCCGACGGGCAGCTGCCCGGCGAACACCGAGAGCTTGAGATTGCTGCCTCGGCAACCTGGCGACAGTGCCGAGACGTGGGTGCGAATCGAGGTCACCACGATCGGGAAACTCTCGAGGTTGGTGACCATGAGTTGGACGGGGATGTCGGCTCCGGGGAAGAGGCCGCTCACGTTGCCTTGGATCACAAAGGCGTCCGACACCCGGACAGGGTGCACCCCGTTGGACGGCGCGGCGTTGACCGGCAACGGGACGGCTTGCGTCCGCGTGCTGCCCTCGCCGACCAGACTGACCGCCCCCAGACCGCTCGACCACCCGAGCAACCCCAATGCACCCGCAGCGATCACGAGTCCCACTGCCGCGCTCCGGAGGATCCGGACGTAGCGAACGTGGTGCTTCGATCGATGCTGACGGTGCATTGGGGTTGCCTCGAGCTCAGACGGGTGGTCCGACACTTACTGTTGGGTGCCGGTCACCGTCATCGTCGTGTCGAACGCCACAGCCTGGCAGCCGGGGGGTGCCGAGTGGGACAGATCGAGCACACCGTTGATCGACAAGAGCGACGTAGTCGTGTTCGCCGGCACCGAGATGCTCACGGTGGTGGGAGCGTTGGCGTCAATACTGATGTTGGAGCTCGCACAGGAGGCCGTGTTGGTCGACGTCGGGCTTCCCCAGGCCACGCCCGTGATGGTCACGGCGTAGGGGTTTGGGTTGTTGACGGTGAAGAAGACGGGACCAGCGGGACCACCGGGATACAGCGAGCCGTTGGCCGGCGTTTGCGGCGTGATCGTCAGTGACTGGGCCACGGCGCCGGCACCCGCCCCCGAGCCCGAGCCCGAGGCCGACCAGACGGCCACAGCGACACCGCTGCCGACGCCGATGGCGGCGGTGGCCACGGCCACCCCGACAAACATCCTTCTCATCTTCATAGGTTTCTCCTTTGCGATAGTGCTTCGTCCAGTGCGATGTGGCTGACCGAGACGACCCGGCTGCTCAAAGACGGATATCGGCCGACATGAGGCTCGACAGCTTGCAGTGAGCAATCTGCATGAGCATCGGCACCTGGTCGTCGTCCAGTTCGAGGGCCACGGCGATCACGTGATCGTCGAGTCCCTCGTCCCGCAGCCGGATCGCCACTGCGTGCAGCGCCGGAAGCTGCCGCACCGCTGTCGACCGATCCACCCTTCGTAGGGTAAGGAACCCCAGGCCAGAAGTATTGAGTAGCCCGTACTCAGATTTGGTGACGGCTACTCAGCGGACTTGAGCTCGGCCAGCGCCTCGGCCAAGGCGGCCCGGTCGGCGACCCCGAGTTTCACGTAGGCGTTGTAGAGGTGGTTCTCCACCGTGCGGGGGGACAGATACATGGCGACGGCGATGTCCTTGTTCGACTTCCCTGCCGCCGCCAGCTGGGCGATCTCTCGCTCTCTCCTGGTCAGCCGGGTCGGGCCGGCAAGGTCCTCCAGCATGAGCGACCTCGTGCCTTCGCACCGACTGGCATACGACGTCGCCTCGGCCGAGGCGGCTCGAGCCGCCCGGGCCTGATGGCGGCGGTCGAAGATCCGAGCCGCCTCCCCCGCCGCCTCGGCCGCCAGACTCCAGGCCGTCATGTCGGCGAACTGCTTGCTCACGTCGAGCAGGGCCTGCGGATCTGCCTCGACGAGCGCCCGGCCGTGCTCGGCCAGGCCGGCCACGAGCCGGCTGTCGGTCTTCGAGGCGAGCTCGAGCAGCCGTTCGGCCAGCTCGCCGGAGGGGGCCAGTCGCAGCCAGGCATCGACGGCGAAGGCCTCGTCGATGACCATGCCGGCGTCCCGGGCCCAGGCTGCGCCGTCGCGCGCCGCGCGGATCGCCGCGGCCGACCGACCGGCCAGGTGGTGGAGCTCGACCTCGGCCAGGTAGATCGTGATCTCGAAGTGGCGTCCGATCGATTGGGTCCGGCGTGCCTCCTCGAGCGCCGTCGTGGCCTGGGCCTCCTGGCCAACTTCGGCCCGCGACCGGGCGAGCCCGGCGAGGGCCCACGGCTCGTAGCCGAACACGTCCCTTTCGGCGAGGAGTCCGCAGGCATCACGGAAGATGCGGGCGGCGCTGGCCGGACTCCCCTGGCCGAGCAGGATCTCGCCGAGGACCACCCCGAAGGCCGCCGTGGCGTCGAGCAGCTCGCCCGAGAGCGCCACGTCGCGGAGCCACGTCGCCAGTTCCTTGGCCTGTTGCAGCTCACCCATGTGCCGGAGCACCGCCGCTCGGGTGAACAAGAGGGTGGGGACGGCCAGCGGATGGCCCTGCTCGTTGGCCGTCGGCACGGCCTCGTCGATGAGCGCGAGCGCCTCACCGCAGCGACCGAGGTACGACAGGGCGGCGGCGGCCGGCGCGGCGCAGATGCTCTGGCTCAACGCCACGCCCAAGTCGTCGGCGGCCTTGCGGGCCAACTCGAGCGCCGCTGCCGGCTGCGCCGTGTTGAGCGCGATGCCGGCGAGCTGCTGGTGGATCTCGGCGAGCAGCACCGGATCACCCTCGCTGCCGGCAGTATCGAGCGCCGCCTGCAGCACGTTCCTGGCCCCCTCGACGTCGTAGCGACCCCAAAAGCGAACCCAGCCGAGCGCGGCACCCAGGCGAAGTCGGTCGTCGACGTTCTCGGCCTTGCCGGCCAGATCGGCGAGAAGGGCTTCGCCCCGACCGGTGGCCCCGCTCCAGACCAGGGCGTTGGCCAGCCGCAGACCGTCGGCCAAACCACCGGTCCGTTCGTAGGCGCTCCGCGCCAGTTCGATCGCCATGTCGTGGTCCTGGCGCACGGCTGGACCGCCACCGTGGGCCGGCAAGGCGGCCTCCGGCACGATCTCGTTCAACCGTGCCGCGATGGCCTGGGCGATCCCGAACAGGGAAGCGTCGCTGCCCATCGTCAAGGTCATCGGATCGACCTCGACGCCCGAGGCGAGCGACCAGCAGGCCATCCTCACCCGGTCCTGGGCCCGTCGGGCCCCGGTCGACTGCAGCGCCTCGACGAGGGTCTTTCTCAACGACCGCTGTTGCAGCGCGGGGATCTTGCTCCGCAGCACCTCGGCGTGGAGAGGTTGGGCGACGGCCACCTCGAGCCGCCGCCCGCTCGCCTCGATGGTGACGAGTCCCCGGGACTCGAGGTTCTCCACCGCCCGCGAACTCGTCAGGTCCGTGACCAGCTCGAGCGGCAGCGATCCCGAGAGGGCGAGTATCTCGATTGCCGTGGCTTCGTCGGGATCGAGACGGCCGAGACGGGCGGCCACGATCTCTTGGAGCCTGGACCCGCCGGCCCACGCCCCCCGCCAACGCCACACGCCGTCGACTTCCTGCAGCGCGTCGGTCTCTTGACTCGACAGCACCACCTCACGGAGATACAGCGGGTTCCCCTCGGTGATCTGCCAGAACCGGTTGGCGCTGGTGTCTTCGACCTGCCCGCCGAGACCGACGGCCAGCACCTCGCTGGTCTCTCGCAACGAGAGGTTCTGCAATTCGATCCGCTCGGCCAACCCGTCCTTCCAGAGGTCCGTGATGGGCGTCGGCACGGGGCGGTCCGACCTCGCGGTGGCGAGGAGGACGAGGCCGGCGGCAGCCACCTGTTGGTGGAGCAATCCGGCTGAGACCTCGTCGAGCTCCTGGCAGTCGTCAGCCAGCACCACGAGACCCTTCGGCGATCGCCGGGCCGCCAGTTCATCCTGGACGGCTCGGGTGAGCTCGGTGACCTCGGCCAGGTTCGGGATGCCGAGGACGGCGCGGAAGGGACCGAGCGGCACCATCGCCATGCCCGCGCTCCCACGGATCACGATCGTCGCCCAACCCTCCTGATCGGCCTCGGCGAGCGCCGCGGCCGCCAGGCGGGACTTCCCCACGCCAGCTGGCCCGCTGATGACCGCGCTCGCGGCGGGACCCGACGTCCGGATCTTGCGGAGGAGGCCGAGCTCCTCGGCCCGACCGACGAGCGGCCACTCGGCTCGGGGTCGTCCTGCCTCCATGGCTGGGTAGTGGCTCAATTGCAAGCCTCCACGTCCATGGCTGCCCTCCGACCGTCGACCGGTTCGACCGAGGCGATGTCGTCACCTGGTCCTTGGCCCGGGCCGATGTCGGGTCGACCAGAGCCGACCGAAGGAGACGATGACCCCCCGCCTCGTTCCCCCGTCCCACAGAACGTTAGACCCGCCGTCTCGGCCGAGGTGAACGGGTCGTCCTCAGCGTGGGATGACCCGACCGCTCACTCGGTCGAGGGCGACCGCACCACCTGTCAGGGGGCCAAGCTCGTCAGCTCGACGTCGGGGTCGGCGAGGCGGTCCCGGTCGACGGGGTTCCCTGAGGACACGAGGGCGGCGATGGCCGGGTTGACGTCCCACACGTTCACGTTCATGCCCGCCCGGACGCGATGGTCCTCGGTCCAGAACACGATGAACTCGCGGCTCGCTGGGTCGCCTCGGAACACGACGTCGTCCCACGTCGTGGCCAGGCCGGCGTACTCCATGGAGACGTCGTACTGGTCGGAGTAGAAGTACGGGATCTTCGTGTAGGGGGTGGCTTCCCCGAGCATGTTCTTCGCCGCCGCCGGGCCCTGGTTCAGGGCCGAGCTCCAGTGCTCGAGCCGGATGCGCCGACCGAGCACGGGGTGCCAGGCGCTGGCCACGTCGCCGGCGGCATAGACGCCGGTCACGCTGGCCGCCAGGTGCTCGTCGGTGACGATCCCGTTGTCGACGGTCAGCCCCGCCGCCTCGGCCAGTTCGGTGCGGGGCGCCACCCCCACCCCGACCACGACCACGTCGGCCGGGAGCGAGGTGCCGTCAGTGAGGTCGACCGCATCGACCTTCGATCCGCCCCGCAGCGCCTCGATGCCCGTGCCGAAGTGCATGTCCACACCGTGCTCGGCGTGGACGTCGCGATAGAAGCGGCCGAGCTCGGGTCCGAGCACCCGCTCCAGCGGCAGGTCGCCCATCTCCACGAGCGCGACGTCGACGCCCATCTGCCGGGCCGAGGCCGCCACCTCGCACCCGATCCAGCCGGCCCCGATGACCACGAGGGGTCCACCGCGGCCGAGGGCCTCGCGCAGGCGGTCGGCGTCCTCCATCGTGCGGAGGTAGTGGACGCCGTCGAGGTCCGAGCCGGTGATCGACAGCCGTCGGGCGGCGGCCCCCGTCGTGAGGAGCACGGCGTCGTAGCTGACCGTCTCGCCCGAGTCCAGGGTGACCTGACGACCTTCGACGTCGAGCCTCTGGGCCGATGTCGACGTCAGGAGCTCGATGCCGTGCTCGTCGTAGTAGCCCTCGTCGTGGACGAATGCCGCGTCCGGGCCCACCTCTCCCCGCAGGTAGTCCTTCGAGAGCGGCGGCCGCTCGTAGGGACGGACCGGTTCCTCCCCGATGAGGACGACCCGTCCGTCGAACCCCTCCGTCCGCAACGTCTCGGCCGCCTTGGCGCCGGCCAGGCTGGCGCCGATGATCACGAACGTGCGCTGGTCAGCCATGGGTTCCTCCAACACGAGCGCGTCGGTCAAGTGGATCGTAGGGCCCGACGGTCGACGTCGCGCTCCTGGGCCCGGGCTGAGCTCTACGGCGGTGTGACCGAGCCGCGGTAGGGCAGGCAGGGCGTGCCCCGCACGCCGAGACCGTCCACCCGGAAGACCTTGCCCGCGTGGGACTGGGCGCTGAGCGCGAGCTCGTCGAGCCCGACCCGGGCCGTCGTCACGAAGAGCGTCGCCAGGTCCGGGCCGCCGAAGGCGCACGAGGTGGGCTTGGCCGCCGGAATCTCGACGGTCATGAGCAGCTGCCCGTCGGCCGCGTAGCGCTGGACCGCGCCGCCGCCCCAGAGGGCCACCCAGATGCCGCCCTCCTCGTCGACCGTGAGGCCGTCGGGCACCACCTCGCCGCCCTCGAAATGGACGAGGGTCCGCCGGGAACCCAACTCCCCGGTCGGCTCGTCGAACTCGAAGGCGTCGAGGTCGCCGGCCCCGCTGTCGGCGAGGTACATCGTGGCGCCGTCCGGCGACCACCCGAGGCCGTTGGAGATCGTGAGCCCGGTCAGCACGGTCGTGCAGCGGCCGTCGAGCTCGAGGCGGTAGAGGGCTCCCTTGCCCGGCGACTCGTCGTAGGCCATCGTGCCGGCCCAGAAACGCCCACGACGGTCGCAGGCACCGTCGTTCATGCGGACGTCGTCACGGCCGGCCGCCGCCTGGGCGAGCTCGTGCACCGAGCCCTCCTCGTCCACGTACAGGAACCCGGTGCCCGCGGCGAGCACATAGCCACCGGCGGTCGTCGGGGCGACCGCACCGACGTGGCGGTCGACGGCCACCGTGGCCACGGCGTCGAGCTCGCCGTCGGGGCCGATCGACGCCCGGTGGAACTTCGAACCGATGATGTCGACCCAGAGCAGCTCGCCGCGTTCCTCGTGCCACCGGGGGCCCTCGCTCAACAGCCCGGCCTCCTTGGACCACGGAGCGACGGTCACGGCGGTCACGGGGCCCCAGCGTAGGTGGGACGGCGGGGGGGCCCGCCGGTCCGGTGAGGTTAGGGTGCCGGCGGGAGACGTCGGGTGCTCCCGAAGATCCCGACCACTTGCGAGGGTGAGCATGAAAGCGGTCGCCGTGTTCCCCGAAGCGCGCCAGGTCCGCGTCATCGAGTGCGAGCCGCCGACCCTCGTCCAACCCGACCAGGTCATGGTGCGCATGCTCGACGTCGGGATCTGCGGCACCGACCGCGAGATCTGCAGCTTCGAGTACGGGGTGCCGCCGCCGGGATCACGGCACCTCGTCCTCGGGCACGAGGCGCTCGGCGAGGTCGTCGAGACCGGCGCCGCCGTGGGGCACCTCAGCGCCGGCGACCTCGTCGTCCCGTCCGTGCGCCGACCGTGCGGCGACGAGCATTGCCTCGCCTGCCGGACCGGCCACCAGGACTTCTGTTACACGGGCCGGTTCACCGAGCGGGGCATCAAAGAGGCGCACGGGTACATGACCGAGTACGTCGTCGACGAGGGTCGCTTCATGACCCCGGTGCCGGGGCACCTGCGGTCGGTGGCCGTGCTCACCGAGCCCTTGACCATCGCCGAGAAGGCCATGGCGCAGCTGTCGTGGCTGCTCCAGCGCCGACCTCCCTGGGTCGACGCTGACGTGGACCCGGCCGAGCTGGGCCGAGGCCTCTCGGCGCTGGTGCTCGGCGTCGGACCGGTGGGGATCCTCGGGGCGATGGCCCTCGTCGCCGCGGGCTTCGAGACCTTCGTCTACTCCCGGGAGCTGCCGCCGAGCGACCGCACCGACCTCGTCGGCGCCATCGGCGCGACCTACGTCTCGTCCGAGACGTCCACGTTCGACGAGCTGGCGGCGGGCATCGGCAACATCGACGTCGTCTACGAGGCGGCCGGCCAGTCGCACTTCGCCCTCCAGGCGCTGCACGTGCTCGGCACGAACGGGATCTACGTGATGACGGGTGTGCCCGGGCTCCAGGACCTCGTCGCCTCGGACCCCGCTCGGCTCATGCGGAGCATGGTGCTCAAGAACCAGGTGCTGCTGGGAACGGTGAACGCCGGGCCCGAGGCCTTTGCCGCGGCGCTCCGCGACCTCGACACCTTCAGCCGCAACTGGCCCGAGGTCACGGCGAAGCTCATCGCCGGTCGCCACCCGCCCGAGGAGGCCGCCGAGCTCGTGCACGAGCGCCCACGGGGCATCAAGACCGTGATCTCGTTCGACCGGACGGGCTGACCTTCTCGGACGCTGCTCGAGTGGTGACCCGACGTTCGTGCGGGCCGGCTGGGTAGCCTCCCATTCGTGCTCCGGACCCGGTTCACCGAGATGTTCGGGCTCTCCTACCCCGTGATGGCCGCGCCGATGACCCTCCACTCGGGCCCGACGCTGGCCGCCGCCGTCTCGGCCTGCGGGGCCCTCGGATCGTTCGGAGGGGTCAACACCTCGGTGGACCAGGACCAGCTCCGGTCGCAGATCGCCGCGGTCCGCCGGACGACCGACCGGCCCTTCGCCGTCGGGTTCCTCACCCACCTCCTACCAACGGTCGAACCGCTCTTCGAGACGGCCCTCGCCGAGCGGCCGGCGGCCATCGCCCTCTCCTTCGGCGACCCGGGCCCATGGGTCCGCCGGTGCCAGGCCGAGGGCATCCCCGTCATCTGCCAGGTCCAGCACTTCGACGCGGCCGACCAGGCAGTGGCGGCCGGTGCCGACGTGCTCGTGGCGCAGGGCAACGAGGCCGGCGGCCACACCGGGACGATGGGCCTCCTGCCGCTCCTCACCGGCGTAGTGGGCCGCCACCCCGATCACCCCGTGCTCGCCGCCGGCGGCATCGGCGACGGGGTGAGCCTGGCCGCCGCCCTCACCGCCGGGGCCGACGGCGCGTGGCTGGGGACTCGCCTCCTGGCCACGCCCGAGGCGGTCGAGGTCGACGAGGGCTACAAACGGTTCATCGTCGACAGCGACGGCACGGACACCGTGTTCACCCGGGTCTACGACATCCTCTCCCCGTTCGTCTGGCCGGCCGGCATCGGCGAGCGGGTCCACGCCAACCGCTTCACCGACGAGTGGCGGGACCGGGAGGAGGAGCTCGACCGGCGCAAGGATGAGCTGGCCCTCGAACGGGCGCCCCTCCCCTCCAGCCCAACGGAGCCGGCGGAGACCCGCGAGGTCCTCTACGGGCAGTCGGCGCAGTTCGTCCACGACGTCCGCCCGGCGGCCGACGTCATCCGCTCGATCTGCGATGACGCCGAGCGCCACCTGCGGACCCGTCCACCCTCGCTCTTCGGCTGACCGCGCCGCCGACCCTCCTGGCCGAGCGCGTCGTTACGCTGAGACCGTGGAACGGGCCATCACCGGCTACCACCGCGACGACGTGGGCGACTGGGTGGCCGAGCTTGCCTGCGGTCACGACCAGCACTTGCGTCACCGCCCGCCGTTCCAGGTCCGACCCTGGGTGAGCGAGGAGGAGGGTCGCCGATCGCGACTCGGGACGCCGCTCGAGTGCGTCCTCTGTGACCGGGCGGAGCTACCGGGACACGTGCGCTTCGTGCGGAGCAGTCCGACGTGGGACGAGACGACGTTGCCCCCGGCCCTCCGTCGGTCCCACCGCCTCGCCTCGAGCACCTGGGGCGTCCTCCGCGTCGACGAGGGAGCCCTCCGCATCCGTCTGTCATCCACCACTCCGCAAGAGATGACGATCGAGGCGGGTGGCGAGCAGGCCCTCCCGCCCGATCTCGTCCACGAGGTCGAGGTGGTGGGTCCGGTGCGGTGCTCGGTCGCCTTCTTCGCCGTCGACCGGTCAGGTCAACCGCCCGAGTCGGACGAGACGGACGAGGGCGGCGACCCGGCCTGCTGGGCCGGGCTCCTCTGTCCTGAGTGCGGCGCAATGCTCGACGGGGCCCACCGGGCCGGCTGCGGCGCCGGCTCCTCCGCCTGACGACCGGTACTGCCGGTCCGCCGCCGCGCGTCGGGTCGGCGACCGGACGTCAGCCCGGGGCCAGTCGAGGTCCCCGTCCCTGGCGGCAGGTTGAGGTAGGCGCAGAGGGCGCCCAGGGTGTCGGCCAGGCTCATGAGCACACCACCGTGGAGCACTCCGCCGGCGGTGCAGCGGGCCGGGCTCCACTCGAGCGCGCCTTCCATCCGTTCGGGCGTGTCCCGCACGAGTCGGACTCCGAGGCCCTCGCCGTAGGGCATCTTCGCAAGCAGCGATGCGCTCACCACCTCGCTGCTCTCCTCCCGCGCCATCGGGCGGAGCCTACGCGTGGGTGTCCCCGAGGGTGAGCCCCCGGGCGTGGGCGAGCACCTCGGGGTTGACGACGTTGGTCGGCGTCCCGACGGCGAAGGCATTGATCTGGTCGAAGATGTCGGCGAACTGGAGCTCCCACTCGTCACGCGTGACGTAGCCCACGTGCGGTGTGCAGAGGGCGTTGTCGAGCGTGAGCAGCGGGTCGTTCGGATCGACCACGGGCTCGTCGTCGAAGACGTCGACGGCGGCCAGGCCCGGGCGTCCGGCCCGTAGGCCGGCGACGAGGGCACCGGGTTCGACGAGCCCGGCCCGGCTGGTGTTCACGAAGAGGGCGTCGGGCCGCATCCGGGCCAGGTCCCCGGCGGTCACGATGCCCCGGGTGGCGTCGACGAGCCGCAGGTGCAGGGTGAGGACGTCGGCCGACTCGAAGAGGGACGCCTGGCTCTTCGCCGTGGCGCAGCCGTCGGCCCGGGCCGCCTCGAGCGATGGTGGGCGGCCCCAGACGAGGAGCTCCATGCCGAAGGCCCGCCCGTAGTCGGCTACGACCCGCCCGATGCGCCCGTAGCCGAAGATGCCGAGGGTCTTGCCCCGGAGCGTCGTGCCGATGGCCGTCTGCCATCGCCCTTCCTTGAGCGCGGCCACTTGACTGGGGAGACGCCGCACCGCCGCCAGCACGAGCGCCCAGGTCAGCTCGGCCGCGGCATAGGAGGGGGTGCCGGCGTGGAGGTCGGAGGAGACGACGATCCCGAGCCGCGTGCAGGCGTCCACGTCGATGTGCGGATACACGCTGCGCTGGCTGATGAGGCGGAGGTTGGGGAGCCGTTCGAGGAGCGGGGCCCCGAGCGCGGTGCGCTCCCGGATGAGGACGACCGCCTCGGCATCGGCCAGCCGCTCGGCCAGCCCGTCGACGTCGTCGACGTGGTCGGTCCACACCGTGACGTCGTGGGCGGCCAGCCGCTCGAAGCACCGCAGCGTCCGCAGGCTGTCGAAGTAGTCGTCGAGGACGGCGACCTTCACCGAGCACCTCCCGTCGTCGCTCCCGCCTCGCCGAGCCCGGCGGTCCGGGCCATGGCCGAGAGCTCGGCCGGGTCCCAGGGCCGGGGCACCCCGAGGATGACGTGGTCCACGCCGACCGCGCCGAAGGCGGCGATGCGCTCCGACACGCCCTCGAGCGGCCCGACGTAGACGGCCTCGGCCGGGTCCTCGCCCGCCGCCACGGCCCGGGCCTGTGCGGTCGGCCGGGCCGCCTGGCGCCGGGCCCCCTCGCGCAGCCGTTCGATGCGTTCGGGCTCGGCGGTGAACACGGCCCGGACGAGGACGGTGGCCTCGACCGCGCCCACGGGCCGCCCGGCCTCGGCCTCGGCCGTCCGCAGCCGGGCCACCCGCTCGGCGACGAAGGCCGGCGAGCCCGTGACGTTCCAGCGGCGCGCCCAGCGCGCCGCGATCCCGACCGCCCGGTCGGAGGCCCCGGCGACGAGCAGCGGCAGCTCGGGCTGCACCGGCCGGGGGACGAGGCGGGCCCCGTCGAGCGGGTAGTAACCGTCGCGGCTGACCGCCTCCGCCCCTTCCCACAGCGCGTGGAGGAGCGCGCAGGCGTCGTCGAGGCGGTCGAGGCGCTCTTTGGTCGGCGGGAAGTCGAGGCCGAACGTCCGGTGCTCGCCACGGTCCCATCCCGCACCGAGACCGACCTCGGCCCGCCCGCCGCTCACGTGGTCGAGGGTCTGGAGGGTCCGGGCGAGCACGACGGGCGGCCGCACCATGACCGGTGAGACGAGCGCCCCGAGCCGGATGCGCTCGGTCACTGGGGCCAGCGACAGGAGGAGGGCCACCCCGTCGAGGAGGCCGACCTCGTCGGCGAAGCCGGCCACGGCCTCGAGGTGGTCGGCGGTGTAGAAGGCGAAGAACCCGAGCTCGTCGGCCAGGCCGGCCGCCTCGCGCACCTCGGCCCACGAGAGGTTCATCGAACCGGCCACGCTCACCCGCACCGGAGCACCTCAGGCCAGCTTGGCCACGAGCGCCTCGAGCAACCGCGGCGTGGCGCCCACCACCGGGCGGCGGCGGGCCGCCTCGCGCACCACCAGGTCCTCGTGGCCGAGGTCGTCGGCCACCGCCCCGGCCTCGGTGGCCACGAGGAGGGCGCCCAGGTAGTCCCAGGAGTGGAGGTAGGAGCGGCCGACGACGGCGTAGCCGTCGAGCACGCCCTCGGCCACGGCGCAGATGTCGAGGGCGGCCGAGCCGAGCACCCGCAGCTGGGACCACCCGGGGTGGCCGGACGGGAACCCGGTCACCGCGATCACCGCCTCGCCGAGCACCGTGCAACCCGAGGGCGAGACGGCCTGGCCGTCGCGCCGCGCGCCCTCACCCCGCACCGCCTCGTACCGGATCCCCGACGCCTGGTTCACCACCACCGCGGCCCGCGGCCCTTCGGCGTCGAGCACGCAGAGACTCGTGGCGTACCACGGGAGCCCGAGCGAGGCGTTGGTCGAGCCGTCGACGGGGTCGAGCACCACGAGGAGGTCGTCGACCGGGTGACCGTCCGGCCCGGTGTGTCCCGACTCCTCGGAGAGGACGGCGAGGCCGGCCCCGTGGAGCACGCCCAAGGCCGCGGCATCGGCCACCACGTCGAAGCGGTACTGGCCCTGGTGCCCGCCCGAGGGTCCCCAGTCCTCGAGGCCGTCGAGGGCGGTGCGCACGGCCGCGGCCGCCTCGTCGAGCACGGCCACGAGGGCCCGGTCGTCCACCGGGGCGACGATATCCCCGGGGATCGGGCGACACCCCCCAGGTAGGCTGACGAGCACTGTGGCAGCGATCGACGTGGCCGGCTATGTCGCCGACCTGAAGGACCATTGCGTGGACCACGGCTTCCACGTGCACGACGAGCGCCACTTCGTCGAGACCTATTCGCTCCGCCAGGTCTGGGAGGTCGACCTCCACCCCGAGGAGGGCTGTGGCGGCCCCCTCGACCTCCACCTCGCCCTCGACGTGGACCCGCGCGTGCTCCTCTCGTTCGAAGACGCCGTCATGGGGCTCGCCGACGACGAGGAACCACCCGACGCCTTCCACTTCCCGCTCACCTTCACGTGGGCCCTCCCCCCGCTCCCCCAGGGCCCCGACCTCCTCCGCCTCACGATGGACCTGGCCGGGGTGGGTGGCATCGAGCTGCCGCTCGAGGTCTCGGCCATCGACTCCTACGCCTCGGCCACCGACGCCCCCGAGCGCCGGCTGAGCATCGTGGCCCGTTACCAGGTCTCCCTGGCCCGGGTGCTGGCCGGCGAGGAGCTGCTCTGCGACCTCTTTGACCGGTGCCTCGCGGTGAGCCGGTTCCTTCTGGAGTCCGCCGACGCCTGGCTGAGCTGAGGTGGTCCGGCGCGGCGCCGTCGGGCTCATCGTGGCCGCGGTGGCCGCCGTGGTCCTCGCCGGCTGCTCGCAGCAACAGGGCCTGGCACTCGCCCGGCAGGCCTGCGTCTACGTCGACCGCTCGATCAAGCTCTACGACGCCGCCACCCACGAGACGGACCCGGCGAAGGCGGCGAGCGAACGCTCCAATGCTCTGACCCAGCTGCGTCTCGCCCTGCCGCTGGCCGCCCAGGCCAACTCGGACGACGGCTCGTGGGACGACCTCATGACCGCCATCTCGGAGAGCTCGCGGGTTGAGGAGGGCCACCTCATCGTCTCGCTGCGGGCGAGCTGCATCGACGCCGAGAACGGCACGCCCGGCGTCCCCGTCTCCCCCGGCGGCTGATCGGCGGGAGCGTCGTCAGCCGTCGGTCACGGCCATGGCCCCCGGGTCGTTCTTCACCGCGGCGACGATCGTCGGCCACGCGGCGTTACCCACGAAGATCCCGCCGGCGTCGGTGAAATGGATGCCGTCGGGCGCACGCACCTGGACGCCGTCGATCGTCGACGTGTACTGCCCGCCCGGGCAGACGAGGGCGGCGAGGTCGACGAGCGTCACCTTCCCCGGGTTCTCGGCCGCCACCTCGCGCACCAAGTTGTTGTAGGCGTCCAGCCGGGCCACGCTGTCCTCGGGCCAGGGCTCGCCGTTGGGCTGCTCGCCGCTGTCCGAGCACGCGGAGGTCATGAGCACCATGTGGGCGCCTTGGGACGTCGCGACCTGGACGGCCAGCTCGAGCTGGTGCTTCACGTAGGCCTGGTAGGCGGGATCCAAGATGTTGGTCCAGTGGCCGGCGAAGGTGCGCTCGACGAGCTCCCAGCGCCCGGCAAGCAGGATCACCACGTTCGGGTGGACCTGGTCCATCCACTGGACCCACTGCGCCGGCCACTGGAGCTGGCCGGGCGGCGGGTTGGGGTTGCAGGCGGCCGACATGGGGGTGACGTTCCCCTTGAACTCCTTCTCGGTCCCGATGGCCACGCCGCACCCGAGGATGCCGTGATCCTGCTCGGTGATGTCGTAGGCCTTCTGGAGGGACGAGTCGTCGAGGCCGATGCCGAGCGTGAGGGCCACCGAGTCGCCGACCACCATCGCCCGCACCGGCGCCCCCGTGTAGAGCTCGGAGTTGCCGGCCACCCGGGCCTTCGGCGCGGCCACCGCCGGCACCGTGGTGGCCGCCACGAGGGCCACGACCACGGCCACCGCGGCGACGGGCGTCACGACCCAGGCCCGCCAGGACCGGAAGAAGGTCCCCTGACGGATCGGCCGCTCGACGGCGAAGAAGGAGAGGGTGGCCACGCCGACCGTGGCCGCGGTGCGCACGACGAACAGCGGCCAGCCCGTCAGCCCGGTCCGGGCCCCGTCGAGGTACAAGAAGAGCGGGTAGTGCCAGAGGTACATGCCGTAGGAGATGCGCCCGATGTAGCGGAGCGGCCCTACCGAGATGGCCAGGGCCACAGGCGAGCGCTGGGCGCAGACGATCGAGACGAGCACCGCCGCGGTGGCCACGGCCGTGACGAGGAACCCGCCCCGGTAGAGGAACGATGAGCTGCCCTCGAGGTGGGTCCAGAGGTAGGCCGAGGCCAGCACGCCGACCAGGCCGACCCCGGTGAGGAGGGCCCGGCCCGTGACGGAGGTGGCGGCCCAGGCCGGGTCGCCGCCGCCGACCTCGCCCGCCGCCCGGAAGCCGGCGGCCCGGCGGCGCTCTGCCACGAGCACGAGCGCGACCGCGAGCGCCGCCCCGACGAGGAGGCACTGGGCGTGGGTGTCGGTGCCGTAGTAGAGCCGGGTGAGGTTCCCCCCCGCCGGGTAGAGCACGGCCATCCAGATGGCCGAGGCAACCGCCCCGGCGACCGAGACGACGAGGAGCGGTCGGAGCGTCTTCGAGAGCTTGAGCACGCCCAGCACCACGAGCGGCCACACCAGGTAGAACTGCTCCTCGATCGCCAGTGACCACGTGTGGGTGAGCGGCGAGGGCAGCGCGGTCTGGTTCCAGTAGTTCGCCCCGACCAGGATGAAGTGCCAGTTGGCCACGTAGAACAACGTGGCCAACGAGTCGAGGCGGAGGGTCGGGTAGGTGCCCTTCGGCACGGCGAAGGCGGCGTAGGCCGCCACCGCCAGCAGCACCAGCAGGAGGGCGGGCAGGAGGCGCCGGGCCCGGCGGGCCCAGAAGGCGCCCAACCTGATCGTGCGACGCCGCTGCCACTCGGCGATCAGGAGGCTCGTGATGAGGAAGCCCGACAGCACGAAGAACGCATCGACGCCGAGGTAGCCGCCGACCATGAACGAGATCCCGCCGTGGAAGGCCATGACGCCCAGGACGGCGAAGGCCCGGACCCCGTCGAGGCCCGGGATGTAGCTCAAGTTGGGGAAGGCCCGAGGCGCATCGGGATCCGGCGGCCCGGTGGGCTCGGCGTCGACCGGCGGGGGCGGGAGCCGCGTTCTCGCCGCATGTTGCGCCACCAGTGCCGACCTTTCTCCTCCGAGCCGGGAACCGGCGGCCGGCGCACTCGGGGCGGACCGGCCGGTCCGGGCGGTCCGCCATCCTGCCAGACCGTCTCGAGCGAGGTGCCACCGCCCTCGACGGGCCTCTTTGTAGGCTGGCTCCCCGTCGGGCGGTCGCCCGGCATCCCCGAGGCCCTGTTCCTGTGACCCTGACCGTTCCCCCTCCGGCCCCCGGCCGCCCGCGTCGCCGGCGGCGGCTGCGCCGGCTCCTCCTCGTGGTGGTGCTGGTCGCCGTGGGCGCTGCGGTCTACCTGGCCAACCCGGGACACGTCTTCGGTGACCCGGTGTCGCCCCTCCGGCAGCGCATCATGTCGATCGCCGAGAGCCAGGTGGGCTACCGGACGGACCCGTCGGACACCTACTGCAACCGCTACAGCGCCTACTGGAGCTCAGGGACCGACGACTGCGGGAACGAGAACCTCGACGAGGAATGGTGCGCCGACTTCGCCGCCTGGGTGTGGCAGCAGGCGGGGGCGGCGGTCGTCTACCGCTTCCAGCCGGGCGACCTCAACTCCGACACCGCCAGCTTCTACCTCTGGGGTGTCGATCACGGCACCTGGCACCCGCTCTCGTCGGGGTACGTGGCCCAGCCCGGCGACGTGGCGATCTACGGCCTCGATGCCTCCACGCTCGAGGCGGTCCACGTGGCCATCGTCGTCTCGGACTCGGCCGGGGCGAAGGGCCCCGACGTGGTCAACGGCGACGGGGACCGCACGGGGTTCAGCGAGGTCGACTACGCCACCGACCAGCACCGGGCCGACGTCCGCCAACCCGGCGGCATCCTGTCGGGCTACGTGTCGCCCACCGCGCCACCGACGGTGGGCGGCGCCGGGTCGGGCTGAGACCGTTGCCGCTGCTCAGCGCACCTCGGGCGTGTAGCCCGGCGGGAGGCTGATGGACTTGAGCTCGAGGAAGTTCTCGAGGCCCTCAGGGCCGAACTCCCGACCGACCCCGGACTCCTTGAAGCCCCCGAAGGGGGTGGCGAAGTCCATCGGGGCCGAGCTGTTCAGCATGTACGTCCCGGTGCGGACCCCCCTCGCCACCTCGAGGCCCCGGTCGTTGTCGGTCGTCCAGACCGAGCCGCACAGGCCGTAGTCGGAGTCGTTGGCGATGGCCACGGCCTCCTCGTCACCCTCGTAGGGGATGACGCAGAGCACCGGTCCGAAGATCTCCTCCTGGGCGATCTTCATCTTGTTGTCGACCTCGCTGAAGATCGTCGGCTCGACGTAGTAGCCCTTGGTCAGCCCCGAGGGACGGCCGCCCCCGAGCGCCACGTGGGCTCCTTCCTCGACGCCACTCCGGATGTAGCCCTCGACCCGCGCCCGCTGGCGCTCGGCCACGAGCGGGCCGATCTGGTTGGCCGGGTCGAGCGGATCGCCGACCGGCCAGGCCTTCACGTGCTCGACGAGCGCCTCCACCACCTCGCCGTAGCGCTCTCGGGGGGCGAGGATCCTGGTCTGGGCCACGCAGGCCTGCCCGTTGTTCATGAGGGCGTTCGGCAGGAGCACCGGCAGCGCGTGCTCCAGGTTCACGTCGTCGAGGAGGACGGCGGCCGACTTCCCCCCGAGCTCGAGCGTGCAGCGCTTCAGGCGCTCGCCGCAGAGGCCGGCGATGCGCTTGCCCGCCGCGGTCGAGCCGGTGAAGGAGATCTTGTCCACCCCGGGATGGGTCACGAGGTGCTCCCCCACCTCGCGGCCGGCCGGCACCACCGACAGCACGCCCTTCGGCAACCCGGCCTCGTTGAAGATCTCGGCCAGGCGGAACACGTCGAGCGGCGTCTCCGGTGCCGGCTTGAAGACGACGGTGCAGCCGGCGAGCAGCGAGGGCGCCAGCTTGGCCGCGGCGAGGAAGAGCGGCACGTTCCACGGGCCGATGGCTCCCACCACGCCGACCGGCTCCTTGCGCACGAGCACCTCGGGCGAGAGCACGCCCGTGCGCAGCTCTTCGAAGGCAAAACTCGAACCGAGGCCGGCGTAGAAGTTGAAGATCATCATCGGGGCCATGACCTGGCCGAGCTGGGAGAAGACGATGGGTGCGCCCATCTCGTTCGTGATGAGCTCGGCCAACGGGCCCATCTCGGCCGTGATGGCCTCGGACACCTTGGCCAGCACGGCCGCCCGCTCGGCCGCCGGGGTGCTCGGCCACGGGCCGTGGTCGAAGGCCTGCCGGGCCGCGGCCACCGCCTTGTCGATGTCGGCGTTGGTGGCGTCGGGGACCCGCCCGACGACCTCTTCGGTGGCCGGCGAGACCACCTCGATCGTGTCGCTGCCCTCCGAGGCGACCCAGTCACCCCCGATGAAGAGGTGCTCGTAGGTGGTCACGGTCATGGCGCTACCTCCCTCGACAGCCCGGTCCCGGGCGCCCGAAAACTAGAACAAGTTCTCCTCGGCATCGTACCCACCGCCGGCCCCGGCTGCGCCGCCGACGCCCCGCTCAACCGTCCCTTGGCCAGGCCACGTGGGCCTGGATGGCCCCCCGGTCGTCGAGCCAGCCCTTGGTACCGGCGTAGGAGACCATCGATTCGAACTGCTCGTCCCAGCCTTCGTCGACCTGCCCGGCCGCCATGAACCGCACGGCGTCGGCGACGACGAAGGCGTCGCCGTCGGGCCCGAGCCGACCGACGCCGGTGGCTTCGAGGACCCGGGCCAGATGCTCGGTGTGCGACTCTGAGGAGGCGTCGGCCGGTCCGGCGATGCGCAGCGCGAACGACCGGGTGTCCTTGGGTTCGCGCAGGACGACGATCCCGTCCTCGAGGTTCACCACGACGTCCACGGCGGCGCACCATACCGGACCGGTAATCTCACGGCCTTGCCCGAGATCGTCCAGCGTGACCCGGCCGAGGTGGCCGAGACGGTGGCCCGTTGGTTGGCGACGCACCTCGGCGAGGCGGCGGCGCCCGAGGTCGGTGAGGTCAGCGCGCCGATGACCACCGGCTTCTCTAACGAGACGATCATGTGCCGGGCCACCTGGATCGAGGGTGGCCGGCGGGCGGACCGCCGCCTCGTCGTCCGCGTTGCCCCGACGAAGCACCTCTTGTTCTTGGAGGCTGACTTCTCGCTCCAGTACCGGGTCATGCTGACGCTCGCTGAGGGTGACGCCGGGGTGCTCCTTCCCCCGCTCCGCTGGTTCGAGGCCGACGACTCGTGGCTCGGCGCGCCCTTCTTCCTCATGGACCACGTCGACGGGGTCGTGGCCGGCGAGCCGACCTACGACTGCGCCTGGCTGGTCGAGGGCACGCCCGCCGAGCAGGAGCGCCTGTGGTGGAGCGGACTCGAGGCCATGGCGCAGGTGCACCGGACCGACTGGCGGGGCCTCCGACTCGACTGGCTTATCGACCAGCAGCGCGGCCCGCCGGGCATCGAACAGCAGCTGGCCTACTACCGCGACTACCTCGACTGGGCGGACGAAGGCCGGCCCGTGCCGGTGGCCGAGGCCGCCTGGGAGTGGCTGCTCGCCCACCGGCCGGAGCAGCACCAGGAGCTCGTCCTCTGTTGGGGCGACAGCCGCATCGGCAACATCATCTGGCAGGACTTCACTGCCCAGGCCGTCATCGACTGGGAGATGGCCACCGTCGGGCCGGCCGAGCTCGATTTCGGTTGGTGGCTCTACTTCGACCGACAGTTCTCGGAGGGCATGGTCGACGAGCCCCGGGAGCGCCCGGCGGGGTTCCCCTCACGCGAGGAGACGATCGATCGCTATGCCGAGCTCCTCGGCCGGCCGCTGCACGACCTCTTCTGGTACGAGGTCTTCGCCGGCTTCCGGTTCGCGGTGATCTTCGCCCGGCTGGCCGAGCTGATCAAAGGCAGCGGCCTCCTGCCGGAGGATTCCGACATGGGCTGGAACAACATCGCCACCCAGTGCGTGGCAGAGATGCTGGAACTGCCGCCGCCCGCCGGCTGAGGGCGTCAGTCCTGGGGGGCGTTCTCCGAGAACGTCGCCACGTTGTCGAACTGCAGGCGCTCGATCAGCCAGGCCGTGCTGTCGGGCTGGGCCATCGCCTGGGGCCAGCCGCCGAGGATCCGATCCAGCTCGTCACGGGTCCCGATATGGGCGATCACCCCGACGCTCATCCCCTCGATGGGCGCGTTGCTCTTGGTGTTCACGTGGATCCCGCCGAAGGGGTCCTCCCATTCGGGTCCGACCGGCTCGCGCATGACGTAGAGCTCACCGGTGTCCTCCACCCAGACCAGCTCGTAGCGGATCCCGGACTTGTCGGTCCACTCCGTCCCGAGCTCCACCTCGGCGGAGTCACGCCGGCGTTCGTCTGCGTCGTAGAACTCCTCGATATCCATCGGCCGCTCCTGTCCTCAACAGGGTGGACTGTATCGGTCCTCGCCCGTCGCCTGGAACAGGCCCTGGACGCAGGTGACCGGGTGGGAGCCAAGGTGGGAGGGATGCTGACGACCATCCGGCCATGCCCCGTTTCGGTTCCGGACCCATCGATCAGCTGCGAGCGGAGTGGGAGGTGACGAGCCGTACGGCGGCGTCGAGAACCGCACTGGACCGCCTCGCCGCCGCCGAGGCCGAGGTGGCCGAGCTCGGGTTGCTCGACCTCGGCGAGCTGGTCACGTTCCTGCGGGTCGCCCGGACCCAGCAGGAACGGGAGAGGGCGGCACGGATCGTGCGGTCGATGCTGCGCTCGCAGCACGCGCACCCCCTGGTGGTACGGGCCACCCTGCAGGCCCTGATCCCAGGGCTCGTCACCGTGGCCCGCCGGCTCTCCTGGGGCTCGGGTGGGGACTGGGATGACGGCGGAGCCTTCTTCGCCGACGTCATCGCCACCGCCTGGGAGGTCGTCGTCGCCTGGTCGGGGCAGGACCGCCCCTACGCCGTGCTCGACATCCTCTCGGCCGTCCGGTGCAGGCTCCGACGACAAGTGGTCTCCCAGCGGCTGGCCAGAACGAAGGTGACCTTGGGCTTGCAGGACCACGACCGTCTCGCCAGTCGCCAGTCGACCGGCACCACGAGTCTCGACGACCTCGCACGACTCCTCGACGACCTCACCGGTCGAGGTCTCGATCCGGCCGACGCCGCCGTCATGTACGGACATCGCGTGCTCGGACTCTCCATGGCCGAGCTGGCCCGGATGAGCGGTCACACCCGGCGCCACCTCGACAGTCGCCGCCACCGCGCCGAACGAGAACTGTGTGCCTGATCGGACCTATCGTGTCGCCGTGGCGGACGGCCTGGGCGCCGAGCGGGAGCCCGATCGCCAGTCGCGGGGGTCTGTCGGCAGGCCGCACTGGTGGGTGGTGCTGGCGGTGACGCTCTCGCTGATGGCCATGATCGCCGCCGTCCGAGCCTCTCAATCCGTCCACGGCACTGCAGGCTCGAGTGCGCGACATGCTCACGCCGCTCCTCGGTTCTCGTCACCGGTGACCACGGACCGAGCTGCGCCGGGCGCAACCACCTCGACGACCGCTCCGGCCACCACCACGACAGGGGTCGGTGGCATCCCCGCGGCGCCCCCACCTTCGACGACCACACAACCGACGGTGGCCGGACTCGTGAGTGATCCGACCGCGGCCTCGGCACCGGCTGCGCCCGCCACCACCACGACGCAGGCCTCCGTCAGGAGCACCGAGCTCACCTACCCCGGCAACCTCCAGTATCCCGACAACGTGGCGGTGACCCTCGGTTTCAACACCTCACCGGGCGCCGTCACGGTCACGGCCTCCTGGAGCACGGACGTCCAGCTCCAACTGCTGGTGCATTGCGACGGAGGTGCCGCACCGTCGGTCGAGGGAGGCTCGGGACTGTCGGTCGACGACCAGTCGGCGGGCGGCGACTGCAGCGCCACCCTTGCCGAACCCTCCGGCGTGCAGGCGTCGCTCTCCTACGAGATCGACGTCAGTTACGACTATGCGACCTCCTGAGGGAGAAAGGACCTAGCGTGTGGCGGAGGCTCGGTGAGCTGCTGACCGCGGTCGTCACCGCGGTGCTCGTCTTCGCCGCCGTCCCCACCTGTCTCGTCGTCGCCGTCGGCGATCCGCTGCCGCTGCGGTGGCACCACTCGACCATCGTCTCGGCCACGGGCCTGTTCGACCTTCTGGCCATCGTCGCCTGGGTCGCCTGGTTGGCCTGCGCATGGCCGTTGCTCCGTTCGGTTGCTCACCGTGTACGACAGCGCGACGGGGCGGTGGTGGCGGGCGCTCGCCTCCCGGAGCGACTGGCCGCCCGGATCGCCGCCGGCATCCTCTTCTTCTTCCCGTCGGCTGGGCTCTTGAGTGGTGTCGCCGCAGCCAGCGGGGCCCGGACGACACCGGTGGCCGTCGTGGCCGCAGCCTCACCCCGGCTGGCCGCATCCGCTGACCGGTTCGTCAGACCAGCACCGCCGGCGCCGGTACGTCCGGTGGCCGCGGGCGGAGCCCCGTTGGCGACGACGCTCTACACCGTCGTCGCCGGTGACTCGCTCTGGAGCATCGCCGAGCACTTCTACGACAGCGGACACGAATGGGAGGCGATCGCCGCGGCGAACTTCGATCGCCTCATGCCGGACGGGCAGCGACTGCTGGACCCGAGCCTCATCCTGCCGGGTTGGGTGCTGGTGCTCCCCGACCCGCTGGCCCCAGAGGATGCGCCCCTCGTCACGTCGGTGCCTCCTCATCCGTCCGATCAGTCGACGGCCCAGCTCGCCGGTCTCGCCGTCCGTGCCACCCCGGACGAGGTCCTGACCACTGCGGGCCACCTCCCTCGGGGCCGGACCGTGCACCACGCCCCGGCCGCGCCTCGACCCGTTCCTGGCCTGCCGACGCCGCCGGCCCCGACCGCACCGTCGCGCCGAACCCCCGTCCCGGAGCTCTCGGCACTCGGCCTGGGCGTCCTCGGCGCCGGCGCCCTGACCCGACGGCTCGGCCGCCTGCGCATGGCGGCCCGGGCCGAGACAAGCGGTTCCGGCGGCGCCGATGCCCACAGCGAGGAGGCGATCGACACCGCCACATTGCTCGACCACTTCCGGCTGACGCCGCTGCTCCAGTGGTTCGAGCTGGCCAACCGGGCACTGACCGTCGGTCTCCTGGACAGCCGGCAGCGGGCACGCACACCTCGCATCCGGGCGGTCCGGGTCGGCCCCGACGGGTGCGAGTTCGTACTGGCCGATGCGGTCACGTGGGCGCCGCCTGGGTTCACCTCGTTGTCGCCGAGGAGCTGGCACCTCCCCACCACCGCGGACCCCGCCGAGCTCACGAAGCGACTCGGCGGGTGTCAGCCGTGGCTCCCTGCCGTGCTGGCCGTCGGTGACGACGACCGGGGGACGTGGCTCGTCCCGGCGGAACGCGGATGCTGTATCCCCGTGATCGGCTACGGCGCCGAGGGCCTGCTGCGAACCATGGCCCTCGTCGCAGGGTGTTGGGACTGGAGCTCGGCCGTCGTGGTGACCGAGGATGTCGCAGAGGCGGAGAGGGCAACGCAGCTGCTAGGGGAAGACGACGACCACGAACGACGTCGGGTCCTCTTCTTCGGCGATCCCCGGCGTCTGAGCCCGGCGGCTCGGTCGCGCGGCGGTTCGGTCACGGCCCTGCCCCTCCCTCCGACCGACGTCACGATCGCGGTCGACGCCCGGTCGGCCACGATCCATCCGCTCGGCGTCACCGTCGAGACGAACGCTCTCCACCACGACTACGAGCTCGCCGTCAACCGGCTGTTGCTGCCGACCGCTCCGACCTCACCGCAGTCGATGACCCCTCTGGAGGCCCCCGGTGACGATGGAGCACCTCCGCTGGTCCCCCGAGGTCATGGCGATCTGGCGCTGAACGACGCCGCCGCGTCACGACCGACGACCTTCCACCGGCAGACCGCCGATCACCTGGTCGGCGAACCGGTCCTCCGGTCCGAGGCATCCGTTCTCGATGCACTCGGCCTGGAGCCCGGACCGGTCGAGGTCCGCCTGCTGACGTCGCTCCCTCGCCTGGACGGCCTGGCCGAGCCGATCGATCCGAAGCGGGCGCGTCGGGCGACCGAGCTCGTGGCCTACCTGGCGCTGCACCAACCGGACCAGGTCACGAGCGAGAGGCTTCGGAACCGGGTGCTCGGCTCCGCCGACACCGATGCCGCGGCCAAGACCTTGTTCAACACCGTCGGGGCGGCTCGGCGGGCCATGGGGCTCGACCCGGCCGGGACACCCCTCCTGCCGACGGCGTCTCGGTCGGGGCACTACCGCGTGTCTGCCCAGGTGACGAGCGATGTCGACCGGGTGACGAGACTGGTTCGAGCATCGGCCGCCGCCTCCGACCGGCAGGTGGCGATGGCCTGTGCCCGAGCGGCGCTCTCCCTCGTCGAAGGAGAACCGCTGGGGGGCCTCCTCGCCGGCTACAGCTGGTGGCGCACCGAGGGCCACGAGGCGAGGGTGGCCAACGTCCTCGTCGAAGCGGCGGTCCGGCTGGCCCGGTTGGCCAGCGAAGACGGGCGAGGACCCCTGGCGCATTGGGCCGTCGAACAAGCGAGACTCGTGGATCCCTACAGCGAGACGCTCGTCCGTGCCGCCATGGAGGCTGCGGCGGTCCTCGGCGACCGCGACCGATTGCGGCGCGAGTGGCTCGATTGTCAGCGCCGGGTCAACGAGATCGATCCTGGGGGTTATCCGTCGGCGTCAACCGAGCTGCTCTACTCCACCCTTTCCCGGCAGTTGGCGGCGGACGTCGTACGGCCCGTGAGCCCGGTCGAGGAGAGCCCGTCGGCCATACAGCTTTGAGCTCAGGCGAGTTTTGCCGCGATCGAACCGGCGCCCCGCAGCACGCTGCTGTCCGCTCCGGCACTCGAGTAGGCGTGCGTCGGTCGGGATCGCGCTTCACCGAGCAGGTCGTCGAGCTGTTGCTCGAAGGTGATCCGAGGGTCGATCCAGAGGTAGCGCGCCAGAGAGCCCGGGATGGTGTTGACCTCGTTCACCACGAGCTCAGTGCCGTCACTCAGGAAGTCGATGCGGGCCACACCTCGAACGCCTGAGAGCCGCGCCACCTCGAGCGCCGCGGCGTTCAGGCGCTCCGCCAGGCCGCCAGCGATCTCTGCCGGCAGGTCACGGGGCGCGCTGGCCATGCCCTCCCCACCGACGTACTTGTCGGCGTAGCCCAGGATCTCGGGCTCACCCGCCACGCCGCCGGCCCTCGGTGTGCGAAGCGGGCGCTCGATGGCGGAGAGCTCGAGCTCCGGCCAGGACCGGACGGCGACCTGCAGATCGAAAAGGTCTGACCGATAGGGCTCGATCACGGCACCGCTGCGAAAGTGGGGGTTGGCCCGAAGTTGATCGCGCGCCGTGTCCAGGTCCGCCACCACCTGGATCCCGATCGACGAACCGCCGAACCGGGGCTTGACGATGTACGGGCCCGGATAGCCGACGTCCTCCAGTGCCGTGTCGACCAGGCAGCGGGGCAGCGTCGGCAGCCCGGCCGCCGTCATGACCGCCCCGAAGGCGAGCTTGTCCATGCCGAGGGCCGCTCCGGCCACCGTCGGGCCGGTGTAGGGCAGGCCCACGAGGTCCAGGGCCGACTGCAACGTGCCGTCTTCCCCGGGACCTCCGTGACAGCAGACGACCGCGGCCTCGAAGTCGAGCGCCTTCTGCCGCCCGAACCGGCCGCCTTCGGGCAGGAACCCACCGTCGGAGGCCAGCACCAGGCGGAGCGGCTCGGCCCCCCGCGGGACGCCTTCGATGAACGCCGACGCCTCCAGCTCGGGCGACACCTGGTACCAGTCACCGGTCTTCGACCAGAAGATGGCCCGCACCGGTCGCCCGGCCGAGTGGAGCTCGTGGGTGGCCTGCAGCCCGGTCAGCACGCTGACGTCGTGTTCGGGAGAGGGCCCTCCGAAAATGACGGCGACGTCGGTCAAGCTTGCTCTCCCTCGTGGAGCTCGTCGGGCCGGTCGTTCCCCTCGCCCGTCACGGCGCTCAAGGGTAATGGTCGGGCAGGTCGTTCTCGTAGAGGACGGCATCGCCGGCCTCCAGGTGTCCCCGGACCCATGAGACCGCTTCCTCCCTGGTCCTGACGGCGATGGGCTGGAGCGACCTCGCTCCTTCGAGCAGGGCCCGCCGATTGGTCCGGCCAACGACGAGGAGATCGGTGGCCACCCCCGCCGCGGCCTCGGCGAACCGGCGGTTGTCCACCGCCTGGAGGGCCCCGAGCTCGACCATGCCAGGCGTGACCACGACCCGCCGCCCGGCGGGCAGCCGCCGGAGCGCCTCGAGTGCGGCGGAGGCCCCGGCCGGGTTGGCGTTGAAGGTGTCGTCGAGGACGACCACCCCCCTCGGCGTCGTACCCTGGCTCAGGCGGTTGGGCACGCCCGGCAGGTCGGCGAGCCGGACCGCCAGCCGATCCTCCGGTAGGCCCAGTCGCAGGGCGACGGCCACCGCACACGCCAGGTTCGTCGGCTGGATGCCGCTGGCGATCGCCGCCCGCTCGACGAGGGACCGGCCGTTGCCCCAGATGGCCACCTCCGACTCACCCATGGTGACGCAGACGTCCGCCTCGTGGTCCCACCCCGAGCACCGCAACACGGTGCGTCCCTCGCCATCGAGCCGGTCGGCCAAGCCGGCGAGCCGGTCGTCGTCGACGTTCAGCACGACGACGCCGACGTTCTCGGTGATCTCGGTCTTGGCCGCGAGGATCTCGTCCTCGGAGCCGAAGCGCTCCAGGTGGACGGGGCCGATGGCGGTGATCACGGAGATGTCCGGTCGGCACCACGAGCACAGCTCGGCGATCTCACCCCGGCCGTAGGTGCCCATCTCGGCCACGAAGACCTCCGCGCCTTCCGAGAGGTGCTCGTTCACCGCCCGGGCCAGACCAGCCCGGTTGTTGAACGACGCCGGGCTGGCCACTACGTGCTTCGTGCCGGTGAGGAGATGGGCGATGTGGTGCTTGGTCGAGGTCTTCCCGTAGGACCCGGTGACGGCGACGACGGTCGGCCCGACCTTCCGCAGGCGCTCGGCCGCCTGGGCGACGAAGGGCGCGACCCGGCGCCGCTCCACCGGTCCGAGGACCCACGCGGCGAGATCCACGAGGAGCGGCACGACCACGGCACCGGCGGCCGCGAGCGGAGCCGCCACCCCCGCGAGCACACCGGCGACCACGACGACCGCCTGGAGCAACACCCACACCCCGCCGAGCGTCCGCAGCCTCGTCGTCCACACGAGCGGCGACGTCCGGCCGCGAGGTGAAAGATGGAGCGGCCCGAGCGCCACGGCCACCGCCGTGGCCAGCGCAGTGAGCGGCCAGACGACCGAGAGGCCCAGGCCGGCCAGCGCGAGGACCGCCAAGAGGAGGTCCGCCGGTTCGCTCGTCCACCAGCGCCGGGCGAAGCGGGTCGCCGACCCCGCGAGGTAGTGCTCTCGCTGGGACACCCGGAGCCAGCGGAGGCCGGCCGGCACGAGCGTGACCAGGCAGGCGGCGACGGCCACCCAGGCCAGCGGGTCGTCCGCCGCGGCAACAGCAGTCGGCATCTCAGCCCGTCCTGGGCGGCACCCGACCGAGATGGGACACGACGGCTCGCCGCAGGACGTCGGGCACGGTCGACGGCGTCAGGTGACCGGCCCCCGGGCAGACGACGAGATCGGCGTCCGCCAGCCGCGACGCCGCCTGCTGGGCGCCGGCGAGTGGCGCGGCCGTGTCGTCGTCGCCCCACACCAGGGTGACCGGGCAGCGGATGGCGTCGAGCTCTCCTTCGTAGTGCTCGGCCAGGCTGCGGACCAGCACCTCTCGCATGATCCCCTCGGCGGCCCGGTAGTCGGACGACCCGTAGCGCCGCCGGGCCGCCGCCATCCGCTCGTCGCTCACGAGGCCGGCCTGGTGCAGACTCCGGATGAGCCGGAAGGCCGCCGCCGGTCGACGGGGCCGCCCCGCCCCGACGAGCTGAGGGACACCGGTCAGGACGAGCGCCCGGACATGGTCCGGTCGGTAGGCCGCCAGTTGCACGGCCACCTTCCCGCCGAAGGAGTGGCCGAGCACCACCACCGGTCCGGCCATGCCGGGGAGGAGCTCGGCGACACAGTCGGCATACTCCGCCGAGCCCCAGGCCTCGGCCGGCGGCGGCGTGGCCCCGAATCCCGGCAGGTCGGGGGCGATGGCGTCGAGGGGGGTCTCGTCACCGGCCGGCGCGAGCACCGCGATGAAGTCCTGGTGGCTCCGGCGCCATCCGTGCAAGGCGAGGACGTTCGGGGTCCCGGTGCCCGTCCGTACCCCGAACAGGGCGCCGCCAGCGAAGCTCTGGAGCACGGCTAGGAGGCCACGGAGGGGGGCGGACCGGTGGCCGACGTCCCGGGACGGGGCGGCCGCCGACGGGGGGTGGCCGCCCGGCGGGCCGCCTCACGTGCCTGGACCCGCGGCAGCACCCGCAGCACGTACCAGGCCGACAGGGCCGCGGCGACGGCGATGATCACGAGGGGCACCGGGTTGAACTTGTTCTCCACCGACACCGAGGCGACGAGGGCCAGGACGCCGAAGAGTCCGACGCCGACGACGCCGAGCACCCGGAGCCCGCGCACCCGGAAAGGCCGGTGGTGGTCGGGCGCCCGCGTGCGGAGGCGGACCGTACAGAGGGCTGCCACGCAGTAGATCATGGCTTCCAAGGCGGCCCCCACCGCGACCAGCACCTGCCAGCCGTGCGTCAGCGCCACGACGAGGGCCACCACCAGGGACACGGCGCCGAGGGCGACGACCGGGACCCACGGCACCGCCCGGTCGTTCAAGAGCGCCAGCTGGCGGGGCAGGCTCCCCTCCCGGGCCGTGCCGTAGACGAAGCGCGAGGCCGTGATGAACCCGCCGTTGAAGGTGTTGAGGGCGGTCACCGCGGTGACCGCGGCCATCGCCCACAGGCCCGCTTGACCGAACGTGGCCTGACCGAGATACAGCTGGGGGTAGGCCGATGTGAGCTGGTGATGGGTGAGCACATGGCTCATGGCCACCGTGGCGACCGAGCACACCACGAAGAGGAGGCCGACGGCGATGAGCATGCCCCGGTGCACGTGCGCCGGATGGCGCACCTCCTCGGCGCTCGTCGTCACCCATTCGAACGCGCTGTAGAGGAACACACCGAGCGCCACCGCCTCGATGAAGTCCGTCCCGTGGTGACCGTGGAGTGGTTGCAGGGGGTAGCGCAGCGCGGCATGGCTGCGGAGGAGGGCGGCCGAGGCGATGACCAGCGTGGCCGCCAGCACGATGTAGGTGGCGACGTCCTGGACGCCGCCAGCCACGTGCACGCCCCGGAGGTTCGCACCCACCGCGAGGGCGAGGAGGCCGACGATCCAGATGGCCGCCACCCAGGTCGGCTCGTTGAAGGCGTGGGACAGGGCCGAGCCCACGATGAAGGCGTCCGCCGCGATCACGAGGATGATCGTGGTCATATAGGTGAACGTGATGATGAGGGCGACGCGGTCGTCCATCGACCGCTTCATGTAGAGGCGGATGGCCGCGGCGGTCGGGAACATGCCGTTGAGCTCGCCGAAGAAGCCCCAGGCGAGGAGGGCCAGGAGGCCCGCCGTGCCGATGGCGATCCAGGCCGAGTCCCCGGCCACGTAGGCCACGAGGCCCGCCGCCGCCAGGTACTCGAGGGCGGCGAACGCCAGCCCGGTCGAGGTCGACACCACGGTGCGGAGGCCAAGGGCCCGTCGGAGCGCCGCTCCCCCGTGGCTCGTCACCGGGTGCGTGGCACCCGGTGGGCCAACGGCGGGCGTGACCGGACCGGTCCCCCCCGGCTCCGTGGTCACTGGTCCAAGAACGCGACCATCGAGATGGCGTCGAGCCGCATGACGTCCTCCTGCGAGCCCGCCAGGGTGATCTCCCCGGACATGTACTTCGCCGAGGGGTTGAGATCGCCCCAGAACATGTCGCAGAAGTCCTCGCTGCTCCCCGTCACGATCAGGTCCGGTTGGCCGACGTGACCCGGGTACAGCTGGGACAGGACCTGGTCGCGGACCTCGAGGGTGTAGCCCTCGGCGGTGTCGGTGGTGCTGAGATGGACCCGGCGGTCCCAGCCCCGCACCATCTTCTTCAGCCGCTCGTTCTCGTTGCTCCTGGCCCGCCAGTCGGCGTAGGCCTCGGCGATCTCCTCAGAGGTCGCCACGGGTCGCTCTCCCCGCCTCGGCCTGCACGGGCTCATTGCCGAGCGCCTCCAACACCTCGTCGGCCGCCCTAAGGCCCGAGGAAATGGCGCCGTCCAGGTAGCCGCACCAGCGGGTGGCCGTCTCGGTGCCCGCCCAGTGCACCGCCCCGACCGGTTGGCGGAGCGAGGGTCCGAAGCCGGTGAGCGCGCCGGGCACGCAGATCGCCACCGGGCCACCCCTCGTGAACTCCTCCGCCGACCAGTGCTGCTCGACGATCTCGGTCGGCTCGGCCGCCCGGGGGCCGAAGGCCCGCTCCAGTTCCTCGAGCGCGGCGGCGCGGAGGGTATCCCTGCCCGCCCGTTCGAGGTGCCGGCACTTGTCGGCGGCGATGAACCCCACCAGGCGCCCGTGCGAGCCGTCGGGTGGTGAATCATCGAACGTGCTCCCGAGGACGCCGTTGGGCGAGATGAGCTGGCCGTTCAGGCCGTCGTCCCGCCAGAAGGGCTCCGGGTAGAGCGCGTGAAGCTTCGTCACCGAACCCATCGGCATCCGCATCGAGAGCTGGTCGCGGAGCCAGGGCAGCGGCGGTGACCAGTCGAACCGGACGGAAAGCGCCGGCGGGAGGGCGATGACGGCTCGCCTGGCTTTGACCGAGCGATGCGGTGCGCCGTCCTCGGCCCGGCTCGACGTGACGACCACCTGTTCGGGCGAGTGGGTCACGGCGTCGACGGGTGTGCCGAACTCGATCCGGCCCTCCAGTTCGGCCGCCAGACCGATGGCCAGCTGCTGCGTGCCGCCCACGAAGCGGCGCTCCTGGGCACCGCCGGTTGTTCGGGCCAGGTTCGTCAGCCCGCCGCCGGCGTGGAGGTAGAAGAGGGCGAAGAGGAGCGACATCTCCCTCGGACCGGCACCGAAGATGGCCTCGATGGCCACGTCGATGATGCCCCGGGCCCGGGGCGACCTGAGGTGCTCGTCGAGCCACGTGCCGAGCGTCTGGCCGTCGAGGCCGCCGGCTCCCTCCGCCTCCCACGGGGCGTCCAACGGGACCTCGAGACCGGCCAGATCGAGGTCGAGGATCGCCTCGATCCCCTCGGCTGCCGCCGCCGAGTCCGAGGTCGGAATGAGGCCCGTGTAGGTGAATCGCGAGCCGTCCCGCAGCTCCACCGCCTCGCCCGAGATGAAGGTGGGGAAGGTCACGACGCCGAACTCCTCAGCCAGCGCCGCCAGATGGTCCTGCGTCGGCCCCAGCCACTGCCCGCCGCGGTCGACCACGACCCCCGAGGACGTCGTGTCGGACCAGGAGCGCCCGCCCACCCGGTCGCGCGCTTCGACGACCACCACGTCGAGGCCCGACCGGACGAGGTGACGGGCGGCGGAGAGCCCCGCCAGGCCAGCCCCCACCACGACCACGTCGCACTCTCGACCCCACTCGGCCATGGCGCCTCCCGACGGCGACCACGCTAAGCCATCCTCCCGATCTGAGCAGCTGAAGCGGCCAGATCTCGGAGCGGACCGGAGCAACTCGTCCAGCGGGGCAGCTCGCCCGCCTCGTTACAACCCCTGGCTACGGTGAGGGCGATGGCGAGGCCCTCCCCCGACGGCAGGCGCCGGTCCCAGCTCGCCGGGCTGACCCCCTCACAGCAGGAGGCGGTCGACGCCGACGATCCCGTCCTCTGCGTACTCGCGGGCGCAGGTGCCGGGAAGACGAGGGTGCTGACGCTGCGGGTCGCCCGGCGGGTGGACGACGACAGCGCCCCGGCTGACCACGTGCTCGTGGCCACGTTCAGTCGCAAGGCGGGCGACGAGCTGCGCCAGCGGCTGTGGTCCGTCGGTGTCCGCGGTGTGCAGGCGGGCACCTTCCACCGCTTCGCCCTTTCGATGCTCCGCCTCCACCGGGCCGACCGTGGCGCCGCCGCGCCGGTCGTCCTCGGCGACCGGCGGGCGGCCCTCGCCCGCCTCCTCGGCGACGAAGGGTGGCCCCAGGGCACGACGACACCCCGTGGGGGCGGGCGGGGACTCACGGCGGCGCAGCTCGACACCGAGATCGGCTGGGCCAAGGCCAGGCTGGTCCCACCTGGTGACTACGAGGAGGAGGCCCGACGTTTCCGACGCCGGACGCCGGCGCCGCCCGAGGTCGTCGCTCGCCTCTACCAGCGCTACGAGGTCGAGCATCGGACCCGAGGTCTCCTCGATCTCGACGACCTCCTCTGGTCGGCCGCCGACCTCCTTGACGCCGACGCCCCGTTCGCCGACGCCGTCCGTTGGCGGTTCCGTCACCTCTTCGTCGACGAGATGCAAGACCTCAACGCCGCGCAGTTCCGCTTCCTGCGACTGTTGATCGGCGCCTCCCCTGACCTCTTCGTCGTGGGCGACCCCAACCAGTCCGTCTACGGTTGGAACGGGGCTGATCCGGCCCTGCTCGATCGGCTCCCCGAGATCTTCCCGACCACCCGGGTCATCCGCCTCGACGAGAACCACCGCTGCTCCCCCCAAGTCGTCAGGGTGGCCTCGGCGGCGCTGGGCCTGGACCCCTCGTCGGCGCCCACGAGTGCCCGGTCCGACGGCGGCGTTCCCGCGGTGGTCAGCCACGACACGGACACCGACGAAGCGACGTGGGTGGCGCAGCGGACATGGCGGGCCCACCGTCCGGGACGCCGGTGGTCCCAGATCGCCGTCCTGGCTCGAACCAACGCCCAGCTGCAGCTCGTCGCCGAGGAGCTGGCCCGGGCGGCCATACCCCACCGTCTGGCCGGCAGCGAACTCGGCCCGGCGAGTGACGTGCGAGGGGAGGGCGGGACCGACGACGAGACCGGGCGGACACGACCTGAGCTCGGACCCGAGGGCCAAGCGCTGGACGAGGGCGGCGACGGCGTCGTGCTCACGACGTTCCACCGGGCCAAGGGCCTGCAGTGGACCACGGTCTTCGTCATCGGTCTGTCTCAGGGCCTGGTCCCGCTGGCTTCGAGTCGCACCGCGGCGGCACGCGACGAGGAGCGACGTCTGCTGTACGTCGCCCTCACCCGGGCGGAGGACGAGCTCACCTGCTCATGGGTGCGCCATGACCCCACGACGGGTCGGCCCCGTCGACCCTCGCCCTGGTTGGCTGACATCGAGGCGGCACGGGACGCGCTCGAGGCCCAGGCCTCTCCACCGGAGCCTTCCGACCTCTCGTCCCGGCTGGCCGATCTGCGGGCGCTGCTCGGACCGCGCTGACCGGGGACGGCCCCCCACCCTCGCTTCTAGAGTCAGGCACGGTGAACTGCGCATGAGCGACATCGTCGAGCAACTACGAGCGATCGTCGGTGACCGGTGGGTGCTCGCCGGTGCCACCGTCCCGGACGACTACACCCACGACGAGTCACTCACCGCCGAGCCTGCGTCGCCCCTCGCCGTCGTGCGGCCGGCCAACACCGCCGAGGTGGCGGCGATCCTCCGCCTGGCCGACGAGGACCGGGTGCCGGTGGTCGCCCGCGGGAGCGGTACGGGGCTCTCGGGCGCCTGCGTGCCCGTGCCGGGCTGCCTCCTCGTCGCCTTCGACCGCATGCAGCGGATCCTGGAGGTGGACACGCAGAACCACGTGGCCGTGGTCGAGCCGGGGGTCACGCTCGCCCAGCTGGACGAGGCGCTGGCCCCCCACGGGCTCTTCTATTCGGTGGCTCCAGGGGAGTCGAGCGCCTCCGTCGGCGGCAACGTCGGGACCAACGCCGGTGGCATGCGGGCCATCCGCTACGGGGTGACGCGTCACAACGTGCTCGGCCTCGAGGCCGTGCTCGCGGGGGGCGAGGTGATCCGCACCGGCGGCAAGTTCGTCAAGTCTTCCGCCGGCTACGACCTCACCCAGCTCCTCGTGGGGTCCGAGGGAACCCTCGCCCTCGTCACCGAGGTCACCGTCAAGCTCCAGCCGCGACCGGTCCACGTGGCCACCCTCCTCGCTCCGTTCGACGCTCTCCGCGCCGTCACCGAGGCGGTGCCCCGGCTGATGGCCACCGGCGTGGCGCCCCTCGTGCTGGAGTATCTCGACGCCGTCACGATGGCCGGCGTGACGAGGAGCGCAGGCGTCGAACTCGCCATCCCCGACGACGTGCAGCAGCAGGCCGTCGCCTACCTGCTCGTGGTCCTCGAGAGCACCCACGAGGACCGCCTCCTCGAGGACGTGGAGGAAGTCGGCGGACTGCTTACCGAACTCGGCGCCCTCGACGTGTACGTCCTCCAGCCGACGGCGGGCGCGCAACTGATCTCGGCTCGTGAGCGGGCCTTCTACGTGGCCAAGGCGGCGGGAGCCGACGACATCCTGGACGTCGTCGTGCCCCGAGCGGCCATGACCGACTATCTGGCCGAGGTCGGACGGCTCGCCGGGGACGCCGGGGCGTTTCTCGCCGTCTGCGGCCACGTGGGCGACGGCAACGTCCACATCTCGGTCT
The DNA here is from genome assembly GCA_035297265.1 of Acidimicrobiales bacterium. GTDB lineage: Bacteria > Actinomycetota > Acidimicrobiia > Acidimicrobiales > RAAP-2 > DATGZH01. Next base: position 28,633 of record DATGZH010000021.1, on the reverse strand, counting down.
TCCTCGCCGACCCTGACGCTCGGCACGAGCTCGAGCAGTCGATCATCGCCGCGGGGCTCGCGGCCGGCGGGGCCATCTCCGGTGAGCACGGCATCGGCACGGCCAAACTGGCTTTCTTCACCGAGCTCGAGGACCCGGTCAAGTTGGAACTGCAGCGGCGCATCAAGGCGGTGTTCGACCCGCACGGCATCCTCGGTCCCGGCCGGTTGCTCCAGCCCCTCGACCACAGCGCCTCGCCTCAATGAACGGCGCAGCTGCCCTCATCCGGACGCTCGTCGATTCGGGCGTCGACGTCTGCTTCGCCAACCCGGGGACCTCCGAGATGCACTTCGTCGCCGCCCTCGATGACGTCACGAGCATGCGAGGCATCCTCTGCCTCTTCGAGGGGGTGGCCACCGGCGCCGCCGACGGCTACGCCAGGGTGACCGGGCGACCTGCAGCCACGCTGCTCCACCTCGGGCCAGGGCTCGGGAACGGCCTGGCCAACCTGCACAACGCCCGGCGGGCGCATTCACCCGTCGTCAACATCGTGGGCGACCACGCCACCTATCACCATCGCCTCGACGCCCCGCTCGAGTCGGACATCGAGAGCCTGGCCCGGCCGGTGTCTGGCTGGTACCGGGCCTCCACCCGGGCCGACGACGTGGCCCAGGACGCGGCCGACGCCGTGGCGGCGGCGTTCGGGCCGCCCGGGCGGGTGGCCACGCTCGTGCTGCCGGCCGACGTCTCGTGGTCGGAGACGACCACCGGACCCGCTCCACCCGCTCGTCGTGCCCTGCCGGCTCTCGTCGACCCGGCCACCGTCGACGAGATCGCCCGAGCGCTCTCCTCGGGCGGGCCCTCGATCCTCGTCCTCGGCGGCGCGGCGACGAGCGAGCGTGGCCTGCGGGCGGCCAGCCGGGTGGCGAACACCATCGGTGCCCGACTGCTCGGGGAGACGTTCCCCGCCCGCCTGGAACGGGGCGCCGGACGACCCGAGCTCCAGCGCATCGGCTACTACGGCCAACCGGGCCTCGAGCCCGGTGACCGGCGGGTGGTCCTCGTCGACGCCCATCGCCCCGTCGCCTTCTTCGCCTATCCCGACCAGGCCGGTGACTTCGTCCCCGAGGCGTGCGAGGTCCACGTCCTCGCCGACGGCCGCCACGACGCCGTGGCGGCCCTCGAGTCCCTGGCCGAGGCGGTCGGGGCCAAGGAGGACGACTACTCGGTGGCCCCGGCAAGGCGGCCGGACCGGCCGACCGGCGCCCTCAACGCCGTCAGCCTCGCCGACGCGGTCGGTGCGCTCCTCCCCGAGGGAGCCGTCGTCGTCGACGAGGCGAACACCGCCGGGGTGCTGCTGCCGGCGGCCACGGCCGGCGCACCGCCGCACGTCTGGCTCACGCTGACCGGCGGGGCCATCGGCCAGGGCATGCCGTCGGCCACCGGCGCGGCCATCGGCGCGCCCGACGCCAAGGTGGTCAACCTGCAGGCCGACGGCAGCGCCATGTATACGTTCCAGTCCCTCTGGACCCAGGCCCGGGAGGGTCTCGACGTGACCACGGTCGTGCTCGCCAACCGCTCCTACGCCATCTTGAACCTCGAGCTCGCCCGGGTCGGGGCGAGCGGTGCGGACCGCGCCGCCCGCATGCTCGAGCTCACACCGCCGGACATCGACTTCGTGTCGCTGGCCGCTGGGCTCGGGGTCCCGGCGAGCCGGGCGATGACCGCCGACGAGCTCGTCGACCGATTGGAGGAAGCGTTCGCCACACGGGGTCCGAAGCTGATCGAGGCAGTGTTACCTCCGGGCCTCGGCTGAGCGACCTTGCGCGGGGCGCTGCGAGGAGCGACCCCCGCTCGGAAGGACCGCCTACGGCTGAGTCAGCGTGACTTCTGTCCCAATGGCAACCGCCCGGGGGCTGGACCGCAGTAGCACTGCTCCGTGGACGGTTCCGTAGTTGCCAGGAGAGGACCGAAGTTCGATCGCCCGCCTGTCCTCGCCTACCGGCCAGGTTCGGGTCACGGGTCCCTGAGCCCGAACGTCAACCGACGACGTCGACGACCACCGGGGCGTGGTCCGAGGGCTTGTTGCCCGCGGCGCTCTTCTTACGCGCGTTGCGGTCGACGGCCACGGCCGTCGAGCGGTCGGCCAGCCCCTTGGTAAGGAGGGCGAGGTCGATCCGCATGCCTCGCCCCTGGTGGAAGTCGCCGGCCCGGTAGTCCCACCACGAGAAGATCCCGCCCTCGTCGTGGTGGCGGCGGAAGACGTCCACGAGGCCCCAGTCGACGATGGCCTCGAGGGCCTGTCGCTCCTGCGGGCTCGTGTGCGTCGAGTGCTGGAAGGCGGCTGGGTCCCACACGTCGCGGTCGTCCGGTGCCACGTTGAAGTCGCCGCAGACCACGAGGTCCTCTGAGGGTTTGGCCCGCTCCGCCAGGTAGGAGCGGAGTCCGGCGAGCCACGTCAGCTTGAGGGGGTACTGGTCCGAGTCGAGGCTGCGCCCGTTGGGCACGTACACCGAGTGCACGCGGACGCCGTCACAGGTGGCGGCGACGATCCGGCAACCCTGTTCGTCGAGGGCCGAGCCGAAGCCGGGTACGGGATCGACGAGACCGACCCGGCTGGCCACGGCCACGCCGTTCCAGCGGCCGTCGCCGTAGTGGGCCACCTGGTAGCCCAGCTCGGCCAGGGCCTCTTCGGGGAAGGCGTCGTCGGCCAGCTTGGTCTCCTGCAGGCAGAGCACGTCGGGCCCGTTGGCCTCCGCCCACTCGAGCACGTAGGGCAGCCGGGCGGGGAGCGAGTTCACGTTCCAGGTGACGATGCGCATGAGCCTCAGCCGTCGACCATCACGAACAACAGGTCGGCCTCGCAGGCGGTCACCCCGCCGACATGAGCCCGGCCGTGACCCGTCCCGGCCCGGGACGACAGGCGCCCGAGGGTCACCTCGAGCTCGAGGGTCTCCCCCGGCACGACCTGGCGGCGGAAGCGCGCCCGGTCCACGCCGCCGAAGAGCGGCAGCCGGTTGGCGAAGCGCTCGTCGGTGAGCACGGCCACCGCGCCGAGTTGGGCGAGGGACTCCACCATGAGCACGCCCGGGAGCGTGGGTCGGCCCGGAAAGTGCCCGGTGAAGAACGGCTCGGTCCCGTCGAGCTGCCAGCGCCCCACGGCGCCGGCGCCAGGCTCGACCGACACCACCTCGGTCAGGAAGAGGAAGGGCGGCCGATGGGGCAGGACGTCGCTCGGTCGCATCGGCGGCTGCCGACCTACGCGGAGGCGCCGACCGCGGCGACGCCGGGCAACGCGAGCTCGGCCACCCGTCGCGGCGGGTCGAGGCTCACGAGCACGAAGGGCCGACGCTCACCTTTCGTGACGACCTCGCGGGCCTTGCGGGGCGGGGGATCTCCCAGCCCGGTGAGCGGGATGTAACAGTGCAGGAGACCACCGGCGTCGGGCAGCGCGACGTCCACCATCGCCCCGTGCGAGGTGTAGGAGACCACCTCGCCCTCGACCTCGCTCCCCAGGGGATAGGCGGCGACGAAGTTGATGAAGGGGACCGGCTCGTTGACCGCCGGCGGCGGCCCCGTCGACGAGCGGTGACGGTGCTTCTTCGTCTCCTTCCCCTTGACCTTCGTGTCCTTGCCCTTGCCCGCCGGCTCGGGCGCCGGCGGGCTCAGCACCTCGGCGAGCGCCTCGTCGATGGCCCGTCGCACCTGCTTGTCCCGAGGCGGTCGACGGGTAGTCGCTCGCGTCGTGGCGCCCTGTCCCGCGGCACCGTTCGCCGCGGCCACGCTCTTCGCCGCGACCTTCTTGCCCGGGGACTTCCTTGCCGGGGCTTTCTTCGCCGGGACCTTGGCCGCCGCCTGCTTGGCCGCGGACTTCTTGGTGGCGCCTCTCTTGGCCACCGCCTTCTTGGTCGTCGACTTCTTGGCGGCCTTCTTCGCCGCGGCCTTCCTGGCCTTCTTGGCCGGGGCGACGGCCCGGCCGGTCGTCCGGTCGAGGACGTCGCCCACCACCGCCGGCTCGCCGCTCGCCCGTTTCGCCGGCTTCTTGGCCGCCTTCTTGGCCGCCTTGGCCACCTTCTTCGCCGCCTTGGCGAGCTCGGCCGCCTTCACCCGGGCGGGCAGGGTCCCGGCCGCCGGTTCTCGCTTGGCCTTGGTCTGGCGGCTCTTGGCCCCGCGGACCGGCGTCCGCGGGGTGAAGATCCAGCCGACGCCGGGGACGGGCTTGCCTCCGATCAGTCGCCCCGGGTCGAACAGCCACGGGTGCTCGGAGTGGAACTCCTGGAAGGAGTCGTTCGACAGGACGACGGCGCCCGTGCGCTCGGCGATGCGGAGCACGAAGGCGTCGCCTCGTCCGATGGCCCCGGCCGGCGGCGACACCAGCTCACCGTGGAGCTCGGCCTCCTCGAGCTGGCGCCGCTCCGACGGGTCGACCCGGTGCTCGAAGGACGCGTCGACGACGACCACGATCTGGGCGTCGCCGTTCTCGGCGGCGAAGGCCCGCACCGCCTCGTCGAGCTGGGCCAGGCTGGGCGTCGTCCTCCCCTCGGTGGCCAGGTTCGACCCGTCGACCACCACGTAGTGCCGCTCAGCCATGTCGACCGTCAGTCAACCATGGCCCGGGAGGGCAGGGTGGGAAAGTCCCGCTCAGCCGACCGCCCGGTCGAGGAGATCGGCCTGCTCGAGCTGGTGCAGGCCGGCGCTACCCGTGGCCGGGCTGGCCGACTCCGGTCGGCTGACGTGGCGGAGCTCATAGCGGTCCCGCAGGAGCCGGTGCAGGCGGGCGTGGACGAAGGACCAGGCCCCCATGTTCTCGGGCTCCTCCTGGAGCCAGACCACCTCACGAGCCGCCGGGTATCGGGCGAGCACCGTGCCGATGGCCTCCTCGGGCCACGGGTACAGCTGCTCGACCCGGACGACGGCCACCTGCCCGGGTGAAAGGGCCTCCCCCGCCCCGGTGGCGGGCGGCGCCTCGCCGGCGAGCCGCTGGTCGCGTCGGTGGAGCGCTTCGTGGGCCACCTTCCCGCTCGCCAGCACGACCCGGGCCACGGCTCCGGGGTCGGCGACGCCGGCGTCGTCGAGGACCTCGGCGAAGCCTCCACCGGCCAGCTCGTCGAGGGTCGATCGTGACGCCGGGGAGCGCAGCAGGGACTTCGGGGTGGCGACGACGAGCGGGGTGCTGCGGGCCCGGTGGACCTGGGAGCGCAGGAGGTGGAAGTACTGGGCGGCCGTCGACGGCTCGGCCACCCGGAGGTTGTTGCGGGCCGCGAGCGACAGGAACCGCTCGATGCGGGCCGAGGAGTGCTCGGGGCCCTGGCCCTCGTAGCCGTGCGGCAGGAGGAGCACGAGCCCGGCGTGCTGGCCCCACTTGTCCTCGGCGGCCACGAGGAAGTTGTCGATGATCACCTCGGCCGCGTTCACGAAGTCGCCGAACTGGGCCTCCCAGGCCACGAGGGCGTCGGGGGCTTCGACCGAGTACCCGTACTCGAAGCCGACGGCGGCGTACTCGGAGAGCAGCGAATCACGGACGGTGAAGTAACCCGGGGGTTGCTCGTCGTCGAGCCAGGCCGCGCCGCCCGGTACCCGCGACAGGCCCTCGGCCAGGTGCGAGAGCGGCACATACTCCCGCCCGTTCTCGTAGTCCACGAGGACCGCATGGCGCTGGCTGAAGGTGCCGCGCCTCGTGTCCTGTCCCGTCAGGCGGACGTCGACCCCCTCGGCCAGGATCGACCCGAAGGCGAGGGCCTCGGCCAGCGCCCAGTCGACATGCCCTCCGTCCACGAGCTCGGCCCGCTGCGCGAACTGGCGCTCCAGCTTCGGATGGAGCGTGAAGCCCTCGGGTACCGCCCACGTCACCGCGGCGAGGGCCCGGAGCTCGTCCTCGGGCACGCCGGTGCCGGCGGCGGGGGCCGGCGGGGGCGGCTCGGCCTCGTGGAGCACGAGCGCCGGAGCCGGTGGCTCCGCCCGGACCTCGTCGAGGGCCGCCTGCAGCCTGGCGTTGAAGTCGTCGAGGGCCCGCTCGGCCTCCTCGAGGGTGATGTCACCGCGCCGCACGAGGGCCTCCGTGTAGAGCTTGCGCACCGAGCGCTTGGCGTCGATCCGCTTGTACATGAGCGGCTGGGTGTAGCTCGGGTCGTCGCCCTCGTTGTGGCCGTAGCGGCGATAGCACACGAGGTCGATGACGACGTCCTTCTTGAACTCCTGGCGGAAGCCGAAGGCCAGTCGGGCGGCCCGCACGCAGGCCTCGGGGTCGTCCCCGTTCACGTGGAAGATCGGCGCCTGGACCATCTTGGCCACGTCGGTCGGGTAGACCGACGTGCGGGCGGCCTCCGGGGCGGTCGTGAACCCGAGCTGGTTGTTGATCACGATGTGGACGGTCCCCCCGACCCGGTAGCCGGAGAGACCCGAGAGGTTGAGGGTCTCGGCCACTACGCCCTGTCCGGCGAAGGCCGCGTCGCCGTGGAGGAGGAGGGCGAGGACCGGGAACCGGTCGGTCGGTCGCACGACGGCGTCGGGGGTGCCGTCGGTCGGCGACATCATGCGGTCCTGCTTGGCCCGGGCCATCCCTTCGACCACCGGGTCGACGGCTTCGAGGTGGGACGGGTTCGAGGCCATCGTGACCGGCAACTCGATGCCCGAGCGGCCGATGAACTTGCCCATCGCCCCCTTGTGGTACTTCACGTCGCCCGACCCCTGGACGGACTCCGGGTCGAGGTTGCCTTCGAACTCCTCGAAGATGTCCTGGTAGGACTTGCCCACGATGTTGGCGAGGACGTTCAGCCGGCCTCGGTGGGCCATGCCCATCACGACCTCGTCGGTCCCGGTCGCCGCCGCTTCGTCGAGCACCGTGTCGAGGAGGACGATCGTCGACTCTGCCCCCTCGAGGCCGAAGCGCTTCTGGCCCACGTAGCGGGTGTGGAGGAAGCGCTCGAAGACTTCGGCCTCGTTCAGCAGGTCGAGCACATGGCGCTGCTCGTCGGGAGCGATGCGGGGCGGCACCCCCTCGACGTGCTCCTGGATCCACCGCTTCTGGTCGGGATCCTGGATGTGCATGTACTCGATGCCGAGGGTCCGGCAGTAGGCGTCGCGGAGCAGGTGGAGGATCTCCTCCAGCGTGGCCACGTCCCGTCCGGCGAGGCCGTCGGCCACGAAGCGCCGTGAGAGGTCCCAGATCGTGAGCCCGTAGGTGAGCGGGTCGAGCTCGGGGTGGATGTGCGGCGGCTCGACGTCGAGCGGGTCGAGGTGGGCGATCAGGTGCCCGCGCACCCGGTACATGTTGATCAGCGTCTGGACGTGCACCTGCTTCTCGAGGCGCTGGTGCTCGCCCTCGGCCGGGTCGTCCGCCGCGTTGACGTCGGTGTGCCAGCGGACGGCCTCGTAGGGCACACCCATCGAGGCGAAGACGTCGTCGTAGAAGTGGTGGTCGCCCTGCAGGCACTCGGCCACGTGGGCGAGGAAGAGCCCCGACTCGGCGCCCTGGATGATCCGGTGGTCGTAGGTGGACGTGAGCGTGACCACCTTGCCGATGCCGAGCTCGGCGAGCACCCGGGGGTCGGTGGCCTCGAAGCCGGCCGGGTACCCCAGTGCGCCGACGCCGATGATGGCGCCTTGGCCCGGCAGGAGCCGGGGCACCGACTGGACCGTGCCGATGGTGCCCGGATTCGTGAGCGTCACGGTGGTCCCCGTGAAGTCGTCGGGCCCCGCCTTGTTGGAGTGCACCTTGCGCACGAACTCCTCGTAGGCGAGCACGAAGCCCCGGAAGTCGAGCGTGTCCGCCTCGCAGATGCACGGGACGAGGAGCGTGCGCGAGCCGTCGGACTTCTCGACGTCGACGGCCAGGCCGAGCCCCACGTGGCCGTGGTGCACGACCCCCGGGGTGCCCTTATCGTCCACCGCGGCCACGAACGTGGAGTTGAGGGCGGGGACGAGCCCGAGCGCCCGGACGACGGCATAGCCGATGAGGTGGGTGAAGCTCACCTTGGCCCCCGAGGTCCGGGCCAGCTGGTTGTTCAGGATCTGGCGGTTGACCTCGAGGAGCTTGGCCGGCACCGTCCGGAAGCTCGTGGCCGTCGGCACGCCGAGGCTGGCCTCCATGTTGGCCACGATCCGGGCGGCCGCCCCCCGGAGCGGTTGTGGTGCATCACCGTCGCTCGCCGCTGCGGGGGCCCGGGTGGTGGGTGCCGGTGCCGAGGGGGGGGCGGCCACCTGCCCGTCGGCTGCGGGGGGCTTGGCCGGGGCGGCGACCGAGGCGGGCGCTGGCTGGGGGACGGGGGCCGGCTGGTAGTCGGCGAAGAACTCCCGCCAGCTCTCGCTGACCGAACTCGGGTCGACGAGGTAGCGGTCGTACATGTCGTCGACGAGCCAGGCATTCGGGCCGAACGACCCGCTCACCTTGCTCGCTGCGTCACCGTCGTGTGCACCGGCGGCGCGCTCGGAACCACCCGCTTCGGCCACGCAACAAGCCTACCGGCGGGGCCTCCGGACCCCGGCCGCCCGCGACACGTCCGAGCGCTCCCGGGTGCCGATAGCGTCGCCAGCGATGGCCTACCCGGGCGGGCTCCACGTGATCGACCGCTGGGGCGACCGCGCCCCCTCGGACCGAGGCACCGCGACGACCGTCGTACTCGTCCACGGGTCGCTCGACCGGGCCGAGAGCTTTCGCCGCGTCGCCCGGCGGCTCCCGAACGAGCGGGTGGTGGCCTACGACCGACGCGGCTACCACCGGTCGAGAACCGGGACGGCCGGGCTCGCCGCCCACGTGGCCGACCTGCTGGCGGTGACGGCCGAGGCGGCGGGCGGCGGGCCGGCGGTGGCGGTCGGTCACAGCTTCGGCAGCGACGTGGTGGCCGGCGCGGCCCTGGCCGACCCCTCCCGCTTCGAGGCCGTGGGAATGTACGAAGCGCCCATGCCCTGGCTCGGCTTCTTCCGGAACGACATGCCGACGGCGCCCCCGCCGCCGGAGGCCGACCCGTCCGAGGCCGTCGAGCACTTCTTCCGCCGGATGGTCGGTGACGCCGCCTGGGAGCGGCTGTCCCCGGCCTCCAAGCAGGAGCGGTTGCTCGACGGGCCGGCGCTCCTCGGCGACCAGCGCATCCTCCGAGGCCCGGCCCCCTTCGACATCACCGCCCTCCGAGTGCCGCTCGTGGTGGGCCGCAGCTCCCACGCCGTGCCCCACCACCGCGGCACCGTCGAGTGGCTGATCGGTCATGTCCCCGGGGCCACGCTCTACGAGATCGAAGGCGCTCCGCATGGCGCCCATCTCTCGCACCCCGACCACTTCGCCGGGCTCGTTCGTGCGGTGCTGGCCCGGACCAGCACCGACGAGCCGCCGGCGGCCGACGAGCTGGAGGGAAGCAGCCGTTGAGGGTGCTCATTGCCGGGTCCCACGGCCTCATCGGCACGGCCCTCTGCGAGCGCCTGCACCTCGAGGGCCATGAGGTCGTGCGGCTCGTGCGGACGCGGCCCGACGACGGCGCCGGCACGGGGCTCGTCCGGTGGGATCCGCAGCGCGGCCATCTCGACGAGGACGCCCTCGAAGGGGCCGGACCCTACGACGGGGTGGTCAACCTGGCTGGGGCGGGCATCGGCAACCGCAGATGGAGCGAGGCCCGTCGCACCGAGCTCTCCGCCAGCCGTATCGAGAGCACCCGCCTCCTCGCCGAGTGGGCGGCGGGTGCCCCGTCGGCGCCCGTGATGATCAACGCCTCGGCGGTCGGCTACTACGGCGACCGGGGTGACGAGATCCTGACCGAGGTCAGTACCCCAGGCGATGGCTTCCTGGCCGAGCTCTGCGTCGAGTGGGAGGCGGCGACGGCCGCCGCCCGTTCGGCCGGCCTCCGGGTAGTGCTCCTCCGCAGTGGCGTCGTCCTCTCCCCCCGAGGCGGTCTGCTCGGCCGTCTCCTGCTGCCGTTCCGCCTCGGCCTCGGGGCACGACTCGGCGGCGGACGGCAGTGGCTGACGTGGATCTCGCTCGACGATGAGGTCGAGGTACTCCTGCGAGCCCTGACCGACGAGGACCTTCTCGGCCCGGTCAACGCCAGCGCGCCCGAACCAGTGACGAACGGCGAGTTCACCTCGACACTGGCGCGGGTCCTCCACCGCCCGGCCTTCCTCGTCATCCCGGTTCCAATCGTCTCCGGAGCCTTGGGGAAGGAGATGGCGGCGGAGTTCGTCTTCGCCAGCCAACGGGCCCAACCGGCCCGACTGGAAGCGGCCGGGCATCACTTCGCCCACCGCCGATTGGACGACGCGCTCGAGGCGCTGCTCACCCCGCCCGGATGAACCGGGCCGGGCCGGGCCGGCACGCCGCGGGCGGTCGGGCGTTCGCGATCCGCTCGTGACGCCGGTGTGGGCGACGTTCGTCGCCGGCGCCGTGGCCCTCTGCCCGACAATGCACGCGACTGGGCCTTGTCGTCACGCCGATTCGATGGTCGCCGCCCTCGTCGTCCTTACGCTCACCCACTGATCGCCCCTCGGCAGGGGTCCGGCGAACGTCGGGTCAGGGGGAGAGGGGCCGGGGCTCGGTGGCGACGGCCGCGGCGAGGCGCTTCGAACGCGACCGCGTGGAGAGCAGTTCCTCTTGCGCGCCTTCCTCGCCCTTCACCCCCGCCACGAGGGGCGACGTCGTGAGGGCGAGGGCACCGGCGAAGAGGACGAGCAGCGACAGGGCCTCCAGGGGTCCCCAGGGGCCCGACGTGCGGAGCTGGTCCCCGAAGAGCCCGATGCCGATCAGGATGCTGGCGAGCGGGTCGATGAGGACGAGCGCCGACTGCGAGGCGGCGATCGGGCCGGCGTGGTAGGCGTTCTGCGCGAGGAAGACCGAGAGCACCCCGGCGACGGCGAGGGCGTACGTCTGCCAGTGGCGGAACATGGACACCCAGTCGTTGGCGATGTAGTCGGTCACCACCTTCGTGAGTCCGGCCGTGAAGGCGAAACCGATGGCTCCGGCCGCGCCGAACATGGCGGCCCGCCACCAGCGGGGTCCGCGGAGGGCCAGGGCCACCGTGATGACGATGGCCCCGCCGCAGGCGACGCCCACCAACAGCCACTGGGCGTTGGTGGGCACGTTGTTGCCCCCACCGGGTTGAGCGAACACCAGGAACCCGGCGAGCCCACCCGCCGCCGCGAGGGCGGCCAACCACTCCCGCAGGCCCACCCGGAACCGGAACCAGGTGCCGAGGAGGAGGACGAGGAACAGCAGCTCGGTCGTGAGGATCGGCTGCACCTCGGCGAGGCGGCCGAAGTGGAGCGCCAACGCCTGCATGAGGAACGAGACCACCATGAGGAAGAAGCCGAGGAGCCAGATGCCCCGCCGCATGGCGTGGGTGAGGAGCGAGAGCTTGAGGGTCGCGTCCTTTGGGGCATCTTCCACCCCCATACGTTGGAAGATGCTCGTCAGGGCGTTGGCCAGGGCACAGGCCAGGGCTAAGGCATAGACCATCGGACCGACCTCATTGTACGTGAGCGTCCCACCGAACCGACCCTGAGCGCCCCGCCTGACAGGGCCACTGAGCAGGGGTTCAACGAATGAGGCGGGGTTGCTCGGGCTCCGGGGTGGAGGGGTCCGCCGCGAAGGTCCATGCTGACACCCGTCAGGGTGGCAGACGGGCCGCCCGCAAACGTCCGAGACCGCACGCCGCGTGCGGGCGGAGGAGGTGGCCTCGGTGCAGGCGGACGTCACGCTGGAGGAGTTCGAAGTGGAGGCCGCGGCCTTCTTGCAGGCCAACGCCAAGCCGAAGGTCGAGGCCCGCTTCGAGTGGGGCGTGGGCTCGGACCGGGTGGCCCTCTTCGCCGACAAGTCCCCCGAGGAGGACCGGGCCGAGCTGGCCGCCGCCCGCCAGTGGGCCGAGCAGGTCTACGACGCCGGCTTCGGCTGGGTGAGCGGCCCACCCGACTACGGAGGCCGTGGGCTGGGCCGGGAGTTCGCCCGGGCATGGCAGACCCTTCAGGCCGGCTACGACACGCCACCGCTCGGCGTGTTCAGCGTGGGGCTCGGGATGGTGGCCCCGACCGTCCTCGCCCACGGCACCGACGAGCAGAAGGCCCACTACCTCCCGGCCCTCTACCGGGGCGATCTCGTCGGGTGCCAGCTCTTCAGCGAACCCGGGGCGGGCAGCGACCTCGCCTCGCTAACGACCCGGGCCGTGCGCGACGGCGACGAGTGGGTGGTCAACGGCCAGAAGGTGTGGACCTCCTACGCCCACCTGGCCGACGTCGGCGAGATCATCTGCCGCACGGACCCCGACCTTGAGAAGCACCAGGGCCTCACCGCCTTCCTCATCGACATGCACCAGCCCGGGGTCGAGGTGCGGCCGCTGCGCCAGATGACCGGCGGCGCCTCGTTCAACGAGGTCTTCTTCACTGACGCCCACATCCCCGACCGCCTGCGCCTGGGCGGGGTCAGCGAGGGCTGGGGCGTGGCGTTGACCACGCTGATGAACGAGCGGGCGGCCATCGGCGCCACCGGCGGCGGGGGCGGCGGCACCTCCACCACCAGGCTGATCGAGCTGGTCCGTCATCTGGGCAAGGACCAGGACCCGCTGGTCCGCCAGCGCCTCGCCGAGGTGATCATCAACAGCAAGGTCGCCGGCTACACCAACCTGCGGGCCATGGCCCGCATCGCCGCCGGCGGGGTGCCGGGACCCGAGATGTCGATCTCGAAGCTGGCCCTCACGGCCAACATGGTGAGGATCTGCGAGCTCGCTTCGACGGTCCTCGGCCCCGAGCTCGTGGCCAACAGCGGCCGTTGGGGCACCTACGCCTGGACGGAGCTCCTCCTCGGGGTGCCGGCCATGCGCATCGCCGGCGGCTCCGACGAGGTCCTCCGCAACATCTTGGGCGAGCGGGTGCTCGGCCTGCCGAAGGAGCCCAAGCCGGCCGGCGCCACGGGCTGAGCCCGGCCGCTCCCGGGCCCTTGTCTCAAATTGTTGCAATGATACGAGGGCCGCTGGCGCCGGAGGTTCCGAATCTGCAGGAAAACGCCACGAACGGCCTAGCCGGCGCCGCAACGACGCAGGGATTCCCTGTGCGCTGCCTCAAAATGTGGTAGCAAAAGTATGGCGAACGTGTTACGTTCTTGCCGCGGCCGTCCCCTCGGCCGACACAGATCGGACGTCACCCCACTTTCGACGTGGCTGGTGACCATTTGGGATGGGAGTGGGGATGCGTGGACACCGGATGTTGCGCAAGACGCTGATCAGCGTGCTTGCGCTGGGAGCGGCCACCCTGGGCCTGACCGCCGTGTCGGCGGCGCCGAGTGGTGCGGCCTCCAATGCGCCAGTCACCTGGGCGGAGCTGCCTTCGGCCACCCCGAACTTCATCTTCCCCTTCTACCCGGGGTCCCTCTGCTCGGTGGCCAACACCGACCAGTTCCAGTTCCTCATGTACCGGCCTCTCTACTGGATCGGTGAGGCCTCGAACTACAACGTGAACACCAACCTTTCCCTGGCAAACCTCCCCGTGTACTCGAACAACGACACCACGGTCACGGTGACGCTGAAGAACAACTACAAGTGGTCGAACGGCGAGCAGGTGAGCGCGGCCGACGTGCTGTTCTTCATGAACATCTACCACGCCCAGAAGGCCAACTACTGCGGCTTCGTGCCGGGCAACATGCCCGACGACGTGAAGAACGTGACGGCCAGCGGCCAGACCGTGACCTTCACGTTGAGCTCGCCGGTCAACCAGTACTGGTTCACCTACAACGAGCTCTCCCAGATCAACCCGCTGCCCACCGCCTGGGACGTCACCGGCGCCGGGCAGGCCTCTGGCTCGGGCGGCTGCTCTTCGGCGGCCTTCGGCACCGACGACAGCGGTTGTACGTCGGTCTACACGTACCTGTCCAACTCGGCCGGGTTCAACGCCAACAACCCGAACGCCACCAACAACTCGCTCTCGACCTACGCCACCAACCCGCTCTGGCAGGTGGTGGACGGGCCGTGGCACCTCACCAGCTTCAACGCCGACGGCACCGCCTCGTTCGCGCCGAACAAGAAGTACGGCGGCCCGACGAAGGCGACCATCTCCAAGTTCACCGAACTGCCCTACACCTCGGACAACGCGGAGTTCAACGCCCTGGTCGGCGGGCAGCTGAGCATCGGCTACCTACCATTCCAGGACGTCACCGGCACCGCCCCCCCGGCGCCGGCCGCCGGGCCCAACAACTCCCGGGTGAGCAGCAGCTTCAAGCTGTCACCGCTCTACCTGTGGGGCATCAACTACTTCCCCTACAACTTCAACTCCACCGGTGACGGCGGGGTGGCGGGGAAGATCTTCAGCCAGCTCTACCTCCGCCAGGCGATGCAGCTCATGATGGACCAGCCGCTCTACATCAAGAAGCTGTTCCACGGCTACGCCATCCCGACCTACGGGCCGGTCCCGACGTACCCGTCCAACAACCTGTCGACGAGCAAGGAAAAGCAGAACCCGTTGGCCTACAACCCGTCGAAGGCCAAGTCGCTCCTCACCTCGCACGGCTGGACCGTCACGGCCAACGGCACGGACACCTGCAAGAGTCCGGGGACCGGCTCGAACCAGTGCGGCGCCGGGATCCCGGCCGGGGCCAAGCTGGCCTTCAGCCTGAACTACGCCACGGGGACGACGGCCTTCACCCAGATGATGCAGGACCTGAAGTCCTCCTGGTCGACGATCGGCATCAACGTCGCCATCCAGGGCCAGTCCTTCAACACCGTCGTGGGCGACGCCACCCCCTGTGCACAGGGCTGCGGGTGGGAGCTGCAGAACTGGGCCGGTGGCTGGACCTACCAGCCAGACACTTACCCGAGCGGCGACACGCTCTTCGGGAACGGCTCGGCGGCGAACTTCGGGAGCTACGGCCCGAGCGTGCCGGGCTTCTCGACCAACCAGTCGCTCATCACGGCGTCGATCACCCAGGACGTGAACCTGGCCGACTGGGAGAACTACATCTCCCCGCAGGTGCCGGTGTTCTGGCAGCCGAACCCGGCCGTGGCCCTCACCGAGATCAAGAACGGGCTGAACGACGTGGTGCCACAGAACGTGCTGTACGCCCTGACCCCCGAGAACTACCGCTGGGGCAGCTGACCTCCAGCGGCTCGGCTCACACGGCCTAGCTGTTAGCGGACGTGAAGACCCCCTCCTGACGATGCTGTCGGGAGGGGGTCTTCCGTTCGGCGGGTTTACCCAGGCCCACGAGCACCGACGGCGGTAAAGTGACGCCCACGTGATTGGCTTCCTCATCCGCCGGGTGGTCCAGGCGATCATCGTGATCGTGGGCGTGATCCTGATCACGTTCCTGCTGAGCAAGCTCATCCCCGGCGGCGAGGCGCGTCTCGTGCTCGGACCACGAGCGACGCCCGTGTCCATCGCCGAGTTCAACAAGGTCAACGGCCTCGACCGGGGGTTCTTCGACCAATTCTGGAACTACATCAAGGGCATCGTGTCCCACTTCAACCTGGGGTACTCGTTCAAGTACAACGAGGGGGTCACGCAGCTCATCTTCCAGAAGCTGCCGAAGACGCTGGCCCTCGTGGGCATCTCCACGCTCGTGGCCCTCGTCATTGCCATCCCCCTCGGCATCCTCCAGGTGGTGCGGCGCAACCACTTCGTCGACTACGCCACCACGGGACTGTCCTTCTTCTTCTACGCGATGCCCTCGTTCCTCCTCGGGACTCTCCTCATCCTGTGGTTCTCGCTCGACCTCAAGTGGTTCCCGGTGTCGCCGCCCATCGGGAGTGGCGGCTGGACCATCTTCACCGACCCGCGGGCCTTCGTCCTCCCCGTCATCACGCTTGCCGCCATCACGATCGCCGCCTTCAGTCGCTACATGCGCTCCTCGATGATGGACGCCATGACGGAGGACTACGTCCGGACGGCCCGAGCCAAGGGCGCCAGCAAGAACCGGGTGCTCTACGGGCACGCGCTGCGCAACGCCCTCATTCCGATCATCACGCTCGTCGGGCTCTCTCTCCCGGCCATCGTGAGTGGAGCCCTCATCACCGAGACGGTCTTCAACTACCCCGGCATGGGCCTCCTCACCGTGAACTCGGCGCTGAACGACGATGTGAACGTGGTGCTCGGCACGACACTCGTGGTGACCATCGCCACCGTCCTCGGGTCGCTCATCGCCGACATCCTCTACGCACTGGCCGATCCGCGCATTCGCTTGGGAGGGGGGTGAGATGAGCGAGCCCGAGGGCTTCGAGCACTTCGACGACCCGGTCTACACGACTGACACCGGCACGACGGCGCTCCCGCTCGGCTTCGAGGCCGTGTCGCCTGACGAGATGACCGGCCTCCCCACCGGTGGGGAGGCCCGGGCCCAAGGCAGCATGGCCCGGCAGATCCTACGGGTCTTCGTCGAGAACAAGCTGGCCGTGGCCGGCGTGATCATCGTCGTGTTCTTCGTGCTGTTCTGCTTCGTCGGGCCGCACATCTACGTCACGAACCAGACGAACGGCCAGGCCGCCCTGCAGTTCTCGACCCAGAACAGCCCACCCTCGAGCGCCCACCCCCTCGGGACCGACGACAACGGCTTCGACATCCTCGGGCGCCTCATGTTCGCCGGACAGGCCTCGCTGATCGTGGGCTTCGCTTCGGCCCTCGTGGCCACCGTGGTCGGCGTGATCTACGGCGCCACCGCCGGGTTCTTCGGTGGCGGGGCCGACGCCTTCATGATGCGGGTCGTCGACGTCGGCCTCTCCATACCGGTGCTCTTCCTCCTCATCGCCCTCGTCACGATCTTCCACGCCTCCGAGGTCCTCCTCATCCTCGTGATCGCCTTCGTCAGCTGGCTGATCCCGGCCCGGTTGATACGAGGCGAGACGCTCACGCTCAGGGTCCGCGAGTACGTCCAGGCGGTCAAGGTCATGGGGGGCTCACGGACGAGGATCGTGGGCCGCCACATCGTGCCCAACGCCGTCGGGACCATCGTGGTGTTCGCCACCTTCCAGGTGGCCGACTCGATCCTCCTGCTGGCGGCCCTCGGGTTCATCGGCCTCGGGATCCCGCCGCCGGGCACCGACTGGGGCACGATGCTCTCGAACGGCGTCAACTACGCCCTGCAGGGCTTCTGGTGGGAGATCTACCCGGCCGGGGCCTGCATCGTGCTGGTCGTGATCGCCTTCAACTTCATCGGCGACTCGCTGCGCGACGCCCTCGAGGTCCGGCTCCAGCGTCGCTGAGCGGCGTCAGTCGACGGCGGCGGCGGCCGTTCCGGCCAAGCTCACCGGGGTCTGCAGCGGGAAGTGACAGGCGGCCGTGTGACCCGGCCCGAAGTCGGTCATGGTCGGCTCGACCTGAGCGCAGATCTCCTGGGCCCGGGGGCAGCGGGTGCGGAACCGGCAGCCCGACGGCGGGTTGACGGCTGAGGGCAGCTCGCCCCGCACCCGCAGCTCCTTCTTGGCCTGCCAGCCGCTCATGTCGGCCGCTGGGACCGCGTCGAGCAGGCCCAGCGTGTACGGGTGGGCCGAGCGTTCGTAGACCTCCACCGCCGGGCCGAGCTCGACGATCTTGCCCAGGTACATCACCCCGATGGTGTCCGCCATGTAGCGGACCACCGCCAGGTCGTGGGAGATCATGATGAACGTGAGCCCGCGCCGTTCCTGCAGGTCCTTCATGAGGTTGAGGATCTGGGCCTGGATGGAGACGTCGAGGGCCGACACCGGCTCGTCGGCCACCACGAGCTTGGGCTCGAGGGCGAGGGCCCGGGCCAGGCCGATGCGCTGGCGCTGACCGCCGGAGAACTCGTGCGGGTATCGCCCGGTGGCCTCGGGGCTCAGCCCCACCTCGCGGAGCAATTCGGCCACCCGCTCCTTCTGCTCCTGGGCGTTGCCGACCTTCTGGACCTTGAGCGGCTCGCGAATGATCGGTCCCACCCGCATACGCGGGTCGAGGGAGGCGTAGGGGTCCTGGAACATGAGCTGGATGTCCCGCCGGTTCTGGCGACGGGCCCGGTCCGACAGCCTGGTCAGCTCCTGGCCCTCGAAGTGCACCTCGCCGGCGTTGGACTTCTCGAGCCCGACGAGGAGCTTGCCCACGGTGGTCTTGCCGCAACCCGACTCGCCGACCAGGCCGAAGGTCTCGCCCTGCCGGATGCGGAACGAGACGCCGCTGACCGCCTTCACACTGCCGGTTCGGCGTCGGATGACCGCCCCGGAGAGCACGGGGAACTCCTTCACGAGCCCCTCGACCCGCAGGATCTCGGGCGCTCCGGCCAGGGACTGGGCCCGCAACGCCTGGCTACGGTCGGCTACCCGGGGGACCCCCGGGATGTCCACCTTGGGCGCCACCTCGGGATGGTCGGCGACCGGGTGGAAGCAGGCGAACCGGTGCACCCTGGCCCGGGTGGACGGGGTCACCGAGAGCTCCGGCTCCTCCACTCGGCACTGCTCGGTGGCGTACTGGCAACGGGGCGAGAAACGGCAGTTCGTGTGGGGCAGCGAAAGATCGGGTGGGAGTCCCGGGATGCTGCGGAGGCGCTCCGAAGGGCTCTGGTCGAGCGTGGGCACCGACGCCAGGAGGGCCTCGGAGTAAGGGTGGCGCATGTGGGCGAAGAGCTCGGCGGTGTCGACCTCCTCGACCACCTTGCCGGCGTACATGACCACCACCCGGTCGGTCCGGCCGGCGATCACCCCCATGTCGTGGGTGATCAGCACCACGGCCATCCGCAGCCGCTGCCGCAGCTCGTCGATGAGGTCCAGGATCTGGGCCTGGATGGTGACGTCGAGGGCGGTCGTCGGCTCGTCGGCGATCAGGAGCTTCGGGTCGCAGGCGAGGGCCATGGCGATCATCACCCGTTGGCGGAGGCCTCCCGAGAGCTCGTGGGCGTACTGGTCGAGTCGCTCTTCGGGCCGGGGCATCTCGACCAGGCGCAGCACCTCGAGGGCCCTTTCCGTCGCCTGAGCCCTGGTGACGTCGCGGTGGAGGCGCACCCCTTCGGCGATCTGGCGACCGATCGTCATCGTGGGGTTGAGCGAGGTCATCGGGTCCTGGGGGATGAGGGCGACCTCGTCGCCCCGGACGAGCCGCATCTGCTTCTCCGGGAGGGGCGCCAGGTCCCGGCCGAGGAGGGTGACCGACCCCCCCGTCACGTGGCCGTTGCCCGGCAGGAGCCGCATGATGGAGAGCCCGGTCGTGCTCTTCCCGCACCCGGATTCGCCGACGATCCCGACGCACTCGCCTTCATCGACCTCGAAGGACACGCCGTCCACCGCGACCACCGTGGCGTTTCGCATCCGGAACTCCGTCCGGAGGTGGTCCACGGTGAGGACGTTGGGCACGTCGTCACACTAGTCGCCCGAGGCGGTCGCGACCGGGCCGGCTGACGGCAAAGTACCTGGTCAGCAGGGGTGCTGGCGGGTCCGTCCGACGGTCAGCGCCAGGGCAGTCCCTCGACGAAGGCCCAGCTCCGTCGGTGGATGGCCGAGAGGCCGTAGCCCCGCAGCGCGGTCTTGTGGACCGGTGAGGGATAGCCCTTGTTGAGCTCGAAGGCGTAGGGCGGGAAGTGCTCCGCCTCGGCCCGCATGTGGCGGTCCCGGACCACCTTGGCCAGCACCGAGGCCGCCGACACCGAGGCGCACAGGGCGTCGGCGTCGACGACCGGCACCACGATCCCGGGTGGGTCGACCTCGGGCAGCGGCAGCTCGGGGGGTGGCCCGTCCCGGGCCGGCCACCCCTCGTCGGAGGGTCCTCCGTCCACTTCGGCCCACTCGAGCGGCAGGGCCGGTGACGGCTCGCCCGGCCACTCCCGCAACGGCCGCTCAGCCAGGTAATTGAGCGGGCCGTCGAGAATGAGGGCGTCGGGCCGGACGCCAAGGCCGGCGAGGGCCCGGTAGGAGGCCAGGCGCAAGGCCGCGGTCATGCCGAAGAGGTCGCACTCGGCGGCGCTGGCGTGGCCGACGGACCAGTCGGCGCACCAGCGGGCCACGGCGTCGAAGATGTCCTCCCGCCGGGCCTCGGGGAGGAGCTTCGAGTCCCGGAGCCAGCGGGGCAGGCCGTTGCGACGGCAGCCGGTGCGGACGACGGCTACCCCGACGCTGACGGGGCCGGCCCACGCCCCGCGGCCTACCTCGTCGAGCCCGGCCACCACCGCGTGGCCCTCCTTCCAGAGGCGGCGCTCCCGGTCGAGGCTCGGCCGACGGTCGGGCGGCGCGGCCTTGTCGGGAGGGGCGGCGGTCGCCCGGGCCGCCGTCACGCCGGTCGAACCGGGGATCGACGGGACTGCGGTCCTGCGGTCGGCACCAGGCCGAACATAGCCCGGCCCCCGTGGGCCGGGACCGACCGCCGGGACCGACCGCCGGGACCGACCGACGGTACCCTCGAGTTATGCCGTCGGGCGTGCTGGGCCTCCCGGCCGCGACGTCGCGGCCGGTCTCGGGCGGGGCCGCGCTGGTGCTCCTCGTCCTGGTCGGCTTCGGCTACGCCACGATCGTCTGGCGGCGCAACCGGGCCCGCAAGGCCGAGCAGGCGTGGGACGAGCGCGACGCCATGGGTCCACGGCCGCCCGGCGACCCCAACCGCTTCGAGATCCGTCCGACCGGGCCGGCCGACGACGGCGAGCGCAACGACGGCGAGCCTGGCCCGGACGAGGGCAAGGAGGGCGCCGGTCCGACCTGAGAGGTCAGCCCGGCCGCTCCACCCTGGCCACGAACGGCGCCTCCTCCTCGTCGAAGCTCGTCGTGAGGAAGGCGTCCACCATCTCGTCGGCCAGCGCCGCCGTCGTGAGGCGGAGCCCGAAGGCCAGCACGTTGGCGTCGTTCCAGCGCCGCGCCCCGGCCGCCGTGGCGGCGTCCGTGCAGAGCGCCGCCCGCACGCCGGCGACCTTGTTGGCGGCCATCGACACGCCGGTCCCCGTCGTGCAACACACGATGCCGAACTCGGCCGCGTCGTCGGCCACCGCGGTGCCCACCGCCCGGCCGGCCTCGGGCCAGTCGTCGCCCTCGGCCACCACGATCACGTCGTGGCCTTGCCCTCGCAGCCGGGCCACGAGGCCCTCGGTGAGGGAGGTGGTCTCGTCCGTGCCGAAAGCGATCCGCACCGAGGCGAACCTACCGCGGACCGCTCAGCTGAGCTCTCGGCGCACGACCTTGCCCATGGCGTTCCTCGGGAGGGCCTCGACGAAGTGCACGAGACGGGGCCGCTTGTAGGGGGCGAGCCGCTCGGCGCAGAAGGCCACGAGGTCCGCCTCCTCGCATCCGCCGTCGGCCCGCACCACCCAGGCGGTGACGGTTTCTCCCCACTCCTCCGAGGGCGTGCCGGCGACGGCCGCCTCCGCCACCCCGGGGTGCTCGAGCAGGACGTCTTCGACCTCGGCCGGGTACACGTTGTGGCCGCCACTGATCACGAGGTCGCTCCGCCGGCCGACGAGGGAGAGATACCCGTCGTCGTCAAAGGTCGCCAGGTCGCCCGTGCGGAACCAGCCGTCGGTGAAGCCCGCCGCGTCGGCCTCGGGCCGCTCCCAGTAGCCCGAGAAGACGGCCGGGCCCCGGACCAGCAGCTCGCCCGCGCCGTCCTCCCCCGGAGCGTCCAGCCGACCCTCGACGCCCGGGAGGGCGAAGCCGACGGTGCTCGGCCGGCGTTCGCCGTCGACCGGGTTCGAGTAGGTGAGGAGGGTCTCGGTCATGCCGTAGCGCTCGAGCACGGCGACGCCCGAGCGCCGACGGATCTCCTCCCAGAGGGCCGCTGGCAGCGGCGCCGACCCGGAGACGCACAGCCGCAGGCGGGCCAGTCCGTCGACGCCGGCCGCCCGGCCCAGCCGTTGGTACATCGTCGGCACCCCGAAGAAGAGCGTGGCGCGGTGGGCCGCCGCCGCGTCCAGGACGGCGGCGGCCTCGAAGCGCGGGAGGAGGACGGCGGAGGCGCCGGCGAGGAGGGTTCCGAGCAGCCCGGCGCACAGACCGTGGACGTGGAAGAGGGGCAGTGAGAGGACGAGCCGGTCGTCGGGCTCCCACCGCCAGGCGAGGGCGATCGAAGCCGAGCCGGCCACGAGGTTGGTGTGGCGGAGGACCGCCCCCTTCGGCCGCCCAGTCGTCCCCGACGTAAAGACGATCAGGGCGGCGTCGGTCGGGCTCGCCCGGTCGAGCGGCGCCCCGACGACGGCGTCCCGGCCCGCACCGGGCGCCGCGAGGCGCTCGAGGGTCGGCGTGAGCACGCTGAGCGGGCCGCCGGCCGCCGCCTGCACCGCGGCGGCCTGCTCGGGCCGCTCAAGCACGGCCACGGTCGGTCGGACGTCGCCCACGACGTGCGCCAGCTCCCGCTCGGTCCAGGCCACGTTGGCCGGCACGAGCACCCCGCCCGCCCGCAGGGCGCCGAGGGCCACGACGACGGCGTCGAGCGACGTCCCCGTGGACCAGACCAGACGATCACCGGCACCGAGGCCCGCCGCGGCCAGCCCCGCGGCCGCGGCGGCGGTGCGGGCCTCGAGCTCCCCGCCGGTGCACCAGCCCGGCGTCGTCGCCCCGAGGTCCAGGAGCGTCGGTCGCTCCGGCTCGGCCCGCCAGCCGGCCACGAGGGCCTGGGTCACGCTCCCCTGCGCCGACAGCTGCGCCGGGTCGAGGTCCTGTCCGGCCGGCAGGTGCGACGACCGGGGGGGCGGCGGCACGAGCGCATGGTAGCCAGGGGGACCCGTAACCTTGGGTGCCATGAGCCCACGTCGCGTCGCCGTCGTCCCCCACACCCATTGGGACCGTGAGTGGTACGAGCCGTACCAGACGTTCCGCCTCAACCTGGTCGAGCTCCTCGACCGCCTGATCCCCCTCCTCGAGTCGGACCCCTCCTACCAGCGCTTCCTCCTCGACGGCCAGATGGCGGTCGTGGACGACTACCTCGAGGTCCGCCCCGAGGCCGAGGCCCGCCTCCGCAACCTGGCCGCTGCCGGGCGGCTGACGATGGGTCCCTGGTACATCCTGATGGACGAGTTCCTCGTCTCCGGCGAGACGCTCGTCCGCAACCTGCAGATGGGCCTCAAGCGCGGGGCAGGCTTCAACGGGGCGATGCCCGTCGGGTACCTCCCCGACATGTTCGGCCACGTGACCCAGATGCCCCAGCTCCTGCGGCTCGCCGGCTTCGAGCACGCGGTGGTGTGGCGCGGCGTGCCGTCGACCGTCACGAGCACCGGGTTCATCTGGGAGGCGCCGGACGGCTCGAGCGTCCGGGCCGAGTACCTGCCCGTCGGCTACGGCAACGGCGCCTCGCTGCCCGACGACGCCAAGGCCCTCGTCCGCCGGGTGGCCGACCACGAGCAGGAGATCGGCCAATTCCTGATCGACGGTCTGCTCCTCATGAACGGCTCGGACCACCTCATGCCCCAGCCGTTCCTCGGTCGGGTCGTGGCCGAGGCCAACGCTCTCCAGGACAACTACGCCTTCGAGATCACCTCCCTGCCCGAGTACCTGGCCACCGTGCCCACGGCCGGCCTCCCCCGTTGGAAGGGCGAGCTCCGCTCGGGGGCGCGGGCCAACCTGCTCATGGGCGTGGCCTCCAACCGCGTCGACGTGAAGCAGGCGGCGGCCCGCACCGAGCGGGCGCTCGAGCGACGGGCCGAGCCCTACGCCGCCCTCTTCTTGGCCCCGGAGGACTGGCCGGCCCGGCTGCTCGACTTGGCCTGGCTCGGGGTGGTGCGGAACTCGGCGCACGACTCGATCTGCGCCTGCTCGGTCGAGGAGGTCATCGACGCGGTGCTGCACCGCTTCGACGAGTCCCGGGACATCGCCGAGGGCCTGGCCGACCGGGCGCTCCGGGCCCTCGCCCGCTCGCTCGTCGAGCCGGGACCGACGATCGTCAACCCGA
Source organism: Acidimicrobiales bacterium (assembly GCA_035297265.1). Lineage (GTDB taxonomy): Bacteria > Actinomycetota > Acidimicrobiia > Acidimicrobiales > RAAP-2 > DATGZH01. Next base: position 4,897 of record DATGZH010000021.1, on the reverse strand, counting down.
GCGCCCGTCAGCGGAGCGGCGTCGTCGAGGTGGTGGTGACCGACGACGCCCCGCCCGGCGACGAGATCCAGGTGCTCTCCGAGCGGGTCGGGCTCCCCGGTTCGATGACCCTCGACGCCGACACGCTCCGCACGATGCTCGGCATGATCCAGGGACCGAAGATCGACAACGACGCCTGGATCCACGACGTCCGGGTCGAAGAGGACGAGACGGGCATCGACCTCACCATCAGTGTGGGCACCGAGGAGCGCACCGACGTGCCCATCGCCGAGATCAAGGGCGACCTCTACACCCGCCTCGGCGCCCGTCCCGACGTGGCGATCCGCGTGCGTCTCGACCAACCGCCGATCCGCAGGGTCGTGGCCCGCGTGGCCGACGTGCCGGGGTTCGGTTGGCAGCCGTTCCGGCCTGCCCCCCTGGCCCATCCGGTGACGGCCAGCGTGGTGGGCGACGGCCCGTCCGACCCGGCGGGATCCGTCGTGCTCAAGAACGGCCTCGTCGAGGTGGTGGTCGACGGGGCGACCGGGACCTTCAGCGTCGACGGCCTTGGCGGCTTCGGCCGCCTCGTCGACGGTGGGGACTTCGGTGACTCCTACAACTACTCACCGCCCCGCCACGACAGCCTGGTCGACACGCCGACGGCGGTCAGCGTGGCTTTCGGCGACCGGGGCCCGGTGCGGGCGAGCGCGGTCGTCACGGCCACCTACGAGTGGCCCGACCACGTCGACGCCTCGGCCAACCGCCGGGTCGGCGGCCAACCGGTCGAGGTGGTCACCCGGGTGGAGGTGCGGGCCGACGAGCGCCCGGTGCGCGTCACGACCTCGTTCGTGAACCCGAGCCGCGACCACCGCCTGCGGGCCCACCTTCCGCTGCCCACCCCGGCCGACCAGTCGGTGGCCGAGTGCGCCTTCGCCACCGTGACCCGGGGGCTTACCGCCGAGGGCCGACCCGACGAGTACGGCCTGCCGACCTTCCCGTCGCGGCGATTTGTGAGCGCAGGCGGCCTCACCGTCTGCCACGAAGGACTCCTCGAGTACGAGCTCGTCGACATCGACGACGTCGAAGGCGCACCCAGGGCGCAGACGCTGGCCCTCACGCTCCTGCGCTCGACCGGCATGCTCTCGCGCCTCGGCCTGACCTACCGGCCGTTCCCCGCCGGTCCCCTCACCCCGGTCGACGCCCTCCAGCTCGCCGGACACCGCCTGACCGCCCGCTACGCGGTGGCGGTCGGCGACGTCGACCCGTGGGCCATGGCCGACGACGTGCTCCTCCCCCTCGAGGCGGTGACGGCGACCGGGGGCGGTCCCCGCCCGGCCAGCGGGAGCGCCCTCCTCGTGGAGGGGGCCGAGGTGACCGCGGTGCGGCGGGAGGCCGGGGCCCTCGAGGTCCGCGTCTGCAACCCGACGAGCGAGCCGACCACGGTGTCCTTCGGCGAGCGGTCGGGCTGGCTGGTCGACCTGCGGGGCCGGCCCACCGAGCCGTTCTGGGGCACCTTCCCCCTACGTCCCTTCGGGATCACCACCGTCCGTCTCGGCGAGGTCTGACCCGGGCGTCCCGTCGGCCGGGCGACCGGCCACGGCCCGCTCCCCCACGCCCCGCAACTCGTCCAGCTCCTGGAGCATCTCGGCCAGACGGAGGAGCCGGCTGCGGCGTTCCGGCGCGGCGGCCGGCGAGGGCTTGGCCTCGCCCTTGCGGCGGCACCACCAGAGCTGCACCCGGCCCAGGTCTTTGAGCGTCCTCGGACGGAGCGGGCCCGAGTCGAACTCGTCGGGGGCCGCGGCCACCAGCGCCTCGTGGAAGGCGTCGGCCACGACCACGGTCCCCGGGTCGGCGATGTTGACGATCCGGCTGGCCAGGTTGACCGTCGGACCGAAGTAGTCACCCTCGCGCAGGAGCACCGAGCCGAGGGCCAGGCCGACGCGGACGTCGGAGAGCAGCTCGTCGTCGGCGTAGGCGTTGGCCAGCTCGACCCCGATCCGGGCGGCGTCCACGACCCGCTCGACCACGAACATGGCCTCGTCGCCGATCATCTTGACCACCCGGCCACCGAGGGCCGTGACGATGTCGTGGGAGAGCTCTTCGAAACGGCGGACCACCGCGGCCAGCTGCTCCTCGTCGAGGTGCTGACTGAGGACGGTGAAGCCCACCATGTCGGCGAACCCCACGGCGAGGTAGGCCGTGTCGCCCGAGAGGTCCCCCCGGACCCGCTGCAGCATTGCCCGGCGCGCCGCAGCCTGGAAGTGCCGGCGCCAGACGAAGGCCAGGAGCTCGGCCAGCTTCGGGAGGGCTTCGTCGGCGACGCTCGTAAAGGCATCGGCGGCGAGGACGTCGTCGACGTCGCGGAGCGACCGCAGGGAGCTCACCTCGGTCTCGGCGATCCGGGCCATCGACGAACCGATGACCCGGGCCAGCTGGAACGCCACGTCCAGGTCGGTCACACCGAGCCGCACGAGCTCCAGGAACATGTGGGCGGCCTCGATGTCGAGGTCGGTGAACACGAGGGCGTCGCCGGCCACGTCGGAGAACCCGAGGGCCCGCCAGAGCCGGCGGAGGAGCTCGAGCGGGAGCCCGGTCCGCTCGGCCACGTCGGACTGCGTGTAACGGCGTGGGGCGGGGAGGAGGAGGGTGTCCACGGCGAGCAGGTCGAGGACGTCCTCCTCGGCTGCCTGGTCGATCTCCTCGTCGGTGGCCCCGGCCCGGCGGAGCCGGCTGCGCACCCGGGCGAGGGCCGCCGCCTCCTCGTCGTCGCTGACCGGGGCAGCCGCCGCGGCCTCGCCCGGTCGGGGTTCGGCGGGCACGGTCGTGCTCAGCGCGGCAACCCGCGCAGCATGACCCGGTCCCACTCGACGCGGGCCGGCCGTTGCATCAGCGCCAGCAGAGCGTCCTCGGGTGAACGTTCGCCGGCCACGATGGCCGCCACCTGCTCGGCGATCGGCATCTCCACGCCGTGGGCCCGTGCCAGCCCCACGAGCGGCTGGCTGGTCTTCACCCCCTCGGCGACCATCTGCATGCTCGAGACCACCTCGTCGAGCGATCGGCCCCGACCGAGCTCGAAGCCCACGGTGCGGTTGCGGCTGCGGGCGCTGGTGCACGTGGCCACCAGGTCGCCCACGCCAGCCAGACCCCCGAACGTGAGCGTGTGCCCCCCGAGCGCGATGCCGAGCCGGCCGAGCTCGGCCAGGCCCCTCGTGATCAAGGCCGCCCTGGTGTTCTCCCCGAAGCCGAGCCCGTCGGCGATCCCGGCGGCGATGGCCATCACGTTCTTGGTCGCCCCGGCGATCTCGCACCCCACCACGTCGGTCGCCGTGTAGACGCGGAACGTGGCGGTGTGCAGGTGGCGCTGCACCATGGCCGCCAGCTCCTCGTCGTCGAGGGCGACCACGCTGGCGGCCGGCTGACCCTCGGCTACCTCGCGCGCCAGGTTCGGACCGGTCAGCACCCCGGCCGGGGTGCCCGGCGACTCCTCCCGCACGATCTCGGACATCCGGCGGAACGTCCCGCCCTCCACCCCCTTGGCCAGGCTGACGACGGGGGTCGTCCGTCCGAGGTGCGGCACCACGTCGCGGAGGACCTCGCGGAACCCGTGCGAAGGCACGGCCATGAGCACGAGCTCGGCCCCCGCCACCGCCTCGGCGAGGTCCGAGGTGGCGACCAGGGCGTCGGGCAACCGGACGCCCGGCAGGTAGACGGCGTTCTCGTGCTCGGTCCTGATCGCCTCGGACAGCTCCGGCGAACGGGCCCACAGGACGGTGGCCGTGCGCGGGGCCAGGAGCGAGGCGACCGTGGTGCCCCACGAGCCCGCCCCGACCACCGCCACCTTGCCTTTCGCCACGTCGTCAGCCTACGACGGCGCAACCGGACGGCCCCGGCCGGGGGGCGGGCCGGAGCAGCCCGCCCGTACACTGACCCGATGATCGTCGGCCCGGCCGGGCGGTCGACCGGCGTCGCACCGGCGCCCCTCCTCCTCGGGCAGGCGGCCGTCCTCGTGCCCGTGAAGGCCTTCGCCGTGGCCAAGCGGCGCCTCGGCCGGGCACTCTCCGACGACGAGCGCCGGGCGCTCGTCCGCCGGCTGGCCGAGGGGGTCCTCGCCGCCGCCGCCCCGCTCGCCGCCGCCGTGGTCTGCGACGACACCGAGGTGGCCGACTGGGCCCGTGGACAGCGGGCGCTCGTCGTCTGGGAGCCGGGTCGGGGCCTGAACGGGGCAGTGGAGGCGGGGGTGGGCCGGCTGGCTGCCATGGGTGTGGAGCACGTGACCGTGGCCCACGGGGACCTGCCCCGCCCGTCGGGCCTCGGCCGCCTCGAGCCGTTCGACGGCGTGACCCTCGTCCCCGACCGGCACGGCAACGGCACGAATGTCGTCCGCGTGCCGGCTCACTCCGGCTTCCGCTTCTCCTACGGCCCGGGCTCCTTCGCCCGCCACCTGGCCGAGGGGGCGAGACTCGGTCTCCCCACCCGGGTGCTCGACCTGGCGGGCCTCAGCCTCGACGTCGACGTGCCCGGCGACCTCGAGTGGGCGTGACCGACCAGTCCCCCGACGACCACCGCCTCCCGGTCATGGACCTCCCCGACCAACGCGAGGTGACGCGTGACCTGCCGCTGCCTCCCCGCGTGGCGCTCGGCGAGTGCCTCCATCACGTGGGGGACCGGTAGGGATCTTTCCCGCCCACCGGAGACGCAGAAGCGGGGACCCGAAGGTCCCCGCTTCACGTGCCTCCGCCCGTCCCTAGGGGACCGGGCGCAGCAGGTTCAACCGCCGTTCGCCGCGGCCTTCTTGGCCGGAGCCCGACGCTTGGCCGGAGCCCGACGCTTGGCCGTCTTGCGAGCCGGAGCCCGCTTCTTGGCGGCCTTCCTGGCCGGAGCCCGACGCTTGGCCGTCTTGCGAGCCGGAGCCCGCTTC
>DATGZH010000020.1:0-26934 GCA_035297265.1 Acidimicrobiales bacterium | reverse complement strand
GCGCTCCCCTGTCAGAGCTTCAGGACCAGGTGTTGCGGCGGAGGGCTGGCCCGGCACCGCCCCGGCTCCTCCTCGTTGGGAACCAGGTGTCGCCTCTCGGCAGCTCGACCCCGTGCGGCCGGGGAGTGTCGAGCTCCCGTTTGCGCCTTGGCCGGGCGCCGTCGTGCCGTTGGACCACGGCCGCAAGCTCCGAGGCAGGGCATCGAACCCCGATCTCCTGGTTAACGGCCAGGCGTCCTGCCGTTGGACGACCCCGGATTGGACGGCCTCTCCGCCGTCGTGGTGACCCGAGCGGGACTCGAACCCGCGGCTCCTGTTTGAGGGACAGGTGTGTTGACCTCTGCACCATCGGGCCGGGGCGGAGGCGGAGGGACTCGAACCCCCAACGGTGTGACCCGTGACCTGTTTTCGAGACAGGCTCCTCGTCCAGCCGGACCACCTCCAGGTGGCGCCGTCTCGCCGGTCCGATTCGAACGGACGACCCCTGCCTTCGGAGGGCAGCGCTCTTCTCCGCTGAGCTACGGCGAGGTGGCACCCGGGGCCAGATTCAAACTGACGACTGGGGCTTCGCGGACCCCCGTGATGTTCTCTTCACTACCCGGGTCGGGGCGATCGCCCGACCGGCGTGAACGGCCGGCGGGCAACCGCTGTCCGTGGCCATGAGAAAGTCCCCGGTTTTGGCCAGCTGAAGTCCCCGCTGGTGGCCAGAAAAGTCCCCGCTCTTGGCCACGAGAAGTCCCCACCCCTCACTGCAGGATCCACCTGAGAGGCCCCCCGGCCGGTGACGGTGGCGGTGCTAGCCAACCGCCGCACCGACCGAGGGGACCGCTCAATGAAATCAGTGAGGGAGCACATGGACATGAACGCCGCCTTCCGCGAGGTCGGCTCCTATCGGGCCGCAGCTGAGATCTGTGGCACCACCCCCAAGACGGTGAAGCGCTCGGTGCTGGCTGCCCAGGCGGTCGACGAGGGCACCGAGGTGGCGGTCCGCCACAACTACGACCCGGTGCGCGACCTCGTGGTCGAACGGGTAGGGAAGACCAAGGGCCGGATCTCGGCCAAGCGCCTGCTGCCGGTGGTCCGGGCGGCGGGTTATGGGGGCTCGGCCCGCAACCTGCGTCGCCTGGTGGCCGAGGTGAAGACCGAGTGGAGGCGCTCGAACCACCGGGGCCGCCGACCCGGGGTCTGGGCACCGGGCGACGCGGTGGTGTTCGACTGGGGCCAGATCGGTCCGTTGTTCGTCTTCTGCGCCGTGGTGGCGTGGTCGAGGTTCCGTTTCGTCTGGTTCAGCGACAACCTGGGAGCCGAGGCGACCATGGAGGCCCTCGCCCGGTGCTTCGAGCGGATCGGGGCGGTCCCCCGGACGGCCCTCACCGACCGGATGGGGTGCTTGAAGGCCGACACCGTCGCCGGTCTCGTCGTCCCGACCCCCGACTACGTACGCTTCGCCGCCCACTACGGGTTCGGGCCCGACTTCTGCGAGGGCGAGGACCCCGAGTCGAAGGGCCTCGTCGAGCACCTGGTCGGCTACGTGAAGTCCGACCTCATGATCCCGGGCGACCTCAGCGTCGCCGACCTGGCCGGGGCCAACGCCAAGGGGGCGATCTGGTGCGACGAGGTGAACGGCGTCGTCCACAGCGAGATCAGTGCCATCCCCGCCGAACGCCTCGACGTCGAGCGCGACCTCATGGGTGTGCTGCCCTCGCTGCGGGCCCGGATCGGAAAGGTGGTGCTGCGCAAGGTCGATCGGCTGGGGTGCGTGCGGTTCGGCTCGGCCCGCTACTCGGTGCCGAACGTCCACATCGGGCGCCAGGTCGAGCTGCGGGTGGACGAAGGCTGGGTCCAGATCGTCTTTTTGGGCGAGATCGTGGCCGAGCACCTCCTCGTCGCCCCTGGTGAGACCTCTGTGATCGACGCCCACTACGGGGGACCGAGACCCGCTTCCCGCCGGGCGGTGCGCCCGAGGACCGAAGCCGAGAAGGCCTTCTGCGCCCTCGGGCCGATCGCCGAGACCTTCATCACGAGGGCCGCGGCGTCGGGGGCGACCACGCTCGGCCGGGACATGACAGCTCTCTCTGAGCTCGCCGCCGCCCACGACACCGAGGTCCTGCTCGGCGCCTTGGAACGGGCCGTGCACTTCGGGCGGTTCCGGGCGGCCGACGTGGCCGCCATCGTGGCCGCGGGCACCGGCGTGCCCCGGCCCACCCGTCGGGGCGAGGCGCTCATCATCGACCTGCCGGTCGTTCCGGTCCGCTCGCTTTCGGACTACGCACTCGGTGACGAGTCGTGAGCACGACCCCACCGCCTCTGGCGCCCGACCTCGAGGCGGGGCTCCGCCGGCTGCGCCTGTCAGCCATCCGCCGGCTCTCGCCCGAGCTCTTGGTCACGGCCAAGACGCAGCGCTGGCGCCCCGAGGAGTTCCTGCGCACCCTCGTCGAAGCCGAGATCACCTCACGGGACCTCTCCAACGCCCGCCACCGCATGGCCCAGGCGGCCTTCCCGGTCACAAAGACCCTGGAGGAGTTCGACGTCGCCGCTTCTTCGGTCAAGCAAGAGACCCTCGACTACCTGTCGAGCCTCGAGTGGATACGGGCCAAGGAGAACCTGTGCCTTCTCGGACCGGCGGGGACCGGCAAGTCCCACTTGCTCGTCGCCCTCGGGCGCCACGCCGTCGAACACGGCCACAAGGTGCGCTACTTCACCGCCACCGAGCTCGTCGAGACCCTCTATCGGGGCCTGGCCGACAACTCGGTCGGCCGGGTCATCACCGGGATCTTGAAGGCCGACCTCATCCTCATCGACGAGATCGGCTTCGCACCGATGGACGACACCGGGGCCCAGCTCTTCTTCCGCCTGGTGGCCGCCGCTTACGAACGACGGTCCCTCGGCGTCGGCTCGCACTGGCCCTTCGAGGACTGGGGGAAGTTCCTCCCCGAGCACACGACCGCCGTCAGCCTGCTCGACCGGCTCCTCCATCACAACGTCCTCGTCGTGACCAAGGGCGAGTCGTTCCGGATGAAAGAGGCGCGCTCGAAGGGAGGTCTGCCTACTATCGCGAAGAGCTGAACGTCATCCCGAGGGGTGGGGACTTTTCGTGGCCACCAGCGGGGACTTCAAACTGGCCACGGACAACCGCCAAGCGACGCGTACGGGGCTCGAACCCGTCACCTTCGGATTGACGATCCGATGCTGTTCCACACGAGCTCACGCGCCAGTCGGACTCCGTGGATCGGTGTCGGGCAGGCCGGAATCGAACCGACGGCCTCGGCGCCCCGAACGCCGCGCGCTACCAACTTGCGCTACTGCCCGTTGTGTCGTTGCTCGGGAGGGAGGGGACGATCCCCCATCTCCTGGTTCAGAGCCAGGTGTGCTGCCAGTTACACCACTCCCGAAAGAGTTGCCCGGTGCGCCCCCGGAGGGTCGAACTCCGATCCGCGGGGTAAGGGCCCGCTCGGTTACCAGTTACCGCAGAGGCGCAGGTGGCAGGAGTCCGGCCCCCTCGAGGCGAGGGACGGTCGGAGCGGTCGGCGGCCGGGTCGGGCCGACGGGGGTCATCGGCACGACGGGAGGAAACGACCCGGCGTCGCAGCCGGAGTCCCGCCAGCGTACGGGCGGAGAGGCTCGAACTCTCATGGACCAGGTCCGCCGGCTTCTGAGGCCGGTGCGTCTACCAGTTCCGCCACGCCCGCAGGAGCTCGGACCGCTTCGACAATCTGCCTCGACCGAGCCAAGCGTCAGGAATGTGGACCCAGACGGGCTCGAACCGTCACACCGCTCCTTGCTGGGGAGCTGCACTGCCTCTCGTGCTCTGGGCCCAGTAGTCCGCGGGGCAGGAGTCGAACCTGCCATGCCCGAAGGCGCCTGGGTTACGACCAGGAGCCGTCCCTCGACGGCGACCCGCGGCCGGGACCGCACGTGCCGGGGCCTAGTGGTCCCAGTCACTCCGATCCCATTGCTGGCGATCTCTTCAGTTTTCAAGGTGCTCTTTTGGCGCGACAGCTCAAGCCCATTTGGGCCCATTTGTGCTTCGCACTCGCAGGGGCGCGGGGAATCGAACCCCGTCATCGGCGGGTTTGGAGGCCGCCCGGCGTCCGGTGCCTCACCCCTTCGGTTGCTCTCGGTTGTCGTCTCGGCCCGCAAACCAAAAGAGCCGCTTCCTTGCGGAAGCGGCTCCTCGACGGTCAACGGACCTCTGAAAGTCCAGTTCATACCGCTAGAAGCGCCTCCCGACCGACACCTTTGCCAGGTGCCGTGTTGTCGACGAGTCGTGGTGTACTCGCTTGCCACGAACCGCGCGACCCAACCAGGGAGTGTTCTCCCTCGATCGGCCGCTGGTCGCGGCCCGGGCTCTGGGTCTCGTAGCACATGGCGCTCATTATATACACATCTATGACCCAATGGGAAGAGCTTTCCAAGTTCTCTTTCGAAATGAGTCAAATAGTTCTCTGATGGATGTGTGAAATGGGAATGTGACCTCACCTCGGCCCGCCGGGGGTGGTGGCCGGCCGACCGAAGCGGTGGCGAGGTCCTCTCCTACGGGTTACAAAACAGCGATGGCGATCGGCCGCCCGACCCTCATCTCGGCGGACTCCCACGTGAACGAGGCACCCGACCTCTGGGAGGCCCGGCTGACCGAGCAGCTGCGCGACCGCGGGCCCCGCCTCGTCCATACCGACGACGGCCGGGACCTTTGGGTGGCGGAGGGCATCAACCCGGTACCGCTGATGTGGGCCACCAACGCCGCCGGCCAGCGGGGCGACGGCGAGGCGTTCGACGACCACGAGATGACGATCACCCGGGACGAGATGATGCGGGGCTCCTACGACCCGGTCGCCCGGTTGGCCGACATGGACGCCGACGGCCTGTCGGCCGAAGTGCTCTACCCAGGACCGCTCGGCGGCCTGGGTGGCGGCGGCGGGGTGGCGGCCCTCCCCGACCCCGAACTGCGCTGGGCCTGCCTGCGGGCGTACAACGACTGGCTGGCCGAGTTCTGCGCCGTGGCGCCCGAGCGCCTCGTCGGGCTGGCGCTCGTCCGCATCGAGGAGCCCGACCTCGCCGCGGCCGAGCTGGAGCGGGCCGCCGGGCTCGGTCTGCGGGGCGCGGTCATCAACGCCATGCCCGACACCACCGGCGCCGAGCCCATCTTCAGCCCGACCTACGAGCCGGTCTGGTCGGCCGCCGAGGACGCCGGCATCCCCCTCAGCCTCCACATCGGCCACTGCCGCTCGCTCGCCCCCATCGCCAGCGCGGCCTCGCGCACGGCCGAGGCCGGCACGGGCAACCCGCTGTCGGCGGCGGGCTCCCAGACCGGCCTGGCCGAGATGTTCTTCACGATGATGTGCCTCGACATGGCCGAGCCGGTGAGCCTGCTCGTCTTCTCCGGCGTCCTCGAACGGCATCCCCGGCTCCGTTTCGTCATCGCCGAGAGCGGCATCGGGTGGATCCCCTTCGTGCTCGAACGCATGGACTACACGTTCGGGCGCCACCGCAACTGGATGAAGACGGGGATCTCCGAGCGGCCGAGCGACCAGTTCCGCCGCTCCTTCCACGCCACGTTCCAGCAGGACGACGAGACCGGCCTCCTCGCCCGCCACATCACCGGCGTGGACACGCTCCTCTGGGCCTCGGACTACCCACACACCGACTCGACCTGGCCCTACTCGCAGCGGGTCGTGGAGCGCCTCTTCGAAGGCGTGCCCGACGACGAGCGCGAGCTGATCTGCGCCGGCAACGCCCGCCGCCTGTACGGCCTGGCCGAGCCGGCGGCCTGAGGCGATGGCGCTGCGCATCGGGGCCGGGCAGGGGTTCACGGGGGACGACCCCCGGGGCACGCGGGAGGTGCTGGAGGACGGCGTCGACTACCTGTGCTGTGACGCGCTGGCCGAGATCACCCTCACCTCCATCTACCGCGAGCGCCAGCAGGACGAACGGGCGGGGTACGCCCGGGACGTGGCCACCGTGGCCGAGCTCGCGCTGCCCGGCGTGGCCGACGGGGTGCGCCTCGTCACGAACGCCGGAGCCCTCAACCCGCTCGGCGCACGCGACGCGGTCGTGGGCGTCGCCCGGCGCCTCGGGATCGACCGCCTCCGCGTCGGCGTCGTGCTGGGCTCGGACCTCACGGTGCGGGTGGCCGAGCTGGCCTCGGCCACCGGCGGCCTCCGCCACGCCGACACGGGCGAGGTGATGGGGCCGACGGAGGACGTGGAGTTCGCCGCGGCCTACCTCGGGGCCTGGCCGATCGTCGAGGCCCTGGGCGACGGGGCCGATGTCGTCGTCACCGGCCGCGTCGCCGACACGTCGGTGTTCATGGCCCCCGCCATGTACGAGCTCGGCCTGGCCCGCGACGACTGGGTGCGGCTCGGCCGCCTCGCCATCATGGGCCACCTCATGGAGTGCTCCACCCAGGTGACCGGGGGCAACTTCAGCGGCCGGTGGTGGGAGGTGCCCGGCCTCGACGTCATCGGGTTCCCGATCGCCGAGGTCGACGACGACGCCGAGGTCGTGATCACGAAGCCGCAGGGGTCGGGCGGCCTCGTCAGCCCCGACACCGTGAAGGAGCAGCTCCTCTACGAGGTGGGCGACCCCACCCGCTACCTCACCCCCGACGTCGTGGCCGACATGACCTCGGCCGCGCTCCGAGACGACGGGCCCGACCGGGTGCGGGTGGCCGGGGCCACGGGGACGCCGGCCACCGACAGCTACAAGGTGATCCTCTCGCGGCGGGCCGGCTGGTCGGCCGCCGCCGCCCTCACCTACACGTACCCGGGGGCTATGGCCAAGGCGAGGGCGGCCAAGGAGGTTCTCGACCGCCGGCTCGAGCGGGCCGGGGTGCAGCCACTCGAGACCTGGGTCGAGTACGTGGGGGCCGGGGCCATGTGGGGCGAGGCCGACGGGTCCGACTTGCCCGAAGTGGTCCTCCGCTACGCGGTGCGCTGCCCGACGCGCGAAGAGGCGGCGGCGGTGCTCGTCGAACGCATCCGGGCCCTCTCGATCGGCGGTCCCCCCGGGGCGGCGGCGAGCGGCATGGGCACATCGCCACCCATGCCGGTGTCGGAGATCTGGCCGACCCTCGTCAGCAAGGAGCTCATCGACCCCCAGGTGAAGGTGGTAGTGGAGGACCTGTGAGCGAGCTCCGGTTGGGCGAGTTCTGCCAGGCCCGTTCGGGCGACAAGGCCGACGTGGCCAACATCGCGGTGTTCGCCCCGACCGAGGACCTCTACGCCGTCCTTCGCGACCAGCTCACCGAGGACCGGGTGGCCGAGCACCTCGCCCCGCTCGTGGCCGGGCCGGTCACCCGCTACGAGGCGGGGAACGTGCTCGCCCTCAACTTCGTCTGCCAGCTGGCCCTCGGCGGCGGCGGCCCGCGGAGCCTGCGAAGCGACATGCTGGGCAAGACCCTCGGGCCGAACCTGTTGCGCATGACCGTCGAGGTCCCCGACCACCTCATGGGCGACCTCCCCCGCCTGCGACCGCCCGGTCCCTGACGGGACGCCGTGCTGGCCCGGGGCGGCGCTCGCACGCTCGGCTGCTACGGGGCAGACTCGCGACGTGACCCTTCCCAGCCGGGTCCTGGCCCGCCTGGCCAAGCTGCCGTCCGCCCACACCTACGAGGTGTCGGTCGAGAGGGACGTGGCCACCAAGATGGAGGACGGCGCGGTCCTCCTGGCCGACCGCTGGTACCCCACGCGGTCCCGGGCCGGCGGGCCGCCGGTGGTCCTCATGCGCTCCCCGTACGGGCGACGCCAGGTCGGCATCGTGGGCCGGCTGTTCGCCGAGCGCGGCTACCAGGTGCTCGTCCAGAGCTGTCGGGGCACGTTCGGCTCAGACGGGGACTTCGACCCGTTCCACAACGAGCAGGCCGACGGCCGGGCCACGCTCGAGTGGATCGCCGGCCAGCCGTGGTTCGAGGGCCGGGTCGCCACCTTCGGGCCGAGCTACCTCGGCCTCGTGCAGTGGGCGGTGGCCGAGGACCCACCGCCCTACTTGAAGGCCATGGCCCTCGACGTCACCGCCGGGTCGTTCCGAGACTCGGTCGTCTACCCGGGTGGGTCCTTCGCCCTCGAGACCTCGCTCGCCTGGCTGCACCAGGTGACCAATCAGGAGCGGCCGCTCCTCGCCGCCCTCCTCGAGCAGCGCCGCACCCCCCGGGTGGTGCGCAAGGCGGCCAAGGTGCTGCCGCTCCGCGACGCCGACCGGGCCACGATCGGGCGCCACGCCGGCTTCTTCCAGGACTGGTTGGTGCACGAGGAGCCCGGCGACCCCTGGTGGGACCCCATCACGTTCGACCGCCGGCTGGCCGAGGTCCCGCCGGCCAGCCTGGTGGGCGGCTGGTACGACATCTTCTTGCCCCGGCAGGTGGCCGACTTCGGAGCCCTGCGGGCCGCCGGGCGGGAGGCCCGGCTCACGATCGGGCCCTGGACCCATGCCTCCCCCGCCGGGATGGCCGAGGCCGTCCGCGACGGGCTCGAGTGGTTCGACGTGCATCTCGGTCTGCGCCCCGAGCGGGGCCGGCCGCATCCGGTGCGGGTGTTCGTGATGGGCTCGAAGCGCTGGGTGGGCCTCGAGGACTGGCCCCCGCCGACGGCCCCGCAGCCCTGGTACCTGCAGGCCGGGGGCCGGCTGAGCCCGGCCCCGCCGTCGGCCTCGCCCGCCGACCACTACCACTACGACCCGGCCGACCCGGCGCCTGGGATCGGCGGGCCCTCGCTCATGGCGCCCAACGCCGGCCGCAAGAACCAGGCGGCCCGGGAGGCCCGCGACGACGTCCTCGTCTACACGAGCGAGCCGCTGGCCGAGGAGCTCACGGTCATCGGGCCGCTGCGGGCCGACCTGCACCTCCGTTCGAGCGTGGAGCACACCGACGTGTTCGTCCGCCTCTGCGACGTCGACCAGAAGGGCGTGTCGACGAACATCGCCGACGGGATCGTGCGCCTCGGCCCGGCCGACATCGCCCGGGGAGCCGACGGCGTCTTCGCCGTGGCCGTCGACATGTGGCCCACGGCCAACACCTTCCGGCGCGGCCACCAGCTGCGCCTCCAGGTCTCGAGCGCCGCCCATCCGCTCTTCGTCCGTAACACCGGGAGCGGCGAGCGACTGGCCTCGGCGAGTGAGCTGCGGCCGTCCGACCACGAGGTGCTCCACGACCCCGAGCACGCCTCGGCCGTGATCCTGCCGGTCGGCGGCTTCGGCTGAGCCGATCGCCCACCGCGCCGGTGGCGGCGGCCCGTGGGAGCATCGGTTGACGGGCCGATCCACGGCCGGGCGCTGGCCTTCGCCGAGGTCGACGGGCGACCGGGCGACGACGTCTTCGCCGCCACGGGGGCCGGGTTCGTGAAGGTGGCCGAGGCCATGCTGGCCGAAGGCGTGGACTGAGGGAGACGACCTCAGCCCGACGAGCGCTCCTCCAGGCCCCAGGGCGAGCCCCGCTCGCTCAGCCGGTCGAGGAACGGGTCGGCCGGTAGGGCCTCGGGCCCGAGCACGCCGACCCCCGACCAGGCCCCCGTCGACAGGAGCTCGAGGGCCACGACCGGGTTGACCGCGGTCTGCCAGACGACGGCCTGCGACCGGTACTCGGCCATCGCCCACTCGTTGTCGACGACGTGGTGGAGGTAGACCTCACGGGGCGAGCCGTCGGTCCCGGTGCCCTTCACCCAGGTCCCGGCGCACGTCACGCCGTGCATGCGGTCACCGAGGCCGGCCGGATCGGGCAGGCAGGCGGCGACCACGTCCCGGGGCGACACCTCGACGCCGCGCACCGAGACCGGCGTCGTGGCGTCGAGGCCGAGGAGGTGGAGGGTCCGCAGGACGCCGATGAACTCGGCTCCGAGGCCGTACTTGAACGTGACCCGCTCGGCGTCGATCCAGCGGGGCACGAGGAGTACCTCCTCGTGCTCCACGTTCACGCACTCGACCGGGCCGATACCCGCCGGGAAGTCGAAGACCTCGGGCTCGCTGAAGGGCGCGGTCGTGAACCAGCCTCGGTCACGCTCGTAGATGATCGGGGGGTTGAGGCACTCCTCGATCGTCGTCCAGATCGAGAACGTGGGGGCGAACTCGTAGCCGTCCACGGTGAGGTTGGCCCCGTCGCGGATGCCCACCTCGTCGATGGCCGAGAACAGGTGGTCGGCGGCGTAGCGGGCGAACACGTCGGAGAGCCCGGGTTCGACGCCGATGCCGACGAGGGCGAGGAGTCCCCGCTCCTCCCACTCGCTCGCCATCGCGAACTGCTCGTCACCGAGCTTCACCCCCGTCAGCCGGTGGGGCTCGGTGGGATGGGGGTGCGAGAGCGACATGGCCATGTCGAGATAGGTGACGCCGGCTCGGAACGCCGCCCGGAAGAGCGGCATCACGAAGCGCGGGTCGACCGCGTTCATCAGCACGTCGCAGCGCTCCCGGGCGAGGAGCTCGACCACGGCGTCCTCGTTCGAGGCGTCGAGGACGGCCGCACTCGTCCGCCGGCCCGCCGAGGCGGCGACCCCCTCGGCCCGGGCCTTGTCGTAGTCGGCCACCACCACCTGCTCGAACAGGTCCCACTTGCCCGCGGTCCGGGCGAAGGCCGCGCCGACGCCGCCCCCGCCGACGAGGAGCACCCGCACGTCAGACCCCCGCCACGGCCCGCTCGAGGATCGTCAGCCCCTCGTCGAGGAGGTCCTCGGGCATCACGAGCGGCGGGAGCAGCCGCACCACGTTGTGGTGGGTGCCGGCGGTGAGGACGAGGAGCCCTTCGGCGTGACAGGCCGCCACCACCGCCTTGGTGGCCGCCTCGTCCGGCGTGCGGCCGTCGTCGGCCACGAACTCGAGCGCCACCATGGCGCCCCGCCCCCGGACCTCGCCCACCACCGGGCAGGCGGCAGCGAGGGTCTCGAGCCGAGTGGTCATGATCTCGCCGAGCAGGCGGGCCCGCTCGAGAAGGCCGTCCGTCTCGATGGTCTCGATGACCCCGAGGGCCGCGGCGCAGGCGAGCGGATTGCCCCCGAACGTGGTGCCGAGGCCGCCGGGGTGCACCTGGTCGAGCAGGTCGGCCCGGCCGGTCACCCCGCCGATCGGGAGACCGCCGCCGAGGCCCTTGGCCGTGGTGACGAGGTCAGGCACGAGCCCTTCGTGCTCGCTGGCGAACCACGCCCCGGTGCGGCCGATGCCCGTCTGGACCTCGTCGGCCACGAGGAGGATGCCGTTGGCCGCGCACCAGGCGGCCAGGCCGTTGAGCCACCCGGGCTCGGGCACGATGAAGCCCCCCTCGCCGGCGATCGGCTCGACCACCACGCAGGCGATGGCCTCGGGCGTGACGGTCGACTCGAGGAAGCGGATGGTCTGACCGAGTTCCCCCGTGCCGCGGAAGGGGTAGGAGTAGGGGGCCCGGTAGACCTCAGGGGCAAACGGACCGAAGCCCCGCTTGTAGGGCATGGCCTTGCCGGTGAGCGTCATGGCGAGAAGCGTCCGCCCGTGGAAGCCGTGGTCGAAGGCCACGACCGCCGAGCGGCCCGTGGCGTAGCGGGCCACCTTCACCGCGTTCTCGACCGCCTCGGCGCCCGAGTTCACGAGGAACGACCGCTTCTCGTGCTCGCCCGGCGTGAGCTGGTTCAGGCGCTCGCAGACCTCGACATAGCCCTCGAAGGGCGTCACCTGGAAGCAGACATGGGTGAAGGCCTCGGCCTGCTCGATCACCCGCCGCACCACCCGGGGGGCGCTGTTGCCGACCGTGGTGACGGCGATGCCCGAGCCGAAGTCGATGAGGCGGTTGCCGTCGACGTCCTCGACGATGCCGCGGTCGGCCCGGGCGACGAACACGGGGAGCGTCGCTCCCACGCCCTTGGGCACCGCCGCCGCCCGGCGGTCCCCGAGCTCCTTCGAGCGGGGCCCGGGGATCTCCGTCTTGACGAGGCGTTCCTGAGGCAAACGGTCCGTCGTCGTGTCCATGCGCCTTCCCTTCCCGAGCGGACCCTTTCGGTCACGACGCGGTCGGCCAACGACGATAGGAGGCGTCACGAGGGGCGTCAACGCCTGGCCCCGTCCCCGCCGGTGCCGTTTACATTGGCCCCATGCGCCCCCTCCCCGGTCCCCCCGCCCCGCTCCCCGGAACGACCGCGTGAGCACCCCGTTCGACACGGCGCGCCTCGGGCGCCTGCACGAGATCCTCGCCCGCCACGTCGAGGCCGGTGCCGTGCCGGGCCTGGTGGCGATCGTGAGCCGACGGGGCGTGCGCCACGTCGAGGCGCTCGGGACGGTGGCCGTCGGCGGCCGACCGGTCCAGCGGGACACCATCTTTCGCATCTCGTCCATGACCAAGCCGGTCACCGCGGTGGCCACGCTCATCCTCCTCGAGGAGTGCGTGCTGCGGCTCGACGAGCCGGTGGACCGCCTCCTCCCCGAGCTGGCCGAACGCCGGGTGGTGCGGCGCATCGACGGCCCGGTCGATGACACGGTGCCGGCCGACCGGCCGATCACGGTCCGCGACCTCCTCACGTTCCGCATGGGCTTCGGCGGCTACTTCGGCCCCTGCCCGGTCAACGACGCCGCGGCGGCGCTGGCGCTGAGCGTCGGACCGCCACAGCCGCAGCTCCCACCGGAGCCGGAGGAGTGGCTGCGCCGTTTCTCGACGCTGCCGCTCATGTGCCAGCCGGGGGAGCGCTGGCTGTACCACACCGGCGCCGACGTGCTCGGCGTCCTCATCGCCCGAGCCACCGGGCAGCCCTTCTCCGACTACCTCCGTGCACGCGTCTTCGAGCCCCTCGGCATGAAGGACACGGCGTTCTTCGTCGAAGGCTCGAAGATCGACCGCCTGACCACGGCCTACCAGACGAACCCGGCGACCGGGGGCCTCTCGGTCTTCGACGAGCCCGGCGGACAGTGGAGCCGACCCCCGGCCTTCCCCTCCGGCGGTGCGGGCCTCGTGTCGACGGCCGACGACTTCCTGGCCTTCGCCGAGATGCTGCTCGACGGCGGGCGGCCCCTCCTCAGCCGACCGTCGATCGAGACGATGACGACCGACCACCTGACGCCGGCCCAGAAGGCGGTGTCGGGGTTCTTCCCGGACGACTTCGACGCCCGGGGCTTCGGCTTCTGCGTCGGCGTCGTGACCCGGCGCGACGACCCGGCCGCGCCGGTCGGCCAGTACGGGTGGGACGGAGGTCTCGGCTCCATCTGGCGCAACGACCCGGGCGAGCACCTCGCCGCGGTGCTCCTCACCAACGCCATGTGGGCCTCGCCCCGGCCACCGACGGTGGCCGCCGACTTCCTCACCGCCACCTACGCGGCCATCGCCGACTGACCGGAGTCGGTGCGGAAGGCGTCAGGGACCCGTGCTGAAGTGGCTTCCGGCGACCAGCGAGGAGGTGATCCGGGCCCAGCGGTCAGGCTCGCCGTCGAGCGACCAGGTCGGGAGATCGAGAGAGTCGACGAGCGCGAGCTCCTCGGGGTCGTTGATCAACGAGGCTCGGCCCCGGATGAGGACGCTCCAGCCCGACTCCTGCTCGGCGTCGTAATGGCCGGCCTCGAAGGCCACGACGTTGCCGTGCACCGCGCTGTGCAGCTCGCCGCCCATCGCCGTGCGGAAGACCACGTCTTGGTCGACCACCGAGAAACGGACCGGCACCACTACGGGTAGCGCGCGGACGCTCACGCCCACCCGTCCGACGGGCACCGTGGGAAGAAGAGCCCAGCACTCCCCCTCGTCCATCGACAACAGCGCCGCCACCCCACCCATCCTGGGCGAGGGGTCCGCTCCGGGGCAGGGCCGAAGGTCCCAGCCCGGCCGGGACCTCCGACTCAGCGTCGGGAGACGATCGGGGCCCGGCCACCCGGGGTCAGCGCCACGATCCCGGCCGGCAGGGCCCGAGCCGAGGTGCCCACCCCGAGCACGAGGGCGTCGCCCACAGTGGCGATCCCCGACCAGCATTCGTTGGGCAGGGGCGGCTTGGCGAGGATGGCGCCGCTCGTCACGTCCCGCACTTCGACGACCTCGGCGAAGGCCTGGCAGTTGAAGGCCATGCCGCCGGCGATCGTCGTGGCCCCGAAGGAGTCGGCGCCCGCGGCATCCCAGAGCACTGAGCCGTCGACCGCGCTGAACGCGTGGTCCGAGGGCTGCTGGAACTGCGTGTCCCTCGGGTCGGACGGGTCGCACAGGACGGCCTTCCCCGCCTTGAAGTGGCCGTAGTCCCCGACCGCGGTCGCCCCCACCACGACCTGGCCGTCGTAGGCCGTCGAGGCGATGAAGCCGCCGGCGGCCCCGCCGAAGACCACGTTGTGCTCCCAGCGCAGCCGGCCGGTCGCCGGGTCGAGGGCGTAGTAGTCGCCGTCCTTCGACCCCTCGCCGAGGAACGTGGTCGTCCCCGACGGGTCGACCCCAGCGTTGGCGGTGGCCCCGATGTCCTGGTCGCACTGGTTCGTCTCGTCGTCGGGCCGGAAGACCCAGGCCAGCCGGCCGGTGCGAATATCGAGGGCGAGGACCACCTCGCTGTAGCGGGCCTTCGAGTTGGTCGGGCAGTCGGCCGTGCCGAACACCGCGAGGCCGAGGTCGGGCAGGACCGTGCCCGACGACCACACGCTCCCGCAGCCGTCGTTGAGGATCCGACCCGAACGGTTCACGTCGGTCTGGAACTCCCACACCGGGTCGCCGGTGCCGAGATCAGCGGCGACGATGTACCCCCGCTCCCCCGGTTGACCGTCGACGTCGACACCGAAGAGCACCTTGGTCCCGACGACGACCGGCGACGAGAAGATGCGCGCGCCGTCGCCCGTCGGATCGGCGGGCAGCGCCGGCAGCCCGGTGTAGTCGTGGGACCAGTAGAGGTGGCCCGTCCGGGCGGCGAGGGCGTAGAGGGTGTAGCCGCCCCCGAAGATGACGAGCGCCGGTCGCCGACCCCCGCCCGGCTCGTACCAGGCCGACGAGGTGACGAGCCCCCCGTCGGTGCCGACGTTGCGGGTCTTCTCGCCCGGGTAGGGGGTGACCGACGGCTGGTCCTGTAGCCGGTAGCGCCAGCGCAGCCGACCGGTGCGCAGGCTGACGGCGTAGAAGAAGCGGTCCCAGGACCCGACGTAGACGGTGTCGCCGACGACCGTCGGTGTCGCCGTCACGGCGTCGCCGGTCGGGAAGCGCCACGCCGGGCGCAGAGTGGCGACCGACGACGGGGTGAGCTCGGTCAGCCCGGTGAACGTGTGCTGGGGCCCGTCGCCGAAGCTCGGCCAGTCGGCGGCCGGGACCGAAGCCCCCGTCGGTCCCGAGCAGAGGACGGCCAGCACGACGAGCGCGACGGTCGTCGCCGCCACCCTCCTCGCTCGAAGGTGCGGCGGGCGCCCTCCCCTCATCCGAACCCGGCGATGGCCGGCTTGTCGGTCGGGGGGCCTTTGGCCGGCGAGGGGTTCTCGGCCGGTCCGGAGTTGGGCGCATGGAGCCTTCCGGCCGGGTAGGGGCAGTCCTGCTTCGACGGCACGCACACAGTCACGCTCGTCGGGAAGTCGAAGCCGCCGTGCACCACCACGGGCGTCCCCGGTCGGCCGTGGTCGAAGGTGACCTTCATCACCCGGCCGCCGTAACTGGCGGTCCCGCACTGGCTCAGCTCGTTGTGGGCACAGGCGATGTGGATGTCGACGAAGAAGAGGGTGCCGTCCGGCGCGAAGGCCATCCCGAAGGGGTTGTACGCGGCGGGGTTCCGGCCGAGTTCGGCGAGGGTCTGACCGGGCAGGGGCGTCCGCCCGGGCTCGGGCTGGCCCTCCTGGTTGACCCAGATGATGGCGGGGTCGCCGAAGAAACTGCTGATGGCGATGCAGCCGCAGGTCGGGTCGGTGGCCACGCCGCCGGGGAACGGCATGAGGGTGCCGTTGCCCTTGAAGAAGACCGACGTCTTGAGGCCGGCGGCCGGATACTCCCCGCCTGGGCAGGCGTCGGGACCCGACGGGAGCGACGCCGGGTCGATCCGCAGCACCTCTTGGACGCCGGCCTCGGGCAGCAGCACGTCGCCGTTCGCCGCCAGGTCCATCATCCCCGGCTGGCTCAGGCCGCCCGAGCCGTCGACGTGGTGGGCTCCGACGCCGCCCGCGGTCGGGCCGATGATGATGCAGGACTGCTTGTAGGAGGGGGCGAACCACTCGACCAGCCGGCCGTCGCTCGGCACGGGGAACTGGCCCTGCGCGGTGGCGATGTCGGTCGCCAGGAGGTCGCGGTGGCGGGTGAAGACGCACCCGGTGTAGGTGCTCGTGGCGTTGAAGCTCCCCGTGCTGTCCGGCGGGGAGTCCCCGCCGATGGTCTCGCCGGGCAGCTTGAACGGCCCCGGGACGTAGAGGGTCTGGCCGCTGAAGGCGCCGTTCGCCCCGTCGAGTTCCTCGCCGATGGGCGGCTGCTTGTAGGGCAGGAGTCCGCCGGGGTTGTGCTGACCCGGGAGCGTCGGGTCGTAACCGCCGACCCAGCGGCCACTCCCGTCGGGCACCACGCACATCTGGCCGTTCAGGTCCCAGGGCGGCATGAGGATCCCCTGCTTGCCCGAGGGCATCGAGAGGAAGTCGACCTCTTCGTTCTGGTCCCAGTAGACGAGGTAGCCGGGCCGCTCCGACCGGGGCAGGCCCGCCGTGCCACCCCGGCCCGAGGTGAGCGCGCCGGACGGGACGGGCGTCAGCGTGCCGACGACCAGCGAGAGGGCGGCGACGGCCAACGCCCCCGCGCCCCACCGGGCTCCGCGCATCTCCCGCCCCCCTTTACCGCGTCACCCCCCGGCGACGGCCCTTGTCATAGCCCATCTTCGGCCGGTGTGCTCACGGCTGCGATGCCGTGAGGGTCAGTCGGTCGGGGCGGGTGCCGGGTCGGCGTAGCGCGCGACAGAGAACCCCAGGATGAGCGGGATCGTGACGGCGAACGTGGCCAGCATGAGCGTGAGGAGGACCAGCATGTGGCCCCGCGTGTGGTCGGTCACAAAGACGTATTCGAGCAGGCCGGCGATGACGACGTAGGCGAGGAGCGCCCACTTGGCCACGAGGAAGAACGTCCCCCAGGCGAACGGCTTGATGCGGCTGAGGACGACGACGTTCACGAGCAGCAGGAGGTCGGCGGCGACCACCAGCCCGACGGCCGGCCCGAACGGGGCTCGTCGGGGCAGGTAGGCGGCGAGGTAGATCCCGCCCACGATGACGAGGGCGAGGGTCACCATCGCCATCTGACGGATCGGCGGGAACTGCCGCTCGATCGTCGGCGCCGTGTGGTCGAGGGTGGCCGTCATCCCGTCGCCAGCCGGCTCATGATGATCAGCGTCGCCACCTGGAGGGCCCCGGTGATACCGGCCGTGAAGATGAAGATCCTCATGAGGCGGCCGATGCGCTCCCCATTGGGCTCGGGCTTCTTCAACTCGAAGAGCACCGCCACGTTGGCCGGCTCGAGGAGCCCGAGGGCGATCAGCGTCATGACGCCGACGATGATGTACGAGGCGACCAGCCAGCCGTGGTGGGGGTAGACGGCCGAGAGGTTCCCGAGGTGACGGGCCAGCTGCCAACCGGCCGTGAGCGTCACGATGACGAGCGTCGGCATGACGAGGAGCATCTTCGGCATGAACCTTGTCGAGAACTCGACCCGGGCCGGGATCGACATGCGCCCGAGGATCGGCCCGACGATGAAGCCGACGAACAGGTCGATGCCGGTCCAGAGGCCGCCCCCGGCCACGTGGAAGAAGTCGAGGGCCCACAGTCGGTTGCTGGCCAGTGCCCCGACGAGGCCCACGAGCACGATGGCCACGATGGGCAGGCCCCGGAGCGGGACGATCTCGAACGACGGTCTCGGCGGCGCCTCGGCGGTCAGGCCGACCGCCGGCACCCCCTCGGTGACGGTGGCCACAGGCTCCCTCCTCCCCGCCGCCCGGCCCAGTACCGGAGGGGCGGCGCAGCGCTGACGATACCGCCGGACACCGCCCGAGCGGCGTACGCCCGAGCGTTCAGGCCCCGAGCAGGACCCCGGGGTGGGCGTCGAGCCCCTCGGGCACCGACTGGCCGTCGACCCGGATCGGTACGCCGTTCACGAGCACGTGGCTCATCCCGACCGGGGCGTCGGCGGTGAGGCGTTCGCCGTTGGCCGGGAAGTCGACCACCCGGCGGAGCGGGCCGGGCGCGATCACGGCCGGGTCGAAGACGCAAAGGTCGGCGGCCTTGCCCACCTCGACCGTGCCCCGGTCGTTGAACCCGTAGACGCCGGCCGGCTCGGCCGTCAGCTTGTGCACCGCCCGCTCGAGCGACATGACCCCACGGTCGCGCACCCAGCCCCCGAGGAGGTCGGTGGCGAAGCAGGCGTCGCAGAGCTGCGAAACGTGGGCCCCGGAGTCGGCGAGCCCGAGGAGCACCCCGTCACGGGGCAGCAGCCAGGCGATGCCCTCGGGGTCGTCGTTGGCAAGGACCGACCAGAACCTGGTCTTGAGGTCGTCCTCCAGGGAGAGGTCGAGCATCACGTCGAGCGCCGTGACCCCCCGCTCCTCGGCGAGGTCGACCACTCGGCGGTCGACGAGCTCGGGGTGCGAGGGCGACTCGGCCACGGTCAGCGAGTCGAACCGGGCACCGAAGTTCGGCTTGCCGGTGAGGTCGTCCCAGGCCTTGGTCCGCCACGCCGGGTCGCGGTAGGCGGCCAGGCGCTCTTCGGTCGGCCGGTCCATCAGGGCGGCGAACGTCGGCTTCATGTTGAACGTGAACGGCTCGGCCAGGTTCATCTGGAAGACGAGCGGCCGGCACGACACCTGCGGCCAGACGTCCACGCCCTCGGCCCGAGCGGCGTCGTGCTCGGCGATGACCTTCTCGTGGTAGGGGTAGCCCCGCACCGTGAGGAGCGCCGTCCAGGTCAGCGGCCGGTGGGCGTGCCGCTGCAGGGCGAAGACGTCCTCGTTCGGGATCACCCCACCGGGCAAGAGGGCCACGACCCCCTTATCGGCGTCGGCCAGCGGCTGCAGCAGGGCCCGGAGCTCTTCGAGGTCGGCCACCCGCGAGGGGACCGGCCGGCCACCCTCACCGTTGTGGGTGGGTGAGGCGCTCGTGGCGAAGCCCACGGCCCCGCCGGCCAGGGCCTCGGCGATCACTTGCTGCATACGGGCGAGCTCGTCGTCGCTGGCCGGCCGCTCGTAGGCCTCCTCGCCCATGACGTAGAGGCGCACGGCGGTATGGCCCACGTAGCAGGCGTAGTTGAGCGCCGTGCCCCGTCGGCCAACGGCGGCCAGGTACTCGGGGAACGTCTCGAACTCGTCCCACGGGACGCCGACCTCCAATGTGTCGAAGCTCATGTCCTCCACGTGCTGGAGCGTGTGGGCGAGGAGTGGGACGTCGGCCGGCCGGACCGGGGCGATCGAGAAACCGCAGTTGCCGGCCACGACGGTGGTCACGCCGTGGTAGCAGGACGGCGAGAGCCAGGGGTCCCAGAACACCTGGGCGTCGTAGTGGGTGTGGATGTCGATGAAGCCAGGCGTGACGACCTGCCCGCTCGCGTCGAGCTCGCGGTCACCCCGCAACCCCTCCCCCAGCTCGACGATGACGCCGTCAGCGACCGCGACGTCCGCTGCACGGCCCGGTGTCCCGGTGCCGTCGATCAGGGTGCCGCCTCGGATCACGGTGCGGGTTGGCATGGCCATCACCTCCGCCGACATCATCGCGCCCCCACGCCCCCTGGGCTCATTCCGCGGTGGGTGGCACCAGATCGGCGGCCGATCCGGCTAAGAAGGGGGCCAGGAGGGGACCCACGCACCTGTGTCGCATCCGATGCGCGACGACCTCGGCGGGGTGAGTCGGGGGTTCTTTCGCGCCCTCACGCCGAGGAGCTGGCTCTCCCTGACCGCCGCGATCGCCCTCCTCGCCTTCTGGCAGGCCGCGGGTCCGGGCGGCGGCCCCACGGCGGCGGCCAGTCCCCGGGCGACCCTCACGGGACACCTGACCTTCAGCGGCCCCGCCGACTGGACCGTCTACCACCACGACGCCCTCGGCTCGGGCGTCGACACCTCCGGGGTCTCGTTCGACCCGGCCATCCATGCCTGGACCACCGCCCTCGACGCTGACACGTTCGGCGAGCCGCTCGAGGCGACCGGTCGGGTGTTCGTCGCCACCCTGAACGACACGGTGTACGCCCTCGCCGCGAACACGGGCAGCGTGCTCTGGTCGAGCCACCTCGGGACGCCGGTACCGCAAGCGATGATCCCTTGCAACGGTGACATCTCCCCGGTGGGGATCGTCTCGACCCCCGTCATCGACACCAGCCGAGCAGAGATCTTCGTCGTCGCCGACGAGCTCGTGAACGGCGCCGCCGAGCACGTCCTCTACGGCCTCAGCATCTACTCCGGGACCGAGCTCCTGGCCCAGCCGGTGGACCCGCCGGAAGAGGTGGTGGTCCCCGGCGGGACCGAGGCCATCTTGAACCGGGCCTCGCTCACCATCGACGAGGGCCAGGTCGTCTTCGGCTACGGCGGCAACGACGGCGACTGCGGCCCGTACCACGGCTGGATCGTGGCCGTGCCCGAGGGTGGCGGCCCCATGAGCACGTTCGAGGTCGACAGCCAGACGGGCAACGACCAGGGCGCCGTCTGGATGGGGGGTGCGGCGCCGCTCGTCGACAACAACGGGAACGTCTGGTTCGCCGACGGCAACGGCTCGGTGGGCGGCAACACGCCCTGCAACAACAGCCAATACGACGACAGCGACGGTGTGCTCGAGCTCAATTCGAGCCTCATGCTGCAGCACTTCTTCGCCCCGTCGGACTGGTGCGACGACAACCAGAACGACCGCGACCTCGGCTCGGTGGCCCCCGCCATGTTGAGCGACGGCTACATCGTCCAGGGCGGCAAGTCCCAAACGGCCTACCTGCTCAACCAGGCCAATCTGGGCCAATGGGGCGGGCAGGTCCAGCAGATGATGTCGTTCTGCGGCTCCGACATCGACGGTGGGCCGGCGGTACAAGGCAGTGTCGTCTACCTACCCTGCCAGGCGGGCATCGTGGCGTTGAGCGTCTCTCCGCCGACCATGACCCAGCTCTGGCAGCAGCCCAACGGGGTGGGCACGCCGCCGATCCTGGCCAGCGGCCACATCTGGGCCATCTCGGGCAACCATCTCGACGAGTTCAGCCCGGCCAACGGCGTCAGGACCCAGCAGTTGCCGCTCGCCGCGGGAAGCCAGAACCACTTCCCGACGCCATCGGTCGGTGACGGGCTCCTCCTCGCCGACGCCGGCACCTCGGTCGAGGCCTATGCCGGACCAGCCGGGCTGCCGGGACCGCCCAGTCCGCCACCGCCGGCCCCACCGGGTCAGGCCTACTGGACGGTGGCCTCGGACGGCGGGGTCTTCTCCTTCGGGAACATCCCCTACTACGGCTCGATGGGCGGCAAGCCCCTCGTGAGCCCCGTGGTCGGGATCGCAGCCACGCCCGACGGGCACGGCTACTGGGAGGTAGCGGCCGACGGCGGCCTCTTCGCCTGGGGTGACGCCACGTACGCCGGCTCGATGGGCGGCAAGCCCCTCGTGGCTCCGGTCGTCGGCATGGCCCCCATGCCCGACGGACACGGCTACTGGGACGTGGCGGCCGACGGCGGCCTCTTCAATTTCGGCGACGCCGGGTATTTCGGCTCCATGGGCGGCAGGCATCTCAACGCCCCGGTGGTCGGCATCGCGGCCACCGCAGACGGCGGCGGTTACTGGGAGGTGGCCTCCGATGGCGGAATCTTCAACTTCGGCGACGCCTGCTACTACGGCTCGATGGGCGGCAAGCCTCTCGACGCAGCGATCGTGGGCATCGTCGGCACGCCAGACGGCCGCGGCTACTGGGAGGTGGCCTCCGACGGCGGGATCTTCAACTTCGGCGACGCGGGGTTCAACGGCTCGATGGGCGGGCTCCCCCTCGTCGCTCCGATGGTCGGCATCACGCCTCTGCTCGCTGGCTGAGCAGGTTTCGGTGGCGCGCCGCCGCGCCCCGCGAGAGGATCTCCCGGTAAGTGGCGGACGACCAAGGGGGCGGACGTGGACGGGGACGTGCTGCAGGTCGAGAAGGTCATCGCGGCCCAACCAGAGGCGATCTTCGCCCTTCTCGCCGACGCCAGCCGACATCCCGACATCGACGGCTCGGGCTCGCTGAAGTCGGCCAAGCCGGATGCTCCGCAGCGTCTCGAGCTGGGGTCCACGTTCGGCATGTCGATGAAGGTCGGCGTCAGCTACTCGATGGAGAACAAGGTCATCGAGTTCGAGGAGGACCGGCGCATCGCCTGGCAGGCCCGACCACCGGGCTTCTTCGGCAGGTTCACCGGCGGACGGATCTGGCGCTACGCGCTCGAACCGGTCGAGGGCGGCACCAAGGTGACGGAGAGCTGGGATCTCAGCGAGGACCACCAGCGCGCCCTCCTCCGCCTGGGCGGCCTTCCTCGAAAGACCAAGGAGAGCATGGAGCGCACGCTCGACCGCATCGCCGAGCTCACCGCCACCAGCACCTGAGGACCACTTTCCGAGGTCGGTGGGGATGCACCGATCCTTCGGGGCCCGGCGATACCCTCGGGAAGAGGGACCGACTTCCGGGGTGATCGTCTGCTCGCACTCGTCATCGTCGACACCGCCCTCGTTCTCCTGCTCGGCCTGCTCGTCGCCGGGCTCCTCCGCAGCCACGCCGACATCCTCCGGGCCCTGCACTCGCTCGGAGCGGGCGTCGGCGACCCGGCGGCACCGGAGGCCGAGGGCGCCCGCCACCACGAGCCGACCCCGGTCACGCTCGGACCACCCCTCCCCGGCGAACGTCAGTCCTCCTCCGTCCACGACGTCGCCGGCCTGACCCCGGGGGGCGACGGCCTCGCGCTGTCGCTCACTGCGGGGCAGCAGCTGACGCTCCTCGTGTTCCTCTCCTCGGGCTGCGCGTCCTGCGCAGGGCTCTGGCAGGCCCTCAACCGGCCCGAGCTCCCCTTCGGGCCAGCGATACGACTGGTCGTGGTCACGAAGGGTCCCGAGTACGAGTCGCCGGCCCAGGTGGCCGCCTCGGCGCCGGAGCGCATCGCCGTCGTGATGTCCACCGAGGCGTGGAACGACTACGAGGTCCCCGGCGCGCCGTTCTTCGTGCTCGTCGACGGCGAGGCCGGTCGACGGATCGGCGAGGGCGTGGCCTCGAGGCTCGAGCAGGTGGCCGAACTCGTGCGACGGGCCGAGGCCGACCGTGCGTCCATGACCGAGGGCCACGCGGCCGACGTACCGGACCACGCCATCGGTCTCGACGGTCCGGCCCGCGAGCGGGCGAACGATCTCGAACTGCGCCGGGCCGGCATCCTGCCGGGCGACCCGAGCCTCTACCCGCGTCACCTCGACGACGTCTTCGGTCGCGACGTCCCCAACCGTCGGCTCGCCTGAGGCCGGTGTGGCGACGCTGCGGGCCCACGGCATCGAAGCCCACCTGCCGCCCGGGTTCGAAGGGCGGGTCTTCGTCCGGCGGCCCATGGCCGGTGAGGCGACCAGACCCGTGGCCCACTTCGCCACGTTCCCCCTCCCCGCCAACGTGGCCGATTTCGGGAGCGGGGCGGTGCAACTGATGGGTCCGGATGACATCTTCGCCGTGCTCTTCGAGTACGGACCCGAGAGCGTCGGAACACCCCTCTTCGGCCGGCACGGCGCGCCCCACCGTCTCGGGCCGTCCGACTTCTCGCCGGTCCTGCTCCGACGAGCCATCGGCGGCCAGTCCGGCACGCAGTGGTTCTTCACCACCGGTGGGCGGCCCTTCACGTTCTTCGCCGTGCTCGGCAGCCACCGCCTGCGGCACCAGCTGGTCCCCCGGTTGAACCAGTTGCTCGCCTCGTTGGTGGTCACCCCCGTCGACGAGCCCGTGGCCGCTTCGCCCCCGGGACTCAACTGACCGTGCCCCCGACGTCCCACGGACCTGACTGACAGGAATGGCGGTCCTCGGCCTCTACCTCGTGGCCTGCCTTCTCCTCGTGATGGCCGGTCTGGCCAAGGCCTGGCGGCCTGACGACACGGCACGGGCGATGGGTCCGCTCCTCCGGCTCCGTCCCGACGTGGCTCGCCCCTTCGTCCGCGTGCTCGCCGGCGGCGAGGCGGCGCTCGGCGTCGTCGCCTTCTGGTTCCCGGCACCGGTCACCGCCGGCGCCGTGGGCGCCTCCTACGTGGTCTTCGCCGGCGTCGTCGTCCGGGCTCGTCTCCGGGCTGGCCCCCTCGCCAGCTGCGACTGCTTCGGGACGCCGGACACGCCGGCCTCCTGGACCCACGTCGTGGTCGACCTCGTCCTCGCCGGGGCGTCGCTCGCCGTGGCCGCCACCGCTGCGGGCGACCTCGTCGCGCTCCTCTCCCAACAGCCGGCCCAGGGTGTGCCCCTCGTGCTCACCGTCGCCGTCGGCGCCTGGCTGGTGCGGCTCGCCCTCGTGGAGCTGGCCCGCCTGTGGGGCGTCCGGACGCAGCTGTCGAACGGGACACCGGGTCGGCGGTGAGCGGGCGCCCGCGCTCTTCGGGACCGTTCACGGGCACCCTCGTCGAACGATCGTCGGCCTTCCTGGCCGACCGGCTGTCGCGGCGCAGCTTCATCAACCGCTCGGCCTTCGTCGGCAGCGCGGTGGCCGCCGGTCAAGGCGTCGACCTCCTCCTCCGCCCGACGACGGCCTACGCCGCCATCTGTTCGTGCGGTGACCCCGGCTGCGGCTGCGGGACGACGTGCTGCTCGGGCTTCACCGAGTTCTGCTGCACAGTCAGCGGCTACAACTGGTGCCCTTCCAACTCGGTCATGGGCGGCTGGTGGAAGGCCGACAACTCCACCTACTGCAACGGGCCGCGCTACTACATGGACTGCAACGCCACCTGCCAGTGCGACACTGGTTGTGGCTCCGGGTTCCCGTTCTGCGAGCCGTCCTGCGACGGGGTGAGCTGCGGCTGTGCCCTCGACACCTGCGATCGGTACATGACCGGTTGCCTCCAGTTCCGCTACGGGCAGTGCAACCAGGACGTCGCCTGCATGGGGCGCATCGTCTGCCGGGTGGTGGCCTGCATCCCGCCGTGGGAGATCGACCCGACCTGCACCACGACCAACGCCCAGGACGACGCCACGGCCGAGCAGGACGCGCCATGCTGGACACCGGCCCCGCCGATGCCCCCGTGCAACTCGCCGGTCACCCAGTGCGAGGTGACCGCCATGGCCGCCACGCCCGACGGCGGGGGCTACGCCCTGGTCACCGCGTTCGGCCTCCTCTTCGCCTACGGCGACGCCTCGAACGCCGGCTCGCCCTACCCCGTGCCGCTCGAGCAGCCACTCGTCGGCCTGGCCCTGCGCCGAGGAGGCGGCTACTGGCTGGTCGGGGCGGACGGCGGGATCTTCGCCTACGGCGGCGCCCCCTACCTGGGGTCGACCGGTGGCCAACGGCTCCATCGGCCGATCGTGGCCCTCGCGGCCACGCCGACCGGCGACGGCTACTGGCTGGTGGCCGCCGACGGCGGCATCTTCGCCTTCGGCGACGCCGGCTACTTCGGCTCGATGGGCGGCAAGCCCTTGACGAAGCCGATGGTCGCCCTCGCCCCAACGCCCACCGGCAACGGCTACTGGCTGGTGGCCGCCGACGGCGGCATCTTCGCCTTCGGCGACGCCGACTACTTCGGCTCGATGGGCGGCAAACCCCTGGCCAAGGCCATCGTCGGTCTGGCCGCCACCCCGAGCGGGCTCGGCTACTGGATGGTGGCCGCCGACGGCGGGATCTTCGCCTTCGGCGACGCCGACTACTTCGGCTCGATGGGCGGCCAGGTGCTCGCCCAGCCGGTCGTGGAACTGGTCGCCACGCCGAACGGGCTCGGCTACTGGATGGCGGCCGCCGACGGGGGGATCTTCGCCTTCGGCGACGCCGCCTACTACGGGTCACCGGTGTGATGAGCCGGTCCCGAGCGCGCCTGACCCTGCACCGACCCGAGAAGGAGGCCGACTCGTGAACGAGCTCCTCGTCCTCGGCGCCCTGTTGTGCGCGCTGGCCGCAGCGGTCCGCTCGACCTGGTCGCCGTGCGGCCTGTCCATGCTGTCGACCATCACGCCGGTCGGCGAGCGGGGCCGGGGTCAACGCTTCGGGTCGACTGCCGGCTGGTTCGTCGCCGGCGCGGTGCTCGGCGGCGCCTGCCTGGGCGCGGTCATGGCCGGTCTGGCCGCGGCCGTCGCCCGCTGGGCACCGCGGCCTGACGTCATGGCGCTCCTCGCCCTCGGTGCGGCGGTGGTCGCCGCGGCCTCGGACCTCGGCCTCGGCGGTTTCGGCCTCCCCGTCCACCACCGCCAGGTCAACGAGCGGTGGCTCGACGGCTACCGGTCATGGGTCTACGGCGCCGGCTTCGGCTTCCAGATCGGGACCGGTCTCCTCACCTACATCACCACCGCCGCTCTCTACCTCACCGTCGTGCTCGGCGCGTTGAGCGCACGACCGCTCGCCGCCCTTCTCGTCGGCACACTGTTCGGCCTGGTGCGGGGCCTGGCCGTCTTCGGCGGACGCCGGGTCGTCGACACCGACGCCCTGCGGCGGGTGCACCGGCGCCTCGCCGAGCTCTCTCCGGCCTCTCGCCTCCTCGTCGTCATCGTGGAGCTGGCCGTGGCGGTCGCCGCTGCCACCGCCGTCGCCCCCCTCCTCGGCCTCGGGACGGCGGCGGGTGCCTTCCTCGTGCTCGCCGCCCGGCGGCGATTCGTCCTCTCCCCCGCGCTCGCCCTGGTCCGCCGGCGCAGCTGACCGCCGGGGGGCCGGCGTCCGCTGCGGACGCGACCGAGTGACGACCCCGCCGTGCCACACTCTGCGGTGCCCGGGATTCGGATGAGGGGGACAGAGTGAGCACGTCGCCCCCCCAGGGCTGGTGGTTCGCCGCCGACGGCCGCTGGTACCCGCCCGAGGCCCACCCGGCGGCCCAGCTCCCGCCCCCCGGCTGGTGGCAGGGCAACGACGGCCGCTGGTACCCCCCCGAGGCCCACCCCGCCTACCGGCCCCCCGCCCCCGTCTACCCGACGGCCCC
>DATGZH010000019.1:0-149629 GCA_035297265.1 Acidimicrobiales bacterium | reverse complement strand
GTAGAAGCCGCCGCCGGCGTTGCCAGTCCCGGTCGCCGTGTTGCGCACCACCGCGAGGGCGGTGCCATCCACGACCCACTCGTTGTACACGCCCCCGCCCAGGTTGGCCTGGTTGAACGAGATCGTGTCGTTGGACCAGCTCTGGCCGTCGTCCGACCAGATCCCACCGCCTTCGCTGCCGGCGACGTTCCCCGAGATCGTGCTGTGGCGGATGGTCGACGTGTCGTCGTTGTAGATCCCGCCGCCGATGCCGGCAGCGCCGGTCGCCTGGTTCCCGTTGATGGTGTCGTTCACGAGGAGCAACTGGTCCCCTCGGTTGGCGATGCCGCCACCCGCACCGTCGGTCACCGTGTTGTTGTTGATCGCGCTGCCGGAGGCCGTGAGGTTCTCGTCGTCGTAGATGCCACCACCCCGGTTCGGGTTGCCGGCGAGCCCGGTGGCCGAGTTCCCCGACACCGAGCTCGCGGTCATGGTCATCCCGTAGTCCTCCCAGACCCCGCCGCCCTCAGCGGTCCCGCCGGTGGACGAAGCCAGGTTGCCGTTGACCGCGCCGTTCGTGAGCGTCACACTGCCGCCCACGCCGACGTAGATGCCCCCGCCATAGCCGGTGTCAGCGGCAGTGGTCGTGGCGCTGTTGCCGTTCACTTCGGCGCCGTTCGAGACGATGATGCTGGCGCCGCTCGTCGCGACGCCGCCGCCCCAGGCCTCACCGCCACTGGACGAGGCGGCGTTGGTGTCGACGGTGCCCCCGGACACCGTGACCGGGTCGTCCTCCTGGTACACGCCGCCGCCCTCGGCGGCGGTCGCGCCCTGGGCCCTGTTCCCGTTGACCGCAGTCTGGTTGAACTCGAGGCCCCCGAAGACGGCCCACGCCCCACCACCGTCGGCGGGGCCGGCGAGGGCCAGAGCGAAGTTCCCGTTGAGCGTGCTCGTCGTGAAGTTCATGTCGGCGTTCTGCGTCCAGGTGCCGGCGCCGAAGGCGCCACCGGTCGCGGAGAACGCGCTGTTGCCGTTGATCGTGCCGTTGGTGATGTTGATGGCGTACCCGTTGTCGTAGATGCCCCCGCCCTCGGCGTTCCCGCTGCCGGCCGCCACGGCGCCGTTGTTCGTGACCACGGTGCTGGTCTCGACGGCCCCGGAGTCGTCGTAGAGGCCACCCCCCTCGGCATCAGCGGTGCCGTTGGCGTTGGCCGTGTTGCCGCTGAGGGTCACTCCGGTCAGCGACTCGAGGCCGTACTGGGCGTAGATGCCGCCGCCGACGGCGGTGACGTCGGTGGCCGCGGTGGCCGGTCCGGCCGTGTTCCCGTTGATGGTGACGTTGGTCATGTCTGTCTGGTCGTCGATAAGGACGCCGCCACCGTCAGCTTCGTCTCCCCCCGGGGCCGTCGCGGTGTTGCCGGAGATCGAACCGCCGGTGATGGTGACCGGTCCGTCCTCGTTGCCGAGACCGCCCCCACCCTCCTCGCAGCAGGCACCGTTCGTGACCGCGGTGTTCCCGTTGATGGTGTCGTTCGTCAGCTGGAGCGCGCCGCTCCCGTTGAAGATGCCGCCCCCGGCGAGGGCGGTGTTCCCGGCGAACGTCGACCCAGTGGCCCAGGTCTCCCCGTTGTTGAAGAGGCCCCCGCCTGCGCCGGTGGCCGTGTTGCCGGTCAGCGAGTCATTCGTCATCTGGAGCGTGTCGTTGTTGTCCGTCACCTCGACGCCGCCGCCGTTCGCCGCGTTGCCGCCGCGGACGGTGACCCCGTTGATCACGGCGATGGCCCCGGCCAGCGAGGGCCCCTCGACCAGCTGGAAGACCCCGGCCGTCGGGCCGGCCATCTGCTGGACGGCGGTCGTGGCGGCCCCGGCCCCGTTGATGATGACACCGGCCGGGTCCGTGATGGCCAGGACGGTGCCCAGGCTGAGGGTGTAGGCGCCCGCCGGCAAGGTGATGGCGATCGGCCCCATGTCGGGGTTGGCGGCGCCGGCGTTGTTGGCCGCCTGGATGGCCGCCCGCAGCGAGCAGGCACCGCCCGTGTCGACACAGGCGGTGCCCGTCGGGGCAGCCAGGTTGGTGTCGTTGGGGGTGTTCACGATGAAGGTCTCGGTTGGCACGGCCAGCTGGGGAGCCAGCGCCGGGAGGAACGGCCGGAGGACGTGCGGACGGAGCACCGCCCCGGCGGGCGAGCCGCCCACGGTGACGAGCGGCACGACGGCGAGCCCGAAGGCGAGCGACCCGCCAAAGAGCACCCTGGTCAGCCGGCGGCGGACGCTCGGAGCGTGGGACGCAGTACCTGCACGCATGGTGGACATCTGGCCTCCTGCCGTCGGCAGACGGAGCCCGAAGTGACGCGCTACCGCGCCATTCCTCGGCTCGTCCGCTTGGTTCCTCGCTGATTCGAACGTGGGTCTCGGACGCCGCCGCCGCTCCGCCACGCTGGGTCGAGTCAGTCGGTGGCCGCGGTAGGTCGCGGCGTCGCCCGCCTCTCTATCAGCATTTCTGGCACGGCGCTAGCATTTCTTGCCCCACGCAGGCTCGCCGCCACTTGGCGGGCTACCGTCGACGGCGATGAGCGAACCCTGGTTGGACGACGCCTGCGGACTCGTCGAGGCGTTCCGGGCCGGCACGCTCACGCCGCTCGAGGCGCTCGACGCCTGTCTCGCCGCCGCCGAGCGCTCGCCGTTGAACGCCTTCAGCCACCTCGACGTCGACCGGGCTCGGGAGGCGGCCCACCGGGCCGACGTCTCCCTCCCCTTCGGAGGTGTGCCCTTCGGTGTGAAGGAGCTCGAGCACGTGGCCGGCTGGCCGTTCACCGAGGCCTCGACGATCTTCGCCGACCGGCGGAGCGAGCACGACCAGACCTCGATCGTGCGCCTCCGGGCGGCGGGGGCGGTGCTGACCGCCCAGACCACCGCGAGCGAGTTCGGCGGCATCAACTGCACCTCCACGAAGCTCCACGGCACGACGCGCAACCCCTGGGACCCGACCCGTACCCCGGGTGGGTCCTCGGGCGGGACGGCCGCCGCGGTGGCCGGCGGCCTCCTCCCCATCGCCACCGGGAGCGACGGCGGCGGCTCCATCCGCATCCCGGCCGGCTTCTCGGGCCTCTTCGGGCTGAAGGCCACCTACGGCCGCATCCCCAAGGGCCCGCGCGCCGGGGTCGAGCCGCTGACGAGCGTCCTCGGCTGTCTGAGCCGTTCGGTGCGCGACACGGCCCGGCTGTTCGACGCGTTGAACGGCTTCGACCAGCGCGACCCCCTCAGCCTGCCTCGGGTCGGAGGTTGGGAGGCCGGTCTGCGCTCGTCCGACCTCGCCGGGCGCACGGTGGCGGTCCTCCCGGACCTCGGGACGGCCCGGGTGCGCACCGAGGTGGCCGACGTCGTGCACGACGCGGCCACCCGCCTGGCCAAGGCGGCCGGGCTGCGGGTGGTCGAGGTGGTCCCGCGCCTCCCGCCGCTGCGCGGCGAGTGGGCGACCGCCGGTCAGGTGGCCTTCGTGGCCGACCTCGGCGACGCCTACCCCGGGCGCGTCGACGAGCTCTCGCCCGAGATGCGGGCCGGCCTCCAGATGGCCCTGCAGCACTTCGACCTGGAGCGGGCGGCGTCCGTCGAGGCCTACCGCCGCCGGCTGAACGAGGCCATGGCCGACCTGTTCGAGGCGGCCGACTTCGTGATGGCCTCGACCAACCCCGACGTGGCCTTCGTCGCCGAGGGGCCGCCGCCCTCGACGCTCCCCGGAGTGGACCTCATCGCCGAGGTGGGCTTCGTCCGGGCGATCATGAACAACGCTGCGCTCACCGCGCCGTCGAACCTGCACGGCAGCCCGGCCATGAGCCTCCCCGTCGGTCTGG
Source organism: Acidimicrobiales bacterium (assembly GCA_035297265.1). GTDB lineage: Bacteria > Actinomycetota > Acidimicrobiia > Acidimicrobiales > RAAP-2 > DATGZH01. The sequence goes on along the minus strand of DATGZH010000019.1, from coordinate 145,799 downwards.
TCGACGGTCTGCCGGTCGGCCTCCAGGTCCTCGCCGGGCACCACCGGGAGACGGCCCTCCTCGACCTGGCCCTCGTGGCCGAGCGCGAGCTGCCGTGGCCGAAGGTCGCCCCGGGCTCACCCCTCGGGTCATGAGCCTTGGCTCATGAGCACGGAGTGGGGGGACACGCTCGGGGACCTCGCGGCCCGGCGCACCCGAGCCCGGGCGATGGGGGGCGAGGAGCGGCTCGCCCGCCAGCACGGGGCGGGCAAGCTCGACGCCCGGGCCCGCGTCGACGAGCTCGTCGACGACGGATCGTTCCAGGAGATCGGCACGCTCGTCGGCCGGGTGCCGGCCGACGCTTTCGTGGCCGGCTTCGGCCGCATCGACGGGCGCCCGGTGATGATCGGGGCGGAGGACTTCACCGTCGAGGGCGGGAGCATCGGGACGGGCAACAACGCCAAGCGCTACCGGGTGGCCGAGCTCGCCCTCCGCGACCGGGTGCCCCTCGTGATGATGCTCGAGGGCGCCGGCTACCGGACGACCGAGCGGGTGCACGGTCGTTACCCGACCGACCTCCTCGCCCAGGCCCGATGCTCGGGGCACGTGCCCGTCGTGACCGCGGTTCTCGGCTCCTCGGCCGGCCACGGTGCGCTGGTCGCCCCGGTCTCGGACTTCTCGGTCATGACCGAGGGGGCGGCCATCTTCACCGCCGGCCCGCCCGTCGTGCGCGAGGCCACCGGGGAGCAGGTGACCAAGGAGGAGCTGGGTGGGCCGTCGGTGGCACTGGCCAGCGGCCTCGTGCACAACCTGGCGACCGACGACCGGGAGGCCCTCGGCCAGGTCCGCACCTACCTCTCCTACTTCCCGTCGAGCGCCTGGTCCTACCCGCCTTCGCTCGAGCCCCGCGACGACCTCGGCCCGTGCGATGACCTGGTCGACGTGGTGCCCCGCGACGGGCGGCGGACCTACGACATGCGCGACGTGCTCTCTCGGGTGCTCGACGACGGCACCTGGTTCGAGGTCCAGGGCCACTACGGACCGTCGGTCCTCTGTCTTCTCGCCCACCTCGGCGGGGACCCGGTGGCCGTCGTGGCCAACCAGCCCCTCGTCTACGCCGGTTCGGTCGACGCGGCGGCCGCCGAGAAGGCCGCCCACTTCGTGAAGGTGGCCGACGCCTTCCACCTCCCGCTCGTCTTCTTGGCCGACAACCCGGGGATCCTCCCGGGCAAGCGCTCCGAGGAGCAGGGGGTGCTCCGGAAGGGTGCCCGCATGTTCCTCGCCCAGACGTTGGTCGAGACGCCCAAGCTCCACCTCACGCTGCGCAAGGCCTACGGCTTCGGCTCGATGGTCATGGCCATGGTGAGCTACGACGGCCAGGCCGGCACCTTCGCCTACCCGGGGGCCACGCTCGGGGCGATGGGGGCCGGCGCGGCGAGCCGAGCCATCCGGGCCGACGAGGAGCAGGCCCGCTCCCTGCGGGAGGCCGAGCTCCAGGCCTCCTACTCGTCGGCCGAGTCGTTCGGCTTCGACGAGCTCATCGACCCCCGGGACACCCGGCGGGTGCTGACCGAGACGCTCCGGCGGTCCCTGGCCCGGCGCCAGGTGCCGGCCGCCCCGGTCCTGCGCTCGGCCATCGAGCCCTGAGATCCTCCGGGCGGCACGACCCGGGGGGCACAACAGGTAGCATTTCTAGTAGGGAAACCGGGGCGTATCTGGAGGTGTGAGGTGAGCCAGACCAGGACGGCCAGCGCCGCAGCGACCGCCCACCGGCGCACGGCCGAACTCGACGTGGCCGACATCGCGGCGTTCTTGCAGGAGAACCTGGGCCAGCGCCTGACCGCCCTCCTGGCCGGGATCGCCGACCCGAAGGGCGTGGGCCGCTGGGCCCAGGGCAAGCACGCCCCGCACCACGACGCCGAGGTGCGGTTGCGCACCGCCTACCAGGTGTTCCAGCTCGTGCTCTCGGCCGAGTCCCCCCACACCGTCCGGGCCTGGTTCATCGGGCTCAACCCCCAGCTCGACGACACATCCCCGGCCGAGGCCATCGCGGCCGGGCGTCTCCAGGAGGTGATGGCCGCGGCCCGGTCCTTCGTGGCCGGTGGCTGAGCCCGACGGCCCCATCGTCGCCTACCCGCCGGCCCGCGGCCTCTGGCGGGTCGGGCGGGCCGACGACCCGCTCCGGCCCAGCCGCCTCGACCCCGGGGACGTCGGGCTGGCCAACGCGGGCAACCGCTATGACGTGGTCGAGTTCGGCGTCGTCTACCTGGCCACCGAACTCGAGGGCTGCTTCGCCGAGACCCTCGCCCGCTTCCGCCCCTCAACAGCCGTGCTGGCCGAGCTCCGACGGGACAAGGAGTGGGAGCGGCGGGGCTTCATGCCGCCCTCGTCGGTGCCGGCCGACTGGCGCCGCCGGCGGCTGGCGGTGCGGGTCCGGGTGGCCGAGCCGGTCGTCTTCCTCGACGTCGACGCCCCCGCCACCCACCGGTTCTTGGAGGAGCAGCTGGCGAGCGAGCTCCACGGGCTCGGGGTCGAGCAGCTCGACGTGGCCGCGGTGCGTGGCGGCGACCGCCGGGTCAGCCGGCTCGTAGCCGAGTGGACGGCCGGCCACCTGCTCGACGTGGGTGGCCGTTGGGTGACGCTCGGCGGGGTCTGCTACGTCTCGCGCCTCGGCGACTGGGAGTGCTGGGCGGTGTTCAGTGACGTGGCGCTGGCCGAGCTCGAGCGCCGGGCCATCTTCGCCTCGACGCCCGAGTTGCGCCGGGTGGCCCGCCAGTTCCACCTGCGGGTGTTCTGAACGGAGTCGCCCGTGTCAGCGGGCGCCGACGACCTCGTCGCGGCGCTGACGCAGGAAGGCCCGCTCGGTCTCGTTGTCGGTGCGGGCCATCGCCGCCTCGTAGGCCGCGCCGGCCTCGTCGAGCCGTTCGAGGCGGCGGAGGAGGTCGGCGCGCACCGCGTGGAAGAGGTAGTAACGGTCGAGGTCGAGCTCGTCGACCACGCGGAGGGCGGCGGCTGGGCCCTCCAGCTCGGCCACGGCCACCGCCCGGTGCAGGGCCACGACCGGGCTCGGGTCGAGCACGATGAGGAGGTCGTAGAGCTGGCGGACCTGGCCCCAGTCGGTGTCGGCCATCGTCGGCGCCGCGCTGTGCACGGCGTTGATCGCCGCCTGCACCTGGTAGGAGCCGGGCCGGCCCCGCCGGAGGCACAGGCGCACGATGGCCTGGCCCTCGGCCACGAGGACCGGGTCCCAGCGGCGGCGGTCCTGGTCGGCGAGGAGGACGAGCTCCCCGGAAGGGCCGGTCCGGGTGGCCCGGCGTGACTCGGTGAGGAGCATCAGGGCGAGGAGCCCGAGGACCTCGGGCTCCTCGGGCATGAGCTCGACGAGCAGCCGGCCCAGCCGGATGGCCTCGGCCGCCAGGTCCTCCCGGCCGAGCCGCTCGCCGGCGCTCGCCGTGTGGCCCTCGTTGAAGACGAGGTAGACGACGGCGAGCACGGCCGTCAACCGCTCGGGCAGCTCGGCCTCGTCGGGGACCCGGAACGGGATGCCGGCGTCGCGGATCTTCCCCTTGGCCCGGACCAGGCGCTGGGCCATCGTGGCCTCGGGCACGAGGAAGGCCCGGGCGATCTCGGGCGTGCGCAGCCCGCCCAGCAGGCGGAGCGTGAGCGCCACCCGGGCCGGCACGGCGAGGGCCGGGTGACAACAGGTGAAGACGAGCCGCAACCGGTCGTCGCGCACCGGACCCTCTTCCTCGGGCGGGGCCGCCGCCTCCTCGTCGCCGTCGGCCAGCCGCACCGCTTCGAGCTGACGGTCCTCCCGCCGGCCCTCCCGGCGGAGGCGGTCGATGGCCCGGCGACGGGCCGTCGTGATGATCCACCCGGCCGGGCTCGGCGGGAGCCCCTCGTCGGGCCACTTGGCCGAGGCCACGGCGAACGCCTCCTGGACCGCCTCCTCGGCCACGTCGATGTCGCCGAAGACCCGGACGAGCACCGCCACGGCCCGGCCGTACTCCTCGCGGAAGACCCGTTCGATCTCGGCGGCGGTGGGGCCGGCCATGGCGGTGGGCTAGGCCGGGCGGTCGCCGCTGCGGAACGGACGCACCTCGATCGGGAGCGTCGTGGCCCGGGCCATCTTCTTGCCCCAGCCGAGCGCGGCGTCGAGGTCCGGCGCCGTGATGATGCAGCAGCCGCCGAGGTGCTCCTTCCCCTCCACGTAGGGACCGTCGGTCATGAGCACGTCCTCGCCCTCGACCCGGAGCACCGTGGCGGTGGTCGGCGGGTAGAGGCCGTCGGAGAAGACGAAGGCCCCGGCGGCCTGCAGCTCCTGGCGGACGGCGTCGACGTCGCGCATGATGCGCTGCAGGTCGGCCGGCGGCGGAGGGTCGCCGTCGGGCTGGTAGATGCTGAGCAGGTACTGCTTCATGGTTCTGCCTCCTGACGCTACCGGCGCCCCGCCGGCCTCTGTCACCCTCTACACGAACGGATCCGCCGCCATCGACAGCCGAACCCGGCATTTCTCGCCCAGGCCCGGTCGGCAGCGGGCGGGTAGCGTCCCGGCGGTGCAGCGCGCCATGACGGGGTCGACGTGAGCGGCGAGCGGACGACCGGCTACGTGGCGAGCGGCGGGGAGCGCATCTACTACGAGGTGACCGGGGAGGGCACCCCCGTCGTCCTCTGCCACGGCCTCGGCGGCAACCACGCCATCTGGTGGCAGCAGGTCGGGCCGCTCTCCGAGCACCACCGGGTGGTGACGTGGGACCAGCGGGGCTTCGGCAACTCGACCCGCAAGACCGGGGTCTTCGGGCCCGGGCCGGCGGTCGACGACCTCCTCGTCCTCCTCGACGAGCTCGGCCTGGAGCGGACCCACCTCGTCGGCCAGTCGATGGGCGGCTGGGTGGCCCTCGGGACGGCTCTCGCCCACGGCGACCGCCTGCGCTCGCTCGTCCTCACCGACACGCCGGCCGGCGTGCGGGCGCCGGAGATCAACCGGTTGCTGGCCGAATCGGTCGGCCGGGTCTCGGCGGCCCGGGGCCCGGGGTCGGCCCTCCCCCACCCGGCCCTCGGCGACCGCTTCGTGCGCCAGTACCCCGAGCGGGCCGTCCTCTACCAGCAGATCTCGAGCTTCGGCGACAAGGCCCCCGACGAGGAGATGTTCCGCCGCATCGGCGAGACGAGCGTCGAGCTGGGCGAGCTCGCCTCGCTGGCGCTCCCGGTCACGCTCGTGGTCGGCGACGACGACCGTCTCGTCCGCCCGGCGGCCATGGCCGTCCTGGCCGAGGCCCTCGGGGCGGAGCTCCACGTCCTCGCGGGGTGCGGCCACTCCCCCTACTTCGAGGACCCGGCGGCCTGGAACGAGGTGGTGGGCGGCTTCCTCCGCGCCGTCGACGGCGCGTGAACGCCGGCGCTGGCACTGGTCGGCCAACCGAGTTTTGAGTAGGAAGGATCCATGGCCTCTTCTCCACATGGCTACGGCGGCGTCATCGGACGGGACTGGCGGGACTCGGAGCCCTGGTGGCCCGAGGTGGCCCGGGCGCCGGAGGGCGCGCCCAACGTCGTGCTCTTCGTGCTCGACGACGTGGGCTTCGCCCAGCTGGGGTGCTACGGCTCGGACATCGCGACGCCGAACATCGACGGTCTCGCCGGGCGCGGGGTGCAGCTCGCCAACTTCCATACGACCGCCCTCTGCTCACCGACCCGGGCGTGCCTCCTCACCGGGCGCAACCACCACAACAACGGCATGGGTCGCATCGCCGACCTCGCCATGGGCTACCCCGGCTACAACGGGATCATCCCCCGGGAGAACGGCTTCCTCTCGGAGATCCTGGCCGACCGGGGCTACGCCACCCTCGCCGTCGGCAAGTGGCACCTCACGCCGGACGACGAGACCCACATGGCGGCGCCGCGCGACTCGTGGCCGGTCGGTCGGGGGTTCCAGCGCTGGTACGGGTTCCACGGCGGCGAGACCCACCAGTTCGTGCCCTCGCTCTACGAGGACAACCACGCCACGTTCCCGAACAAGAGCATCGAGGAGGGCTACCACCTGAGCGCGGACCTGGCCGACCAGGCCGTCCGCTTCGTGGGCGACCTCCGGGCGGTCGACGTGGACCAGCCGTTCTTCCTCTACTTCTGCACCGGCGCCTGCCACTCCCCTCACCACGCCCCGAAGGAGTGGATCGACCGCTACCGGGGCCACTTCGACAAGGGCTGGGACGCCTGGCGCGACGAGACGTTCGCCCGGCAGCTCGAGCGGGGCGTCGTCCCGCCCGGCACCCGGCTCTCGCCGCGCCCGCCGTGGGTCCCGGCCTGGGACGACCTCGACCCAGCCGACCAGCGGGTGGCGGCCCGCTTCATGGAGTGCTTCGCCGGGTTCCTCTCCTACACCGACGCCCAGATCGGTCGGCTGCTCGAGTTCCTGGCCACGACCGGCGACCTCGACAACACGGTGATCGTGCTCGTGTCGGACAACGGGGCGAGCGCCGAAGGCGGCAAGCAAGGCTCGATCAACGACGTCCGCCTCGTGAACATGGACTGGTCGACCCCCGAGGAGCTCCGGGCCCGCATCGACGAGCTCGGCGGGCCGAGCGCCCACAACAACTACCCGTGGGGCTGGACGATGGCCGGCAACACGCCGTTCAAGCGCTGGAAGCGCGAGGTGCACGAGGGCGGGGTCTGCGACCCGTGCATCGTGGCCCGGCCGGCCCGGTTCGGCGCGGCCGGCGGCGGCGTGCGACGCCAGTTCGCCCACGCCATCGACGTGGCGCCGACGCTCCTCGAGCTGATCGGGATCGAGGCGCCGGACCGCCTCGGCTACGTCCCGCAGCGGCCGATCGACGGCACGAGCTTCGCCTACCTCCTCGGCGACGAGGGGGCCCGGGCCCCGGCCCGCCACACGACGCAGTACTTCGAGATGTTCGGCTCCCGGGCCCTCCACCACGAGGGCTGGAAGGCGGTGACGTTCAAGCCCATCGGCCCGCTCTACAACGACGGGATCGACATGAACACGCCGTTCGACGACGACCCCTGGGAGCTCTACCACGTCGACGAGGACCTCTCCGAGACCGAGGACCTCGCCGGGAAGGAGCCCGAGCGGCTCGCGGCCATGGTGGCCCGCTGGTGGGAAGAGGCCGAGCGCCACCAGGTGCTCCCGCTCGACAACCGGGTCCTCTGGACGATCCTCAACCCGAAGCCCGACCACCGCCGGCCCCGTCACACGTTCATCTACTACCCGGGCGGCGCCCCGGTCCCCGAGGCCGTGTGCGTCGACACCCGCAACCGCTCGCACCGGGTCGACGCCGACGTCACGGTGCCCGAGGGCCCGCCGCCCGAAGGGGTGCTGCTCGCCGTGGGCTCGGCCCTCGGCGGCTGGTCGCTCCACCTCCTCGACGGGCGGCTGACCTACGTCCACAACCTCTACGGCAAGGAGCGCTACCCGGTGGCGGCCACCGACGTCGTCCCGCCCGGCCGCCACACCCTCTCCTTCGTCTTCGACCGCACGGCCGAGCACCAGGGCCACGGCCGGCTCCTCGTCGACGGCCGGGAGGTGGCCGAGGGGCCGATCCCCCGCTTCACGCCCTCGGCCTTCAACAACCACGGCGCCGGCCTCACGTGCGGCTACGAGCTCGGGCCGGCCATCGGCGTCGGCTACGAGGCCCCGTTCCCCTGCACCGCCCGCGTCCACTCGGCGACGGTGACGGTCGAGGACCGGGTGGTCGTGGACCCCGAGGCCCGCTTCACGGCCATCATGTCCGAGCAGTAGGTGGGCCGTTTCGACGACCGGGTCGTGCTCGTCACCGGGGCGGCCCGCGGGCAGGGCGAGGCCGAGGCCCGCCAGTTCGTGGCCGAGGGGGCGACGGTCGTGCTCGCCGACGTGCGCGACGAGCTCGGCGAGGCGCTGGCCGCCGAGCTCGGGGAGAGGACCCACTACCGGCGCCTCGACGTGGCCGACGAGGCCGACTGGGCGGCGATGGTCGGATGGATCGGCGAGACCCTCGGCCGCCTCGACGTGCTCGTGAACAACGCCGGCATCTTCCGGGTGGCCCTCATCGAGGACATGACCCTCGAGCAGTACCTGCGCATCGTGACCGTCAACCAGGTGGGCTGCTGGCTCGGCATGAAGGCGGTCCTCCCGCTCATGAAGGACCGTGGCGGGTCGATCGTCAACATCTCCTCCGTCGGCGGCCAGGTGGGCTACGCCGGTATGTCAGCCTACGGCGCCTCCAAGTTCGCGGTGCGGGGGATGACCAAGGTGGCGGCCATCGAGTTCGGTCGCCACGGGATCCGCGTCAACTCGGTGCACCCCGGGATGATCGACACGCCGATGATCGACATCGCCCGGGCCGGGGCCGAGAGCATGTGGGCCGCCTACCCGACGGCCCGCCCGGGCCAGCCCGAGGAGGTGGCCCACCTCGTCTGCTTCCTCGCCTCCGACGAGGCCTCCTACTGCAACGGTGCCGAGTTCGTGGTCGACGGAGGCAGCAGCGCCGGACATGGGTGACACACCCTTTCGGTACCTTCGCCCTCGTGGCTCGCTGCCGAACCTTTCGCTACCTTCTCCAGCCGACCTCCCGTCAGCAGGTGGCCCTTAAGTCGCTGCTCGCCCTCCAATGCGAGCTGTACAACGCTGCGTTGGAGGAGCGACGAGGAGCGTGGCGCTGGGAGCGTCGTTCCGTCAGCTACATAGACCAATGCCGGACCCTGACTTCGCTCCGCGGACTCCGTCCAGAACTGCTGAGCTGCGGCGTCGTGGTCTGTCGGGGGACGCTCAAACGTCTCGACCGAGCCTTCTCTGCTTTCTGTCGCCGGTGCCAGGAGGGCGGGAAGCCGGGATATCCGCGCTTTAGATCGAAGGCCCGCTTCGACTCGCTCCAGTGGGAGGACGGAACTGGCTGGAAGCTCGACGAGAGCGCCCGGCGTCTCAGGCTCTTTGGTATCGGGTCCGTGAAGCTCCGTTTGCACCGGCCACTCCGTGGGGTGCCCAAAGCGATTACCGTCAAGCGCGAAGGAACCCGCTGGTTCGTGAGCGTCCGTTGTGTCGAAGTCCCAGCCGAGCCGCTGCCATCGACCGCGAGAGAGGTCGGCATCGACCTCGGGATCTGTGCCCTCGTGGCGACCAGCGACGGCGAGCTCATAACCAAGGGGCGCTACGAAAGAAGGGCCGCCAAGGAGCTGGCCCGAGCCCAACAGTCCCTCCAGCGGAAACGCAGCGGCTCAAACCGCCGGCGGAGGGCGGCTGAGACGGTCGGTCGGGCCCGTCGAAAGGTCGCCAACCAAAGGAGGGATCTCCACCACCAGGTGAGCAGGTACCTGGTAAACGGCTACGACCTCATCGTCGTCGAGGACCTGCGCATCGGCCAGATGGTCAGGCGACCAAAGCCACGAAGTGACGGAGCTGGCGGATTCTTGGCCAACGGCGCGACCGCCAAGTCCGGATTGAACCGTTCCATCCATGACGCCGGGTGGGCCCAGTTGGTGACGTTCCTTGGTTACAAAGCGGAAGATGCTGGTCGCCAAGTGGTCGTCGTCAACCCCCGCTACAGCTCGATCACATGCTCGGTCTGTGGGAGTTGTGATCAGGACAACCGGCGTCTTCAAGCGGAGTTCCGATGTCAGTCCTGCGGGCATACCGCCCAGGCCGACGTGAACGCCGCTCGCAACATCCTCAGGGCCGGTAGGGCCCAACAGGCTCGGCCTGTGCAGGGTTTGAAACCTGACCCACTACCCAGCGCCGGCTACTGAGCTCCCGTAGAGTGACCGGCCGCGAGGGAAGGGACGACGACATGCACGAGCGACGGATCGGCGACGTCTGGGTGAGCGCCATCGGCCTGGGCGAGATGCCGCTCTCCATCGAGGGCCGCCCTAGCCGTCAGCAGGCCCTCCGCACCATCCACGCCGCGCTCGAGGCCGGGATGACGCTCATCGACACGGCCGACGCCTACTGCCTCAACACCGGCGAGCACGGCCACGGCGAGCGGCTCGTGGCCGAGGCCCTCGCCACCTGGGGCGGCGACGCCGACGGCGTGCTCGTGGCCACGAAGGGCGGCCACCTGCGGCCCGGCGACGGGAGCTGGCAGGTGGGCGGCCGGCCCGAGTACCTGAAGCAGGCCTGCGAGGACTCGCTCAAGGCCCTGGGCGTCGAGGCCATCGGCCTCTACCAGTACCACCGGCCCGACCCGAAGGTGCCCTACGCCGAGTCGGTGGGAGCCCTGGCCGACCTCCTCGACGAGGGGAAGATCCGCATGGCCGGCATCTCGAACGCCAACGTGGCCCAGATCGACGAGGCCCAGCGGGTGCTCGACGACCGCCTCGTCTCGGTGCAGAACGAGTTCTCGCCCGACTTCCGCTCCTCGGAGGGCGAGCTCGAGCACTGCCGCTCCCTCCGGGTGGCCTTCCTCCCGTGGAGCCCGTTCGGCGGGATCGGCCGGGCCACCTCGCTGCCCGAGCGGCACCCCGCCTTCGCCGAGGTGGCCCGAGCCCACGAGGTGACCCCCCAGCAGGTGGTGCTGGCCTGGATGCTGGCCCGAGGCGACCAGGTGATCCCGATCCCCGGCTCGAGCCGGCCGGAGACCGCGGTGTCCTCGGCCGGGGCCGGTGACCTCATGCTCACCGACGACGAGGTGGCCCGTCTCGACGGCTCCTGAGCCGCCCGGCCGGGCGGAATGCCCCGAGCCGCCGGAGCGTTCCACCGAGAGCACCGCCGGTGCGGCCGGACGGCCGGTCGCCCCCGGCGAGGAGTCGAAGGAGTCGCCATGCCCGCCGTGACCGTTGACAACGTCCTCGAGCTGCCCCGGCTCCCCGAGCCGGCGCCCGACGGCACCGCCCGCCCCGTCCGCCAGGTCACGACGGCCCCGGCCGGCTTCGAGGGCGAGGGCTTCCCGGTGCGCCGGGCCTTCGCCGGCGTCGACCTCGCCGCCCTCGACCCCTTCGTCCACATGGACCAGATGGGCGAGGTGGACTACGGGCCGGGCGAGCCGAAGGGGACGCCCTGGCACCCCCACCGGGGCTTCGAGACCGTCACCTACATGATCGACGGCGCGATGCAGCACCAGGACTCGATCGGCGGCGGCGGCCTCATCACCGACGGCGCCACCCAGTGGATGACCGCCGGGGCGGGGATCCTCCACATCGAGCGGCCGCCGGAGGAGATGATCGCCTCGGGGGGCCTCTTCCACGGCGTCCAGCTCTGGGTCAACCTGCCGGCGGCCGACAAGATGATCGACCCCCGCTACCAGGACATCGCCCCGCGGGCGGCCGCCCTCCTCTCCTCCCCCGACGGGGGCGCCCTCGTCCGGGTGATCGCCGGCGAGGTGGCCGGGCACCCGGGGCCCGGGCTGACCCACACCCCGATCACGCTCGTGCACGCCACGGTCAGCCCGGGGGCCGAGCTCGTCCTCCCGTGGCCCCGCGAGTACAACGCCCTCGTCTACGCCCTGGCCGGTCGGGGCACGGTCGGCCCCGACGACCGGCCGCTCGCCCGGGGCCAGCTCGCGGTGTTCGGCGACGGTGACCACCTCGTCGTGCGGGGCGGCCCGGCCGCCAGCTCGGCCGAGCCGGCGCTCGAGGTGCTCGTGCTCGGGGGCCGGCCCATCGGCGAGCCGGTCGCCGCCTACGGCCCGTTCGTCATGAACACCCGCGAGGAGCTGGCCCAGGCCTTCGAGGACTACCAGGCCGGGCGGCTCGGCACGGTGCCGGCCGACCACATCGGCCACTGAGGGCGTGACCGCCCGGGTCCCGCCCCGCGACCCCGCCGACTTCGGCGACCTCACGGGGCGGACCGTCGTCGTCACCGGGGCCGACCGGGGGCTCGGCTTCGAGACCGCGGCGGCCCTCGCCGCCCACGGCGCCTTCACCGTCCTCGCCTGCCGGGACCGGACCAGGGCCCGGCGGGCGGCCGAGCGCATCCGCGACCGGACGCCGGAGGCCACGGTCGACGTGCTAGTCGTGGACCTGGCCGACCTGGCCTCGGTGGCCGACGCCGCCGACCGGTTCCACGCGGTGTCGGACCGCCTCGACGTGCTCGTCAACAACGCCGGGGTCATGGGCTGCCCGCGCCGGCTCACCGCCGACGGCTTCGAGCTCCAGTTCGCCACCAACCACCTCGGGCACTTCGCCCTCACCGGTCGGCTCCTCGACCTCCTCCTCACCACCCCGGGCTCCAGGGTGGTCACCGTGACCTCGCGGGTGCACCGCCTGGCCCGCCTGCACCTGGAGGACCTGACGGGCGGGGGCCGCTACCGCCGCTACGCCGTCTACGCCCGGACCAAGCTGGCCAACCTCCTCTTCACCGAGGAGCTGGCCCGCCGGCTCGAGGCGGCCGGGACGGCGACGCTGGCCCTGGCCGCCCACCCCGGCTGGGCGAGCACCGGGATCGTGGCCACCGGCCCGGCCACCGACCGGTCGGTCGCGGTGGGCCGGGCGGCCCGCCTGCTGGCCCAGCTCGGCCGCCCGCCGGCCGCCGGGGCCTGGCCGATCCTCGCCGCCGCCACCTGGCCCGGTGCCACGTCGGGCGAGCTTTTCGGCCCGGGCCGGGGGCGCCGGCCGCCGGTGGTCGAGCGGCCGGGCCGCCGGGCCCGGCGGGGCGACGACGCCCGGGCCCTCTTCGAGGCGTCGGAGCGGCTGACCGGGGTGCGCTACGACCTCGGGGCGCCGGAGCGCCGGGCGGCCTGAGTCAGCCGGCCGGCGGCGGTGCGGCGGCGGTGTCCTCGCCGCGGCGCAGGAGGAAGGTGCCGGTGGCCCGGCTCACGAGCTCGCCTTTGGCGTCGCGCATCGTGCCCTCGGCGTAGGCCACCTGCCGGGCCATGCGCACCACCTCGCCCCGGAGGCGATAGGGCTCACCGCGCACGGCGGGGCGCATCGTCTCGGTCTTGAGCTCGAGCGTGCCGCGGGTGCGGTCGGGGCCGCTCAACGCGGCGTTGATGGCGAAGTTCATGCAGGCGTCGAGCAGCAGCGCGTGCACCCCGGCCTGGACGGTGCCGGCCGGGTTGCAGGCTAGGAGCTCGGGGACGAACGAGCCGGTGACCCACCCGAGGTCCTCGCCGTCGACGCCGTAGTCCTCGAGCCGGGCCCCCACCTCGTCGATGATCGGCATGCCGCCGTCGCCGAGCCAGCGGTCCATGTCCCGGTTGGGCCGGCGGTCGTGCACGGCGCGTCACCCTACCGCCGGCCCGGGGGACGAAACGGCCGGTCCCGGTACGATGGTGGGGCTGACGCGGCGTGGGCCGCGCCACCACCGCAGGAGGACCGTCATGCCCACTGCTGTCATCGTCGATGCCGTCCGGACCGCCGGGGGCAAGCGCAACGGGAAGCTCGCCAACTGGCACTGCGTCGACCTGGCCTCCGAGCCGCTGAGGGCCCTGCAGTCCCGCAACGACTTCGACCCGGCCCTCGTCGACGACGTGATCATGGGCTGCGTCATGCAGGTGGGCGAGCAGGCCATCAACGTCGGGCGCAACGCGGTGCTCGCCGCGGGGTGGCCCGAGTCGGTGCCGGCCACGAGCGTCGACCGCCAGTGCGGCTCCTCGCAGCAGGCCATCCACTTCGCGGCCCAAGGGGTCATAGCCGGCGCCTACGACGTCGTCGTGGCCGGCGGCATCGAGGGCATGACCCGCCAGCCCATGGGGTCCTCGGCCAGCCGGGAGCTCGGCTTCCCCTTCGGCCCCCGGGTACGGACCCGCTACGCCGACCGGGGCGGCCTCGTCGGCCAGGGCATCTCGGCCGAGCTGATCGCCGACAAGTGGGACCTCAGCCGCGACGACCTCGACGCCTTCGGGGCCGAGAGCCAGCACCGGGCGGCCCGGGCCCGCGACGAGGGGCGCTTCGAGCGCGAGATCATCCCCGTTGCCGTGCGTGACGAGGAGGGCAACGACACCGACGAGTTCCTCACGGCCGACGAGGGCATCCGCCCCGACACGACCGTGGAGAAGCTGGCCACGTTGAAGCCGGCCTTCAAGGAGGACGGCAAGGTCACCGCCGGCAACTCCAGCCAGATCACCGACGGGGCGTCGGCCGTCCTCATCATGAGCGAGGAGAAGGCGGCCGAGCTCGGCTACACGCCCCGGGCCCGCTTCCACGCCTTCGCCCTCGCCGGGGTGGACCCCATCTTCATGCTGACCGGTCCCATCCCGGCCACCGCCAAGGTGCTCGAGCGGGGCAAGCTCAGCCTGGAGGACATCGACCTCGTCGAGATCAACGAGGCCTTCGCCTCGGTGGTGCTCGCCTGGGAGCAGGAGCTCCACCCCGACATGGCCAAGGTCAACGTGAACGGGGGGGCCATCGCCCTCGGCCACCCGCTCGGGGCCTCGGGCGGCAAGCTCATGGCCACGCTCGTGAACGAGCTCGAGCGGACCGGCGGCCGCTTCGGCCTGCTCACGATGTGCGAGGGCGGCGGCCTGGCCAACGCCACCGTCATCGAGCGCCTGGGCTGACCTCGCCCGTCCGGGCCGCTCAGGCGGCCGGCCGCTTGGCCTCGATGACCGCAAGCACGGCGTCGGGGTCGTCCGGCGTGAGGACCGGCTTCACGTGGGCCCCGATGTCGAGGACGAGGGCCTTCGACTTGTGCGGGCGGTCCCCGTCGTCGTTGAACCAGTAGCCCGGGCGCGACGTGCCCCAGATCCGGTAGCGGCCGGTGGTGGGAGTGAGGTCGCGCACCTCGACCGAGCGGACCCGGTGCCAGGGGATGCGCTTCTTGGCGCCGACGAAGCAGTAGTAGCGGTCGATTTCGATGCCCTCGTCGGTCAGCGTGATGAGGCGGTCGGCGTAGAGCGGCTCGGCCACGGCGCGGCGGGCCGGGTCAGTGGTAGCGGGTGGCCAGCATGAAGCCGCTGAAGAACATCACGAGGCCGCCGATCAGGTACCAGACGGTGACCGACCCCGGCAGCACGCTCAGGTAGTTGAGGAGGATCATGAGCACGCCGCCGAGCAGGAGGATGAGGATGAGCGCCCCCATCCAGCGGGGGCTCTTGCGCACGTTCTTCGGCACCGGCGGCGTGTAGCGGCCGCTCTCCTCGGCCGGCGTGTAGCGGCCGATCCGCGAGCCCCCCGGCGAGCCGCCCTTGGCCGTCGCCCGGCCCTCGGCCGAGCGGCCCTTCCCCTGGGCCCGACCCGGACCGCTCTTCGTCTTGGCCATGGCGGACAAGGTTACCGTCGGCCCGGCGGGGGGGTGGGGGGCGCCCCGGTACGATCGGCCGGTGGCCGTCCGGGTGCTCGTCATCGACAACTACGACTCGTTCGTCTACAACCTCGTCCAGGAGCTGGGCGAGCTCGGCGCCGACCCCGTGGTCTTCCGCAACGACGCCATCGACGTGGCCGGCATCCGGCGGGAGGCCCCCGACGCCCTCCTCATCTCGCCCGGGCCGGGGCGGCCGGAGCAGGCCGGCGTGAGCCTGGCGGTGGTCCGGGAGCTCGGCCCCGAGCTCCCCCTGCTCGGGGTGTGCCTCGGCCACCAGTGCATCGGCCAGGCGTTCGGCGGGCGCATCGTGGCCGCCCCGCGGCTCATGCACGGCAAGACCTCCGAGATCCACCACGGGGGGCAGGGCCTCTACGCCGGCCTGCCCGACCCCTTCGTGGCCACCCGCTACCACTCGCTCGTGGTCGACCCCGGGTCCGTGCCGGCCGAGCTCGAGGTGACGGCGAGCGCCGAGGACGGCGTGGTGATGGGCCTGCGGCACCGGTCGCTCCCCGTCGAGGGGGTCCAGTTCCACCCCGAGTCCATCCTCACCCCTTCGGGGCCGGGCCTCCTGGCCAACTTCTTGGCCCAGGTGGCCGGGAGCCCGGCCACCCCCTGACCGGCGGCGGGCGACCGCCGCTCAGGGGGTGGTCGTGGTGGCCGAGGTCGTCGTCGTGGTCGACGACGTCGTGGTCGACGAGGACGACGTCGTGGTCGTGGCGTTGCAGACCGAGATCGTGACGGTCGAGCCGGTCGGGGCCGGGGTCCCGGCCGAGGGCGCCTGGCTGACCACCGTGCCGTTGGCGCTCGGGTTGCAGTTCGTGGTGGTCACCGCGCTCACGGTGAGGCCCTGGCCCTGGAGCGTCGACGTGGCCTGGCTCTGGGTCTGGTTGATCACGTTCTGCACCACGACCTGGCAGGGCCCGCTCGACACGATCAGGTTGACCTGCGAGTTCTTGGGGGCCACGGTGCCGGCCGACGGGTTGGTCGAGACGACCAGGCCCACGCCGATGTTGGAGCACTGCTGGGACTGGGAGCCCACGTTGAGGCCGGCCGCCCCGATCTGGTCGCCGGCCACCGGCGGCGTGAGGCCGGTCACGTTGGGCACGGGCACGTCGTTCGAGTTGCCCGTCACGACGAGGTCCACGGTCGTTTGCGACTGGACCATCTTGCCGCCCTTGGGCTCCTGGGACACCACCGTGTTCTGCGGCTGGTTGCCCTGGGGCGGCAGGACCTTCACCACCTTGTAGTTGAGGTTGGCCCCCTGGAGGTTGACCTCGGCGTCGGTCACCGACTGGCCCACCACGTTCGGGACGGCGACGAGCACCGCCGGGCCGATGCTGACCGCCAGGGTGACCTTGTCCCCCTTGGCCACGTCGACCCCCGGCGCCGGCTCGGTGGCCACCACGTGGCCGTCGGGCCGCGACGAGTGCACCTTGTGCACGGTGCCCACGGTGAGGCCGTTCTGCTCGAGGGTGTGGGTGGCCGCCGCCTGGGTTTCGCCGACCACGTTGGGCATGGCGAAGGTGGTGGTGCTGTCCCAGTAGCCGAGGGCCCGCCCGAGGAAGAAGACGATGACGCCCAGGGCGGCCAGCATCAGGACGAGCATGATCCAGAGCCGGCGGGTGCGCCGGCGCTGCGCCTGTTCGGCTTCGGCCTCGGACTGGGCGGTGGCGTCGGCGATGATCCCGTTGGCCGCCACCGCCCCGAGCACCGCCGTCGCCCCGACCGGGGCGGCCACGACGGTCGACGTCGCCACGCCGTCGGCCAGGACCGGGCGGCCCTCGACGAAGCGGAGCAGGTCGGCCCGCAGCTCCTCCGCCGTGGCGTAGCGCTGGTCGGGCGCCTTGGCCATGGCCTTCATCACCACCGCCTCGAGCGCCGGGGGCACGGCCGGGTTGAGCTCGTGGGGCAGCGGGGGCTGGTCCCGCACGTGCTTCGAGGCCACGGCCACGGGTGTGTCGCCGAGGAACGGGGGCCGGCCCGTCACCATCTCGAAGAGCACCACGCCGAGCGAGTAGATGTCGCTCCGCGAATCGACCCCCATCCCCTCGGCCTGCTCGGGCGAGAAGTAGGTGGCCGTCCCCATGACCGCGCCGGTCTGGGTCAGGCTGTCCTCGGTGTTGACGGCGCGGGCGATCCCGAAGTCGGTCACCTTCACCTGACCGTCGTCGGTGATGAGCACGTTGCCCGGCTTCACGTCGCGGTGCACGACGCCGTGGCGGTGGGCGTAGGCGAGGGCCGCGGCCACGTGGGCGCCGATGTCGGCCGCCCGCATCGGGGCGAGCGGACCCGAGGCCCGCAAGAGCGCCGAGAGCGGACGGCCGTCCACGAACTCCATGACGATGAAGTAGGTGCCGCCGTCCTCGCCCCAGTCGAAGACCGGGACGATGTTCGGGTGCGAGAGGTTGGCCGCCGCCTGGGCCTCCCGGCGGAAGCGCTCCACGAAGGCCCGGTCCACCGAGAGCTCGGGGAAGAGGACCTTCAGCGCCACCGGCCGGTCGAGCAGCCGGTCCCGGGCCCGGTAGACCTGCGCCATCCCGCCGCGGGCGATGAGGTGCGTCAGCTCGTAGCGATCCGAGAAGACGCGCGGCGCGGTGACGGGTTCCATGCCGTTCAGAGCCTACGTCCTGCCCCGAGGGGTACCCGGGTTGGTGACGGGCGTCGTGCGGCGCGGCGTCGCTGGTCCGTGCGGCTCACGGCTGGCTCGCCGGGGGGGCCGGAGCCGAGTTGGTGGGCAGCGACAGCGCCGCCTCCATCATGGCCTTCACGATCGGGCCGGCGATCGTGGCCCCGTAGGCCGAGTAGGGCTGGTAGGGGACGACCACCGCGATGGCGATCTTCGGGTCGTTGGCCGGGGCGAAACCGATCATCCAGTCGTCGGTCTCCTCGACCTGCCCGGGGGCCTGGCGCTGGGCGGTGCCGGTCTTGACCGCCGCGTTGAGGATCGAGGGGAAGCCGACCCCCGAGGCCGTCCCGCTCGTGACCACGGCCTGCATCAGCGGCGTCACTTGGCCCGCCGCCTGCTGGGTGGCCGCGGTCTTCCAGGGCGTGGGCTGGTAGGAGGCGACGAGGGTCCCGTCGGAGGAACGGACCTCGGCCATCACGTGCGGGGTCATCACGACCCCGCCGTTGGCGATGCCCGCGGCCACCAGGCAGTTCTGGAGGGCCGTGGCCTCGACGTCCTGCTGGCCGATGGCCGAGTAGGCCTGGCCCGGCTGACCGAGTTGGGCGGGGCCCAGCTCGGCCGGGGTCGGGAAGTTCGAGGCCACCGCGCCGGGGATGTCGATCGGGGGGACCTGGTCGTAGCCGAAGGCCGCGGCCTGCTGCCAGAGGGTCTTCCCGCCGAGGGCCATGCCGAGCGCCCCGTAGCCCGGGTCGCAGGACTGCGGGAGCATCAGCGTCATGTTGCCGCCGCAGGGCGACCCGCCGTCGTTGCAGAGCAGCTTGTTCGAGTGCGGCAGGGCGATGCAGGCGCTGGCCGGCCCGGTGGCCGGCTGGAGCGGGTTGGGCCAGACGAAGTTCGAGAGCTGCGGCTTCAGGTTGTAGACGGCGGTGCTCGTGACCACCTTCATCGTCGACCCCGGCGGGAAGACCTCCCGGAGGGCGATCGGGCTGGAGGGCGAGAAGCCCTCGGCGTCCTTGCCCAGGTAGGCCACGTCACCCAGGTTCTCGCCGGCGCTGGTGGGCGAGGCCAGCGGGTTCGGGTCGTAGGTGGGCGACGAGTACATGGCCTCGATGGCCCCCGTCGTCGGGTTGATGGCCACGACGGCGCCGTCCCGGTTGGGCCCGGGGAGATCGGCCAGCTCCTGCTGGGCCACCCGCTGCAGCGAGGGGACGATCGTGAGGGTGACGTTGTCGGTCGTCTCGGGCGGTGGCGAGAGCAGCTGGCCGATGGTCTTGGCCGCCTGGTGGTGGGCCACCAGGTACTGGTTGTACACCGACTCGACCCCGGTCGTGCCGTAGATGAGGGAGTCGAACCCGACCACCTGGGACGTGAGCGGGCCCAGCGGATAGACCCGTTGGTACTTGTAGGAGCCCGAGGTGGCCTTCTCGGAGTAGGCGAGGACCGTGCCGTCGGCGGCCAGGATGTCGCCCCTCGTGTTGTCGAGGTGGGCGACGAAGTTCTTCGGGTTGTTCTTGCTGTTGGCGAGAGCTGATGCCTTGCGGAACTGGACGTTGGCCAGCTGGACCAGCACCAGGGCGAAACAGAGGATCAGGATCACGCCGAGCCATCGGATGCGGCGACCCATTCAGTGGGCTCCTTCCTGCGGGGTGGAGAGGGCGGCGATCACGTCGTGGGCGGTGGTGCCGAGGTGGTCGTGGTCGTCGTGGGCGTGGTGGTGGTCGTGGTCGTCGTGGGCGTGGTGGTCGTCGTGGAGGCCGGCGTCGACGCCTTGGCGCCCGGCGCGGTGGTCGAGGTGGTCGTCGACGAGCTCGTGCTCGAGACGGCGGGCGGGAGGGTGGGCAGGGCACCGCTCGGCCCGACGGCCGGGCCCTTGGTCGTGCCGGTGCCCGCCTGCTGCTGGGCCAGGTACTCGTCCTTCAGGTTGCGGACGTAGCTCTGGGCGTCAACGAGGGAGGCCTCCTGCACGTCACCCTCGAGCGCCGGCAGGTGGATGGAGAGGATCTGGCTCGTCGTCACCCCGGTCTTGTCGACCAGCTTGGGGTGGAACCAGAGGATCCCTCCCGGCCGGCCCTGGTAGACGACGAGCTCGTTGTGCTGGACGGTCACGTACCAGTCGTCAGTGGCCCACCAGCGGACGAGCAGGTAGGCCGCGGCCACCACGGCGAGGAGGAGGAGGAGGAAGCCGATCACCCGGAACGTGACCCGGCGGGGGATGCCGAGCCGGCGGCGGCGCTCCCGGCGCGTCTCCTTGCGCTCCTTTTGCAGCGGGGGCGGGGGCGGCGTCAGCTCCTCGACCGGTCGCTCGGCGACGGCCACGCCGGTAGCCGGGCCGAGGAACAGGTCGTCGGTCGCCGCACCGCCGTAGCTCGGCACGACACCGGTCTCGTCCTCGAAGCCGAAGGGTCCGGCGGACGTCGCGGCCACTACCCCGGTCGCCGCGACGTCGGACGGCGCGGCCGCGCCGTTGCCGCGGCTGCCTCTCGCTCTGCCGCCGCCGGTCGTACCGGCGCCGGGCGACTGGCCCATGGGCTCGGCGTCACCGGGGTCGATGGCCGAGGGCGAAGGGTCGGCCGCGACCACGAGGGCCGCTCCCGACACCGAGCCGGCCACCGGGGCCACGACCGTGGCGCCGCCCGCGGCGCTCTGGTCGCCGACGAGCACGTCGACGACGACCACCGTGATGTTGTCGCTCCCACCGTGCTCGTTGGCCGTGCGCACGAGCACCTCGGCCGCCTCGTGCGGGTCGACGACGGAGTCGAGGACCTCGGTGATCTGGTTGATGCCCACCTCGTTCGTGAGACCGTCGCTGCAGATGAGGAGGCGGTCCCCGCTGCGGAGCCGGAGCTCCCACAGGTCGACGTCGACGCCCGGGGCCACCCCGAGGGCCCGGGTGAGGATGTGGCGATGGGGGTGCACCGCCGCCTGGGCCTCGGTCAGCTGCCCGTGGCGCACCTTCTCCTGGGCCAGGCTGTGGTCCGAGGTGACCTGGGTCAGGCGCCCCCCCGAGTAGACGTACGCCCGGGAGTCGCCCACGTTCACGAGCCCGACCACGTCGCGGCCCTCGTCCCCGGTCACGAGGCCGGCCGCGGTCAGGGTGGTGCCCATCCCGCGCAGGTCCGGGTTGAGCTGGCTCTCCTGCCACACCGTGGCGTTGGCCTCGGCCGCCGCCTGGCGGAGGCCCTCGAGCGTGGGCTGGCGGTCGAAGGCCAGCCGCAGGCTGTCGAGGGCCACCCGGGCGGCCACCTCGCCACCGGCGTGACCGCCCATCCCGTCGGCCACGGCGAAGAGGTTCCCGGCCTCGAGGGCGCAGTCCTGGTTGGTGTTGCGGACCCGGCCGACGTGGGTGGCCGAACCCGAGCGCAGGACGGTCACCGGGTCACCTCGAAGACCGTGGCCCCGATCTGGAGCAGGTCACCCCGGGAGAGGCGGGAAGCCTGGCTGATCCGCTCGGAGTTCACGAACGTGCCGTTCGTCGAGCCGAGGTCCTCCACCCAGAGCTGGTCGCCGTGACGGAACAGTCGGGCATGCAGCGTCGAGCTGTAGACGTCGTAGGTCGTGGGAACGCCGCACCCGGGTGAGCGCCCGACGGTGACCTCGTCATCGAGACCGAACCGCTGACCCTGGAAGTCGGCCGGCTCCATCACCTCGAGCCAGAGGTCCTTGCGGGTGCGCTTCGGGGCCTGGCCGTTCAGCTCCTGGCGCAGACGACGTCGTTCGGCCCGGGTCTGTCGCGGGCCGGCCGGACGGACCTCGACCCAGACGGCGCGGATGACGCGGAGGAAGAAGAGGAAGATGAGGACGACCACCAGCCACTGGAGCGGCCGGATGAGCCCCGTGTAGTTGGCGCTGGAGATGAGCCACACGGCCACGGCCGATCAGGTCATCTCGAAGGCGAGAGGGGTCGAGCCGACCATGATCACGTCGCCGCTCGCCAGGTGCTGCTCCTTCACCCGGACCCCGTTCACGAGGGTCCCGTTGGTGGAGCCCAGGTCGGTGACGACCACGTCGTCGCCCACCCGGTGCACCTCGGCGTGCCGGCGGCTCACGTTGGGGTCGGCCAGCACCACCCCGCAATCCGGGAGCCGCCCGATGACCAGGGGATCGGTCCCGACCGTCACCCGGGAGCGGTCGGGGAGCACCAGCTCGGCCACGCCGACGCCGTCGGCCGCCGCCCGGAACTCGGTGGTCACCGTGAAGCGGCCGGCCCGGAGCCTGCTCCCCTCCAAGATGATGACGTCGACGGGGCCGACGAAGGAGTAGCCCTCGGCCCGGGCGTGCTCCCGGGCCGCGTCGGCCAGCTCCTTGACCAGGGCGTCGAGGAAGTCGGCGAACCGGTCCACGTCCGGCGGAGCCAGGCTGACGAGGAAGATATTGGGCGCGATGAGGCCATGGACCGCCACTCGGCGGTTCAGGTCCATTTCTCGTGTGAGGCGGCGGCCGATTTCGACCGGTTGGAGGTTGCTACGGAAGGGTTTGGCCAACGTGCCCTCCACCAGACGCTCGAGCCTCTCCTCGAACTGCTGGAGTCCCATGGTCGGGCCCAAGATTACCGGTCGCCGGTTCCGTTCCGGGCAGCATGCCCCGATCTTCCCAGGTGAGAGGGCCCGTCCCGGGTGACCGCCCTTCGGCGCCCTTCGGAGGCGGCCAGCGGGGGGAGTAGCCTTGCTCGGTCACTCGGGCGAGTGGCGGAATTGGCAGACGCGCAGGATTCAGGTTCCTGTGTCCGCAAGGACGTGGGGGTTCAAGTCCCCCCTCGCCCACCCCGTTGTGGATAAGTCAACGTTTCTGCAGGTTGAAGCGGTTCGCGCTCGGGTCCTCCGGTGTCCCAGATTGCCGGCACGGCGATGGCGCTGACTCGAGACTGCGTCGCCTAGGGCGTTGCGCCGTCCTGCACCGGCTGCATGTTCTTGATCATGACCGCCTCCGCGGCGCGCAGTTCTTCGCTGGGACTGAACCATAGGAACTCGGTACCGGGCTCGTTCTTCACCGGGACATGGCCGGGCGGAATGTAGAAGGCGTCGCCGACCTCGAAAACCTCATCATGGTCGGCGTACCGTGGCGTGCCGTCGTTGGCTTCAGTCGGCACCGTATACCCAATCCTCATGCCGGGATTCTGAGAGGATCCTGACGAGCTTCAGTGGCATTCGGTCCGTGACCCGCAGCTCAATCCGACCGCATCGGGCCGTCCCTCACAACAAATACCGGAACGAAACACCCGGCCGAGCACGCCGCCCGGAGCGTCCGTGCCTGGAGCCCCCCCGTCAGTCGTCGGCCCGAGCGCCGGTCCCCGCAGGGACCTCCGCCGGTTCTTGGGCCCCCATGGGGTCGAGGTGCTGACCCAGGAACGCCTGGGATGGCGGCTCTCTGGGATGCGAATGGTTGGCAACGCTCTGAAGTCCCGACGGGCCTGCTCTTGTTCGCCTCCGGGCTGAGTTGAGTTGCAGCCCTCGACCGGTTGCGGCCTCCTGTGTGATGGGGCCACAGACGCGGTATGCAATGAGCCTGAGGCTGGACCTGCTGGCCCCGGGGCGACCGGGTCCCGAAGACGGAGGTATCCGATGAATCTGAAGCGTGCCCTGCTTGCCAGCGGCCTCGCCATGGTGTTCGTCCTCACCACGGGGGTTGGGGTGGCGTCAGCGAAGAATCCGAAGGCCACCGGCACAGTGTTCTGTGGCGGCGTCAACGGCACCGGCACCCTTAACCCCGGGCTGTCGGCTGTCGGGAGTCCCGGGGGCATGAAGATCACCTTCCATGGCACCTTCGCGGGGAACTGCGACAGCGCCGTGGCCACGCCGCCAGGTGTGGTCGTGACCGGTGGGACGATCAAGGGCTCGGGCTTCTACAACGCGCCGCCCGGGAGCCCGAACGCCAGCGCCTGCGCAAACTTCCTCGGCGGTGACACCGTCGGCACCATCACCGAGACCATCAAATGGACGACCACCGGCGGGGCCATCGCCCCCACCAAGATCGTCTACATGAACCAGACCGGCACGGTCACTGCCCCGCCGGCCGTCATCACGCTGATGGCCCCTCCGGGCACGGCGACGAAGACCGGGTCGTTCGCCGTCCCGCTACTGCCGAACCTGACCAAGCTGCCCACGAACCTGCCATTGCCGGCGTGTCCGGGAACGACCACGCACTTCAACATCATCGGAGGCTCCATCAACGTCTGATGTCCGCCAGCCCCGGCCGGCGCGCCAAAGGGAACGGCGCGCCGGCCGAGCAGGGTTGACCGCTGCGCACAGTGCGAAGGATCTGGGAGGTGCCTCGCCGGGCCCAAAAGGGGGACCTCGGTCGGCCGAGCTCAGACACGTCGCCTTTCGACTGGAGCTTGAGCGTGGCCAGGGCCGGTGAACGCGGACGCAGTTCTCCTCGGACCGTTCGGCCCTTGGCAGGAGCGCTCAGCGGTGTCAGCTCGGTGGTAGTGATGTCGACGGCGGCTGACGGCGAGGCGATCACCGTGGAATCGTCATTGGCCAGCATCGAGATCTGGTAGAGCGTCGCTCCCTCAGAACTCAGGATGCGCGCGACGCTGCTCTTGGTGGGTCAGCCGACTTGCCGAAGGCGTCCACCAGCAGCCGCCGACTCTCGAGGCGACCGGCTCGCATGAACCCGGGCCAGTCCCTCGTGCTCAAGAACTGCCGGTAGAAGCCGGCTCCTCTCACCTTCTCGAAAGGGACGGGCTCGATCATCAGTACCTGCATGCTCTGCTCGAGTCGCTCCAGGTTGACCCGCGCCAGCTCGACCTGCTGGCAGGTGCGGGCCTGACTGGCGGCGTAGAGGATGGAGGCGGGTCGCGCCCGCCAGCCGGTGGCGTCCTCTCCGGCGAAGCCCGGGGGGTAGAAGCCGTTGACCGCCAATGCAACGTCACAGAGCTCCTCGATGTCGAGCACGGGACGCACAGGGAAGATGTCGACGATCCCTCCGTCACACCAATAGCCCCCGCCCAGCTCGACCGGCTCAATGAAGGGCGCTAGGGCGACCGACATGCGTACCGCACGCGCCACCTCGAGATCGGGGTACGTGCGCGGGCCGAGGTACTCGAGGCGGTTCTCCTCGATATTCCAGATAGGCGCGTAAGCGGGTATCGGCAGATCGCCGAGGCGCATGTCACCGAGGAGCCGCCGGTAGGTCGCCTCTATGCGCTCGCCTTTCACGATGCCGGCGAATTCCCGCCCCAGCCTCGGCACGATGCCCGCGAGCAGCGGCCAGTCGACGTCGACGTAGTCCTCGGGCTCCAACCCGATCAAGAACGTGGCAACCTTCTCGGCCGGCACGCCGGCTGCCACCGGGAAGCCGAAGATCGACGAGCCCGAGCAAAGCGACAGGACCGCCGGAGACACGCCGGCTTCCTCGAGCGCGCGCGCCATCCCGACGACGGACGCCAGGGCCCCACTGCCGCCGGTGGCCATGAGCGCCAGCCGTTTGCCTCTGAGCGAGGGCAGCTCGAGGGGTTCGGCCACCGGGAAGGGGTGCGGCTCGAGCGGATCTCGGCGCTCGAAGGGCAGCCGCACAAGGGCTCGGCGGGCGTCGGTGATCAGCCCTGCGTCCTCGCGGAGACCTTCGACCAGCTCCCGAGTGCGGGTGATGACGTTGAAGTACTGGCGAAGCCGGAAGATGTCGAGAAGCGTCCCAAGCATCCACCCAGCATGAACCCGGCGCTCAGGGCCCGGCCAGAGGCGTTGGGCCCGCCCGCAGCATGGCGATCCGGACCGCGGCCGCAGCCCCACAAGCAGGGGAGACCGGCCTTCGTTCGACCGGTTCTCCGGGATCATGGCCTGTTCCGACTCCGAGCCTGGGTACCAGGGTGTCTCTCCCGTGCTGTCCGCTGCTTCGCCGGCCCAGCGAGGGCCGGTCCAAGCACACAGGCCCTCCCCCACCCTTCTGGACTCGCTTTATCGGTGATTCACTATAATCGCGGTATGCACTGGACCACGGCGGCGGGTGACACGATCCGTACGACGAGGCGCGCCCACGGTCTGACCCAGCAGGCCCTCGCCCACGCCGCCGGGGTCCCGCAGTCCACGGTCTCGGAGCTGGAGTCGGGGAGAAGGCAGCCAAGCTTGCCGCTGCTTGCCAGGATCATCGAGAGCGTCCAGGGTCCCACCGAACTCCGCCTGGTAGCCCGGGACCGACACAGTGCCGTCGGCACGGCCGAGCGTGTCGCCACGTCGCTGGCGGGGGGTTCAGGGGGCGAGGACGCCGCCCTGCGGGCGGTACTCGATCTGCGTGACACCCTGCAGAAGGCGGATGCAGCGAAGCTGGACGGCTTGACCCGCGAGGCCCCCCGCCTCTCGGGTGACCGGCGATTCGATGCCTTCGTCGCCGGTGTCGTGGAAGAGGCGTACGCACGGCACCGCCTCGAGCCACCTGGCTGGACGCAGGAATCGTCCCGCTTCGTACGACCGTTCTGGTACCTGTCAGGCATCCAGGATCTTCATTGGTGGGAGTTCTCCACCGCGCCCGGACCGTTGCTACGGCACGGTGTCCTGGCCGCTCGGGCCGAGCTCGAGAGCGTCTAGCAAGATGACCCGCGACGAGATGCAGGGCGCGCTCATGGAGCTCGGAACGCAGCTCGAGTCCGAGGGAGTGCAAGCGAAGCTGTGGCTCGTCGGGGGGGCCGTGATGGTGCTCGCCTATCAGTCGCGCGACGCATCCGACGACCTGGACGCGGCCGTCTATCCGCCAGACGAGGTGCTACGGATCGCTCGAGAAGTTGGTCTCCGCCGAGGGCTCGAAGCGGACTGGCTCAATGACGCGGCGAAGATCTACATACCGCTCGCGGTGGAGCCAGATTGGCAGTTCCTCGGTTACTACGGCGCCCTCGAGGTCCTTCGAGCCGATGATCACACGATGCTCGCCATGAAACTGCGGGCCAGCCGGGGCCGTCGTGACCAGGACGACATCGCCTATCTCATCGCTCGGTGTGGCTTCACGAGTGAAGCTGAAGTGATGCAGATGTATGAGCGGTACTTCCCTGAGGACCCATTGCCCCAGCGGGCACGACCACTCATTCGGGCGGTGCTCGGCACCGATTGACGCCGCGGCTACCGACACCGCCTGCTAGCGACGCTTCAGCCCGGTCCGGTCATGAGGTATTCCGGCGGGAGGTTGCCGATCAAGGAATCCACCCGCTCGCGCACCCTGGCGTCGGCGTCCTCCCGGGGGACGTGCATCCAGAACTGGTCCTGCACGATGCCGGTGACGACCTGGTCAGCCACTTCGTCCAGGGGTGTGAACTGGACACTGCGCCCCTCCTGCTCGGCCCGCTTCACCCACTCGTCGAGCCCACGCCGCGGTGGTCGAGGGGTGGCGGTGGCGTATTCCGGCGGGCGATCGCGTTGGTTCCAGATACCGGTGTTGAGGAGGCCAGGGGTGTAGCCCGTCGGGAAGAGCACCGACACGCCGATTCGTGTCGACCGGAGCTGGGCCCACAGGCACTCCGTGTAGGTGACCACGGCCGCCTTGGCGACGGCATAGGTGGGCGTGGAGGGAAAAGGCGTGAGACCGCCGTTGCCCGAGGAGGTATTCACGATGTGGCCTTCCTCGCCGTGCTCGAGCATGCTCGGGATGAAGGCCGCGCAGCCGTGGATGACACCGAAGAGGTGCACGTCGAGCGACCAGCGCCAGTCGACGTCCTCGTGCTCCCAGATCTGGCCGACACCGGTGTTGGCTACGCCGGCGTTGTTGCACAGAACGTGCACGGCACCGAACTGCTCGAGGGTGGCCGCGCGCAGCTGTTCCATCGATTCCCGCTTGGTCACATCGGCCAGAAGGCCGATCACCTCCCGTGAACCTGATTGCAGCGACTCGACGGCATCGTCGAGAGGTGCCTGGTCGAAGTCGGCCAATACCACCCGCATACCTTCGGTGAGAAAGCGCTCGGCCATGGCCCGTCCGATGCCGCCGGCCCCGCCGGTGACAACCGCGACTTTCCCCGACAAGTCCTTCATGGCCGGACCTCCTCGACGCTCCTGATCGTGTGGCGAACGCCGCGACGACGCTGGTTCGTTGGCACGGGCAGCCATCCTACGGATGGGTAGACAATGGAGCGGTGCCCGACATACGGTGACGCTGGTCCGCAGGTTCCGGGGGCACTGGACCGGGGGAGAGTCCGATGCCAGACACAACGCAGGTCCTGGACAGTCCGACGGCCGCCCAGCAGCTCGATCGCTACCTGATCATCTCGGCCGACTGCCACGCCGGCGCCGAGATGTATGCCTACCGGGACTACCTCGAGCGCCGCTACCACGACGACTTCGACTCGTGGGCCGCTTCGTACGTCAACCCGTTCGGCGACCTGAACGGCCCCGACGCCGACCGTAACTACAACTCCGACCGACGCATCGCCGAGCTCGAGGCCGACGGGACCGTGGCCGAGGTGCTGTACCCAAACACGATTCCCCCGTTCTTCCCGTCCTCGAGCCTCTTTGCCCCTCCGCCGACCCCGGCCGACTTCGAGCACCGCTGGGCCGGTTTACGGGCCCACAACCGCTGGCTGGCCGAGTTCTGCGGCGAGGAGCCCGAGCGGCGGGCCGGCATCGCCCAGATCCTCATGAACGACGTGGACGCGGCGGTCGTGGAGATCCGCTGGATCAAAGAGGCCGGCCTCCGCGGCGGGATCATGGTGCCGGGCGTCCCGCCCGACTCGGACCTCCCCCCGCTGTTCTCCGAGGCCTACGAGCCGATCTGGACGGTGTGCGAGGAGCTGGGCGTGCCGGTCAACCACCACGGGGGCAACGCCTCGCCCATGGGCCTCAGCGTGGGCGGGGTCTCCGGCGCCGTCTTCCTGATCGAGCAGGGCTGGTACTCCCACCGGGCCCTCTGGCAGCTCATCTTCTCCGGTGTCTTCGAGCGCCACCCCGACCTCAAGTTCGTCATGACCGAGCAGGGCGGTGCGAGCTGGCTCCCGGGCCTCCTCGACTTCCTCGACTTCTACTACGAGCGCTTCGGGTCGGCGAGCGAGACAGTGGAGGCCCGCTTCGGCGGTCCGGCCGTCGCCAACCTGTCGCTCACCCCCCGGGAGTACTGGCACCGGAACTGCTACATGGGCGCCAGCTTCATGCGGCGCGTCGAGGCACCGCTCCGCTATCAGATCGGGGTCGACCGGATCATGTGGGGGGTGGACTACCCCCACTCCGAGATGACCTACCCCTACTCCCGGGAGTCCCTGCGGTGGACGTTCGCCGACGTCGCGGCGGACGAGATGCGCCAGATGCTCGGGGGAACGGCGGCCGAGGTCTACGGCTTCGACCTGGACGTCCTCGCGCCGATCGCCGCCCGGGTCGGGCCGACCGTCGAGGAGATCACGGTCCCGCTGGATCAACCACCGGCGGACTCGATCAGCCTCGGGTTCACCCAGGAGAACTTCAACCGACCATGGTGAGCGATGTCTCCGGCCGCACCCGGCTGGACGTTCCGGAGGTGTGAGCATGTCCGACCAGTCAGAGGAGCGGTACCTGATCATCTCGGCCGACTGCCACGCCGGGCTCCCGACCGAGGAATACCGCCCCTACGTCGACCCCGGGTTCCGCGAGGCCTTCGACGACATGATCCGGGAGCGCCAGTCGATAACCCGGACCTTGTCGGATCCCGAGTTCGCCGAGCACTGGATGGAGGAGAACAAGGAGGGAATCTCGGGCGCCTGGAACGGGGCGCGGCGGGACAAGGAGCTCGACGCCGACGGGGTCGTGGGCGAGGTGATCTTCCCCGACGGTGACGCGGTCACCGGGTTCACGGGCTCGCCCTTCGGTGCCGGGCTGAGCTCGACGGGTCAGCTGGACCCCGGGCTGGCCATGGCCGGGGCCCGGGCCCACAACCGTTGGCTGGCCGAGCTGTGCGCAGACAGCCCGGTCCGTCGGGCCGGCGTGGCCATCACGCCGGTGCTCGACGACCCCGACGCGGCGATCGCCGAGGCGGAGTGGGCCGCGGCGAACGGCCTCCGCGGCGTCCTGATCCCCACCATGTGGCAGCCCTACCCGGCCTACCACGACCCGCGCTACGACCGGTTCTGGGCCGCCTGCGCCGACCTCAACCTGCCGGTGCACACCCACTCCGGTGCGGCCATGTCCG
Source organism: Acidimicrobiales bacterium (assembly GCA_035297265.1). Classification (GTDB taxonomy): domain Bacteria; phylum Actinomycetota; class Acidimicrobiia; order Acidimicrobiales; family RAAP-2; genus DATGZH01. The sequence continues at coordinate 115,962 of DATGZH010000019.1, read as the reverse complement.
AGGACTACGGCGAGCACGTCGCCCTCTACCTCATGGAGTGCCGCTGGTGGCCGGCCCGGCCCCTCTGGTTCCTCATGTGGAGCGGCGTGTTCGAGCGTCACCCGAACCTGCGGTTCGGCGTCACCGAGAGCAGCGCCTACTGGGTGCCCGACCTTCTGTGGCTGATGGACACCCGCTACGAGCACGCCCACACGTCCAAGAAGATCAGCCGATCCAAGATCATCGGCGAGCTCACCATGCGGCCGACCGAGTACTTCGACCGCAACTGCTTCATCGGGGCGAGCACGCCGGAGCGGATCGAGGTGGAGCGCCGCTATCACATCGGCCTCGACGTCTTCCTCTGGGGCAACGACTTCCCGCACCCCGAGGGAACCTGGCCCCACACCCGCGACTGGCTCAGCAGGAACTTCGGCGACGTCCCCGTCGCCGAGACCCGCAAGATGCTCGGGCTCAACGCCGCCCGGGTCTACGACTTCGACGTCGAGCAGCTGGGCCCGCTCGCCGACGAGATCGGCCCGACACCGACCGACCTCGGCCAGGTGGACGACGGAGCCAACGTGGTCAAGTGGGCGGACGCCGCCGCACGCGGGCGATTCTGGCTGCACGCCGACGGTGAGGTGGACCGGTGACCTCCTGGGTCCGGCAGTTCTGCATCTACGTGAAGGACCTCGATCAGACGATCAAGTTCTACGAGACGCTCGGTCTCACGTGCACGGCCCGCACGGTGATCACCGAGGAGATCACCGAGGCGATCCTCGAGAACCCCGAGAAGGGCGGGTGGATCCAGCTGGCCCAGAACACGGCCATCGAGGGCCCGATCGACATGGGCACCTCCGTGTGGAAGCTCTACGTCTACTCGGACGACTGTCAGAAGATCTACGACGCGGCCATGGCCGCCGGGTACAAGTCCGTCGACCCGCCGCGCCGGTTGGATCGCTGGCCGGTCATCATGGCCTACATCGAGGACCCCGACGGCTACCTGATCGAGCTGCTCGAACGACTGGAGCCCGCCGGACCGGGCGGCGCGGGCGGATCACCCCGCGACCAGAACGCGTAGGAGCGACGAGCCCTACGAGCCGAGCGACACCGATCCGTCGTCGGCGATGGGCCAGCCCGGGTTGTGGGCGACCTCCCACGGGTGGCCGTCGGGGTCGACGAAGACGCCGGAGTAGCCGCCCCAGAAGGTCTTCGCCGGCTGCCGGGCGATGTCGGCGCCGGCGGAGCGGGCCTCGTCGACGACCGCATCCACCTCCGCTTCGCTCCGACAGTTGTAGGCGAGCGTCACGCCGCCCGAGCCGCCGCCGTCAACGACACCCGAGTCCTCGGCCAGGCGGGCCCGGTCCCAGAGGGCCACGATCATGCCGACGGCCTGGAAGAACACCACGTCGTCCCCGGGGTCGGCCCGGGTCTGCCAGCCGAGCGCCTCGTAGAAGGCCCGGGCCCGGTCGAGATCGCCGACGCCGAGGGTGACGAGGCTGAGACGCTGCTCCACGGCGACCATTGTGGGCGGTGGGCGTGGCTCCCGCTACCCGTCGGTGAGCGGTCACACCTCGGTGAGGTCCTCGCCGAAGACCACCGTGCCGCCGAAGTGGCGCTGGGCGATCTCGACCCACTCGTCGGCCGCCGTGGGCAGCGGCGTCGGCACCTGGTGGGTGAGCACGAGCGTGCCCACGTCGGCGCGGGCGGCCGTCTGCGCGGCCTGCTCGACCGTCGAGTGGTAGTCGATGGTGTCGACGAACCGGGGCATCGGCACGAGGCGGACCAGGTCGTCCCGGAGGACGGTCTGGATGTAGACGTCGGCTCCGGCGCAGAGCTCGTCGAGCCCGGCACAAGGCACCGTGTCGCCGGCGACGACGATCGACCGTCCCCCGTGTTCGAAGCGGTAGGCGAGCGTCGGCTCGACCGGGCGGTGGTCCGTGGCCGCGGCCACGATCCGCAGCTCGTCGTCCTCGAGGAGCACACCGGGTCCGATCTCGTCGACCTCGACCCGGGGTCGCCAGGTCAGGTCGGCGTGGTGGGCGAGGCGGTAGCCGATGTCCGGACTGAGCATGGCGAGGGCCCCGTCGACCACCTCCTTCGTCCCGCGTGGCCCGGTGACCCTCAGGTCCGACGGCTGGGCGCTCATCACCCAGTGCGTCGTGATCACGTCGTTCAGGTCACAGATGTGGTCACTGTGGAGGTGGGTGAGGAACACCGTCTCCAGCATGATGGGCAGGAACCCGGCGGCGACCAGCCGTAGGCAGACACCACGGCCGGCGTCGACGAGAAAGGTCCTCGACCCCGCCCGGACCAAGGTGGCGGCCCCGGCCCGTCGGGCATCGGGCAGCGGATTGCCGGTCCCGAGGAGGACGGCCGACAACGACGTCGGCGGCGGGGTCGGGTCCGACGAGGTCGTGGGCACCGCCGAGAATCTAGGTGCCCGGCGACGAGCGTCGGAGGGTCGTCGTGGTGTGAGCGCCCCGGCCTAACCTCTGGGCGTGCGCCAACCACGGACCGAGCGGACCAGATCATGATCACCTGTCCCCAGTGTTCCGGGCCGGTGCTCGAGAGCGAGCGGCGCTGTCGTCAGTGCGGTTGGGCGATGGACGCTCCGGCGGCACCGACCACGCCGGGGCCGCCCCCCGCCATGCCGCCCCCCGCCATGCCGCCACCGCCGAGCGGGCCACCCCCCACCGCACCGCCCGGCCTGCGTGGACCGGTGGCCTACCCCACCCCGCCGTCGATGGCGCCCTCCCCCTACTACGCGTGGAGTCCGGCGGTGGCGGACGACACACCGTCGTGGCTGCGGAGGCTGACCACGCCACTGATCTTCTTCGCCGTCGGCCTCGTGTTCATGTCGGCCAGCAACGTGTCGTTCGCGTTCTCGGAGACCAACCGGGCCGCCGGGTACAACGTCGGCGCCGACATCCTGAACGCGGCGGCCTGGCTGTTCTTCGCCATCGCGGCGTTCCTCGCCGTGGTCTCCCTCCGCCGGCCCTCGGGGGGACCGCCCCGGCGGTAGGGGCGACCCGACGTCGCCCGATCCCGGCGGGTCGGGACTGTGGCACGCTCGGGCCGTCGATCCGAGGAGGCACGATGGCTGAGGACTGGGCGCGTCCGGTGGTGCACTGGGAGATCGTGGCCCGGGACCCCGAGGCCCAGGCGGCCTTCTACCGGGCCCTGTGCCACTGGGACGTCGGCGAGGGCCCCCTCATGGCCGTGCCGGCGGGGCTGGGCGGTCCGGAGCCCGGCCCATCGGGCCACATCCGAGAGGGAGACCGGAGCGGCGTCGCCCTCTTCGTGCAGGTGCGTCACCTGCGGGAGTCGCTCGACCGGGCGGTGCAGCTCGGCGGCCGCATCCTCTCCGAGCCCTTCGACGTCCCCGCCGGCCCCACGGTGGCCATGGTCGAAGACCCCGAGGGTCTCGAGCTCTGGCTCGTCCAGCAGTAGGAGGCTCGGCCGCTGCTTCAGTCCAAGGTGGCGTAACGCTCACTGCGCACCGAGCCGGCGTCGAGCAGCGCCGTGAACTCGGCCGTGACCGGGTCCAGGCCCCAGCGCGCGTCGCAGGCGTCCGCTTCGCCCTCGGTGTGCCAGAGGTCGATGACGATCCACGACCCGTCGGACCCCTCCGCCGTCGTCCGGCGGAGGAGACCGGGCTGGTGGTAGGCGAACTCGGTCTGGACCCGTCGATCGGCGGCCAGGAACGCCGACCGATCGGTGCCGGGGGCGAGGCGGAACTTCATGATTTCGATCACGTCCTCAGGCTAGAACGCGACGACGAAGCAGCCGGCAGTCCGCTCCGGATCCCGGGCCGAGATGACGCGGCCCGCCTTCGTCAGCTCGGGAACGTGGCCTTCCAGCTCGACGCCGTGAGATACCCCGGTAATTCGGCGACGGCGGTCGGACAGCTCGGCTCGCTGGTGCCGCTCGGGGAGCCCGCGTAACTGATGCCTTGGTGGGACGACACCTTCGCAGCTGGGAAGCCGCCCGCCGAGGCTCTCGACTCCTCGTTGTCCTCGGTGTACCAGCACCGCCCGTCGGTCGACTGGCCGGCGAGGAGCAGGATCTGCCCGCTCGAGTCCACGTCGACCGAGATGACGTGCGACGAGCCCGACGTGGCCGGCTGCGTCGTGAACTGCAGTTCGGGTTCTATGCTCTCGAGCTTGCCGACCAACTTCGACGCCGGCGGGTACGTCCCGTCTTCGGTGAAGATGGTCTTGCCGCTGATGACGGCGTTGGTGACGTCGCTCTGGGTGGCGCGGTCGGCCGCGCCCGTGCCCTTGCCCGCCACCTTCAAGTTGCTGAACGGGACCGACCCCGCCGGCGCCTGGGCCGTGACCGGTCGGCCGAACCCCGAGAAGGTGCCGGTGAGCGTGCCCTGGCCGGCGTAGTGGAAGGACGCTTCGAGCACGTAGGGGTGGCCCGTGCTCGCCACGTCGACGGTGCCGGATCCCACGGACCCGCCACTCGTGGCGATGACGACGACGGGGTGGCCGTTCACCGTCGACGTGCCGGTGTCTCGGTAGGTCTCCCCGGGGTTGCCCACCCCGAGGGCGCTGAGAATGTCCGGGGCCTTGAAGAACGGGCCCACCGACTGGGCCAGCGAACCCGCGGGGCTCCCCGACAGCCACCGTCCGGCGTAGGTCTTGCTGTCCGCCCCCGTGACCCCGAGGGCCTGCAGCCCGGCCGTCGTCGTGTTCACGTAGAGGGTGCCCCCGACCTTTCTTGCGTGGACAACGACGCCACGAACGGTGGTGGTCTCCACCACGTCGCCGGACCGGCTCACCGCGAGGTCGAATCGGAGCTGGTGGTGGGGCACCTCCTCGATGACCACGTCGAAGGAGCTCACCGACGACATGGCCGAGGTCGCCGCGGCCACGACGGACTGGGCGCTTTCGGCGCCGGTCACGCCCCACGCCGGGGTGACGCCCACGAGCCCCACCACCAGCGGTCCACTCAGGGCGGCCAGGGCGACGGTCACCGCCCTCGTTCGGTCGCGGTAGCCCATGGGAACCCAGGTCCTTTCGTCGTCGCCTGAGGACCTCGTGAACCCCCGCGGACGCCGCCACAGTAGGGCATCCGACGGCCCCGCTCCGCCGACGGAGGGAGCCCGGACGCCGACGTGGGCGACGATGGTGCGGGGCGCCGTCGACGGCCGCCGGCGGCCCGTTAGCCTCGAGCGATGCGGTGTCGTGGCCCTGGAGGGGGGCGCCGACCGGCTGCGGCGACGCTGCTCGCCGTCGTCCTCGTGTGCGGTACGCCCGCGGTGGTCGCTTCGACCGCCGCTTCGGCGGCTCGGCCGTCCGTCGTCACCGTGGCGCCCGCCCCGTCGCCGGCCTTCCCCAACCCGGCGTGTCCGAACGGCAGCCCGGCCTACAACTTCCCGGGGTCGGGGGACGCGGCGGACCCCCAGGTCGTCTACTCGGGCGGCACCTACTACGCCTTCACCACGGGGAACGCTCTCGGCAACAACCTGGCCGCCCTCGTCTCGACGTCGCCCGACCGCGGCTACGGCCCCGACACTGGGAGTTGCTTCGGCTCCACGGCGCTCCCGAGCCCGTCGGGGTGGGAGGCACCGAACACCCAGACCTCGCCCGGCGTCTTCTTCTACGGCGGGAAGTGGATCATGTTCTACGACGCCGCCCAGGCCGGGCACCCGAGCGACAGCGGGTTCGACTGCCTGGCGGTGGCCACCGCCTCGCAGCTCACCCCGACGGACGCGCAGTTCAGCGACGTGTCGGGCGGTCCGCTCCTCTGCCAGCCGACGGGCTCGATCGACCCCAGCCCGTTCGTGGACCCGGTCACGGGCCAGGCCTACCTCCTCTGGAAGCAGAACGACGGCGGCTCCCCGGCCCCCGCCTACCTCTGGTCGGAGCCCCTCGCGCCGAGCGGCACCGCCTTCGCCTCCGGCAGCCAGCCCTCGCTCCTCCTCTACAACGACACGGTGGCCTACCCGTGGGAGACGAGCGTCGAGGACCCGTCGATGGTCGACGCCGGCGGCACCTACTACCTCTTGTTCTCGGCCGGGGTCTACACGACGAGTGGCTACTCGGAGGCCATCGCCACCTGCAGCGGGCCGGCGGGCCCCTGCGGCAGCCAGAGCCAGATCCTCACGAGCTACGGCTCGGCCCTCGGCCCGGGGGGTGGCGCGCTCTTCGACGACGCCTCGGGCAACTGGTGGCTCGACTACGCGGCCTGGGAGGGCGGCGCGCCGGGCTGCACGAACTACGGCTGCGGCGCGGCCCGGCGGCTCTTCGTGGCCCCGATCAGCCTGCCGGGAGGCAGCCCCGAGGTGCCCTGCCACGCGCCGAGCGGTCCGTCGGGCTACCGCTTCGTGGCGGCCGACGGCGGCGTCTTCAACTACGGCAACCTGCCCTTCTGCGGCTCGATGGGCGGTCGCGAACTCAACCGGCCCATCGTCGGTCTCGCCGGCACCCCCGACGGCGGCGGCTACTGGGAGGTGGCGAGCGACGGGGGGCTCTTTGCCTTCGGTGACGCCGGCTACTTCGGCTCGACCGGGTCGATGACGCTCGACCAGCCGATCGTGGCCATGGCCGTCTCCCCCGACGGGGGCGGCTATTGGGAGGTGGCGAGCGACGGCGGGCTCTTCGCCTTCGGTGACGCCGGCTACTTCGGCTCCATGGGCGGCCAGCCCCTCGACCAGCCGGTGGTCGGCATGGCCGCCACCCGCGACGGGGGCGGGTACTGGCTCGTGGCCAGCGACGGGGGCCTCTTCGCCTTCGGCGACGCGAGATACTTCGGCTCTATGGGCGGCAAGCCACTGAACCGGCCCATCGTCGGTCTCGCCGCCACCTCCGACGGCGGCGGCTACTGGGAGGTGGCGAGCGACGGCGGCCTCTTCGCCTTCGGCGACGCCGGCTACTTCGGCTCGACCGGGTCGATGACGCTCGACCAGCCGATCGTGGCCATGGCGGTCACACCCGGCGGCGGTGGCTACTGGCTGGCCGCCCGGGACGGCGGGGTGTTCGCCTTCGGGGACGCGAGGTACGCCGGCTCGATGGGTGGCCAGCACCTCAACCAGCCGATCGTCGGCCTGGCCACGACCTAGGCGGGGCGGTGGACCGCCCGCCCGAGGTCCCGGCCGTCGTGCGCAACAAGGCCGGGCAGCTCGGAGCCACCCGGTGGCTCGACGAGCTGCCCGAGCTGATCGACCGCCTCGAGCACGACTGGTCCATCACCGTCGAGGAGCCCCTCGGCGGGGGCACGGAGGCCTTCGTGGCCGTCGCCCGACTGGCCGACGGCGGACCAGCCGTCATCAAGCTGCTCGTCCCCCGGGACGGGCACGAGGTGCAGAACGAGATCACCGTGCTGCGGCTGGCGGCCGGCGCGGGCTGCGCCGAGCTGCTCCGTCACGACGCGCCCCGCGGCGCCCTCCTGCTGGAGCGGCTGGGCCGGCCCCTCTCCGAGCTCGGTCGGCCCCTCGAAGAGCGCCACGAGATCCTGTGCGCGGCGATGGAGCGGATCTGGCGGCCGGCACCGGACTGCGGACTGCCGACCGGGGCGGAGAAGGGCCGCTACCTGATCGACTTCATCACCGGGCTCTGGGAGGAGCTCGACCGACCGTGTTCCGAGGAGGCCGTGGGGCAGGCGGTCTCGTGCGCCGAGCGCCGGATCGCCGCCCACGACGACGAGCGGGCGGTCCTCGTCCACGGCGACGTCCACCAGTGGAACGCCCTCGAGGCGGCGGACGGCTTCAAGCTCATCGACCCCGACGGGTTGCTCGCCGAACCCGAGTACGACCTGGGCATCGTCATGCGCGAGGATCCACTCGAGCTGCTCGAGGGCGACCCTTTCGGACGGGCCCGGTGGTTGGCGGCCCGGACCGGACGCGACGCCGACGCCATCTGGGAGTGGGGCGTCGTGGAGCGGGTGTCGACCGGGCTCCTCTGCACCCGGGTCGACCTCCAACCGGTCGGCCGCCAGATGCTGGCCGTGGCCGACCGGCTGGCCGAGCTCGACCGGCCGTGACGCCCCGGGCTCAGCCCACGTTGCGGGCGAGCATCCGCATCGGCCCGGGCTCGACGCCCCAGGTGAGGATGCGCCGGGGGTGGGTGCGGATGATCTCGGGCCGCTGGTGGGGCCGGAGCGGCTCGTCCAGCGTCACGGCCGGTCCCCGGCCCCTGATCTCGATCCCCCGGACCTGCCAGGGGTCGACCGAGACGAGGTCGTCCACGACGAGGGAGACTTTCCCGTTGTCCAGCACATTGGCGTACTTCCTGGTCGCGTCCATGAAGATCCCGCCGATCTCGATCACCCCGGCCCCGGCGTCGACGAAGTACCCGACCTGCTCTAGTAGTACCGGGGGCCCACCAGTCTGAGGTTGTTCAAAGACTTCAGATGGCTAGTAGGTCAGTTTGAGCCGAAGTCAACCTTCCACGCTGTGCCCATGCCAAAGGCCGCTTCACTCTCAGCGGCTGTGTTCTGGACGACCCCATCGGCGTAGGTGATCTTCACGTACACGACGCTGGTTGAGATCTCGCTGTCTTTGAAGCTGACCCTTGCGACACCCTTCCGAGCGTCGGCCGAGTAGCGCAGGTCGGTATCGGTGACGTGGCCGGGAGGCCCGCCGCCGTTCTGGACCATCACCGTTGCTAACCCTGCCCTATCGTCCTCAGCCTCGTACCGCAGATAGCAGTTGACAGCACCCACCGGTCCCCGGCTGGCATCGCCACTGACGCGCATAGGCCACCCACAGCCCAGCGATCTGCCCCAAACCCACCAGCCACCGAAACCCAGGGCGAGCACGAGCACGAGGGCGCCGGCCAACGCCCATCGGATCTTCCTCATCGGTGCTTCAGCCAAGCAGCCCGGCTTTCACGCCGACAAACGTGGTCATCCTTCTCTGCGTCGCATGGAGAATGTCTAGCCTCGGCGCTGTGCGCTCCCTCCACTTCTCCGATCACCTCTTCAAGATCGGGATTTGGTGACCCCGAGAGCGACCCGGGGCGAGACCAGTCGGTGGCCCGAGGGCGACCCGACGAAGGTCTACGTCTACGTGGGTGACGGCGACTTCGCCAACCTCGTGGCCGCCGAGCGATGCCGTGGCCGCCCCTTCGCCTACGAGGTCGAGACGATGGGCAAGCTGAACCCCGAGCAGGGGTTCGCAACCGGGGCGTCGTGGGTGCCGATGACCTGCACCGAAGCGACCGTCACGGCCCGTCTGCCCAGCTAGGAGGCCACTTCGCCCACGTTGACACTGGACTAGTCCTGACCGGGTTGTTCATCAGCACCCCGTTGGCCCCGATCGTGGCCAGGCGCCCCAGGCGCTGCGACGCCAGGTACTCGAGCTCGGCGGGCGTGAAGGTCATAACCGTCCCTCCCTTCCTGGGCGTCGGCCAGAGTAGACGTCGGCCTCGCCCTGTCGATCCGGCGGGCCGCCGTTCGTCGTCGGGGTAGCGACCACCGACGTCCGAGGAGGAACCATGCGCTACGCCCTGTTGATCTGCACCGACGAGCAGTGGCATGCGGGTCTCTCGCCCGACGAGGGCGAGGCCCTGATGGCCGAGTACGGGAAGTTCGGCGAGGAGATGGGGGCCCGGGGGGTGATCGAGGGCGGCGAGCGCCTGCGCCCGACGACCGACGCCACCACCGTGCGGGTGCGCGACGGCGAGATCCTCACCTCTGACGGCCCCTTCGCCGAGACCAAGGAGCAGATGGGTGGCTTCTTCCTCGTCGACTGCAAGGACCTCGACGAGGCCATCGAGGTGGCAGCCAAGATCCCGGGCGCCCGCCACGGGTCGATCGAAGTGAGGCCGATCTGGGAGATGTAGCACCCGACGTCGACGCGGCCCTGGCCGCCGCTTTCCGGGAGGAATGGGGACGGGTCGTCGCCACCCTCATCCGGGTGACCGGCGACTGGGAGGTGGCCGAGGAGTGCGCGCAGGACGCCTTCGTGCGGGCTCTCGAGCGGTGGCCCCGCGACGGCGTCCCGCGCAACCCCGGCGCCTGGCTGACCACGACGGCCCGCAACCGGGCCCTCGACCAGCTGCGCCGGGCCACGACCGGATCGGCCAAGCTGCAGGAGGCGGCCGTGCTCCACCCGCCCGCAGAACCGCCACCGATCGACGAGAGCGGCATCGTCGACGACCGCCTGCGGCTCATCTTCACGTGCTGCCACCCCTCGCTCTCGGTGGAGGCGCAAGTGGCCCTGACGCTGCGCACCCTCGTCGGCCTGACGACGGCCGAGATCGCCCGGGCCTTCCTCGTCCCCGAGGCCACGATGGCCCAGCGGCTGGTACGAGCCAAGCGCAAGATCCGCCACGCCGCCATCCCCTACCGGGTGCCACCCGGGCACCTCCTGCCCGAGCGGACCGGGGCCGTGCTCGCTGTCCTCTATCTCCTCTTCAACGAGGGCTACGCCGCCACGAGCGGGGACGACCTGCTGCGCCAGAGCCTCTCGTCCGAAGCCATCCGGCTCGGCCGCATGCTCGTGGCCCTCATGCCCGACGAGCCCGAGGCGGTCGGGCTGCTGGCCTTGATGGTGCTCCACGAGGCCCGCCGGGGCGCCCGGGTCGACGCGGCCGGCGATCTCGTCCCGCTCGAGGACCAGGACCGCAGCCTCTTCGACCGGGAGCTGGCCGAGGAGGGCGTGGCGCTGCTCGACGCGGCCCTGCGCCGGCACCGGCCCGGCCCCTACCAGGTGCAGGCGGCCATCGCCGCCTGCCACCTCGCCGCGCCGAGCGCAGCCGAGACCGACTGGGCGGAGATCGTCGTCCTCTACGGCGAGCTGGCCGCGCTGACCGGCTCGCCGGTCGTCGAGCTGAACCGGGCGGTGGCCGTGGCCATGGCCGAGGGCCCCGAGCGCGGCCTCGACCTCGTCGAGGCGCTGTCAGCCGAGGGCGCCCTCGACGGCTACCGGCTCCTGCCGGCCACCCGGGCCGACCTGCTCCGGCGCCTCGGCCGGCGGGCCGAGGCCGCCGTCGCCTACGAGGAGGCCCTGGCCCTCACGACGACCACGGCCGAGCGCCGCTACCTCGAGCGCCGGCTGGCCGAGACGACCGGGCCGGCCTGACGCCCGGCCTCAGGCGGCGGTCTCCGCCGCCGCCAGCTCGTCGACCGCGACTGCCGGCACGAGCTCGACCGCCTCGGCCGACGGCACGTCGCGCCGGGAGGCCCGGATGAGGAGGGCCGAGACCAGGGCTGCCCCGCCCAAGAGGACGGCGCTCACCGTGAAGGCGGTCGTGTAGCCGTGCACCGCCGCGGCCTGGACGACCTCTTCGCTCGGGCCGTGGGCCACCACGAAGCTGGCGGCGGCCGTGGCGGCCACGGTGTTCAGGAGGGCGGTGCCGAGCGAACCGCCGACCTGCTGGGTGGTGTTCACGAGGGCGCTCGCCACGCCGGCGTCCTTCGGCTCCACCCCGATGAGGGCGGTGCTGCTCATCGGGACGAACGTCATCCCCATGCCGAGGCTGACGATGATCTCGCTCGGCAGCACGCCGACCAGGTAGCTGCTGTCCACCGTGAGCCGGGTGAAGAGGGCGAGGCCGACCGTGCCGAAGACGAGGCCGGTCACCATGAGGGCCCGCGGCCCGATGCGGGGCAGGAGCCGGCTGGCCAGCGTGGCCCCGATGATGATGCCCGCCGAGAAGGGGAGGAAGGCGAAGCCGGTCTTGAGCGCCGAGTAGTGCAGCGTCCCCTGGAAGAAGTAGGTGAGGAAGAGGAACGTGCCGAGCAAGGCGCTCCCGACGAGGAGCGAGGCCGAGAAGGCCCCGCCCCGGTTGCGGTCGAGGACCACCCGCAGCGGCAGGAGCGGGTGGGGCGAGCGCAGCTCGAGGAGCACGAAGAGGACGAGCACGAGCCCGGCCGAGATCAGGAGGGCGAGCGTCACCGGCGAGGACCAGCCGTCGGTGCCGGCCGTCGTGAAGCCGTAGACGAGGAGGAAGAGGCCGACCGTCACGCTGAGCGCGCCGGGGAGGTCGTAGCCGGTGCGCGATTCGTGGCGGCTCTCGCCCACCCAGCGCAGGGCGCCGACCGCAGCCAGGAGGGCGAACGGCACGTTGATGAGGAGCGTCCAGCGCCACGAGGCGTACTGGGTGAGGAGGCCGCCCAGCACGAGGCCGATCGCCGCGCCGGTCCCGGCCACCGCGCCGTAGACGCCGAAGGCCCGGGCCCGCTCGCGGGGCTCGGTGAACGTGACGGTGAGGATCGAGAGCGCGGCGGGCGCCATCAGGGCGGCGAAGGCCCCCTGGAGGACCCGGGCCCCGAAGAGCATCCCGGCGCTCTGGGCCAGGCCGCCGAGGGCGGAGGCCCCGGCGAAGCCCACGAGGCCGATGACGAAGATCTTCCGCCGGCCGACGTAGTCGGCGATGCGCCCGCCGAGGAGGAGCAGGCTGCCGAAGGCCAGGGTGTAGGCGGTCATCACCCACTGGCGGTCGGCCACCGAGATGTGGAGGGCCCGCTGGGCCGACGGGAGGGCCACGATCACCACCGAGGCGTCCAGGACGATCATGAGCTGGGCCGCGGCGATGATCACGAGGGCCAGGAAGCGCTTGGGGTCGGCGGTCGTGGGCTGGGTCGTTGGGCTCTCGGTCGTGGTCACGGTGCACCTCCAGGGCGCGCGCCGCCGGAGGGGAGGACGCTCCGGAGGTCGCAGCCGACAAGACGTAGGGACTATAATCGGAACTGTGATTCCGGTTGCCACTATACGGAACCCAAGTTCCAGTTGTCAAGACACCCTAGCGGTGGCAGCGTCGTGGACGTGACGGGGGGCGTGGACACCGCGGCGGTCGCCCTGGGGACGGGGCCGGCCGAGCCGACGACCCGGGCCGACGAGGGTCGGCCACTCCGGGCCGACGCGGCCAAGAACCGCGAGCGCATCCTCGTGGCCGCCGAGGAGACCTTCGCCGAGGAGGGCGTCTCGGTCCCGGTCGACAAGGTGGCCGAGCGGGCGGGTGTGGGCGTCGGCACCCTCTACCGCCACTTCCCCACCAAAGAGGCCCTCTTCGAGGCCATCGTCTTCACGCGCCTCCAGCAGCTCGTCGAGGCCACCGAGGCCTTCGCCGCCCGGGCCGACGCCGGTCCGGCCTTCTTCGACTTCATCGAGGTCTTCGCGGCTCAGGCGTCGGCCAAGCACGACCTCATGGACGCCATGGCCACCGCGGGCATCGACATCAAGACGGCGTGCGCGGCCGAGCTCGAGCGCATGGAGCTCGGCATCGCCGTCCTCCTCGAGCGGGCCAAGCAGGCCGGAGCGGTTCGCCGCGACGTGGACCCGTCAACCGTCATCGGCCTCGTCGTCGGCACGGTGGTGGCCGCCGGGCGGCGGCCCGGTTCCAACCCGGCCTCCTACCGCCAGATGCTCGACATCGTCTGCGACGGGCTCCGCCCCTCCCCGACCTGAGCCGACGGCCCCGGTCGCCCTTCCGGGGCGGGGCCAGCCCGCGCGAAGCTCTGGGCCGTGCCACCGAGCACCGCGCCGCCGCCGGGGAACGTGAACCTCGTCCTCCGGGGTGGTGGCGCGAAGGGCGTGGGCCTCGACACCACCGACGTCGCTATCGACCAGACGACCGGGGAGTGCCTCGACCAGCGCGGCGGTCAGGCGGCCCTCGCCTCCTTCGACCAGCCGCCCGCCGCGACGTGAACGTCATCGTCTCGGCCCACGCCGAGCGCCAGCTGGACGAGCTCGGCCGGCCGGCCGAGGAGGCGCTCGCCGAGCTCCGCTCGCTGTCGCGCGACGACATCTTCTGGGCGGCCGAAGCCCTGCCGCCCCAGGGCGGCCGGGAGGTCTGGATGCTCTGGTGTCGACGGGTCCGGGTGCTCTTCGACACCGAGGACGACGACCTCACCGTGCAGGGCTTCGGCCGTCGGCCCGGGCACTGACCCGGGGCCGGTCCCCGGGGCCGGCCCGCGCCGTAGGCTGACGCCTCGTCAGATCTGGCCGGGGGACCGGCGGACGGGGAGGTTGTCCATGCTCGACTACGTGATCCGCTCGGCCACGGTGGTCGACGGCTCGGGCGGGCCGGCCCGGCGGGCCGACGTCGGCGTGGCCGGGGGCCGGATCGTGGTCGTGGGCGACGTCGAGGAGCGGGGGCACGAGGAGCTGGACGCCGACGGCCTGCTGGTCGGCCCCGGAGTCGTCGACCCCCACACCCACTACGACGCCCAGCTGTTCTGGGACCCCGCGGCCTCGCCCTCCAACCTGCACGGGGTGACCACCGTGGTCGGCGGCAACTGCGGCTTCACCCTGGCCCCGCTGCGGGCCGAGGACGCCGACTACCTGAGGAAGATGATGGCCAAGGTCGAGGGGATGCCCCTCGCCGCGTTGGAGCAGGGCCTCCCGTGGGACTGGTCGTCGTTCGGCGAGTACCTCGACCGCCTCGAGGGCCGCCTCGGCGTGAACGCCGGGTTCCTGGTCGGCCACTGCGCCCTCCGACGCCGCGTCCTCGGGGCCGAGCGGGCGGCCGAGGTGGCCGACGACGGCGAGCTCGAGGCCCTGCGCCGCCTCCTCGCCGAGTCCATCGAGGCGGGCGGCCTCGGCTTCTCCTCCTCCCAGTCACGCACCCACTCCGACGGGGACAACCAGCCCGTCACGTCGCGCCACGCCGACCGCCGGGAGATGCTGGGGCTGGCCGAGGAGACCGGCCGCCACGAGGGGACCTCGCTCGAGTACATCACGAGCGGGTGCCTCGACGCCTTCAGCGACGAAGAGGTCGACCTCATGGTGGCCATGACGGTGGTCGCCGGCCGGCCCCTCAACTGGAACCTGCTCACGATCGACGGCCGGGCGCCCGAGAAGATGGCCCACCAGCTCGAGGCCTCGAGCCGGGCGGCCGAGGCCGGCGGCCGCATCGTGGCCCTCACGATGCCGACGCTCGTGCCGATGAACATGAGCTTCCGCAACCACTGCGCCCTCTTCCTCATCCCCGGCTGGGGGGACGTGATGTCCCTCCCCGTCGAGGAGCGCAAGATCAAGCTGGCCGACCCGGCGGTGCGTCGGCAGCTCGACGACCTGGCCCACGCCAAGGAGGCCGGCGTCTTCCGCCGCCTCGCCGGGTGGGGCACCTACCAGATCGGCGACACCTACGCCCCCGCCAACGCCGGGGTGGCCGGCCGGACGGTGGCCGACATCGCCGCCGAGCGGGGCACCCCGCCGTTCGACACGCTGCTCGACGTGGTGATCGCCGACGACCTGCGCACGGTCCTCTGGCCGACGCCGGCCGACGGCGACGAAGCCTCGTGGGAGCTGCGGGCCACCGCCTGGGGGGACCCCCGGGCCATGGTCGGCGGTTCCGACGCCGGCGCCCACCTCGACCGGATGTGCGGCGCCAATTACCCGACCGCCTTCCTCGGCGACTGCCTGCGCGGCCGGCGCCTCGTGCCGGTCGAGCGGGCGATGGCCATGCTCACGAGCCAGCCGGCGGCGCTCTTCGGCCTGCGCGACCGGGGTCTCGTCAAAGCGGGCATGTGGGCCGACCTCGTCGTCTTCGACCCCGAGCGGGTGGACTCCTCGCCGGCCCGGCTCGTAGAAGACCTGCCGGGCGGGAGCCCCCGGCTCTTCGCCGACGCGGTCGGCGTGCACCGGGTGATCGTGAACGGTGTGGCGACCGTGGTCGACGGCGAACCGACCGGCGAGCTGCCCGGCGCGCTCCTCCGCTCGGGCCGGGACACCGCCACGCCGTCCGCCGCCTGAGCCGAGGGCGCCTCGTCGGAGGTTGGCCCGTAGGGGGCGGCCCGGTAGAGGGTGGCCCTTCAGAGAGTGGCCAGGACCACCAGGTTCCAGCTGTTGACCGTCAGTGGACCGCCGGCCCGGTCGCGCACCACCACCTCGCTGAACCCCGCCGCCTCGAGCCAGGCTCGCCACTCGGGTGCCGTCGGCAGGCGCACGAAGTGGGTACTCCGGCGGACCGACGACCCGCGGAAGACGGTGCGGGCCGTCTGGAGGCAGCCGGTCGCCGGGTCGAACGTGGTCACGTCGACCATGGCGTCGCTCCCCCGCTCGACGACCGTGGCGTCAGGCGACGCGGTGAAGTGCCGGACGAAGCCGTCGTGGTGGAGGGCCTCGACGAGCAGCGTCCCGGCCGGCCGGAGCACCCGGGCGAACTCGCCCAGCACCTCGCGGTTGTCGTCGTCGTCGAAGTAGCCGAAGGAGTTGTTCCAGCAGAGCACGGCGTCGAAGAGGCCGTCGACGGGGAGCCGGCGCAGGTCGCCCTCCACGTACTCCACCTCGACGCCCCGGGTCTCGGCGTCGGCCCTCGCCTCGTCGAGGTACGCGCTCTGGGCGTCCACCCCGACCACCTCCACCCCGGCCGAGGCCAGCCGGTTGGCGATCCGGCCGTGGCCGCAGGGCGCGTCGAGCACCCGGGTCCCCGGCCGGAGCTCGAGCAGCTGGGCGATCTCGGCCGTCTCCTGGTTCGAGCACTCCTCGTCGAGCAGGTCGGCGTGGAAGTGCCGGTAGTCCGGTCCGAACGTGGCGTCGAAGTCGAACTCGAAGCTGCCCACCAACCTGAAATGCTACCGCCGGTGCCTCGGCGCCTTCACCGGCGACCTAGCTGATCCGCCGCCTCGCGCAGGCCTTCGCGGAAGTCGGGGTGGGCGATCTCGGCCAGCGCGGCCGCTCGCTCACGCACGGTGAGGCCGGCCACCTCGGCCGCGCCGTACTCGGTCAGGACCACACTCGTGTGGTGGCGGGGGGTCGACACGACCGCCCCCTCGGGGAGGGAGGGGACGATGCGCGAGGAGGTCACGTCGCCGACGGTCACGGTCGAGGACATGCAGATGAGCGACCGGGCGTCGAGGTGGAGCTCGGCCCCGGCCACGAAGTCCTCGTGGCCGCCCACGCCCGAGACCTGCCGGCCGCCCACGTTGTCCGCAACCACCTGGCCGTAGAGGTCGACGGCGAGGGCCCCGTTCAGGGACACGAAGTTCTGGTTCCGGGCGATGACCGACGGGTCGTTCACCACCTCCACCGGGAGGAAGGCCACGTCGGGGTTCTCGTCGAGCCAGCGGTAGAGGTCGGGCGAGCCGAGGGCGAACGTGGTCACCGACACCCCCTCGAAGAGGCCCTTCCGCCCGTTGGTCACCTTGCCGGCGAGGTGGAGGCGCATGAGGCCGTCGGTCAGCATCTCGGAGTGGACGCCGTAGTCGCCGTGCGGGCCCTCGGCCAGCCGGCCGGCCACGATGCTCGGCACCCCGCCGATGCCGGTCTGGAGCGTGGCCCCCTCGGCGATGAACCCGAGGGCCACCTCGGCGATGGCCGCGTCCGTCGGCGAGACCGGCAGGTCGGGGAGGGCGAACGGCGCCCCGTCGTGCTCGACGACCACGTCGACGAGGTCGAGGGGCAGCGTGTTGTCGTACTCGGGGAGCGTCCTCGTCCGGGGGAGGTTCGGGTTGACCTCGACCACGAGGAGCCGCTCCTCGTCCCGCCCGGCAGCCAGCAGCTCGTCGCGGGTCCCCCCGTAGTGGAGGGCCAGGTTGAGCCGGCCCCGGTCGTCGGGCGGGGCGCACTGCACGGTCATGACCCGGGGCGAGAACCGGGCCAGGATCGGCCCGAACTGGCGGAAGCCGCCGGGGACGAGCTCGACGTCGTGCCCCTCGGCTACGAGGATCCGCTCCGCCGGGCCGAAGAAGCCCGAACGGAACATGACGTGGTCCCGGGTGAAGAGGGTGTAGTAGCCGAGGAGGAGGGCCCCGCCCACGACGAGGTCCTCCCAGTCGTCCCGCTCGCCGAGGGCGACGAGGAAGGCGTCGGGGTTGGCCGGTCCGAGGCCCATCCCGACCGTGTCCACCGGTCGGACCAGCTCGGCCGCCTCGGCCGGGGTGCAGTACCTCGGGGTCACGGCGGAGGAGTCTGCCCCAACGGACGGGGCGGCGCTCCCCGGAGCCGCCCCCAGACCCGACCCGCCGTTCCGGTAGCCTCGCTCCCCTGTGCCGGCCCCCGACGACTCCGCCGCGCCGTCCGACGGGGGCGACGGGTCGGCCGACGAGGAAGGCCCGGCGGCCAAGCGGTCCAAGCGCCGCGGCTGGATCATCGAGGCCGTCGTCATCTTCGCCGTGGCGGTGGCGGTGGCCGTCGTGCTGCGGACCTTCGTCGTCTCCACCTACTTCATCCCGTCGGGGTCGATGGAGCCGACGCTCCAGATCGGCGACCGGATCCTCGTGGACAAGCTCAGCTACCACCTCCACGCGGTGCACCGGGGCGACATCGTGGTCTTCGCCCGGCCGCTGGCCGAGGACTGCGGGGGCACACCGGTGAACGACCTCGTGAAGCGGGTGATCGGCCTCCCCGGCGAGACCGTCTCGCTCTCGGACGGCCGGGTCGACATCAACGGGAAGCCGATCGCCGAACCCTGGCTGCCGAAGGGCGTCTACACCGGCCCGGGGCCGCCCGGCAGCCCCACCAACTTGGCCAAGCCCTACAAGGTCCCGCAGAACTCCTACTTCGTCATGGGCGACAACCGTCCGGAGTCCTGCGACAGCCGCTACTGGGGTCCCGTGAAGCGCTCGCTCATCGTCGGGCGGGTCGTGATGCGCATCTGGCCCATCTCGGGCTTCAAGTTCTTCTGACCGGCCGCCGCGCTCAACCGAAGGTGAAGTCGTAGGCCTGGACGCCCGGCGACATCGAGAGCTCGAGGATGCCGCTCTCCGCCGCCGGCGCGGCCACCACCGTGTAGAGGTCGGGGACGCCCGCCACCTGGACGACCTCGGTCGGCCGGCCGTCCACGGCCACCTGCACCCGGCCGTGGCCGCCCAGCACGAGGTAGACGTCGCGCGCCGCGAACGACAGCTCCAGCTTGGCCGAGGACCCGGCGGTGGCCTCCCACTGGTCGAAGGTCCAGGTCCCCGAGAAGCTCACCGCGGCCGGCGGGAGGCTCGGGGCGAACTGGTACCGGGCCGGCTTGCCCGGCACGATGGCCGAGCCCACGTAGTACTGGAGCCGCTCGGTGCCGAGGTAGGTCTCCGGTGACTGGACGTCGGTCGGCGTGCGGTTGGGGACGTCGGTCGCCGGCGGCAGGTGCTTGGCCCCGGCCGCCAGGAGCAGGGCCCGTATGTCCTGCTCGGTCTGGCTGTAGCCCCCCTCGGCGAAGTCGGTGCGGCGCACGATGCCGTTCTGGTCGATGAGGTACTCGGCCGGCCAGTAGTTGTTCCCGTAGGCGCTCCAGGTGTCGTAGTCGTTGTCGATGGCCACCGGGTACTGCACGCCGTATTGGTGCACGGCGTAGGCGACGTTGCTCACGACGTGCTCGAAGGGGAACTCGGGGGTGTGGACGCCGACCACCACGAAGCCGTCGTGCCGGTAGTCCCGGTACCAGGCCTCGACGTGGGGCAGCGTCCGCTGGCAGTTGATGCACGAGTAGGTCCAGAAGTCGACGAGGACCACCTTGCCCCGCAGCCCGGCCAGCGTCAGGGGCTGGTCGCCCGGGGTGTTGAGCCAGGTCGTGATGCCCGTGAAGTTCGGGGCCCGCCCGAGGTCGGGCAGCCCGCCGTTGGCCACCTCGCGCGAGGCGCGGGCCTGGGCGGCGGCGAACTGGTTGGGGTGCTCGCCCGTCAGCTGGTCGAGCCGGGTGGTGACCGAGGCACCGCCGACGCCGTTCTCGATGGCGTTCGTGTAGCCGGGGACGTGGGTGGCGAGCGGCCCCGTCCAGTTGAAGGCGATGGCCACCGCAATCACGAGGAGGAGGACGCCGGAGATTTGGCGGACGGCCGCGGCATGCTCGCGCATCACCTTCCAGCCGGTGCTGGCCCGCCGGGCCAGGAGGGCGAGGACGAGCAGCGGCACCCCCATCCCCACGGCGAAGGCCAGCGTGATGAGGGCGATCTGGAAGCCCACCCGGTGGTGGTTGGCTGCGAACGTCACGGCGGTGAAGATCGGCCCGGCGCACGGGGCGGCGACGAGGCCGAGGCCCACCCCGAGGACGAAACCGTTGGCCGAGCTGATCTGGCGGTTCGACCCGAGGTGGGCGAAGGGCTTCTCCAGCTGCTCGCCCACCCAGGGGATGATCAACCCGATGGCCAGCAGGATGAGGATGGCGATGCCCGCGTCGTTGAGGAAGTCCTGGGGCAGGTGGAGGAGGCTGAGCAGCGAGCCCCCGAGGAGCGTGAAGAAGCTGAAGCTGGCGACCAGCCCGGCGATGATCAAGTAGGGGCGGCGCTTGCTCTCGCCCGTCGCCCCGCCAGCCACGACGACGGGGAGGACAGGCAGAATGCAGGGCGAGATGCCGGTGACGAACCCGGCCACCAGCGCCACGCCCAGCAGGAGGAGCATCTCGGCAGTCTTGCAAGGGCCCCGCCGGACTGGGCGGCGGGTGAGCGGCCCGCTGGTTACGTGTCCCTTACATCTCGTCCGGACGGGCCCGTCATCCGCCGATTCCCCCGCCGGCGGCGGTGGAAGAGCCGCTGTCCCGGATGCTCGAGGCCATGAAGCTCCCGTCGCTCTGCTTGGCCCCGGAGATGATCACCGAGTCCCCCGGCTGGATGCTCGAGGGCGACGAGGGCTGCTGGCTCGTGACCGAGGAGTTGGGGTTCGTGACCACCTTGACCAGCGCGCTCGACGACCCCTCCGAGACGTAGAGGATCCCGTTGTTGACCGCGGTGACCGTGCCGACCACGCTCGTGCCGCTCCCGCCGAAGAGGCTGGCGACGCCGCCGGCACCGCCGGCGGCCGAGGCGCCCCCGGCGCCAGCCGAGCCTCCGCCCCGCCCCGCGAACGCCGCCCGGAGAGCGGCGAACGACGAGGCGCCGCTGAGCCCGCCGGCGCTCGACGACCCGCCGGCGTGGTTCTGGTAGATGACGCCGCCGGCGAACCCGATGCCGAGGGCGGCCACGAGGGCGAGGGCCCCGGTGAGGCGCCGGGCCTTGCGCCGGCCCTTGGCGTCGAGCCGGCGGGCCATCTCCTCGTCCTCCTCCTCGTCGTCCCAGTCGTCGAACGGCTCGGCCAGGTCCTGCTCGGCCAGCGCCGGCAACTCCTGGGTGTCGCTCAGGACGGCCTTCCCCTTGGCCGGTACCGGGGTACCCGGTGGTGCCGGGGTGATCGCCCCGCTGGCGGGCACCGGCAGCCCGTCTTCGCCGGCCCGGTCCTGCTCGTTTGTCATCGTGTCGTCTCCTTCGTGTCCACGAGTCTGCGCATCGTCTTGTCCCGCTCGTCAGTCCCGCCGGAGGGCCACGGCCGGCGGCAGCCCGGCCGCCCGGCTGGCCGGGTAGAGGCCGAAGAACAGCCCGACCACGACGGCCACCCCGAAGGCAAGGAAGATCGACCACGGCACGACCACCGGTTGGACCCCTTTGATCGGGAACTGACTGACGAAGAGCCCGACGAGGACGCCGAAGATGCCGCCGAGCCCGGAGAGGAGCACCGCTTCGGCGAGGAACTGGGACAGGATGTCGGTCCGCCGGGCCCCCACGGTTTTTCTGATCCCGATCTCCCTCGTCCGCTCGGTGACCGAGACGAGCATGATGTTCATCACGCCGATCCCCCCGACGAGGAGCGAGATGGCCCCGATCACGCCGAGGAGGACGGTGAAAATGGCGTTCGACGAGTTCTGCGCCGAGATGGCCGACGCCTCGTTGGCCACGCCAAAGCCCGGCGCGGCGGCCGTCGTCTTGTTCGTCGTCTCGATCGTGCTCGTGGCCTGCGCCTGCGCCGCGCCTGTCGTCGCGCCGGAGCTCGCCTCGACGTCGATCGAGGAGAAGGCGCCGTAGCCGCTGATCTGGTCCTGGACCGACGTGTAGGGCGCCATGACCACGTCGTCGAGGTCGGTTGTGCCGCTCGTCCCTTTGGCGTTCAGCACCCCGACGACCTCGAAGCTCCCGGCGCCGCACTGGACCTGGTCACCGATGGGGTCGGCCCCGCCGAAGAGCTCGGAGACCACGGTCTGGCCGACCACGATCACCTTGGCGTGGTTGGTCACGTCGGCCCGGGTGAAGAAGGAGCCGCCGGCGACCGAGTAGCCGTGCATCCCCTCGTAGGCCGGGGTGGTGCCGACAAACGAGGAGGGGCTGTAGCTCGTCGCCCCGTAGGTCATCGTGACCGAACTGGCGGAGACCACCGGCGCCACGGCCGAGACGTCGGGGTTCGTGCTCTTGTTCTCGAGGGCCCGCACGTCCGCCGCGGTGAGCGACGTGGGCGGGGTCACCGAACCGGTCGCCGCGTCGATGCTGATCTGCGGGGAGACGACGAGGAGGTTGGTGCCGAGCGCCTCAAACTGGGCGGCCACGGCGGCCGACGAGCCGTTCCCCGCGGCGATGGCCACGATGACCGCGGCCACCCCGATGAGCATGCTGAGCACCGTGAGGGCGGAGCGCAGCCGGTTGGCCCCGATCCCGGCCATGGCGATGCGCAACGAATCGACGAGCGTCACCCGTACCGCCCCCCCTGGGCTACGACGGCGTCCTCGGGCTCCTGGACGACGTCGGAGACGATCTGTCCGTCGCGCATCTCCACGATGCGGTCGGCGATGACGGCGACATCGCGCTCGTGGGTGATGACCATGAGCGTCCGGCCACTCCGGTGCAGGCGGCGCAACATGTTGAGCACTGAGGCGCTGGCCAACGTGTCGAGGTTCCCCGTCGGCTCGTCGGCCAGCACGATCGCCGGGTCGTTCACGATGGCCCGGGCCACCGCCACCCGTTGCTGCTCACCGCCCGAGAGCTCGGAGGGGAGGTGCAGGGCCCGGCGGGAGAGGCCGACGGCGTCGAGGACCTCGAGGGCTCGCTCACGCCGGGCCGACCGCTTCACCCCGGCGTAGACGAGGGGCAGCTCGACGTTCTCGACCGCGCTCAGGCCCGAGAGGAGGTTGAAGGCCTGGAAGACGAGTCCGATGCGTCCGTTGCGGATGGCCGCCAGCTCGTCCTCCTCCCGGTGCCGGACGTCCACCCCGTCGAGGCGGTAGGAACCGCGGGTCACGTCGTCGAGGAGGGCGAGGATGTTCATGAGGGTGCTCTTGCCCGAACCGGAGGCCCCGACGATGGCCACGAACTCGCCACGATGGACGGTGAGGGTGACGTCCCGGACGGCGTGGACCCTCCCGGCCCCTGTCCCGTAGACCTTCGACACCTTCCGCAGGGCGATGGCCGGCTTCTGCGCGACGAGCGCCGGGGACGGCATCATCCTCCCCGGAAGGACCCGCCGCCGCCGAAGCCGCCGCCGCCGCTGAACAGCCGGCTGAGGCCACCCGTGCCCCCGGTGCCGCCGAAGCCGGCCCCAGTCGAGCCGCCGGTGCCGCTCGTCGGCGAGGACGAGATCGACACGGAGGGCAGGAGCACGTGCTCGCCGACCTTCAGGTCGCCGTACACGCCCGTGGTGGAGGTGCCCACGAGCCCGACGACCACCGGCACCCGGGTCTGCTTCCCCTTCGAGGACACGACGGTCACTGATGCCGACCTACCGGCGCCGGTGACGGCCGAGGAGGGCACCACGAGGACGTTGTCGAGCTGCTGGGTCACGATGGTTACCGACGCCGACATGCCCACCTTCACGTCGGACGACGGGCTCGTGATCGTGAGGGTCACCGGGAAGGTGACGACGTTGCTCGACGTCGTGCCGGTCGTCCCGACCGCGGTCACGGCGGCCGCGAACTCCTGGTTCGACAGGGCGTTCAGCGACACCACGGCCGTCTCGCCCACCTTCACCTGGCCGATGTCCGCTTCGGCCACGGTGCAGGAGACGACGAGCTGTCCGAGGTCAGAGATCGTCATGAACGAGCTCGACGAGCTCCCGGAGGAGCCGCTGCCGCCCGAGGAGCTCGAGGCGCTGCCCCCGAAGAGGCTGGCCACCCCGCCGCTGGACGAGGATGAGGATGAGGATGAGGAACCGGAGCTCACTGTGGTGCTTCCGGCGCTCACGGTCTGGCCGACGGAGCCGTCGAGGGCGGTGACGGTGCCATCGGCCGGGGCGACGAGCGTGGTTGCGGTGAGCGCCTGCTGGGCCGAGGCCACCTGGGCCTGGGCCGCCGCCACCTGCTCCTCGTCCGAGGCGATGGTGGCCGGGTTGGGAGCCGAGGTGGTGGTGGTCGTGCTCGACGGGGTGGTCGTGGTCGGCGACGGCTCGGTCGTCGTGGTGCTCGACGGGGTGCCGCCGCCGGCCGGCTCGGTCGTGGTGGTCGAGGGTGGGCTCTCGGCGATCGCGGCGCCCAACGAGCCGGACCCGCCTGACGAACCGGAGGAGACGCCGCCCGACGACGAAGTCCCGCCCTGCTCGTCCTGGGTCAGGCGGTCCTGCGCGGCGGTCAGGTTGTCCTCGGCCTCCGTGAGCGCCGCCTCGGCCGAGGTGGAATCGAGCGAGGCGAGCACCTGACCGGCGGTCACCTGCTGGCCCACGGCGACGTTGATGGCGGCCACCGTGCCGCCGGTGGCGAAGTTGAGCCCGTAGGTCTGGGCGGCGCCGACGTTACCGGTAGCCGTCTGCACGGCCGGGACGGTCCCCTTGCTGACCGTACCGAGGCTCGGGGTCGTCGCGGGGGTGGAGCTGGACGAGGTGACCTCCAGGGCGGCGATCACACCAGCGGCCACGATGACCACGACGAGGAGGGCGTTCAGCGCCTGGCGGCCGGTGATGCGCCGATGGACTTTCGGCAGCTCACGTCCACCCCCCCACCCGTTCGGTGAGGGCAGCCCAGTCGGACGGGCAGCAGCCACGGCGCCGACCCGGGTCGCCGGTGCCACCTGTCGCTCGGAGCGGGTCGTGACGGCCGTCGTCTGGGTGGACGGCGTCCGGGTAGTCGGCGTCTGGGTGGCCGTCATCTGGGTGGACGGCTCGAGCGAGCTGACGGAGTCCCCTTCAGTGCTCCCGGCAGGCGGGTTCGGGAGGCCGGGTCCGTCGCCGGAAATGCTCACGCCGAGGCGCTACCCGACGAGCTACTCCCGATCGGCGGGTGCGAGCCCGACGGTGGCGTGAAGGCGGCCCGCAGGTCCTGCAGGCAGGACTGGTTGGCCTTGGACGCCGAGGGATCACTCCGGATGAGGCTTTGGATCTGCTGGAACGTGGTGTTCGAGGCGATCGTGACCCCGTGGGCGGTCATGCACTTCTCGTAGTTGGAGAGGGCGGCCTGCTGGGCGGCCGAGGGGTGGGAGCTCCCCCCACCGAAGCCGCCGAATGCGCCGAAGCCCCTGGACCCGGCCGGGAGCTTGGATTTGCACGCCGCGTAGGCCTTGGCGGATTTCGAGTTGGTGCTCCCGCCCCCGAAGAAGCCGCCCGGGCGGAAGCCACCCTCGTTCGAGCCCGACGGCGGCGTGGACCCCGACGGACGCGGGAACGACCCCGAGGGCCGAGTGCCGTTGAACGTGGGCAGCTTCACCCCATGCTTGGCCAGGCAGCTCTCGAACGCCGCTAAGGCCTTGCGGTAGCTCGACGACGGGGTGCCGGGCGAGGAGGAGCTGTGGGTCGTTGTCGTCGTCGACCCGGCCGCCGCCACCGGGCCAGCGGCGAGGCTGAGGGCGGCCACCACGACGAGCAGGGTGACGAGGGCCGTGGCGAAACGGCGTCTGGACAGGAACCGGTCAAAGGCGAGAGGTTTCATGATCGCCGAGTCAACCAGGCCGTACTGTGACGGTACTTTCCTGTTCCTGTCCGTTTCCTGTCGGAAGCATAAGTTCTTCCAACTCCGGCGCCGGCTCGGCTGAAGGGTCGGGAGGGCGCGCCGGGCCCCGGGGGAGGTGGACCCAGAAGCGGGCGCCGCCGCCCGGCCGTTCGCCCACCCCGACGCTCCCGCCGTGCCCCTCGACGATGGCGGCCACGATGGCGAGGCCGAGGCCCGCGCCGCCGGTGGCCCGGTTCCGCGAGGTGTCGGTGCGGAAGAAGGGCTCGAAGATCTTCTCGGCCTCCTCCGGCGAGACACCCGGGCCCCGGTCGGCCACCTCGAGCCACACCTCGTCGTCACGACCGTCGACCACCACGTCCACCGGTGCCGCCGGCGGTGAGTGACGGAGGGCGTTGCCGACGAGGTTGTCCACCACCTGGCGCAGGCGGGCGGCGTCGCCCTCGAGGAGGATGGGCCCGCTCGCGGCGAGCGAGATGGGGTGACCCGGCGAGTGGACCCGCGCCGTCTCGACCGAGCGACTGGCCACCGCGGCGAGGTCGACCGGGCCGACGTCGAACGGCCGCTCCTGGTCGAGCCGGGCGAGGAGCAGGAGGTCCTCGACGAGCACGTTCATCCGGTCGGCCTCCTCCCGGATGTGGCGCATGGCCGTGGCCAGGTCGTCCGGCCGCTGCTGGGCCCCGAGCTCGAAGATCTCGGCGTAGCCGCGGATCGAGGTGAGGGGCGTGCGCAGCTCGTGCGAGGCGTCGGCCAGGAACCGGCGGAGTCGGCCCTCCGAGGCCCCCCGGGCCGCGAAGGCCTCCTCGATGTCGCCGAGCATGGCGTTGAGCGCGAGACCGAGCCGGCCCACCTCGGTCCTCGGGTCGGTCTCGTCGACCCGGCGGGCGAGGTCGCCTTCGGCGATGGCCCCCGCCGTCGTCGCCATGTCCTCGAGCGGGCGCAGGCCCCGGCGCACCGTCCACCAGGCGACGACGCCGAGGCCGACGAGGGCGGCCGCCCCCACGAGCAGCTCGACGAGGAGGAGCCGCCCGATGGTCTGGTTCACCTCGGTGAGCGGGATGGCCACGACGACCGTCAGCTGCTGGAAGCCGACCGGTCGGGTGAGCACGCGGTAGGAGACGCTGCCGCCGTGGCTGGCCGCGTTGAAGATGGCCGGGTGGCTGAAGCTGCTCGGCGGCAGGTGAGCCGGCAGGACGGGGAGCGGCGGGACCTTGCCCCCGTAGACGAACGACACCGGCTTGCCGACGAGCGACCCGTCCGCCTCGACGAGCTCGCCCACGGTGCCGGTCGGGAAGAGCTCGGACGACGCCCGGTGGTTGAAGCTCGAGTTGGGGAAGAACCGTCGGGAGAAGGGCTCGCTCGGGGTCCCGGTGACCGTGCCGCCCGGGGGCACCGCCACCAGGTGGTCGTTCACGAGGAGGGCTCGCGACACGGAGAACGAGGCCGTCTCGAGCTGGGGGTCGAGCCGGGAGAGGAGGAAGGCCCGGATCGAGGTGTAGGTGACGACCCCCGAGACGACGAGGGCGGTCGCCACGATCCCGATGAGGAGCAGCGTGAGGCGCGAGCGGAGGGTCACGCCCCGTCCAAGCTCCGCGGGGGCCGTTTCCCGTCGCGGGGGAGGCGCAGCCGGTAACCGACGCCCCGCACGGTGTGGATGAGGCGGGGACCGAGCGCCTCCAGCTTGCGGCGCAACGAGCTGATGAAGATCTCCACGACGTTGTCGTTCCCACTGAAGTCGTACTGCCATACCCGGTCGAGTATCTGGGCCTTGGAGAGGACGCGGTCGCCGTTCACCATCAGGTAGTGGAGCAGCTTGAACTCGGTCGGGGTCAGCTCGATCGGGTGGCCGGCCCGCGTGACCTCGTGGCGGTCCTCATCGAGGACGAGGTCGCCGAAGCGGAGCTCGGAGCTGTCGTCGTCGAGCTCGTGCACCCGACGCAGGATGGCCCGCGTGCGGACGATGAGCTCCTCCACGCTGAACGGCTTGGTCATGTAGTCGTCCCCGCCCAGCGTGAAGCCGCGGAGCTTGTCCCCGATGTCCCCCCGCGCCGTGAGGAAGATCACCGCCACCGCATGCTTGCCTTCCATCCGCTGGAGCACCTCGAAGCCGTCCAGGTCGGGCAGCATCACGTCGAGCACCACGAGGTGGGGGCAGAAGCGGTCCAGGGCCTCGAGGGCGCCGCCCCCGCTGTGGGCCACCTCCACGTCGAGGCCCTCGTACCTGAGGGCCATCGACACGAGGTCGGTGATGGCCGGCTCGTCGTCGACCACCAGTACACGGGCGTTCCCGGCCACGCTCCACCTCCCGGGCGACCATCCTGGCCCCTCTTGCTGTGGAGAAGCTGTAGGCCGCGGGAAGGTCCCTCCCCGGGATGGGTACATTAAAAGGGGCAGGTACGCTCCCGAAAAGGGGTGCCATGAGGGAAGGGGCGACGTGATCCTGCATCGTGACGGCACTTCCCGCCGCGGCGACCGGGACCCGATCCCCACGACCGTGCCCGAGGTGGCACGCACGCTGCGGGTGGCCCGGGCCCGCCAGGGCCTGCGGATCGAAGACGTGAGCGCACGGACCGGCCTGCCCGTGCTCCAGCTCGAGGCGCTCGAGTCCGGCACCGTCGACCTCCTCCCCGACCACATCCAGATCCTGCAGACCCTCCGCCGCTACGGCGACTACCTCGGCCTGCCGGGCGAGCGCCTCGTGCTCGTGCTGGTCGACCGGTGGCCCGGCCCGGCCGGGCTCCCGCCGCCGCCCGCACCCTCGACCGCGGCGATCGCCGCGGTCGGCTCGGCCACCGCGGCCGTGCCGGCCCCCGCCACCCAGGGGACCGCACCGGCCGGCCCCGGCGAGGGCACCGCGGCCACGCTCCTCGTGGGCGACCCCGGGACCGCGCCGGTCACCGCCCTGTCGGGCAACCCGCCGATCGACACCGGCGTCGTGCCGGCGGTCACCTCGCCACGCGCCACCGACACGCTCGGCGGCGGTCCGCCCGAGGACCCCTTGGCCGGCGTGATCCTGGCGTCGAGCAGCGGTTCGGTGCAGCACCTGACCACGCCGGTGCCACTCCTCATCGCCGACACCGGCGTGACCCCGGCCGTGAAGCCGGCGGGCAAGCGGCGGCGCCGGACCGGTGTGATCCTCCTCCGCGTCCTCGTCGGAATGGTCACGATCCTGGTGCTCCTCGGGGTGGCCGGCCTCGTCGTCAACCACTACCGCCCCCAGTGGCTCCGGACGCTGCACCTCCCCCATGGCCACGTGCCGCCGCCGGTCCACCACGCAGTCAAACCCCCGACCCACAAGACCACACCGGTGGGCCTCTTCTCCCTCGTCAGCACGTCGGCCAACGGGGCCACGTTCCACATCCGTTCGGCCACGTTCACCGTCGAGGTCGCGGCGGTCGGCTCGGCGAGCTGGGTCCAGGCCACCGCGGCCGGGCACGTCAACCCGGTCTTCTCGGCCACGGTCGAGGCCGGGCAGTCCCAGACCTTCACCGCCGACAACCCGTTCACGGTGGAGGTCGGGTCGCGCTCGGCCCACATCTTCGTCTCGGTGAACAAGAAGCTGGTGGGCTTCTACTTCCCCACCGCCGCGCCGTTCACGATGACGTTCACCCCGGTCGGCTGAGGCCGACCGGGGGTCAGCCCGACTCCTCGGTCCCGGCCACCGAAGCCACCGCCGCCACGGCCTGGCCCTCGTCGAGGTTCATCACCCGCACGCCGGTGGCGTCCCGGCCTTGGGAGGCGATCTCCCGGACGGCGGTGCGGATCACCACGCCCCCGGAGCTCACGAGGAGGATCTCCTCGTCGATGCCCACCATGAAGGCCGAGACCACGCGGCCCCGGCGGGCGGTCAGCCGGATGCCCCGCACCCCCTGGCCGCCCCGGGTCTGGCGGTTGAAGCGGTCGAGCTTGGTCCGCTTCCCGTAGCCGGCGTCGGTCACGATGAGGATGTCGGACTCGTCGCCCGCCACGTCGCAGCTGACCACCTCGTCCTCGTCTTTCAGGCGGATCCCCCGCACGCCGGCGGCGTCCCGGCCCATGGGCCGCACGTCCTGCTCCGAGAAGCGGATGGTCATCCCCGAGCTCGTCACGACGAAGAGGTCGTCGTCGCCCGTGGTGGCCACGACCCGGACGAGGGCGTCACCCGGCCGCATGTTGATGGCGATGAAGCCCTCACGGCGGGACTTGTCGTACTCGGAGAAGGCCGTCTTCTTGACCTGCCCCTTGGCCGTGGCGAACACGAGGTAGTGGTCGGCCGGGAAGTCCCGGGTGGGGACGATGGCCCGCACCGTCTCGCCGGTCTCGAGCGGCAGCAGGTTCACGAGCGGCGTCCCCTTGGCCGTGCGGTCCCGCCTCGGGATCTCGTGCCCCCGGAGCCGGTAGACCCGGCCGCGGTCGGAGAACATGAGGAGGAAGGCGTGGGCCGTCGTGTGCACCACGTGGGTGACGAGGTCCTCCTCCTTCAGGCGGGCCCCCTGCACGCCGCGGCCCCCGCGGCCCTGCGTGCGGAAGGCGTCGGCCTGCACGGCCTTGATGTAGCCGGCCGCGGTCATCGTGACCACGATCTCCTCGTCCTCGATCAGGTCCTCCATACCGAGCTCACCCGGGTCGTGGGTGATGATGCTCCGCCGCTCGTCGGCGTACTTGTCCC
Source organism: Acidimicrobiales bacterium (assembly GCA_035297265.1). Taxonomy (GTDB): domain Bacteria; phylum Actinomycetota; class Acidimicrobiia; order Acidimicrobiales; family RAAP-2; genus DATGZH01. Next base: position 85,848 of record DATGZH010000019.1, on the reverse strand, counting down.
TGATCTCCCCGAGCTCGCTGGCGATCACCCCCCGCAGCCTCTTCGGGCTCTTCAAGATGGCCTCCAGCTCGGCGATCGTCCGCTGCAGCTCGGCCATCTCCTCCTCGAGCTCGGTCCGTCCCAGCCGGGTCAGCCGGCCGAGGGTCATGTCGAGGATGTGGTTGGCCTGCTCCTCGGAGAACGAGAACGGGTCGACCATGAGGGCGGCCCGGGCGGCCGGCCGGTCGTCCGACGCCCGGATGGCGGCGATCACCGCGTCGAGCATGTCGAGGGCCCGGAGCAGTCCTTCGACGATGTGGGCCCGGGCTCGGGCCTTGCGCAGGCGGAACTCCGAGCGCCGGGTGACGACCTCCTTCTGGTGCTCGACGTAGTGCGTCAGCACCTGGGCCAGGTTGAGCGTCCGGGGCACCCCGTCCACGAGGGCCAGGGTGTTCACCCCGAAGCTCGTCTGGAGCGGGGTCTGCTTGTAGAGCTTGTTCAGCACCACGTTGGCGTTGGCGTCGTGCTTGAGCTGGATCACGAGGCGGGTCTGCTTGGCCGAGCCGAGGTCCCGCACCGCCTTGATCCCGTCCAGCTCGCCCGAGCGCACGTGCTCGGCGATCTTCTGGACGATCACGCTCGTCGACTGCTGGTAGGGCAGCTCGGTCACGACGATGGTCGGGCCCTCACGCTCGGACTCCACCGTGGCGACCGCCCGCATCTTGATCGACCCCCGCCCGGTGCGGTAGGCGTCGAGGATCCCCTGGCGGCCGAGGATCTGCGCCCCGGTCGGGAAGTCCGGGCCCTTCACGAACTCCATCAGCTCGTCCGGCGTGGCGTTGGGGTGCTCGAGCAGATGGACCGTGGCGTCGATCACCTCGCCCAGGTTGTGGGGCGGGATGTTGGTGGCCATGCCGACGGCGATCCCCTGCGAACCGTTCACCAGCAGGTTCGGGAAGCGGGCGGGGAGCACGATCGGCTCCTCGTCCGTGTTCGAGTAGTTCGGGGCGAAGTCGACCGTCTCCTCGTCGATGCCCGCCAGGAGCTCGAGGGCGAGCGGGTCGAGCCGGCACTCCGTGTAGCGCATGGCCGCCGGGCCCTCGTCTGGTCCGGGCCCGCCGAAGCTCCCGTGCCCGTCGATCAGCGGGTGGCGCATGCTGAAGTCCTGGGCCATGCGCACGAGGGCGTCGTAGATGGCGGTGTCCCCGTGCGGGTGGAAGACACCCATGACCTCGCCCACCACCTGCGAGCACTTGACGTGGGGTCGGTCGGGCAGCCGGTTGTGGTCGTACATGGCGTAGAGGATCCGCCGGTGCACGGGCTTCAGGCCGTCGCGGACGTCGGGGAGGGCCCGCGAGACGATGACGGACATGGAGTACTCGAGGAACGAGCGCTCCATCTCCTCTTGGATCTCGATGGGCTCGACGAACCCGATCACGGGGGCGTCGCCGTTGGGCGAGTCCCCGTTCGTCGTCGCTGTCGTCTTCTTGTCGGTCCGCTTGCGCGGTGGCATGGTGGTTGCGGCCTCTCTCAGATGTCCAGGAACCGCACGTCCTTGGCGTTCTGCTGGATGAAGTGGCGACGGAGCTCGACGTCGTCACCCATGAGCACCGAGCACACGTCGTCGGCCAGGGCCGCCTGCTCCACGCTGATCTGGAGGAGCGACCGTTTCGTCGGGTCGATCGTCGTGTCCCGGAGCTCGTCGAAGTTCATCTCGCCGAGGCCCTTCAGCCGGTTGAAGTCGTGCTTGTGCTCGGGGCGCTCGGCCAGGAAAGCCTCCTTGGCCGCGTCGTCCTTCAGGTAGATCTTCTCCTTGCCGATGAGCGTCGAGTACAGCGGCGGCTGGGCCACGTAGACGAAGCCCCCCTCGACGAGCGGCTTCATCTGCCGGAAGAAGAAGGTGAGGAGGAGCGTCCGGATGTGCGAGCCGTCGACGTCGGCGTCGGCCAGCACGATCACCTTGTGGTAGCGGATCTTCGTGACGTCGAAGTCCTCGGCCAGGCCGGCCCCGATCGCCGCGATCAGCGCCTGGATCTCGGCGTTCTTCAGCATCTTGTCGATCCGGGCCCGCTCGACGTTCAGGATCTTGCCGCGGATCGGCAGGATCGCCTGGGTCATGGGGTCGCGGGCGTCCTTGGCCGAGCTGCCGGCCGAGTTGCCCTCCACGATGAAGAGCTCGCTCTCCCGGGGGTCCCGTGAGGAGCAGTCGATCAGCTTGCCCGGGAGGCCGGCGCCGTCGAGCCCGGACTTGTTGCGGGTGAGATCACGGGCCGTGGTGGCGGCCACCCGGGCCTGGGCGGCCACGAGGGACTTCCGCACGACCTGGTTGGCCTCCGTCGGGTTCTCCTCCAACCACTCGGCCAGCTTCTCGTTGGTCGCCCGCTCCACGAGGGAGCGCATCGGCACGTTGCCCAGCTTGGCCTTGGTCTGCCCCTCGAACTGCGGGTCCTTCAGGCGCACGGACACGATGGCCGTCAGGCCCTCACGGATGTCCTCACCCCGGAGGTTCTCGTCCTTTTCCTTCAGCAGGTTCCGGGCGCGGGCGTAGCGGTTCACCACGTTGGTGAGGGCCTTCTTGAAGCCCTCCTCGTGCATGCCGCCATCGGTCGTCGAGATGCCGTTGGCGAAGGAGTGGATGCTCTCGTAGAACCCGGTGTTCCACTGCAGGGCGACGTCGACCTCTTGCTCGTCCTCGCTCTGGGAGAACGAACCGACCTTGCGGAACAGGGACTCCTTCGAGGCGTTCAGGTGCTTCACGTAGTCGACGATGCCGCCGTTGTACTTGAAGGTCTCCTTCTTCTCGTTCCCGGGTCGCTCGTCGGCGAAGCGGATCTCGAGGCCCTTGTTCAAGAAGGCGTAGACCTGGAGGCGCTCGGTCACCGTCTGGGCCCGGAACTCGACCTCTTCGAACACCGACGCGTCCGGCCAGAACGTCACCGTCGTGCCGGTGCGGCCCCGCGGGGCCGGGCCCGAGGCCCGGAGCTTCTTTTTCACCTGGCCGCCGTCGACGAACTCAGCCACGTAGTGCTTGCCGTCCCGGTCGACCTCGAGCACGAGCTTCGTCGACAAGGCGTTCACGACCGAGACGCCCACCCCGTGGAGGCCGCCCGAGACCTTGTAACCCTCGCCCCCGAACTTCCCGCCGGCGTGGAGCATCGTGAGGACCACCTCGGCGGTGGAGCGGTCGGGGAACTGGCGGTGCTTGCCGACCGGGATGCCCCGGCCGTTGTCGACCACCCTGCAGCCACCGTCGGCAAGGAGGGTGACGTCGATCCGGATGGCGTAGCCGGCCATGGCCTCGTCCACCGAGTTGTCCACCACCTCCCAGACGAGGTGGTGGAGGCCGGAGGGGCCGGTCGAACCGATGTACATGCCGGGGCGCAGGCGCACCGGATCCAGACCCTCGAGGACCTCGATCTGGTCCTCGGTGTAGGCGCTCTTCACGGCCAACGTCGGTCTCTCCTTCTCCCGTTCCCGGGCGCGCCGCTCGAAGGCGGCTGGTCTCTGACGCACCCCTCTGGGCTGGGAAAACAGGACGTTCCGCCCAGGCGGTGGCGTCCTTTCAGTCTACCCGATCGGGCCCGCGCGAACGGACGTCCGGCGCCGCCCGCACGACGACTTCGACGCGCGCCGGCGCACGTCCGGTGGCCGCCTGCAGCTTGGCCGTGAGGGTGCCGGTGAGGGTGCGCGCCTCGGTGGCCCACGCGGGGTGATCGGCCGCCAGCACGAGCACGCCGTCCTGTAACCGCAGCGGCCGGACGTGGTCGGCCAGCGCCGGTCCCGCGACCTCGCTCCACCGGGTGAAGACGGCGGCGAGGGCCGCCGCGTCGGTGTGGCCGAAGCGGTCGGCCACGACGTCGAGCCCCTCGCGCACGTGACGGGGGCCGTCGTCGGCTCGTCGACCGGTCACCGGGCCCCCTCGGTGGCGAGGCGCCGCACGTCGACCACCGCGGCCACCGCCATGTCCTCGGGCAGCGGCACGGCCGTCGTGAGGAGGGTCTGGCCGGCCGGCAGCTGGTGGACGAGGGCCCGGCTGCGGGCCGGGTCGAGTTCTGAGAACACGTCGTCGAGGAGGAGGATCGGCGGCCGCCCCTCCCGCTCCGTCACCAGCCGGTGGAGGCCGAGCCGCAGGGCCAGGGCCAGGCAGCGCTGCTCCCCCTGGGAGGCCTCCGAACGGGCCGGGCCCCCGTCGAGGAGGATCTCGAGCTCGTCGCGGTGGGGCCCCACCGTCGAGACGCCCCGTCGCAGGTCGTCGTGGCGGGCCGCCCGGAGGGCCACCCCGAGATGGCCCATCCAGGAGCGCCGGTAGGCGAGGGTCACCTCGGACGGCCGGGGGCCCTCGTGCCCGGCGAGGGCGCCGTAGGCCACGGCGACGGGGTCCCCGAGCGATCCCACGAGGGCCTCCCGAGCGTCGGCGAGGCGGGTCCCGGCGGCGGCGAGACGGTCGTCCCAGACCTCGAGCGTGGTCTCGACGTCGGCGGACAGACGGCCGCCGGACTGGCGCAGGAGCGCACCCCGCTGGCGCAGCACCCGCTCGACCTCCTCGGCCGCGGCCGAGGCGCCGGGCGCCACGAGGTCGAGCGCCTCGTCGAGCAGCTCCCGGCGGCGCCCCGGTGACCCCTGGACGACGCCGAGGTCCTCGGGGGAGAAGACCGTCACCGCCACGGCCTCGGCCAGCTGATGGCGGCTCCGCACGGCCTGCCGGTTGACCTGGGCCCTCGAGCGGCCCTCCAGAGCCAGCTCCGCCTCGACCAGCACCGGCGAGCCGTCGCGGACGAACTCAGCCCGGACGATGGCCCGCTCGGCGCCCCGACGGACCATCGTCTCCCGGGTGGCGCCCCGGAACGAGCGCTGGGTCCCGAGATAGGCCAGGGCCTCGAGCAGGCTGGTCTTCCCCGAGCCGTTGGGTCCGACGACCGCGGTTACCCCCTCGGGGTCGGGCTCCAGCCGGGCCGACGCGAAACACCGGAAGTCGTCCACGGCCACGTACGACAGCGTCACGGCCGGGGCGGTGCCGGCGGTCGGCCTCCGGGGCTCAGGAGACCCGGACCGGCATCAGGAGGTACCGGTAGTCGTTGTGCTCCGCCCCCCGGACGGTGGCCGGCCGGGCCGGATCCGCCGTCTCGATCACCACCTCGTCGTCCCGCACCGCCTCCACCCCGTCGATCAGGTAGGTCGGGTTGAAGGCGATCACGAGGTCCTCGCCGCTGAAGTCCCCGTCGACCGTCTCGCTGGCGTCGCCCACCTCCTGGGAGACCACCGAGAGGTCCACGCCGCCCTGGCGCATCGAGAGCCGGACCGGGGTCGTGTTGTCCCGGACGAGAAGGCGTACCCGACGGAGAGCGGCCAGGAACGACTCCTTCCCGAGGTGCAGCTGGTTCTCGTAGTGCTCGGGGATCAGCTGGCGGTAGTCCGGATAGGTGCCGTCCAGGAGCCGGGTGCTGATCCGGACCGGGCCGAGCGAGAACGTGATCTCGTTCTCGCCGGTCGCCACCCCGACCGTGGGCGGCCCGTCCCCGCCCCCGCTCGACGCGGGGAGCCGCTGGAGCTCCCCGAGCGCCCGGGCGGGCACCAAGATGTCCTTTTCCTCCGTGAGCGCCGTGGTGTCCTCGAGGTCGCGGAGGGCCAGCCGATAGGAGTCGGTGGCCACCAGCCGGACATATCCCCGCTCGCTCGTCATCAGCACCCCGGTGAGCAAGGGCCGGGCGTCGTCGCCCGAGGCCGCCCGGACCACCTGTCGCAACCCTTCGGCCAGGCTCGGCGCCGGAAGCTTGATCGAGGCCTCGTCGGGCAGGTTCACGACGGGGAACTCCACGACGGGGAAGGAGCGCAGCCCGAAGCGTGACTTGCTGGCCCAGATCTCCACCTTCTCGTCGGAACCCTCGACGGTGACCGCCCCGGGCTCGAGAGCCCGCACGATGTCGGCCGCCAGGCGGGCCGGCACCACACACGAACCGTCCTCGAGACCGATCACCTCCTGGCTCACCCGGATCGTGAGATCGAGGTCCGTGCCCGTGACCACGAGGCTGTTCTCCTCACAGACCAGGAGGAGACCCGAGAGCACCGCCGAGGCGCCGCCCCTCGTGCCGACGGCCCGGCCGGCCGTGGTGAGGGTCTCGACGAGCGAGTCGCGTTCGGCGCGGAACTTCATCGGCCCGAACCGGTGGGGAGACAGACAGTTGTCATGAAGGGTGTCTCTTCCTTCGATAGCAGTAGTAGGGGCTGGGGATTGTGGACGACTTCGTGTCGTCCCTCGTGGCGGTGCGAATCGTCATCCACCGGGCGCCGGGGTCGGCGGGGACGATGCAGCGTGCTCGGGCGACCGGCAGCGGGAGGCTGGGGATGACGAGTGATCGAACCACAAGATAGCCGTGGCCTGTCCACAGCCGGATGGACCAGCACGAAGGGAAGGCGCCGTGCTCGTATCGCGTCACGCACCGGACTTGAGCTCGAGCAGGAGTTCGGTCACCTGTTCGTAGATCTGCCGGCGCTCCTTCATCTGGGCGGAGATCTTCTCGACGGCGTGGATGACCGTCGTGTGGTCGCGGCCACCGAAGACCCGGGCGATGGCCGGGTAGCTGTAGTCCGTGAGGTTCCGGACGAGGTACATGGCCACTTGACGGGCCGTGACCAGGGGTCTCGTGCGGCTGGGCCCGCACACGGCCTCGACGGTGAAGCCGTAGCTCTGGGCCGTGGCCTCGATGATCATCTGCGGGGTGACCCGGCGCGGCTCACCGGCCGAGACGATGTCGGCGAGCACCCGCTCGGCCAGGTCGAGCGAGATGCGTTCGTGGTACAGGCTGGCGAAGGCGGTGACCCGGATGAGGGCACCCTCGAGCTCCCGGATGTTGTCCTTCACGTGGGTGGCGATGAAGTCGAGGACGTCGTCGGGGATGTCCTCGTGGTCGGCCTCGGCCTTGGTCCGCAGGATGGCGAGACGGGTCTCGAGGTCCGGGGGGTCGATCTCGGTGATGAGGCCGGACAGGAAGCGGCTGCGCAGGCGGTCCTCCAGGGACTGGATGGACTTGGGGGGCCGGTCCGAGGTGAGGACGATCTGCTTCCCGGCCCCGTGCAGGTCGTTGTAGGTGTGGAAGAACTCCTCCTGGAGCCCCTCTTTGTTCTCCATGAACTGCACGTCGTCGATGAGGAGCACGTCGCACTCCCGGTAGCGCCGCTTGAACGCGATGGTGGCCGACATGCGCAATGCGTCGACGAAGTCGTTCAAGAAAGTCTCGGTGGTGACGTAGAGCACCCGGTCCTTGGTGAAGTTCTCCTGGACGTAGTTCCCGATGGCGTGGAGGAGGTGAGTCTTGCCGAGGCCCGAGGCCCCGTAGATGAAGAGCGGGTTGTAGGAACGACCGGGGATCTCGGCCACCGATTGCGCGGCGGCGTGAGCCAGCCGGTTGGACGAGGCGGCGACGAAGTTGTCGAACGTGAAACGGGGGTCGAGCATGACCGCGCCGTTGTCCCGTCCGGCCACGGTCCCGGGACGCCGGGCCGACCCGTTCTCCCTCGTCACGGGCGTTTCGACCGGGCCAGGTTCGGCCCGGACGGTCGGGCCGAGCTCGAGCACCTGGAGTCGCACCCGGACAGGCTGTCCGGCAACGGTGCCGAGCGTCTGCTCGATGAGGGGGAGGAAACGGGTCTCGACCCGTTCCCGCACCACGCCGTTCATCACCCCGAGCGACATCACCCCACCGGAGAACGCCAGCGGCTCGATGTTGGAGAGCCACATCTGCCAGGTGGCGTCGGAAACCTGCTCCCGCAGCGACGCCGAGCAGCGCGTCCACAGCCCGTTGGTCTCGTCCACCTGCTCCTCCGCACGTCTAGCGAGGTGACCATCCACAACATGGTCCACAGGTGTGGACCATGCCCCTGACTGTGGCCAGTCGAACGTACACCGCGGACCCCGGGCCCGACTAGTGGCAAGCAGGCGGTCTCGCCTAGCATCGGGGCCTACATCGCCGCCCGCTCCCCCGCTGTCGGAAGGGTCGGTGGCGGCCCTCTACGCTGGTCCGGAGAGGCCCGCCCCCCGGGCGGGCCCACCGGCTGCGGAACCGGCAGGGTCCGGCGAAAGGCTGACCGACGTGAAGCGAACCTACCAACCGAACACCCGGAAGCGGGCGAAGACGCACGGCTTCCGCCAGCGCATGTCCACCAGGGGCGGCCGGGCGGTGCTCCGGGCTCGACGGCTGAAGGGCCGCCGCCGCCTGACCGTCTGAGACGGTCCAGCTGGTCGGCCGATGCCCATCGTGGGAAAGATCCGCGAGCGCGCCACCTTCCGGGCGCTTCGTCGCCCGGACGGGCGGTCCGTCCATGGTCCGCTGCGGGTGGCCTACGTCCCGCCCCGGGGACCAGACGCGGCGTTCCCCCAGGTGGCGTACGCCGTCGGCCGCCGCTGCGGCAACGCGGTCGTCCGCAACCGCCTCCGCCGGCGTCTGCGGGCCGCCGTGGCCGAGACGGCCCCGGACCTGGTCCCGGGCGCCTACCTCGTGACCTGCGGGCCCGAAGCGGCCGACCTCGGTTGGCCCGAGCTCGCCGCCGGGCTCCGGGCGGCCCTCCTGGCCGCCGCCTCCCCGCGGATGGCGGTGGCACCGTGAGCCGGCCCGACCTCGGGCCCGGCCAGCGCCTGGGCCTCGGCCTGATCGCCCTCTACCAGGGCCTCCGGGCCGGCCGCCCCTCGCCCTGCCGCTTCTACCCGACCTGCTCGGCCTACGGGGCCGAGGCCATCGAGCGCCACGGGCTCTGGCGGGGCGGCCGGCTGGCTGCCCGCCGGGTGCTTCGCTGCCACCCGTTCGGGCGCCACGGAGTCGACCTGGTGCCGGCCGAGGTCAGGCTGCGGGGGAAGGGGCCGGCGCGGTGATGAACATGCTCCTCGCCGAGAACTCGCTGTTCAAGACGATCGGGGACATCTTCCACCCGATCTTCGTGGCCGTCGCCGACACGCTGGCCTTCATCTACGGGATCATCCCGCAGTACGCGATCGCGATCATCCTGCTCACGATCATCATCATGGCTCTTTTGACCCCGCTCACGGTCAAGAGCACGAAGTCGATGATCGCCATGCAAAGGATGCAACCTGAAATCAAGAGGCTGCAGCAGAAGTACAAGGGCGACCGCGAGCAGTTGAACCAAGAGCTGATGAGGCTCTACAAGGAGGAAGGGATCAATCCAGCGGGCGGCTGCATCCCGCTTTTGATCCAGATGCCCTTCCTGATCATTCTGTACGACACCATCAAGGGGCTCACGAACACGATCACGAAGGGCACCGTGTACCCGGCCGGGACCCCCATGGCCGGCCACAAGTGCATGGAGGCCCTGTGTGCCGTACCCAGGTACATCCCGGTCAATTCGAAGATGTACCACAACCTCGTGGCCACGCCGGGGCAGATGAACGGCTTCCGCCTCGACCTGGCACTGAAGCCGTTCTCCCACCACGCGACGATCTGGGGTTACATCCCCTACTTCGCCCTTGTCATCGTGGCTGTCATCCTGCAGTACGTGCAGATGCGCCAGATGAATGCCAGGAATCCGCAGGCTGCACAAGCCAATCCGCAGATGCAGAACATGCAGAAGATCATGCCGGTAATCTTCGCTTACATTTACTTCTTGGTTCCGGCCGCTGTGGTGCTCTACATGATCACTTCCACGGCCATCCGCATCCTCACCCAGGACATCATGTTCCGGACGGGTGTGGTCCAGCCGGTGGGGGCGCCGCGTTCGGTGCCGGGCCGCGAGAAGGAGAAGCCGGTCTCGGGAGCGACACCGGCACCGGCCCTCGGCCCGGGCAAGACGCCACCGAAGGGCTCGGGCGCTGCCAAGAAGCCACCCGAGGACAAGGCCCCGGAGGACAAGAAGGGCGACGACGGCGAGGGCGCTGCTGGCAGCCAGGGGCCGAAGGCGCAGGACCGCCCCGAGCCCCGCCCCGCCCCTCGCCCCACCGGGCGTTCCTCGGGCAACGGCCGGGGGCGGAGCGCGCCGACCAACGGTAGTACCAATGGTGATACTGCCAAGCCGACCGACCGCAATCGGTCGCGCTCGAAGCGGGAACGAAAGGCTCGTTAGAGCGTGGAGTGGGTCGAGGTCACTGGTCGGACGATCGAGGAGGCGAAAGAGGCGGCGCTGGAGCAGCTCGGCGTGGCCGAGGGCGACGCCGAGGTCGTCGTGGTCGCCGAGCCCCGGACCGGGCTGTTCGGCAGGATGCGCGGGGAGGCCCGGGTGCGGGCCCGGGTGCGTCCCGTCGGCCCCCGCCCCAAGCGGGTCCGCCGGCCCCGGGAGCGCCAGCGCAGTGGCAGCTCCGGACGGAGTTCGAACCGCAACGGCCGCTCCTCGACCCCGAGGGCCTCGTCGGACGGTGCCCCCTCCACCGAGGCGGTCGGGGGAGACCGGAACGACAAAGGCGGCTCGGGGGGCTCCGGCCGCTCGGCCCGCCGCCGGCGTAGCCGGCAGCGTGCCCGGACGGTCCCCGGGGCCGCCACGGCTGCCGGGGTGGCGGAAGGTCGGGCCAGCGAGCATGCTGGTAGCGGCGGTGCCGAGAGGCGCGACGAGGAGGTTGGCATGGCCGAGGGCATGACGCTGCAGGAGCAGGCGGACGTGGCCAAGCAGTTCCTTGAGGGCCTCCTGGTCGAGCTCGATCTCCAGGCCACGGTGACCACACGGGAGATCGACGAGGAGACGGTCGAGATCGCGGCCAACGGTGACGACCTCGGGCTCCTCGTGGGGCCCCGGGGTTCGACGCTGGCCGCCCTCCAGGACCTCACCCGGACGGTGGTGCAGCGGCACTTCCCCTCCCGGACCGACCGGATCCTGATCGACGTGGCCGGCTACCGGGAGCGCCGGGTCGCCGCCCTTCGGCGCTTCAGCACCCAGATCGCTGGCGAGGTCATCGAGTCGGGCGCCGAGCGCGCCCTCGAGCCGATGTCCCCGGCCGACCGAAAGGTGGTCCACGACGCCGTCAACGAGATCGACGGCGTGGGAACCCGGTCCGAGGGCGAAGACCCAGCGCGTTACATCGTCATCGCGCCGAGCGCCTAGCCGCCGCCCCCGCCGGCCGACCCGAGCCGGTGACCGCCTCCGCACAGCTCCTCGAGGTGTTTGAGGAGGCCCGCCGCCTCGGCTACATCGGTCCCGGCGACCTCGATAACCAGATGGTCCACGCCCGGGGTTTCGCCACCGCCTACGCCGCGGTGGAAGCAGGACAGAGGCCCGGGCACGTGCTCGACCTCGGCTCGGGCGGCGGGCTCCCGGGCCTGGTGTTGGCCGAGGAGTGGCCCGGCGCCCGGGTGACCCTGGTCGAGAGCTCCCGACGTCGCTCGGACTTCCTTCGGCGGGCCGTCGACCGAGGCCGGCTCGGGGACCGGGTGACAGTGCTCGAGGGTCGGGCCGAGCAGCTCGGGCGGGACCCGGCCTGGCGCCAGCGGGTCGACCTGGTGGTCGCCCGGTCCTTCGGCTCCCCGGCCGTCACGGCCGAGTGTGGGGCCCCCTTCCTCAGGGCCGGTGGGTGGCTGGTCGTCTCGGAGCCCCCGGCGGAGCAGGACCGCTGGCCGGCCGAGGCACTGGCCCAGCTGGGCCTGAGCGGTCCCGTCTTCGTCCGCCAGGACTTCGCCTTCTGCGCACTCCGCCAGGACGAGCCCTGCCCCGAGCGCTTTCCCCGTCGGGTGGGGGTGCCTGCCAAGCGGCCCCTCTTTTGAGGTTTCACCGGGTCGGCACGACGGTTACCTGGTGAAGCCCAGTCTGTCCCAGGGCCGGGAGCAACCAGCCGGGAGAAGTTTCAACGCTCCTCGGCCTCGGGCGCTGGGCTGGTCGTGTCCGTAGGTAGCGTCTCTCCCGGCCGGTGGATGGGCCTCCCCGGCACGGGGAGATCTCCCAACTGGCGTGGGTAGGCGCTGTACATCCCCGCGAAACGAGCCCAACTGTGAGTGTCGAGCTCGGGCGACATGCGGGCGGCGAGAAGTGGTCCTAGGTCATCTCTCAGGTAGGTACCCCTCGCCATCCACTGGTAGTAGTGCCGGCCGCCGTGGTGGTAAGGGCCGTAGAGCTTCCCACCGGGGAAGGTCGCCTCGATCCACCGGAAGATCAATTCGTGGCGGACGTGCAGCCGGAGAGTGACCTGCGGCCGGCGTCCGTCGCCGCCGAAGTGGCCTTCCCCGATGAGAAGGCCCGTGAGCAGCCCAACTTCGAATTCGGTAGGGATGGCGGGGGCTCCTTGGAGGTGTTTCACCGTAGGGTAACGCCTGGAACATCCACGCTGTGACTTCAGACCAGACCTTGGGGTGTTTCACCGTAAGGTTTCCCGTGAAACGACCGGCCGGGCTGGACCAGGGGTGTTTCACCGTAAGGTTTCCCGTGAAACAGGCGGGCTTCTCTGGATGACGTACCACCGACCTCGGCCGTCAAGAGGCGTCCCCGGTCATTCCGGCGGAAGCCTGCTCCGAAAGCTTGACCTCGCCGGACAGGACGGCCAGGATGTTGCCTTGATGGCGACCTCCCCGGGGCCCCGCTAGATGCGCCTGCGCCGCCGGGACCACAACGACGTGCCAGGGCCCCCGTCAGCTGCCGATCCCGAGACGCCGCCTTCTGCGCTGCTGGCTCCGGCATCTCCTCCGATGGAACTCCCGGACGGGCCACTACCCGTCGCCGAGGCTCCGACCAACCTGGAGGTCCCACCCTCCGCCGAGGCTCCGACCAACCTGGAGGTCCCACCCGTCGCCGAGGCTCCGACCAACCTGGAGGTCCCACCCTCCGCCGGTCGGACGCCGCCTCTCGCCGAGCCGGCTTCACCTGGCGCGCCGGCCCCGGAACCCGCGCCCGCACGCCCGAATGCCCTCCCGGGGGCTGCCGCCCTGCAGGAGGTGGTGGAACCCGCCCCACGGCGGCGGGAGCCGCCCGAGGTCCCGGTACTCGGACCTTTGGAGCCTCGGGCCCTCCCCAGAGTGCTGGCGGTGGCCAACCAGAAGGGCGGCGTGGGCAAGACGACCACGACGGTGAACCTGGGGGCCGCCCTGGCCGAGCTGGGCTACCGGGTCCTGGTCGTTGACCTCGACCCCCAGGGGAACGCCACCACCGGGCTCGGCATCGACGCCCGCAACTTCGAGCTGTCGATGTACGACGTCATCATGCGCGACGCCCCCCTCGAGGACTGCATCGAGCCGACCAGTGTCAAGAACCTCTTCGTGGCCCCGGCCACGATCGACCTGGCCGGGATCGAGATCGAGCTCGTGCCGGCCTTCAGCCGGGAGCTCAAGCTGAAGCGGGCCGTCGACACCGTGGTCGACGACTTCGACTTCGTTCTCATCGACTGCCCGCCCTCTCTCGGCCTCATCACGGTCAACGGCCTCGCCGCCGCCCGGGAGGTCCTCGTGCCCATCCAGTGCGAGTACTACGCCCTGGAGGGCCTGGGGCAGCTCCTCCGCAACGTCCACCTCGTGTCGAGCAACCTGAACGAGGGGCTCGAGGTCACGACGATCGTCCTCACCATGTACGACAGCCGCACCCGCCTGGCTGTCGATGTGGCCGGCGAGGTCCGCAAGCACTTCGCCGACCGGGTCTGCGCGACCCTCATCCCCCGCACTGTCCGGCTGTCCGAAGCCCCGTCCTTCGGGCAGCCCATCACCGTGTTCGACCCGAGCTCCCGGGGGGCGGTGGCCTACCGGGAGCTGGCCAAGGAGGTGAGCCATGGCGCGCCGAAGCGGTCTGGGTAGGGGGCTCGGGGCGCTGATCCCCACCGAGGCGGTGGGGGACGTCGGATCGGCCCTCCGTGAGGTACCTATTGCCAGCATCCGCCCGAGCCCGCTCCAGCCCCGGAACCACTTCGACGAGGAGGCCATGTCGGCTCTGGCCGCCTCGATCCGTGAGCTGGGCGTGCTCCAGCCGCCCCTCGTGCGGCCGGTCGAGGGTGAGGACGGGGGCTTCGAGCTCATCGCCGGCGAGCGCCGCTGGCGGGCGGCCCGCCGGGCCGGCCTCCAGACCATCCCGGTCCTGGTCCAGACGGACACCACCGACGCCCACAGCCTGGAACAGGCCCTCGTCGAGAACCTGCACCGCTCCGACCTCAACGCGCTCGAGGAAGCCGGGGCCTACCAGCAGCTGATCGACGAGTTCGGCCTGACCCACGAGCAGCTGGCCACACGGGTCGGGCGTAGCCGGGCCACCGTGACCAACACCCTGCGGCTCCTCCAGCTGCCGACGGGCGTCCAGCGGGCGGTGGCCGACGGCACGATCAGCGCCGGCCACGCCCGGGCCCTCCTCGGCACCCCCGACCGGGCCCTCCAGGAGTCCCTCGTGGCCCGGATCGTGGCCGAGGGGCTGACCGTGCGGGCGGTCGAGGACGAGGTGCGCCAGGCAGTGGCCGGGGAGACCGGGGAGGCCGGGGAGGTCGAGCAGCCCCCGCCGACGGGTGGCACCGCGAGTACTACCACCCGGGGGAAGCCCCGGCGGCTGCCTGAGCCGGGCATCTTGGAGCTGGAGGAGCTGCTCTCGGCCCATCTCGACACCAGGGTGAAGGTGGAGATGCACCACCGCCGGGGCCGGCTGCTCGTGGAGTTCGCCACCCTCGAGGACCTCGAGCGCATCTACCGGGTGATGGTGGCCCGCGACCAGGGCGCCGTGCTGGACGAGCCGTCGGTGGAGGTGCCGGCCGGCTGAGCGCCGACACCGGCAACCCTCGACCAGTCCTTCAACCTCTTCCACAACCTGTGCATGACGTTGTGGATTGTTGCTTTCTCCCTACGGTCGAGGGTTCTGTCGACCGATGGTCACCCTCCGGACAGGATGGTCACGCTCCGGTCACCCGCCAGCGGCGGTGTCGTCCCCGGCCGAGGCCTTGGCCCACTCCTCGAGTGAGGCCACGATGGCCCGGGCCAGGGCCGAGCCCCGCTCGACCACCGCGGCGGCCGGCCCGACCTCGATGATCACGGCCGGCATCCGGGTCTCGCGGAGCACGGGGAGCGACATCCCCCGGCAGCCCAGGTCGGGCAGGTCGAGGGCCTTGGGCACCTCGCGCTGGACGGCCTCGGCCAGTCGGCGCCCCCCGGGCGACTCCGAGCGGTAGCCGGCGTAGTAGGCGCTGGCGCAGCCCTTGGCGTCGGGGTCGAGGCGGACGGCCAGGTAGACGTCGGCCCCCGAGGCGTTGGCCTCGGCCGCCTGGGCCGAGCCGTCGGGGTGGTGGAGGGAGGTCACCTGGGCCCCGGCGAACACGAGGCGGCGGCGGACGGCGGCCACGGTGGCCCCGAGCCCGCCGGCCTCACCGATGGCCAGGTGGCGCCCGCCGAGGGTGGGCGAGGCCCGGCGGAGGCGCTCGTCCTCGCGCACCGTCGAGACGAGCTCGTCGACGGGGTGGCGGGCCTCCACCCGGCGCAGCTCGCGCAGCGTCGCCGCACCGAGGATCCCGTCGGTCGGGAGTCCCGCGTTGCGTTGGAACTCGCCGAGGGCGGCCGAGGTCTGGTCGCCGAAGATGCCGTCGACCCGGCCGGTGTCGAAGCCGAGCGCGCACAGCCGCTGCTGGAGCTCGGCCACGTCGTCGCCGCGGAGCATCGGGTTGCGCCGGTACAAGAAGCGGTCGCCCAGGTGGGCGAAGCCCGCCTCGACGAGCGTGTTCCAGGTCTGGGGGCCGACGACACCGTCGATGCGCAGGCCCCGGCGGTGTTGGAAGGCCTCGACCGCGGCCCGGGTGCCCGGGCCGAAGACACCGGGCGGGTCGGCGTCGCTGTCGAGCGAGAGGGTGCCCAGCCGACGGCGCACGTCGGCGACGGCCTCGCCCTCGTCACCCTCCCTGAGCGGGAGGATGCGGTCGACGTCTACAAGTAGCCGGCGAGCTCCTGGAGCAGCTGGCCCTTGGGCTTGGCCCCGACGATCCGCTTCTCCACCTGCCCGTCCTTGAAGAGGAGCAGCGTCGGGATGCTCATCACGTCGAAGCGCCGGGTCACGTCCAGGTTGTCGTCGATGTTCAGCTTGCCGATCACGAGCTTCCCCGCCTGCTCCTCGGCGATCTCCTCCAACACCGGGGTGATCATCTTGCACGGGCCACACCATTCGGCCCAGAAGTCCACGAGCACGGGGACTTCCGCCGCCTTGACATGCTCGTCAAAGGTAGCGTCGTCCAGGGTCACGATCCTCCCGCTCATCCGAGCCTCCTTCTCCGGCCGGGCGCAACCCGGCACGGGTGAGAACACCGCAGGTGGCGAAGTTCTTCCCCTC
Organism: Acidimicrobiales bacterium; assembly: GCA_035297265.1. Taxonomy (GTDB): domain Bacteria; phylum Actinomycetota; class Acidimicrobiia; order Acidimicrobiales; family RAAP-2; genus DATGZH01. The sequence goes on along the minus strand of DATGZH010000019.1, from coordinate 69,675 downwards.
CGCACCCGCCATTGTTCCTCGCCGACCTCCCCCGACGGCGTCAGCCCCTCGCCTCGAGCCAGCGCTCGGCGTCGAGGGCGGCCATGCAGCCCGAGCCGGCGGCGGTGACCGCCTGGCGGTAGAGGTGGTCCTGGACGTCGCCGCAGGCGAAGACGCCCTCCACGCTGGTCCGGCTCGAGCCGTCGAAGGTCTGCACGTAGCCGTTGTCCTCCAGCTCGAGCTGGCCCTTCAGGAGGCCGGTGTTGGGCTCGTGACCGATGGCGACGAAGAGCCCGGTCACCGGGAGCGTCGACTCCTCGCCGGTGACCGTGTCGCGGAGCGCCAGACCGGTCACCTTGCTCTCGCCCTGCACCGCGGTCACCACGCTGTTCCAACGGAACTTGATCTTCGGGTTGTTCTTCGCTCGCTCCTGCATGATCTTCGACGCCCGCAGCTGGTCGCGACGGTGGATCACCGTCACCGACTCGCCGAAGCGGGTGAGGAAGATGGCCTCCTCCAGCGCGGAGTCGCCGCCACCCACCACGGCGATGTCGTGGTCGCGGAAGAAGAAGCCGTCGCACGTGGCACAGGTCGAAACGCCGTGGCCGATCAGCCGGGTCTCGTTCGGTACGCCGAGGAGGAGCGAGCGGGCCCCGGTGGCCACGATCAAGGCCTCGGTGGTGTGGGTGGGCTCGTCGCCCGAGGGGTCGCCCACCCAGACGGCGAACGGGTGGACCGAGAGGTCGACTCGCTGGACCTTCTCGGTCACGAGCTCGGCGCCGAAGCGCTCGGCCTGCCGCCGCATCGAGAGCATCAGCTCGGGGCCCATGATCCCGTCGGCGAACCCCGGGTAGTTCTCGACCTCGGTCGTGAGCATGAGCTGACCGCCCGGTTGGTCGCTCGTGGAGGACGGCTCGCCCTCGACCACGAGCGGGGCGAGCTGGGCCCGGGCCGTGTAGACCGCGGCGGTCAGCCCGGCCGGGCCGGACCCGGCGATGAGGACCTGTCGGTGCTCGGGCACGGGGGCTCCGGGCTCAGGCGTCGGCAGCCGGGCGGCCCGAGCGCTTCGTCCAGAAGAAGGCCCCGACGGCCACGAAGATGAAACCGAGCACGAAGTAGGAGGCCCAGACCTTGCCGGGCCAGAGGTAGACGTCGAGGAGCCGGATGAAGCCGACCGACCCCACCACGATCAGCACCACGGCGACGACGGCCAAGAGGAGGCCGAAGACGACGGCCCGGGCCCCGACGAGGACCGGCCGGACGGCCCGGTCCCGGATCGTGTCGACCACCCGGTCGACGGCGTCGGCCGCCCGGACCGGCCAGTCGGCCGTCGGCCCGGAGAGGGAGGGGAAGGCGCGTGGGCTCGCGTCGCGCTGGGTCGGCGCGGTGGTCGCCGGCGTTGCGTCGTCCGCCGGAGGGGCGCCACCCTCGTCGGTCATGGCCGCAGACTACCCGGCGGTCCGCGACCGGCCAGCGGGCAACTGGTAGGCCACGCCGACCGTGCCCGGCCCGGCGTGGGTACCGACGACCGGACCGAGCTTGGCCACGACCATGGGGTGGGTCGCCTCGATGTCGCCGAGCCGCTCGAGGAGGACGTCGAGGTCGTCGGCGTTGCCGTCGGCCACGGCCAGCCGCTCGAGGGGGGCGTCGGCCTTGACCTTGCCGGCCAGGTACTCGAGGGAGCGGCCGCGCGTCCGTTGCTTGGACTCCTCGGCCACCTCGCCGTCGCGCACGCAGATGACGGGCTTGATGGAGAGGAGCGAGCCGAGCATCGCCTTCGCGCCGCCGATGCGCCCACCCCGTTGCAGGTGGTCGAGGGTGGCCACCGCGCCATAGACCCGGGTGCGCCCGATGGCGTCCTCGACCGCCTCCGCCACCTCGTCGAGCGAGGCACCGCCGGCCGCGGCCTCCGCCGCGGTGACGACGAGGAGCCCTTCGCCCATCGTGACGAAGCGGCTGTCGACGACCCGGACCGGTATGCGGTCGGCCACGGCGTCGGCCGCCGCGCGGGCCGCCTGGTAGGTGGCGGACAGGGCGGCCGAGATCGTGACGCAGACGACGCCCTCGGCCCCGGCCGCTGCGGCATCCTCGTAGGCCTCCTGGAAGGCGCCGGGGGAGGGGGCGGCGGTCTCGGGGAGCGCGGCGCTCGACTCGCAGCGCCGCCAGAACTCGTCCGGCGAGAGGTCCCGACGGTCGACGAGCTCCTCTTCGCCGAAACGGATCGTGAGCGGGACGACGCGCACGTCGTACTGCCGCGCCAGGTCCTCGGTCAGGTCCGAGGCGCTGTCGGTCACCACCCGGACGCCGGCCATGGGCTGGCAGTCTGTCATGCGGGGCCGACGGGCGTCCTCCTCGGGCGCCGCTCGACAGAGCGCCGCTCGGCTCGCCCACCGGGCACCGGTCCCCGCGGCGGGTCGCCGCGGCGGCCCGACGACGGCGGGGGCCGCCGTTCGGCCCGGTGCCCGAGGAAGCCGATCGTGGCGGCGAACACGACGACACCGACCACGATCGAGCCGACCACCCGGGCGAGCAGCGCCGGGCCGTGGGTGGCCCCCGAGATGTTGGACACGACCAGCACCACCGCGCCCATGACGAGCGTGGCCACCGCCACCCGCCGGAGCGGCGCCCACACCCGGGGGCTCCCGAGGCGGCCGAGCCAGTGGCGCAGCACGGCCAGGCCGACGAGGGCGGCCACGCTGTAGGCGATCGAGAGGGAGAGGGCGAGGCCCCGGACGCCGAGGGGGTGGACGAGGGCCACGGCGAGGGCCACGTTGAGCCCGTTCTCGACGAGGTAGAGCCAGAAGGCCACCCGGGTGCGCTGCATGGCCTGGAGGACCCGCACCACGTAGAGGAAGGTGCAGAACCCGGGCAGCCCGAGCGAGAAGAGGGCCAGCGCCGAACCGGTGGTCGACGTCGACGCGGCACTGCTCGCCCCGTGCCCGAGGAGGAGGGCCACGGTCGGCTTGGCCAGGAGGAGCATGCCCATCGCCGCGGGGAGGATGATGCCGAGCACCGCCCGCAGACCGCCGGCCAGCCGGCGGCGGAAGGCCCCCTGGTCGCCCGTCGACCACCGCTCGGCCAGGTCGGGGGTGACCGCGCTCATCACCGACACCGCGACGACGGCGTAGGGCATCTGGAAGAACGTGTAGGCGTACGTGTAGGACGACACCGGGGCCCGGCCGCCCGTCGAGACGGCGAGGGCGAGCACCACGAAGAGCGCCACCTGGTTCGAGACGACGAAGCCGAAGGTCCACGCGCCGAGCCGGAAGACCGTGCGCACCGCCTCGTGGAGCGGGTCGAAGCGCCAGCGCAGCCGGAGGTGGGCCCGGCCGAGGCTCGGCAGGAGGAGGAGCGCCTGGACGGCCACGCCGAGGGTGGTGCCGAGGCCGAGCAGCACGAGCTGGTTCGGGTGGAGCTGAGCGCCGACGAGGGACGGCCGCTCCGTCACCGTGTGGAACCAGAGGAGCACGGCGATGCAGACGACGTTGTTGGCGATCGGCACCCACATCGGGGCGATGAAACGACGCTGCGTGTTGAGGAGGGCGGTGGCCAGGCTGATGAGCCCGTAGAAGGCCACCTGGGGGACGAACCAGCGCAGGAGGGTCGTGGCGACGGCCCGCTCGCTCTCGAGGGTGGCCGGCAGGAGGTGGCCATGGCCGAGGACGGTGAGGGCGTCGATGATGGCCGGGGCACAGAACCAGAGGGCCACCGTGGCCGTGACGAGGAGGACGACCGACACCGTGACGACCGAAGAGATGGCCCGCCAGGCCTCGCGCTCGCTGCGCTTGGTCAGCCGGTCGACGAAGACCGGGATGAACGTGGCCGACAGCACCCCGCCGAGCACGATGTCGTAGAGCATGTTGGGGGCGGTGTTGGCCAGGTTGTAGCTGTCGGCCAGGTGGGTGAGGCCGAGGGCGTAGGCGAGGGCGAGGATCCGACCGACGCCGCTCAGCCGGGAAAGGGCGGTGCCGAGGGCCATCCAGGCCGTGGCCCGCCGCATGCTCTCGGTCAGGCCGTAGCCCCCGCCCCCAGGGCCGCCGACGACCCCGCCCTCGCTCCCCGGCGGGGTGGCCGGGTCGGCCGAGGCCCCGACGAGCTCGCTCATCTACCCGCCGCCGTCTCCGCCGCCCGACCGGGCACCGGCGCCGGCCGAGACGGGGGAGGGGGGCGCTCCGCCGTCGGCCCCCGTCGGGCGGGCCCGGGCGGCGTGGCGGGCCCGCCGGCCCTTCCGCCAGGTACGGGCCCACCAGGCCAGCAGGACCACCGCGGCCACGAGCGTGAGGACGATGCCCACGAGCGACGTGGCCGTCGACCGCACGGTGAGCGAGCCGTGGGCGATCACGAGGCCGCCCCGCGGCGCGCTGAACGTGACGTCGAGGGGGAGGTCGCCCGAGGTCCGCGCCGTGACCTGGACCCGCACCGAGTTGGAGGCGTGGTCGGCGGTGAAGGCGAACGACGAATGGCCGCTCGAGCCGGCGAACTGGAGCTTGTCGCTCACGAGCGTGAGGGTGCCCTGCACGTCGTAGGGGGCGCTTGAGAGGATCGTGACCGGGATCTCGCCGGTCCTCGAGGTGAGCGTGATCGTCCGCTCGGTGGCCAGCTGGAGGAGGGACAGCTGCGCCTCGAGGGACCGCTCGAAGGCGGCCACCCCCGCCGACTGACCGGTCGGGGAGCGCTCGCTCGACTCCGACGCGAGCAGCAGGTTGTCGAACTGGCTCAGGAGCACCGGCGCCCCGACCACGGCCGAGTCGAACGACGACAGGCGCAGCCGGGCGGTGACGATGGCCTGCCGCAGCGGGACCGGCAGCACCGGCCCGGTGCCCCCCGACGAGAGACGCCGGGTGCTCGGGGCGCCGTTGGTCCCGGTGGGCACCGAGGAGAAGAAGGTGTCGAGGGTGACCGGGGTGACGACCGGGTTGCCCCCGAGGCCGGCCAGGAGGGCCCGCACGAAGGCGGGGCCGGCCGTCCAACCGGCCGGGGGCGCGGCGACCACCCCGCGCCCGCTTTCGCCGGGGTCCTCGAAGAAGACGAAGGCCAGGTCGGCCAGCAGCTGGTTGGCCGCCAGCACCGGGTCGCCGGGGTGGGCGGCGAACTGGTTCGTGAGCTCGGTGTCGGCGGCCGCCGCGGTGACGTCCGCCCCTCGGCCGAAGGAGAGCTGGAAGGTCTGGGTCCAGGTGTTCGTGCCGCTGGCAGCCAGCCGGCCCTCGGGCACGACCACCTGGGTGGCGCCGACGAGGGGAAGGCCCCGGGCGAGCCCCGTGCCCACGCCGCCGTCGACCACCCACGTCCCCCGCGCCGGCGGGAGGACTCCCGACAGCACGGCCGAGCCCTTGCCCACCTGGGCCTTCACCTCGCCCCCGAGGCCCGAGCCGGCCAGGGCGTTGAGGTCGATCGGCACGTAGGAGGGCGCCGGGAACTGCCGCAGCCCGGCCGGCTGGTCGAGCGGGCCCAGCTCGTCGAGCGCCGCCCGGGCCGCCGGGGAACGGTCGGCCGCCAGGGCCTGGAGGGTGGCCGGCACCACGTCGAGCGTCACGGGGACGGGCGCGGCGCGGAGCACCTGGGCCAGCCCGCGGAGCCGCGAGACGGTGGAGGACGGGAGGGGCCAGAAGCTCTCGCTCGGGTCGGTTCGCCCGGTGAGCCGCACCGGCGCCCCGAACGGGAGGACCACCGCCACGTGCAACGGGTCGGCGGCCGCCCCGCCGGCGAACGTCACGAACGTCGTGAAGCGCCCGAGCTCGCCCCCGGGGCCGACGAGCTCCACGGCGAGCGGGTAGACGCCGGGACAGTCCGCGCTGCAGTCGAGGTGGAGCGCGGGCGCTGCGCCGCCGCCCGGGGCCGTGGTCTCCACTGGCAGGCTCAAGAGCGACCCGCCGTTCGGACCGGGCGACAGTGAGGAGAGCGCGACCGGCGCCAGGCGTTCGAGGACACCGCCCGTCGGGTTGGCGAGGGCCGCCTCGAAGCCGGTCCGGGTGAGCAGCCGGTCGTAGAGGGTGAGCTGGAGCGACTTTCGGGCGGCCGGGACCGACGTGGTCGTGCGCACCTCGAGGTCGAAGCGCGGCGACGCGGTGGTGACGTAGGGCGACTGCGAGAGCAGCTGGAGCGACCCACCGGGCGCGGCGGCCACGTCGGCCCCCGCGGCCGGCAGGCCCACGACCGTGGTGAAGAGAGCGGCGAGCAGCGCGGACGCGAGCGCCGCCGCGATCCGGGCGCACCTCATGGTCACCAGGAAACGCTACCGGGTGCGGGTGCCCTCACCTGGGCGGACTACCGTTGGGCTGGTGCTCGGCAGCACCATTCCCGAACGTTTCGGCCCCCTGGTCCAGGCCACCTCGTCGCTGGCCGAGCGCTTCGAAGCAGCCGGTTACCGGCTCTATCTCGTCGGGGGCTCGGTCCGCGACGCGTTGCTCGAGCGGCCGCTCGAGGGGGCCGACGGACCGCCCGACCTCGATCTCACGACCGAGGCCCGGCCCGACGAGATCGAGCGCCTCGTGGCCGGGTGGGCCGACGCCGTCTGGACCCAGGGGAAGCGGTTCGGGACGATCGGTGCCCGCCGCGGCGGGCACCGCTACGAGATCACCACCCATCGGGCCGAGGTCTACCGGCCGGACTCGCGCAAGCCCGACGTGACGTTCGGCGACGACATCGAGGCCGATCTGTCGCGTCGGGACTTCACGGTGAACGCCATGGCGCTCCAGTTGCCTGAGCTGACGCTCCTCGACCCTTTCGACGGTCGCATCGATCTCGCCGGTCACCGACTGCGCACGCCGCTCGACCCCGACGTGTCCTTCGGCGACGACCCGCTGCGCATGCTCCGGGCGGCCCGCTTCCATGCCGCCTACGGGCTCGAGCCGGACGCCGAGCTCGTCGAGGCCGTCGTGCGCGGGCACGAACGCCTGTCGATCATCTCGGCCGAGCGCATCCGCGACGAGCTCGACCGCATCGTCGTCCTCCCGCGTCCGTCGGTGGCCCTGTGGTTCGTCGTGCGCACCGGGCTGGCCGACGAGTTCCTGCCCGAGCTCCCGGGGTTGGCCCTGGAGCAGGACCCGATCCACAGGCACAAGGACGTCCTCGCGCACACCCTCGCCGTCGTCGACAAGACCTCGCCCGACCGCCTGCTCCGGTTGGCCGCCCTCTTCCACGACGTTGGCAAGCCGCGGACCCGGGCCTTCGCGCCCGGTGGCGTGACCTTCCACCACCACGAGGTGGTGGGGGCCCGCATGACCAGGCACCGCATGGAGGCCCTCCGCTACTCGAACGACGACGTCGACGTCGTGGTGCGCCTCGTCGAGCTGCACCTGCGCTTCCACACCTACCGCATGGGCTGGACCGACTCGGCGGTGCGGCGCTACGTCCGCGACGCTGGGCCGCTCCTCGATCGGCTGAACGAGCTCACCCGCTCCGACTGCACGACCCGCAACGCGGCCAAGGCCCGGGCCCTCGAGCGGCGCATGGACGAGCTCGAGCGGCGCACCGCCGAGCTGGCCGAGCGGGAGGCGCTCGACGCCATCCGGCCCGACCTCGACGGCCACCAGGTCATGACGCGTCTCGGCGTGCCGCCCGGCCCGGTCGTCGGGGACGCCCTCGAGTTCCTCCTTGAGCTGCGGATGGAGGAAGGTCCCCTCGGCGAGGAGGAGGCCGGCCGTCGCCTCGACGCCTGGTGGAAGGAGCGGTCGGGCGCGGCTCCGTGACCGCCGACCGACTACTCGTGCGGCCAGGTCGAGTTGGTGCCGTTCGCCGCGAACTCCTCCACGAGGCGCTGGGCCTCGTCGTCGTGGTACTGGACCGGCGGGGACTTCATGAAGTAGGCGGAAGGACCGACGAGTGGCCCGCCGATGCCCCAGTCGAGGGCCAGCTTGGCGCAGCGCACCGCGTCGATGATGACGCCGGCCGAGTTCGGTGAGTCCCACACCTCGAGCTTGAGCTCCAGGTTGAGGGGTACGTCCCCGAAGTTGCGGCCTTCCATCCGGATGTAGGCCCACTTGCGGTCGGCCAGCCACGGCACGTGGTCCGAGGGGCCGATGTGGATGTCGTCGTCGGGGAGCGGGGTGTGCTCGATCTGGCTCGTCACGGCCTGGGTCTTCGAGACCTTCTTCGACTCGAGGCGCTCGCGCTCCAACATGTTGCGGAAGTCCATGTTGCCGCCCACGTTGAGCTGGTAGGTGTGGTCGAGGGCGAGGCCCCGGTCCTCGAAGAGCCGGGTGAGCACCCGGTGGACGATGGTCGAGCCCACCTGGCTCTTGATGTCGTCGCCGATGATGGGGACGCCGGCCTCGGCGAAGCGCCTGGCCCAGGCGGGGTCCGAGGCGATGAAGACCGGGATGGCGTTCACGAAGGCCACCCCGGCGTCGAGGGCGGCCTCGGCGTAGTAGCGCTGAGCCTCCTCGGAGCCGACGGGCAGGTAGGCCACGAGCACGTGCGCCCGGGCGTCCCGCAGCGCCTCGGCCACGTCGACCGGGGCGGCCGGCGACTCCTCGATCGTCTCCCGGTAGTAACGGCCGAGGCCGTCGAGCGTGGGGCCGCGCTGGACGGTCACCCCGAGCTCGCCCACCTCGGCAAAGCGGATCGTGTTGTTCTGCCCGGCGAAGATGGCCTTGCCGAGGTCGGTGCCCACCTTGGCCGCGTCGACGTCGAAGGCGGCCACCGCCTCGAGGTCGCCCACGTGGTAGCCGCCGAGGACCACGTGCATCAGGCCGGGGACGATCTCGTCCGGTGGGGCGTCCCGGTAGAACGAGACCCCCTGCATGAGGGAGCTCGCGCAGTTGCCGACGCCGGCGATGGCCACGCGCACCTTCTTCATCGGACTTTCTCCTTCCGGCCCCGGCGGGCGGGGCGCTGTTCGCTCGGGGCGCCACCGCCGGCGGCCGACGTGGCCACCGCGGCAACGGACGAACCCTCGGGGTCTGCCGGGCCGGCTCCCTGGGCCGGTCCGCTCGCGGCCCGCTCGGCTTCGATGAGCCGGTCGAGCCAGGCGATGTCGCGCGCCACCCCTTCGGCCGTGTGCTCGACGACCGAGCGGGCGTAGACGTCCAGCTGGGTCTCGCCGCTCGTCGTCTCGACCTCGGCGAGCCGCTGGACGAGCTGGGCCCGCCGGCGCTCGAGGAGGGCGAGGCGGGCACCCGGCGCCAGGTGGCGGGCGAAGGCCAGGCGCAGCCCGAAGCTCCGGGCGTCGTCGGCCCCGCCCCCGCCGGCGAGGAGCTCGGCGAAGAGCTGCCGCCCCGAGGGGGTGATGCGGTACACCTTGCGGGACTTGCGAGCCCGTCCGCCGGCGTGGCGCCGGGCCCGCAGCACCGCCCACTCGCCCGAGAGCGACCCGGTCGGGGGCGGTGGGGCCGGAGCCGGTCCGGCGCCCGCGGGGGCGTCGACCGCCTCGACCGCGCCGGCCCGCTCGAGCCGGGAGAGGGCGGGGTAGAGCGAGCCGAACGACACGTTGGCCAGGAGGCCGAGGTGGTCGCGCAGCTGTCTGCGGACCTCGTAGCCGTGGAGCTCCTGCTCCTCCAGCAGACCGAGGATCGCCATGTCCAGCACGGGTCATACTATATCGATTCGATATAGCGGCGCCAAGTCAATCGACGGCCGGCCGTGCCCAGGATGGCCGAAAAAAGGACCGCCGGGAGGAGGGTCGCGCCGGGTGGCGACCTATAGCCTGTCCCCCGTGAGCGCAGGCCGGCCCAAGGCGTCGGATACCACCGAGCCCCCGGACGGCCAGGCGCGGGTCGAGTACCGCCTGGCCCGCAACGCCGTGGTGGAGGACGTCCGCCGGGGTCGCCTCACCCGGGTCGACGTCTGTGACGCCCATCCCGAGCTGCTCCGGGCGGCCCGCAACGTGGGCACGGCGACCGGGGAGGACTGCCCGATCTGCGAGGAGGCGGTGACGGTGGCCGTGACCTACGTGTTCGGTGCCCGCCTCCCGCCGGGGGGGCGGTGCCCGGGGAGCGCCCGGGAGCTGAACCAGCTGCGCCGCCGGGACGAGCCGGTCCTGTGTTACGACGTCGAGGTGTGCCCGGGCTGCGGCTGGCACCACCTGACCCGGAAGTACCCGGCCGGTGGTCGGAGCGCCCGGGCGACAGGGCGCCGGTGAGCACCAAGCCGGTGGCGGTTCCGTCCGTCCGGGAGCGCAAGCGTCACCGGGGCGGCGAGCCGCTCGTCATGGTTACGGCCTACGACGCGCCGTCGGCCCGCATCGTCGACGAGGCGGGCGTCGACATCATCCTCGTGGGCGACTCGGTGGCCAACAACGTGCTCGGCTACGAGGACACCCTCCACGTCACGATGGACGACATGGCCCGGCACGTGGCCGCGGTGGCCCGGGCCAAGCCCCGCGCCCTCGTGCTCGGCGACCTGCCGTGGATGAGCTACCACCTGAGCGTCGACGAGGCGGTGCGCAACGCGGCCACGCTCGTCCGGGCCGGGGCCGGGGCGGTCAAGCTCGAAGGGGGGCGGGCCCGCCTCCCGGTGGTGGAGGCCATCATCCGGGCGGAGATCCCGGTCATGGGGCACCTCGGGCTCACACCCCAGTCGGTGCTCGCCATGGGCGGCTACCAGGTGCAGGCGCGGAGCGCCGATGCCGCCCAGGCGGTGCTCGACGCGGCCAAAGCCCTCGCCGCCGCCGGTTGCTTCGGCCTCGTGCTCGAGGGGATGCCCGACGTCGTGGCCGCCCGGGTCACCGAATCGGTGGACGTCCCGACCATCGGCATCGGGGCCGGTCCCTCGTGCGACGGGCAGGTGCTCGTCTTCCACGACCTGCTCGGGCTGTCTTCGGGCCACCGGCCCAAGTTCGTGCGCCAGTACGCCGACCTGCACCAGGCCGCGGTGGCCGCGGTGGGCGCCTTCGCCGCCGACGTGCGGCACGGGGACTTCCCGGCCGACGGCGAGAGCTACCACGCGTCCCGCGAGCTGGAGCAGGCCCTCGACGCAGTGTCCGAAACCTAGGGCTCGGCGTCAGCCCGGCCCAGCGGGCCCGAATTCGGTCCAGGCTCCAGGGCGTGTGGCGACCAACGCAGGCGCACGACCGGCCCCTCGGGGATCCGGACCCGGTCGGTCGCGTCTCCCCACCGACCCCGGCCCAGCACGATGAGATAGCAGCGGAGTCGGTGGAAGCCGGGCCCCAGGGGGAACAGGCTCCAGCCCCACTCGAGGCGGCTGGGAGGCTGCGAGTCAACCGCCCACCTCGGCCTGGAGATGGTGGCGATGGCGTTGAGCGGCAAAGAGGGCACGTGGAGCTCCAGGCCGGTCACCGATACCCATTTTCAGCAGGGCAATGACGCCCGGGGACGGCGACCGCTGCGGGACCTGTACCATGACTCGCTGGCATTCGGGACGGGCGCTGTCCGTCCCCCCTGCCCCGCGAGGGGCCCGGGCAAGATCGTCCGGTCCGAAGGGAGGTGGCCGCACATGCGGCCGTACGAAGTCATGATCATCTTCGACGTGACGGTCGACCCCCAGGCCATCCAGGCCGTGGTCGACCGGGTGGTCGAAACGATTCGCAACGGCGGCGGCAACCCCGGCGCCATCGACCGCTGGGGCCGGCGGACCTTCGCCTACGAGGTGAACCACCGTCGCGAGGGCTACTACGTCCTGGTGGAGTTCAACGCCGAACCTTCCTTCGTGAGCGAGCTCGACCGCATGCTGAAGCTGGCCGACGAGGTGGTCCGCCACAAGATCGTTCAGGTCCCCCCAGAAGTGGCGGGTCGGCGGCAGGCCGCGGCGGCCGCCGCGTCCACCGAGCAGGCGGCCGGCTGATGCCGACCGGGCAGAGGAGGTAAGCGATGGCGGACAACACGGTGACCCTCGTGGGCAACATCACCCGCGACCCCGAGCTGCGGTTCACCAACACCGGCCAGCCGACGGCCAGCTTCGGCCTGGCGGTCAACCGTCGCTGGCAGAACCGCCAGACCCAGGAGTGGGAGGAGGCGACGAGCTTCTTCGACGTCGTCTGCTGGCGCGACATGGCCGAGAACGTGAGCGAGAGCCTCACCCGTGGCTCGCGGGTGGTGGTCACCGGCCGGCTCGAGCAGCGCAGCTGGGAGACGCCCGACGGCGACCGCCGCTCGAAGGTCGAGGTGGTGGCGGACGAGATCGGGCCGTCGCTGCGCTGGGCCACCGTCCAGATCACGAAGAACGACCGACGCGGCCCGAGCGACGGCGGCCGGGGCGGCGGCCGAGGCGGTGGCGGCGGCGGTGGCGGCGGCTCGAGCGCTCCTCCGCCGCGGACCGAAGAGCCGGGCACGGGCTACGGCTTCGACGAGGAGCCTTTCTGACATGGCACGCAGCAATTACCGGGGCGGGACCCGACGGGCCCCGAAGGACCTCAACCGGCGGATCAAAAAGAAGCCCTGCGCCCTCTGCCGCGACCACGTGGCGTGGGTCGACTACAAGGACGTCTCGCTCCTCCGCAAGTACATGAGCGACCGGGGCAAGATCCGTTCGCGCCGGGTCACGGGCAACTGCGCCCAGCACCAGCGGGACATCGCGGTGGCGATCAAGACCGCCCGCGAGCTGGTCCTCCTGCCCTACACCCAGCGCACGGTGACCGAGCGGCCCGGCGGGCGCGGGCGGGGACGCGACGGCCGTGACGGACGCGACGGACGCGACGGGCGTGACGGGCGCGAGGGGCGTGACGGGCGTGACCGGGGCCCGGCCCCGGAGCGCGGGGCGCCGGCGGCCGAGGCGGCCGGCGACGAGGTGACGCCCGCCGACGGGGAACTCGCCGGTGAGGCGACCGACGAGACCGCCCTCGAGGCTGGTGACGCGGTGGTCGAGGCCGCCGACGACGCGGCCGACGAGCCGGAGGGCGAGGAGGCCTGATGCGGGTCGTGCTGCGGGACGACGTGGAGGGCGTGGGCCGGCGCGGCGACATCGTGGAGGTGGCCGGCGGCTTCGCCCGCAACTACCTCCTGCCCCACGGCCAGGCCATCGTGGCCACTGACGGCATCGCGTCCCAGGCCGCGTCGATGCGCCGGGCCCGCGACCTGCGGGTCGCGCAGGACCACGAGGCGGCGGAGGCGAAGGCTCAGGTGCTCGCCGGTGCGACGGTGACGATCACCGCCCGGGCCGGCTCGACCGGCCGACTCTTCGGATCGGTCTCGGCGGCCGAGGTGGTCGAGGCGGTGGCTGCGCAGAAGGGGGTCGAGCTTGATCGCCACGCACTGGTCCTGGAGGAGCCCATCAAAGAGGTCGGGAGCCAGAGCGTGCGGGTGGACCTCCACGACGGGGTGAGCGCGGAGCTCACCGTCGAGGTCGTCGCCGCCGGCTGACCCGGCCGGAAGGCCCCTGTTCAGGGGGCTGATTCGACACCCACACGTCATCCTGTGGCCCCATGACGTCCGGGCCGACCGTTCCCTCGTCGGGCCCCGAGGCGTCCTCCCCAGGACGCCCCGTCCGTCCACCGTGTATCCACAGTCTCGGCCACAACCCCGACCAGGAAGAACGTCAGCGAAATCCCCAGGTTCCACCCCTTCCCAACCCCAGCCCCCCTCAGTCACGGTAGGGGAGCCCATGGTTCAGGCCTTCGAAGAGTCCCGCCCCCGCCCCATCCGGCCCGCCGCCGCGGCCCAGCGCGTCCCGCCGCACAACCTCGAAGCCGAGGAATCCCTGCTCGGGGCCATGCTCCTCTCGAGCGACGCCACTTCGGCGGCCATCGAGACGTGCGACGCCGGTGACTTCTACAAGCCGGCGCACGGCCACATCTTCGACGCCATCCTGTCCCTCTACGGCCGGGGCGAGCCCGTCGACGTGGTGACGGTGACCGACGAGCTGCGCCGGCGTGGGCTGCTCGAGTCCGTGGGGGACCCGAGCTACCTCGTCTCGCTCCAGGCCAACACGCCGTCGATCGCCAACGCCCTCCACTACGCCCGCATCGTCGAGGAGCACGCCCTCCTGCGGCGCCTCGTGGGGGTGGCCGGAGAGATCGCCGACCTCGGCTTCAGCGCGCCCGACGACGTCTCGGCCGCCCTCGACCGCGCCGAGACCCTCGTCTTCGACGTGGCCCAGCGGCGGGTCACCGAGTCGATCCAGCCGCTCCGCGACCTCCTCGGCCCGAGCCTCGACCGCATCGAGCAGCTGGCGGAGGGCAACGACACCGTCACCGGTCTGCGCACCGGGTACCTCGACCTCGACGAGATGCTCGCCGGGCTCCAGCCGGCCAGCCTCACGATCGTGGGCGCCCGTCCGTCGATGGGCAAGACGAGCTTCGCCCTCGGCATGGTGGCCCACGCCGGCGTCGTCGAGCGGCGACCGGTGCTCCTCTTCTCGCTTGAGATGGGCCACATCGAACTGACGCAGCGGCTGCTCTCCTCGGAGGCCCTTGTCGACGCCCACCGGCTGCGCATCGGCCGGCTGCACGAGCCGGACTGGGAGAAGGTCAGCCACGCCATCAGCCGGCTCTCCGACGCGCCGATCTACATCGACGACAACCCGAACCTGACGGTCATGGACATCCGGGCGAGGGCCCGGCGGCTGAAGCAGAGCGAGGGCGAGCTCGGCCTCGTCGTGGTCGACTACCTCCAGCTGATGACCGGCCGCCAACGGGCCGAGAACCGCCAGGTCGAGGTGGCCGAGATCAGCCGGGGCCTGAAGATCCTGGCCCGCGAGCTCGAGGTGCCGGTCGTGGCCCTCTCCCAGCTCTCCCGGGGCCTCGAGGCCCGCCAGGACAAGCGACCGATGTTGTCGGACCTGCGGGAGTCGGGCTCGCTCGAGCAGGACGCCGACGTCGTCATCTTCTTGTACCGAGAGGAGCAGTACGACCCCGAGACGCCGCTCGACCGCCGGGGCATGGCCGAAGTCATCGTGGCCAAGCACCGCAACGGCCGCACCGGCTCCCTCCACCTCGCCTTCCTCAGCCAGTACGCCCGCTTCGACAACATGAAGAACATGTAGGCGCTCCAGGGCGCGGCTGCGTGTCGATCCGGCCGGCGCCCGCTCGTCGTCCTGGCAGCGCCCCGCAAGGGGCCGTCGGGCACGAGAGAAGCCAGCGAAGCTGCTCGCCTACCGCACCGTTCCTCAACGAAGTAGCGAAGAAGACATCGCCAATTCGGGATGGCGCGAACGGTCTTCGCCATCCTGGTCGTCCGGGGATGCCCTCGAGGCCGGTCGGGTCTTGCGCCGCGGGTGCGGCTGCCCTCGGGTCCCTCGGCTCCCGGGCTCCCTCGTGCGCGTCGCGGACAGGCCGGTCGATGCCGGTGCGGCCCACACGGCGGAGTCGGTAGCTCTCTCGGACCCATCCTCTGGTGGGTTCGAGGCACACCCTCCCCGGCGCCGTGCTCGCTGTCCGAGCCCGCGTCTGCCGATGACGAGGGCCGCCGCATGGTGGCCGGTCGCCGTCGGCGAGATCTGCTTGAGGGCGGCGAGCCAGTGCTCGGCACCCCACTGCGAGGTGTAGGCCGGATCGACGGCGACGACGCTCAGCGCCCGGTTAGTCGCCATCTGCACCAGCCGGGCGCGGAATCGGGCGGTGGGGATCCCGGCCACGCACCTTCGGAACCGTCGGCCGGGCCGGCCCCGGGAGGGCCGCCGGCCGGTGTTCTCACGCCCGGCCTCCCGGGCGTCGGCGAAGTCGAGGTCCTCGATGACGATGGCCGAACAGCCCTGGTCGAGCGCGACCTTCAGCACGTCAGAGATCGCCGCCCGCAGGAGCCCGTCGCGCTGCGACGCCGGCAGGCCGTCGAGCTCCAGGGCGATGCTGGAAGGTCGCCCGAGCGGGTTGCCGCAAGGGTCGAGCACGAGGGCGGCCAGATGGCCGGCGTTGAGGTCGACGGCGAGGACGGGGCGTCGACGGAGCTCGGCCAGGTCGAGGATCGCCCCCGGGGACCCAGCTCTCTTCCAGCTGGCGTCGAGGTACCACCGTCGCCTCTTCGGGTCGAAGCAGATGTCGTAACGGATCGCTCCGCTCGCCGCTTGGGCCGCCACCTCCTCGCCCCGGTAGGAGAAGGTCACCGGGCAGCTCAGCCGGTAGCGGTGGTGCGGCCGATTGGCGAGATGGGCGAGGGCGGTGGGTAGGCGCAACTCGAGCCAGGACTCCTCGGGATGGAAGCGGATCGTCTCGTTGCCCCAGGCCTTGTCGGCCTCGCCGTCGGCGGTGAGGAACAGGCGCCTGGCGTCCCACAGCTGACGCCAGGTGTCGTCGTCGAGCCCGGCGTCGTTGAGGTGCTGGCGCACCCGAGCCAGCCGACGGCCGCCCCGGCAGACCGAAACCCGGCCCACCTCGAGGCGTTCTTCGACCCTGACCAGGCGGCGCTCGAGGACCTGGAGCCGGCGACGCTTCTCGAAGTGCTCGGCTGGCGTGGCGAACCCGGCGAGCTGGCCCCGGCGACCGCCCACCGGGACTGCCAGTCGCCGGCGGATCCGACGGCTGCGGGCCCGAAGGCTCCGCTCCTCGGCCACGAGGTTGCGCAGAGCGAGTTGGAAAGTGTCCTCGGAGGTCCTCGTGATGGTTCCCGCCCAGCGCGAGGAGCTCGCCGAAGTGAGGTCGCGCTTTCGGTCCCGCCGCGACGCCGCCCGGCCGGCATGGTCGAGCCGGCCCTGGCCGCACCGGCGGGCGAGGTCGGCGCCGGCCAGAGAGCCGAGGTGCTTGCCGACCGCGACCAGGACGTCTGCGTCAGCGACCGAGACCACCAGCCGCGTGCGCACCCGGGCACCGCAGGGCGGGGCAACGACAAACGGGAGACCGATCGTCCGCATCACAAGGGACCACCGGCCGTCCTCGTCGCCACACCACGCCGGCTAACGGCGCCCATCCTGCGCACATCGGCCCGGGTCCAAGGTCGACCGAGCCGGGGGAGACCTTTGAGGACGATATGGAGGCGCGCTGCCGGGTTCGACGGCAAGGTCTTCTCGGTGCCCGAGCGTCCCTTCATCGTTGCCCGTTCTCGGCGTTGGCTGTGACAACCGAACGTGGCCCCACGTCCCGCTCGGCACAGCGCAGTACCGTCTACTGCCCGGTTGCGTGCCGAAGGCCGGCCAGAGAGTCGTGCGCAGAACGAAATGATCACCTCGACCATGCCTTGGACCAGATCGTCGGTCACCTCGCCTTCGTCGAGCGCCACGAGCCGGCAGCCCGCCGCGGCGAGTGCAGCTTCGACCAACCCTGTGTTCGTACGTCCGAGCCGGTCGCGGTGCGCGACGACCACCGAGCCCCCGGTTCGGGTCGGGGAGCAGTCGGAAGGACACGTCGCCGCGCAGCCTCGCCAAGGGCTGCCCCGTCCTCGCCGTCGGCGGGAGCGTCGAGGTGGGTGAGATCACCAACCTCGACATCATGCGCACGGTGAGTAAGAAGGGCTGCGGTCGTCCGCTCGCCCGGTGGGCGGCTTGGCGCGACGGGTATCAGCCGTAGTGGCGGGCGGCTGGCCAGGCGGCCGGCCAGGTCACCTTCTGGCCGCGGCAGATCCAGATGGGGTCGCCGCGCTCTTCGGTCCAGACACCGCCCGGCGAGGTCACCGTGCCCGCCGGGGTCACCTGCGAGAAGATCGTGAGCAGGTAGGACCGGGGCAGATCGACGGCGATCGTCGTGGCGCCGTCTTTCGCCCCGGCCGGGCCCCACCACCAGTAGGAATTGTGCCCGCTGATGGCGTGGGGCAGCCCGTAGCGGGCGCCGTAGAGGTCGACCGCCCCCGCCGCCCCGTAGTCGCCGGCGAAGACGACCAGGTCGGCCCGTTGGTCGGGCGGGAGCGTCCCCGCCACCCGGGCCACCTGCTGCACGAAGCGTGGCCAGCCGACAGTGGCGCTCAGGTCCTTGTTGATGTTGCCCTCCCACGAGCCCTTCGGGAGGAGGCTCTCGGGGAGGACCGGGAGCGTGAGCGGTATCGCCACCAGCGCGCCGGCGACCATGAGGGCGACCCAGCCGCGGAGCCGTCCGGGCGGCTGCTTGTGGGCCAGTCGGTCCTCGGCCCACACCCCGCCCCCGGCGAACAGGGCGAAGTACATACCGGCCAGGTAGTAGGCCTTGGCGCCGCTCAGGGTGAAGAGCACGAGGAGGAAGAGGTAGGCCAGGCCCAGGGGCCGGCCCGGCCCGGAGCGCAGCAGCCGTCGCAGGCCGGCCAGCCAGAAGACGATCAGCACCGGGCCCACGACCAGCGCCTGGGAGGGGATGAAGCCGATCACCGCGCCCAGTCCCCCGTTCTCGTGGTGGAGGCTGCGCAGCATGGCGACGGCCGCCCAGTCGTGTTGGGCGTTCCAGACGATGTTGGGCGCCCACAGGAGGAGGGTGACGCCGGCCCCGGCCGCGGCCCAGGGCGAGAGGAGCAACCGGCCACGGCGGCCCACGAGGAGGCCGAAGACGACCGCGGCGAGGAGGAAGGCCACATTGAGCTTGTTCAAGAGGCCCACTCCGGCCGCGGCCCCGAGCACCAGCCACAGCCGCACGTCGGCGGTTCGGAGCAGGCGGAGCAGGACGAAGGTGATGACGGCCCAGAAGAAGAGGTCGAAGGCGGTCGTCGAGAGCAGGTGAGACGCCGCGAGCACCTGGGGCGAGGTGGCGGCGGCGAGAGCCGCCAGCGACTGGGCCTGCCGTCCACCGCCGAGCTCGCGGGCCATGAGCGCCGTGAGCACCACGGCGGCGGCGCCGGAGAGCGCCGGCAGGAGGCGGAGCCCGACGACCGTCGTGCCGAACACGTGGGTGGCCAACCAGGCCACCGCGGGGACGAACGGGGGCTGGTCGACGTAGCCCCAGGCCATGTGGCGGGCGCAGGCCAGGAAGTAGAGCTCGTCCCGGTGGAAGCCGTACCGGGCGGCGACGGCCAGCTCCAGGAAGACGAACGCCGCGGCGATGCCGAGGACCGGCCCCCGGGCGAGGGGCGGGCGCCCGGGCGCCTCGACGTCGACGGGCGTCGTCGGAGCGGCGAGCCCCGTCGTCACGGCGCCGGCTCCAGGAGGCCGGCGCAGACGAACTCGACGACCGTTTCCCTCACCACGTCGTCGTCGAAGAGGAGGGCGTCACGGCCCTCGTGGCGGTGCCAGGCGAACCAGGTGATCGACTCGGTGACGATGCGGGCGGTGAGGAGGGGGTCGGGAGTGGGGCGGAGGTAGCCGCGGGCCGCCCGCATCTCGAGGTACCGGGCCAGCTGGTCGTGGTGGCTCCGCCGGGCCCGGCCGTAGTAGTAGGCCTCGAGGTCGGGCAGGTCGACGGCGGAGCGCTCGATGACCGCGAGCATCGGCCACAGTCGCTCGAGCATGGCGTAGCGCTCGAGGACGATGCCCCGGAGCTCGTCGCCGACGTCGGGCGGGTCCTTCTCCTCGAGGGCCACCCGCATCTTCGGGACCGGCACCTTGCGCATCTCCCGCTCGATGAGGGCCACGGTCTCGCCCGGAGCCGGTGTGGGGAGGGGCAGGGGCGGCAGCTCCTCGGCGAACAGGCCGAACCCGTGGGCGAAGACGAGATGGAAGAGCGCCTCCTTGCTCTCCACGTAGGTGAACACCGAGCCCGCCGACATGCCGGCCTCCCTGGCCACGTCGGCCGTGCGGCTCCCCCGGTAGCCCACCCGGCCGAAGACCTTGGTCGCCGCCTCGGCCAGAGCGCTGAGTCGTTCCCGTGGTGGGGTCCGAGCCATGGTTCCATTATTGACTGACTGACTCAGTCAGTCAATAGCTCACATCATCCGGGGTTCGGACGGACGAAATGTCGATCCCAGGGGCTGGCGTCGTCTGGGATATGACGGCAGAGCGCCGGGAACGACGAAGCATCTGAGGAGGCGACATGACGCAGTACCTGTTGAGCGTGCACATGGTCGAGGGCAGCCCACAGCGGTCGCTCGAGGAGATGCAGAGCGCCTATGAGCGGGTGGACCGTTTCAACGCCGAGCTGCAGGACTCCGGCGCCTGGGTGTTCGCCGGCGGGCTGACGCCACCCGAGCTCGCCTCGGTGGTGAGGGCCAAGGGCGGCAAGGTCCTCCGGACGGACGGCCCCTTCGTCGAGGGCAAAGAGCACATCGGTGGCGTCTGGGTGATCGAGGCGGACGGCCTTGCGTCGGCCCTCGACTGGGCCGGCAAGGCCACCGAGGCCTGCGGCGAACCGGTCGAGGTCCGGTCGTTCCAGGAGCTCCCCGGGGACTGACCCCGCGGGAGTTCCTAGGTCAGGCGGTCAGCCCGGTTCGCTCGTGTAGGCCGACTGGTCGACGGCCACCACCGGGATGACGTCGGGCGGCCGGTCCATCTTGACGCCGAGTTGCTCCAGAATGGGCCCGAGGTGGGCGGCGAAGGCGTCGAAGTCCGCCTGGCTGTCCCAGATGTCGTAGACCATCAGCCGGTCGGGCTCGCCGAAGCACGAATGGTGGATCCGCCCCGTCTCCGGGGCGCCCGAGGCGACCAGGGCTTCGTGGGCCTTCTGGTAGAGCTCGAGGGTCAGGTTCTCCGGGTTGACGTACACGGCGATCATGGCTTCTCCCGTCGGTTGCCGGACGTGCAGTCTGGCCGGGCCGGCCGGCCCACTGCTCGGAGTATGCGCCTAGTGGACGTCGACCCGGTCGGTGCCCCCGGTGACGCCGTCGGTCGAGATCTGCTCGGTCCAGCGGGTCCCGTCCCAGAAGCGCCAGGCGTGGCGCCCGCTCGGGTCGGGGAACCAAGCCGGAGGACTCGTCATCCAAACGGGCATGGTGGTCGGCAGCCGCGTCGTGTCCCGGGCCACGAGGACGGCACCGACACCGACTACCGGCGCAATGAAGCCGATCGCCCCCCAGACGCGTGGCGGCAGCTGCCAAGGTGTGTAGCCATGCTCCAACAGGTTGTTCTCGGCCAACTGATGCGTCACGAGCGCACTGAGTACGGCGAGGAGCGAAAGGGAGAGCGCGACCAAGAGGACCGACACGACTCGAGCGTACCGAGCGCGAACCCCTGCTCTGGGTGATGGTCAGGCGCGGCGCGCACCTCGTCGCGACCTTCAGTCGTCGTCGCCTTGGTCGTCGGCCGTACCGCTCCGGCGGTTGAGCCAGTCGCTCAACTGCTGACCGAGGCGCTGCACGTCGTCAGCGGTCCGCCCCAAGAACCGCTGGAACCGCTCGCGGTAGTGGATGACCGCCGCGTTGAATTCGGCAGACGGCGGAGGCTCGTGGCCGCGTCGGGGGTACTCGCCGGACTTGATGCGGTCGAAGTCGCCACTCTGGACCCAGCTGATGAGCTCGCGGACCCGTCGCACCGCGAAGGGGTGCGTCATGCTGAGCTCTATGCGGAACCGGGCCTGACGGGAGAAGATGTCCTCCTCGTCCTGGTACTCGGTGCACTGACGCATGAACGCTTCGAAGCTCATGCCCTCGAGAGCCCCGCCGGCCAACCGCATCAGCATCCGGCATGGTTCGAGAGGATCGCCCATGACGAGAGCGCTCGCCCGGTCGGCCGAAAGCTCGGCGGCGCGGCGCCATTCGAGCAGAGCGAGGATCATCGCTCGTACGGGGAGGCCGAGGACGAGGGAGCGGGGCAGCGCGCCTCGCAGGAACTGGATGAGCAGTACGAGCGCCGTCGTGTAGTAGACGTGCTCGGAGAGCACGTGGCTGGCCTCGTGAGCCAGCACCGACTGGATCTCCGCATCGTCGTACGAGCTCACGAGCGACGAGTGAACGAGCACGATCGGCGTGCGGGCGCCGATCGTCATGGCGTTCACCTCGGGCGTGTTGGTCACATAGAGGGGTGGCGTGGTCTCCATGTCGAGGCACTCGATACAGCGCTGGTAGAGGTGCCACGTGTCGGGCAGTTGGTCGTTGCCGAGCTTGACGGCGTTCCCCATCAGGACCTGGCGCAGGTGTCGCTCGTAGCCGAGGTCGGTGAGTCGCTTGATGACCTTGTCGAGGAGCGGGACGGAGCGGAGCGCCGAGGTGGCGGCCCGATCGGCGGGGTGTTCGTAGGCTTTGGAGCTGATCTGCTCGTACCGTTGGGTGAGCTCGATGGCCATGGTTTCCCCTCCGCGGCGCCGGTGTCACCGAGCCTACGGGAGGCGGGCCGCCGGGGGCACCCGGCCTCAGATGGCCGTCGGGTGCCTGGGCTCGTAGAGGAGGAGCTCGAGCCCGCCTGGGAGCAGCATCGTCACCGCCACCCCGAAACCCCGGTCCTCGGGCTCGCCCCGGAAGGCCACGCCCTTCTCGGCGAGCTCGGCCATCGTGGCCGGGAGGTCGTCGCAGATGAGGCTGAGCTCGTGGTGGGGGGTCTCGGCCGGGTGGACCCCGAGCTCGCCCGGCGGGAGCCGGAAGATCAGCCAGCCGTCGTGGGCGTCCACGTGGGGCCACCCGAACGCCTCCCGCAGCACCGCCCGGAGCTCGTCCGGGGCGCTCGAGTAGAGGAGGGCGTGGACGCCGGTGACGCCCATGCTCAGTCTTCCGGGCGGGGGCTGTCGTCCCGGTGCAGGTGGGCGGCGACGAAGAGCTTCCCGTCGACGAAGACCGGCTGGAGACGGCCGACGATCGGGACGATCTCGCCCTCGGCCGTCTCGGCCTCGGGGTAGAGGCCCGGGTCCATCTCCCGGTCCCGGGGCTCGACCAGGTAACCCCGCCGGTAGGCCTGGTGGCCCCAGCGCTTCTTCTGCGGCACGAGCATCTCGACGAACTCGCCGGCCATGTCCGCCGTCTCCATCCCGAAGAAGGCCTCGGCCGCCTTGTTGAGGCCGAGCACGAGGCCCTGGAAGTCGACGATGACCACCGGCTCCTCGCCGGCCTCGTACTCCGGCACGGCCGCGAGCACCTGCTCGGGGATCTCGAGGTCGGGCATCTCGTCGGTCGAGCTCACCGGTCAAGGGCTCCTTCTCGGTCAATCGGGGCGTCACCGGCCCCTGTGGTCGCCTCGACGCTATCTGTTGGGTACGGCCCGCCGGCCCGGCCGGTCAGGCGTTGACGCTTCGGCCCGTAGCGTCAAGGCATGGCCCGGAGCGTCTACGACCTCAGCCCGGAGGACCTGGCGGTGCTCCTGGCCGGTGAGCCGCCCTACCGGGTCCGCCAGGTGTGGGAGGGCCTCCACCGCCGCCAGGCGCGGCCGGCCGAGATGTCCGAGCTGCCGGCGGCCCTCCGCGCCAGCCTCGAGGCCGCGGTGCCGCCGCCGCCCGTCGAGGCCGATCGCCGGCAGGCCGACGACGGCGACACGGTCAAGTGGCTGCTCTCCCTGGACGGCGGGGCCCGGGTCGAGACCGTGCTCATGGCCTACCCCGACCGGGTGACCGTCTGCGTGTCGACCCAGGCCGGCTGCGCCATGGCCTGCCAGTTCTGCGCCACCGGGCAGGCCGGCTTCACCCGCCACCTCACGAGTGGCGAGATCGTCGAGCAGGTGGCCCTCGCCTCCCGGACGGCCAGACCGCGGCGGCTCTCCCGGGTCGTGTTTATGGGCATGGGTGAGCCGCTCGCCAACTACGACGCGGTGCTCGGCGCCGTGGGCCGCCTCCACGGGGCCATGGGTCTCTCGGCCCGCCACCTCACGATCTCGACCGTCGGGCTCGTCCCGGGCATCCGGCGGCTGGCCGAGGAGCCCCTCCCGGTCAACCTGGCGGTCTCGCTCCACGCGGCGAACGACGAGCTGCGCGACGAGCTCGTGCCGGTCAACCGGCGCTATCCGCTCGCCGTCCTGGCCGGCGCCTGCCGGGACTACGTGGCGGCGACCGGGCGACGGCTCTCCCTCGAGTGGGCGCTCATCGACGGCGTCAACGACCGGGCGACCGACGTCGACGAGCTGGCGGCGTTCGCCCGTCCGCTCGCCGCCCACGTGAACCTCATCCCGCTCAACCCCACCCCCGGCTACCCGGTGCGCGGCACCCCGCCCGAGGGTGTGCGCCGGTTCAGCCGGGCCCTCCGGGCCTCCCGGGTGAACGCCACCGTCCGGGCCAACCGCGGCGTGAGCATCGACGCGGCGTGCGGCCAGTTGGCCGGCGGGGCTCAGCCGGTGGACGGCTCGACCGGGGGCGGCGCTTCGGGCCGGACGTCCTCACGGCGGTAGCGCCGGAAGCCCGGCAGGAGGGACGAGAGGACGAAGGCGCCGACGATGCAGGCGAGGCCGCCCGAGACGATCGAGAACTGCACGTCGACGAGCGCGGCCACCGCCCCGGACTCGAGGTCGCCGAGACGCGGCCCTCCGGTGACCACCGCCATCTGGATGGCCGACAGTCGGCTGCGGAACTCGTCGGGGATCGTCGTCTGCAGGATGGTGTTGCGCAGCACCGCCGAGACGACGTCGGCCCACCCGGCCACGGCCAAGAGGACGAGGGACACCCACAGCACGTGCACGAAGCCGAAGACCGTGACCGCGGCCCCCCAGACGATCACGGCGACGATCACCGCCAGCCCCTGGCGCCGGAGACGGGCTACCCAGCCGGTGGCGGTGGCGCCGATGAGGGCGCCCACCCCGGGCGCGGCGTAGAGGTAGCCGAGCGTGCTCGCCCCGCCCCCGAAGACGTGGACCGACAGGGCGGGGAAGAGGGCCCGGGGCATCCCGAAGACCATGGCGTTGATGTCGATCAGGTAGACGCCCTGCAGGGGCTGGCGTCCCTTCAGGAAGCGGATCCCCTCCAGGATCGAGCCGATGCCCGGCCGGCGGGCGCCGGCGATCGGCGGGAGGGGGTCCATGAGCGCCATCACGGCCATGGCCATGAGGTACGTGACGGCGTCGATGCCGTAGACGAAGGGCAGCCCGACGTGTTCGATCAGCTGTCCCGACAGCGCCGGGCCCACGATGGAACCGACCTGGAAGAGGATCTGCAGGAAGGCGAACGCCGCCGCCAGGTGGGCCACGCCGACGAGCTTCGGGACCGCTGCCGTGCGGGCCGGATCGGAGAACCCGAGGAGGAAGGCGGCGGTGGCGCTCACGACGTAGACGACGGGCACCGAGGGGCGGGCGGGCAGGGCGTTGAGGGCCAGCCCGGTGCTCGTGAGCGAGAGGCCGACCGAGGACCACAGGAGGAGGCGGCGGCGGTCGACGACGTCGCCGACCGACCCGCCGATGAGCGCCCCGACGACGAGTGGCACCAGCTGGGCCAAGCTGACCAGCCCCACCTGCAGCGACGAATGGGTCTCGCCGTAGATCTGGAAGGGGATGGCCACCACGGTCAGCTGGCTGCCGAGCGTGGTGACGAGCACGGCCACGAAGAGCAGCCGGAACTGGCGGCTCTCCTTGAGCGGGGCCACGTCGACGAGGATCCGGCCCGCCATCCGCTCAGCCTACGGACCGGCCTGCTGTCGTCCCGGAGCCCGGTGAGCCGACCCGCCGTGCGGCTGGCCGAGCCACCGGGTGTGGCCGCGACAGCCGGTAAGTTGGCCGTCCCGAGCGAGGCCGGCGCCAACGAGGAGCGAACGTGCACGGAGGACGAGGCGACCGGGGCGGGGGTGGGCGGTGACGACCGAGGTGCTCGCACCGGAGGACCTCGTCGACCTCGACGGCTACCCCGTGCTCGAGCCGGACGGCGAGGCCTACGCCGCGGTGGTCGCCGCCGCCCGCGCCCAGCTCGCCGACCTGGGCGCCGTCGAGCTCCCCGGCTTCGTCACGGCGGACGGCGTGACGGCTCTCCAGCGCGACGCCGAGCGCCTGGCCGGACGGGCCCACCCCTCGTCGGTCGAAGGCACCGCCTATCTCGAGCTACCGGACTTCTCACTGCCGCCCGACCATCCCCGGCTGGCCTGGCGCCGCTACGCGGTGCAGGCGGTGGCCTACGACCTCATCCCCCACGACTCGCCGCTGCGCCGTCTCTACGAGTGGGAGCCGATGAGCCGGCTCGTCGCCGCGGTGCTCGGCCACGGCGCCCTCTACCGCTACGCCGATCCCTTCGGGGCGCTCAACCTGGCGGTGATGGGGGAGGGCGACGAGCTGCAGTGGCATTTCGACCAGGCCGACTTCGTCGTCTCGCTCGCCATCCAGTCGGCCGAGGCCGGTGGGCACTTCGAGGTGGTGCCGCGGATCAGGAGCGCCGAGGACGAGCGCTACGACGACGTGGCGGCGGTGCTCGACGGCGACCGCCGCCGGGTCGTCACCCTCCCCATGCAGCCGGGCACCCTCCTCGTGTTCTGCGGCCGCTACTCGCTGCACCGGGTCAGCCCGGTCGAGGGGGACCGCCTGCGCCACGTCGGGCTGCTGGCCTACGACACGCAGCCGGGGACCCAGGGGAGCGACCTCCTCCGCCTCGACCGCTACGGGCGCACTCAACCCTTCGACCGACCGCCGGTCGCGTGGCCGACGTCATAACCCAGATCGGGGAGGCCTACGTCGGCCACGGGGCCGAGGCGGCCCACGTGAACACGGTGCTCGGCAAGAAGGGCGGCCCGGTCGAAACGGCCTGGGTCACCGCCCTCGCCACCCCGCGGTCGGGGCACGCGGCCTTCGTGGTCGTCGCCCGGCCGGGCTTTCCGGCCAAGCCGGCCACTCTCTTCGTGAACTCGGTCGAGGTGCAGGGCAACGAGCACGCCCGGCTCACGTGGGGCGCGGCGCAGGCGGGCGTGGCGGCGGGGGTCCTCGCCGCGGTGGCCGAGGACGTCATCGACGCCGGGGACGTCGACGACCTGCTCCTCGTGGCCGCGGTGTGGGTGGACCCTCGGGCAGCCGACGAGGCCCTCGTCTACGACAACAACCGGGAGGCCACCCGGCGGGCCCTCGTGGCGGGCGCCCGCCGCCTGCCCCACCTCGACGAGGTGCTGGCCGTGGCCGAGGAGCCGTCCAACCCCTTCTACCGCTCGGGGGGCTGAGCCGGGCGGGCGGCCTCGGCCCACCGGGCCTCGGTCGCCCACGGGGCCGGCCAGTCGTCGGTGCGCAGGAGGGCGTCGGTGCCCCCGTCGGCGTAGACGACCGAGCCGCAGCAGAAGCCGGCCTCCGGTCCGAGGAGGAAGGCGACGAGCGCGGCGATCTCCTCGGGCCGCCCCACCCGCCCGACGGGGAGCGGGAGGAGGTCGAGCATCGGGGCCATCTTGGGGTCGGCCCGGCCTTCGGCCACGAGGGGGGTGTCGATCATCCCGGGCGCCACGGCGTTCAGCCGGATGCCCGCCCCGGCCCACGAGGGTCCCGTGGCCTGACGGCGGACCCAGCGGGCGACGGCCAGCTTGGTGGCCGGGTAGGCGGCGACCGAGCCCACGTCGTCGGCCAGGCGGCGGGCCTCGGCCTCGTCGCCGGCGAGGCAGGCCTCGGCCACGGCGGTCGGCACGCCGGGCTGGATCGTGACCGAGTTGGAGGAGATGGCCACGGCGGCCGGGGCGTTGGCGCGGGCGAGGGCCGGCCGGAGGCCGTCGAGGAGGGCGACGGTGCCGAAGTAGTTGACCGAGACGAGGAGCGAGCCGGACCGCCCGGGGAGACCACCGAGGCCGGCGCACGTCACCAGGCCGTCGAGGTGGCCCTCGGCCAGCCGGGTCACCTCGGCCACCGCCCGCTCCCGGCCGCCGGTCGTGCCGAGGTCGGCCACGACGTCGGACCCGGCCAGGTCGACGCCCACGACCCGCCAGCCGTCCTCGCCGAGGCGACGGGCGCAGGCCGCCCCGATACCCGAGGCGGCCCCGGTGACGGCGACGGTCGGCACCCGCCTACCCCCGCCGGTCGGGGTAGGCCCGGGCGTAGTCCGGCACCTCGACCCCGACCGGCAGGTCGGGGTCGGGCACCGGCGGGTCGGCCACGAGGCGGAACGGCACGACCCCGGCCCAGACCGGGAGGGTGAGGTCCTCGGGCTCCTCGATCGGCCCGCCCGTCCGCACCTTGGCCGAGCCCTCGTCGATCGGGAAGCGGACGATGAGGACGGCCCGCAACTCGGACCCACTCGGCGGGCGGGCGTCGGCGCTCCGCCCCGGGGCCATGTGGTCGAGCAGGGCCGCGGCCGCCTCCCGTTGCTCCCCCTCGTCCGCCACCCGGGTGGCCCGGCCGAAGAGCATGACCGAGCGGTAGTTCATCGAATGGTGGAAGGCCGAGCGGGCGAGGACCAGCCCGTCGAGGAGCGTGACGGTGACACAGGCCTCGACCCCCTCGGCGAGGGCCCGCAGCGTGGCGTTGGCCGGAGCGCCGTGGAGGTAGAGGTGGTCGCCGACCCGGGTGTAGGCCATGGGCACCACCCGGGGGCCGTCTTCGGTGGTCAGGCCGACGTGGCAGAGGAGGCCCTCGTCCAGGACGGCGTAGACGGTCTCGAGGGTGCGGTCGCCCCGCTCGCGCTTGCGCCGCAGCGCGGTGCGGTCGGTCTCGGGGAGGGCCCGGGCCGGCACGGCGGCCGGCGGGGTCAGGCGGCGGCCCGCCGCCGGCGCAGGACCTCGAGGGCCCGGTCCGCGTGGCCGCGCATCGACACCTCGCTGTGGATGACCTCGATGATGTGGCGGTCCGTGTCGATCACGAAGGTGGCCCGCTTGTTCACCTTCACGAGCGAGCGCCGCACGCCCATCTCGCTGGCCACCGTGCCGTCGGCGTCGGAGAGGAGCGGGAAGTCGAAGGACTCCTTCTCGGAGAACTGCTTCTGCTTCTCGACCTTGTCGGCGCTGATGCCCACCCGCTGCGCCCCGATCTCCTCGAACTCGGCCTTCAGGTCCCGGAAGTGGCAGCTCTCCTTGGTGCAGCCGTAGGTCATGGCCGCCGGGTAGAAGAACAGCACCGCCGGACCGTTGGCGAGGAGGTCGCTCAGCTTCCGCGGCGTCCCGTCCTCGTCGGGGAGCTCGAAGTCCGGCACGAGATCACCCTTTTTCAGCATGGCGGAGAGCGTACTGCCATTCCGGGCGGCCGCCCCGGGGCGCTCAGGGCTCGAAGCGGAACCCGACGCCGCGCACCGTGAGGAGGTGCCGGGGATGGGCCGGATCGGGTTCGATCTTGCGGCGCAGACGCTTCACGTGGGTGTCGAGCGTCCGGGTGTCCGAGAGGTCCTGGTCCCACCACAGGCGGTCGATGCACCAGTCACGGGTCACGACCTGGCCGGAGTGCGACATGAGGAGGGACAGGAGGTCGAACTCCTTCCTCGAGAGGTCGACCCCGGTGCCGTGCACGGTCACCTCTCGCCGGCCCGTGTCGAGGCGGACCGGTCCGGAGACGAGGACCTCCTCACGGGTCGTCGGGGTGGACGAGCCGCGCCGCAGGACCGCCCGCATGCGGGCGACGAGCTCGCGCAAGCGGAAGGGCTTGGCCACGTAGTCGGAGGCACCGAGCTCGAGACCGAGGACCACGTCGACCTCGGAGTCGCGGGCCGTCACCATGATGATGGGGACGGGAGCCATGGCCCGCATGCGCTGGCAGAGCTCGACGCCGGACTGGTCCGGCAGCATCACGTCGAGGAGGACGAGATCAGGGTGCAGCCGGTGGAACAGCTGCAGCGCCTCGTGCCCGTCGGCGGCGAGCTCGACGGCGAACCCCTCCCGGGAGAGACCGGAGGCGAGCGCCTGACGGTAGGACTCCTCGTCGTCGACGACGAGGACGAGCGGTCGGTTGTCGCGGGGCGACGCGCCGCTCGGGTCACGGGAGTCGAGGAGGGTCGTGCTCATCGGGTACCTCCGCACCAAGGCGCCGACAGGAACCAGGCCACCGCGGGTCAGGGTAGGGAGCCGAGGTGAACGCCTGGTGAATCGCTACCAACACCGAGGTGATCTCGGAGTGAACTCTTCTTTGCCTGGCCGGGGACCCAGGCGTGCGGAGCGACGGGGCGGCGGCGTACGCTCCGGCGCGCCGGCCGAGCACGAGCCCGAGGAGGTGACCGATGGCCGCCAACCCAGCGATGGGACACGGGGTCAAGCAGCGCGACGTCATCAAGATGACGCCCGAAGAGGTCGAAGCCTTCATCCACGAGTGCCGCACGATGACCATGTGCACGCTCAACCACGACGGCTCCATCCACGCCGTGGCCATGTGGTACGGGTTCTTGGACGGTGACGTGGCAATCGAGACGAAGGCCAAGTCACAGAAGGCCCAGAATCTCCGGCGCAATCCCACCATGACCTGCCTCTTCGAGGCGGGCGACGCCTACGAGGAGCTCCGAGGGGTCGAGCTCGTGGGACGGGCCGAGTTCGTCGAGGACCACGACGAGATGTGGACGCTCGGCATGAGCGTGTGCGACCGCTACGTCGGGCCCTACACCGACGAGCTCCGCCCGGTGGTCGAGACCATGCTCTACAAGCGGGTCGTGCTGCGGCTCAAGGTGGACCGGGTCGTGAGCTGGGACCACGCCAAGCTGGGGCTGCCCCCCGGCGTCGTCGGCTGACGCCCTGCCCCGCTCAGCTCCTCACAGCGGCGCCCGACCCATGACGTCGGCGAGCGCCCGCTCGAGCTGGCTGCGGCCCATGAGGACGGCCATCACCTTCTCCAGCTGACCGTCGCTGATCGTCGAGCCGTCGGTGCACCGCTGCACGGTGGCGAGTGGCGTCAGGTAGGTGCCCGGACGGGTCAGCACCGCCGCCGCCTCCTCGGCGTCGCTCTCCCGGTACTGGAGCGGCTCCTCCCGGCGGAGGAGGTCCGAGGCGAGGCGCACCGCGGCGATGTTGTCGTCGGTCGGGATCAACCGGGGCACCGTCCGGCCGCCCTCGATCGTCACGCTGAGGAGGCGGTTGCGCACGAGTGTCGCGTCGCCGCCGACCCCGGTGACGCCCGAGGGCGCAACGGTCGCCCCGGCGAGGAGCGAGTGCAGGACGGCCCGCGGGCTCCGCAGGGCGGCCGTCCCGCCGAAACGCTGCGCTCCCCGGATGCAGACGAGGAGGGCCATCGCCTTGTCGAGCACCGACTTGCGGAGCGTGGTGAGTGAAGGGTCGGCGGCCATCGGCAGGCAGGCGAACGGCTGGAGGACGTGGGACGGGCCTTCGAGCGACGGCGCGGCCACGAGTCCCCGGGCCACCGCGTCACTCAACGCCGGGAAGGCCGAACGGCTGACCGGGAGACCCTGATGGCGGCGCAGCGTGGCCAGCTCCTCGCGCAGCTCGCCCGGCCCGTGGGTGGACAGCACGTCGGCCGTCGCCTCGGCGTGTTCGAAGGCGAGGAGAGGCGAGTAGAGGACGTCGCCGTCGATGGTGGTCACGGTCTTCACCAGTCCGGCGGCCTTGGCGACGTCGAGGGCCGCCGCCGTCACCGGCGCGGTGTCGAACGCGTCGGGCAGGTGCGTCATCGGTGCGGGCATCGAGGCGAGACCGTCGAGCAGCGTGACGACGCCGCGTTCGATGTCGCTCGGCCCGCCTCCCTCCCACAGCTGCCCGAGGGTGTCGTAGAGCACCTCGTGGCGCGGGACGGCTTCGACGAAGGACAGCACCCGGTCCCCGTCGAGCTGCACTTGGGCGGCGTAGCCGGCGCAGACCAGAAGCTCGAGGGCCTGCAGCACGTGGCGCTCGTCGTCCGCCCAGACGAGGTCGGTCATGAGGTGGACATCGCGCACCAGGCCCTCGCCCCGGACCGCGGTGGCGAGGGCCGCGGCCCGGCCGATACGCCAGGTCCACGCCATCTGCCCGAACGGCGCCCCGGGGCGGACGAGTCCGGCCAGGGCCAGGGCGACGTCGTGGCAACGGAGGCCCTCTTCGACCGGGCGAGTAGCGGGGACAGGCCAGTGCCCGACGGGGTTTCCTACCCGCACGCCCTTCCTCATGCCCGCCACATGTCCCCCTCAGAAACCGCGGCACAAGCTCCGTCTGAGCGACCCCGCGAAGCCCCGACTGCCAGGCCTCGGGCACCCCTCACTACGTCCATACGAACGGCACCGAAAAACGTGACGGCCCGGAGGCGAAAAAGGCCCTTCTCGTGTCACATTCCGGCGGGGGGTTCGTCTGGACCTCCTGATTGGGGCGCACAGGCGGGACAAACATGGAACGGTATGGCGAGTGATTGACGTCTGGCCATGGCAGCTGGGCTGATGACGCCGCCCCTCAGCCGGCGGGAGGGTGCTCCTGACCCCGCCGAACGGAGCTCCGCCGACGAGACCGTCCGGCGGAACTGGTCGTTCGTGTTCCGCATCATCTCGAGCAGCGTCCGCCAGACCTGGGAGTCCGAGGAGCTGACCCAGGAGGTCTTCGCCCGGGCCCTCCCGCACCTGGGCGACCGCCAGGACGACGAGCGCAGCCGGGCCTACCTCGCCCAGGCGGCCCGCAACATCCTGCGGGACCGCTGGCGCCACCGGCAGTACGTGACGGTCGAGACCGGGGTCCCCGACGCCCCAGGTTCAGGCCCCGACCCCGAGCTGATCGCGGTGGCCGAGTCCGACCGGGCCGTGCTCGTTGCCGCGCTCCGTCGGCTGCCCGAGGAGCAGCGCATCGTGCTCCGCCTGCGGGTCCTCGAGGGACTGCCGGCCGCGGAGGTGGCGGCGCGCCTCGGGCGCAACGCCGACGCCGTGCGACAGCTCCAGCACCGCGCCCTCCTGCGACTCCGCGACGAGTTCTTGAGTGCGGCGGCGGCATCCCCGACGCCGAGGGGACGGTCGTGAGCCGGGACGACGAGCTCCGCGGCGCCGACGCCGCCGAGGCCCGCTTCGACGAGCTGCTCGACGCCCGCCTGCGATCGGGCTGGTGGCCGCTCGTCCCGGAGCCGGTGCACGGGGTCGACGAGGTCGCCGGCGTGGTCGACGGACTCCTGTTCCTCTCGCCGGCGGAGTGGCCCGACGATGGCGACACGAATGTGCCGACCACGACGCTGGTGGTCACCGCGCTCGACGAGCTGATCGACAGCCGGATGCGCACCGGCGAGTGGCCGCTCGCCCCGTCCCTCCTCGACGAGCACAGCGGCGAGGTCGCCGGTGTCGTCGAAGCCCTTCTCTCCCTCGCGCCCGATGCATGGCCCGCGGACGACTCGGTCTCCGAGCGGTCGTCCTCCCCGGTCCCCACCCGGGCGCTCCACCGGCCGCGCGTCAGGACCCGGGATCGCCAGGGGACCCGCCACCCTCGGCCTTCCCGGGTGCTGGCGGCGGCCGCCGCCGTCGTGCTCGTCGCCGGTGCTGCCACGCTGGTCCTCTCCGGTGGACCGGCCGGGCCACCGGGCACGGCCCAGGCGGCCGAGGTGCAGATGGTGGTGACCGGCCACAGGGTGAAACTGGTTGCCGCCCGGTCGCAGCTGGCGCCGCCCGCCGGCGTGACGAGCTTCACCTGTGAGACCCCGACCGCCTGCGTAGCGGTGGCCGCTGGGCCCAACGGTCCTGTGACCGCCACCTCGAACGACGGAGGAAAGCGGTGGAGGGAGCGGGCCGCTCCGACCGGGCTGTCGTCTCTGGCGGCAACCACGTGTGTCGACGGCGCCCAATGCTGGGCGGTTGGCCGGGCCGGGGGGGCG
This sequence comes from Acidimicrobiales bacterium, assembly GCA_035297265.1. Taxonomy (GTDB): domain Bacteria; phylum Actinomycetota; class Acidimicrobiia; order Acidimicrobiales; family RAAP-2; genus DATGZH01. Next base: position 36,579 of record DATGZH010000019.1, on the reverse strand, counting down.
GCAGGGATCATCGCCTCGCACGACGGCGGCAAGAGCTGGGCAAGCCAACCGGCACCGACTGGGGCGGAGGCACTCTCGGCCGTGACCTGCCCGGATGCCAACGTCTGCTTCGCGGCCGGCTCGATCGGCGGCTCTCCATCGGTGCTTTCGACCACCAACGGCGGCGCCACCTGGACGACGGTCCCCCTGCCGGCCGGCATCAGCAACGTGGCATCGATCGGCTGCACCTCGGACTCCCAATGTGCGGCCGCCGGCTCGGCAGGTGGTTCGCCGGTGCTCCTCGACACCGCTGACGGCGGCGCGACGTGGAACCTCACGACGGTGCCGAGCCCCATCGTCGGGGTGTCGGCGGTGCTTTGCTCCGTGGGTTCTCCGTGTGCCGCCCTCGGTCAGAACGCCGACGGGTCGCTGAGCGGCCTGTCCTTGACCGGACCAGGCAGTTGGCAGGTCCTCCCGCTGGTACAGAGCGTCCCCGGGGTCAACGTCGTCATCAGCGTGCCCTGCACCACCTCCTGCCCGGGTCCGGGCCTGGTGACCAACGCCGCCCTCAACGTCATCGACCATGGCGCTCAGGGGGGGTTCACCACGGGGAGTGCCTCGGGCGTCTTCACCTGCTTGCAGGGGGCTAGCAACTGCTGGGCCGTGGGCCTGACCAGCGAGGGCTATGCGGCGGCGGCGGTCGCGACACCGGCCCCCTCCGGTTAGAGCCAGTTCGGCGGCTCAACGAAGACCCCAGTTGGCCCCGACCCATGGCCCCCGAACCGGTCGGGCCCTGGTCTTGCCGAGCAGTCCCGATGGACAAGTCGGGAGCCATGGGACACCATGGCGGTCAACAACAAGGGCGACGCATCCCCAGCCCCGCCACGAAGGCCCGCGTTGTGCCGAGCTCCCCAACTCGGCGTGATTCGGCCTTCCCGAGTAGCCCGCGGACTCCGTGGTCGAGCTGGCCTGCGCTGCCTGATGTCGGTGATGCCTGATGGCGGAGGGGTCGAGATGCGACTGGTTCTCAAGGCCACGACGAGACGAGGCTTCCACCGAGTTGGTTCGGTCGCCCTGTTGACGGTCGCAGTGGTGGTCGCCACCACTGCCTTCGGGACGACGGCAGCCTCTGCTTCGTCGGCGGGTTCGGCACGCAAGCTTGCGCTCGCGGCGATCGAGCAGTACCGCGGAGCCGGCAAGGTCACGGTCCTCGGCGGCCTTCACGTGAAGGGGGCGGGGGGTACGAAGCTGCACCGAACCAGTTCGGGATCGGCACTGCCCTCGACCGACCAGGTGTTCAACGCCCAGGACAACGACGGGTCGTTCACCGTCGATCTCTCGGTGATCGAGGGCTCCCAGACGGTGATCGACATCTTGGACACGTCGACATCGACCGTGACGGCTCTCGTTCTCGCCCCTGGGACGTCCACCATTACCCAGGTGAGCACCTCGCCAATGGCGACGTCGCCGAGTGGGGACACCACGGGCGGCGGGCCCGGCTGCTGGAGCTGGGTGGCGTCACCCTGGGTGATGGGAAGCTACTGGGGACCGCTCATGGTCGCCCAAGCAGGCGTGTCCTGTGGGACGGGGCAATCCATGTCGGTTGCCAGCTACCTCCAGCAGCAGAACGGGCAGTACGTTGCCTCGGCTGGGGCGTCCGGCTACACCAACTACCTGGTCGTCAACGCCTATGCCCCCTGCTACTCGGCTGGTGGGCAGTGGTTCACCACCTGGGGGGCGTTCGACGTCTCCGGTTACATCTGGTACGGATCCAACGCGACCGTCCTTTCCTGCGCCTCGTTGTAACCTGAACGGTCACCCGATCCTCCCGATACCGGCCAGCGCCAGGACCGTTTCGCCCGGGTTGACACGGCCACCCCGCGTGGCGACACTGCTCGGGCACGGCTGTCGAGGGATCAGATGAGGCGTCGGTACAACCACGAGCTCTTCGGGCCGGCCGGGACGCCGCAAGTCGTCGTGGTGGGTGGGGGCTTCGGCGGCATCGCGGCGGGAGTCAAGCTCAAGCAGGCCGGCATCGACACGTTCACGATCTTCGAGCGGTCGGAGGCCCCGGGCGGCACCTGGTGGGACAACCACTACCCGGGGGCCGAGGTGGACGTGGCCTCCCACCTCTACTCGTACTCCTTCATGGACTACGACTGGAGCCGGACCCACGTCCGTCAGCCGGAGCTCCAGCGCTATCTCGAGGACGTGGTGGACCGCTTCGGGCTGCGCCCGCACTTCCGCTTCAAGACCGCGGTGCGCTCGGCCGTCTGGGACGACCTCGCCCATCACTACACGGTGCGGCTCGACGGCGGCGAGGAGCTGACGGCCCACGTCGTCATCACCGCCCTCGGACTCCTGAACGAGCCCCGCTACCCCGACTGGCCGGGCCTCGAGGACTTCGCCGGGCCCAAGTTCCACACGGCCCGGTGGGAGCACCAGCACGACCTCGCGGGCAAGACGGTGGCCGTGGTGGGCACCGGCTCCACCTCGGCCCAGGTCGTGCCGACCATCGCCCCGGAGGTGGGCCGCCTCTACGTCTTCCAGCGCGAGCCCGGCTGGGTCACCCCCAAGGGCGACCGCGACTACACGCCCGAGGAACGGGCGGCCTTCACCCGCCCGTTCGCCCGGCGCATCGAGCGGACGAAGCAGTTCGCCCGCCTGGAGAAGCTCCAGTTCCGCGGGGCCATCCACCGCCCGGGGACCAAGGCGAACACCCGGCTCCGCGAGCTGAACCTCAAGTACCTCCGGGCCGTGCTCAAGGACCGCCCGGACCTGGTCGAGGCGCTGACCCCGGACTACCCGTTCCCCGGTAAGCGCCCCGTGATCACGAGCGCCTACTTCCCGGCACTCCTCCGTGAGAACGTCGAACTCGTGCCGCGGGCGGTCACCCGGGTCACGAGCACCGGCGTGGTCGACAGCGAGGGAGTGGAGCGACCGGTGGACGTCCTCGTGATGGCCACCGGGTTCCAGCCGACGAACTTCCTCGCCAGCATGGAGGTGGTCGGCCGCGACGGCCGGACCCTCCACGAGGTCTGGGACGGGGAGCCCGCCGCGTTCCTCGGCCTCACGGTGCCGGGGTTCCCGAACTTCTTCATGCTCTACGGCCCCAACACCAACGGGGGCGAGATCGTCCACCACCTCGAATGGCAGGCCGACTACGCCCTCCGGGCCATCCGGCGCATGGTGCGCGAGGGCGTGACGTCCGTCGAGGTGCGCAGAGGAGCCTCCGACCTCTACAACCGTTGGATCCAGCGCCGGCTCCGAGGCACGGCGTGGACGGAGAGCAACAACTACTACAAGACCCCGTCGGGGCGGATCGTCACGCAGTGGCCCGACGGTGCGCTCCTCTACGGCTTCCTGACGAAGATCCTCGGCCGGCTCTCGGAGCGGACCGTCCGCCGTCCGGCCCGAGGGGTCGCCGAGGACATGTCGCCGGCCCCGCTGGTCGACGGGGTGACGTCGGTCAACGGTCGACAAACGGTCGTCGCCGCGGCCCGTCAGGACGGCGTCGGCATGTCCTCCTCCCAGCGGAACCGCCGGCCGGCGAAGTAAGGGGGCGCCGGGTCGACGAACACGTTGACGATGGCCGGACCGCCCGAGCCGATGGCCCGCTCGAGCGCCGGGCGGAGCTGGTCGGGACGCTCCACGCACTCACCCACTCCGTCGAAGGCCGGCGCCATGCGCTCGTAGTGACGTTCCCCGAGGGGGATCCAGGCGGCGCTCCAACCGCCATTGTTGAAGATCACCGCCGTCACCGGCAGGCCGTGGCGCGCCGCGGTGTCGAGCTCCATGCAGTGGAACCCGAAGGACCCGTCCCCGACCGCCCAGACGGTCGGCCCGTCCGGGCGGGCGCACGCCATGCCGAGGGCGAGGCCCGCCCCGTGGCCGATCGTGCCGAGCGGGCCGAGGCTGGCATGGCGACCCGGCTCGTAGGCGCCGAGCCCGACGTCGGTCCACATCAACATGTTGCTGCCGTCGGTCACGACGTTCGCTTCCCGGCCCGCCACCGCCTCGATCTCGGCGCACACCCGCAGCGGGTGGATGGGGACGCGGTCGGCGGCGGCGAGCTCGGCGCGACCGAGGGCCCGGGCCTCGGCCTGGGCCGAGAGGGCGGCCACCCAGGCCTTGGTGTCGAGCGGGTCGAGGGCCTCGGTCAGGGCGGCGAGCGTGGCCCCGGCGTCGCCGAGCAGCGGGACGGTGACCGGGGCACCGTTGCGGCCGAGCTCGCCCGGGTGGATGTCGAGCTGGACGAGCTGGCGGAGGTGCGGGAAGCGCCCGTAGCCGAAGAAGTAGTCGAGCTGGGTGCCGACCACGAGGAGCACGTCGGCCTGGTAGACGACCGAGGCCCAGTGCTGACCGAAGCAGAGCGGATGGTCGTCGGGGAGGAGGCCCCTGGCGGCCCGCCGGGTGACGAGGGGGAGGCCGGCGCGCTCGACGAGGGCCCGGAGCTCGGCCCCGGCGCCGCTCCACCACACCCCGCTCCCGGCCACGACGGCCGGGCGCTCCGCCGAGGCGATGGCCTGCGCCGCCCGCTCGATGAGCTCGGGCGGGGGCATGGTCGGCGGGACGAGGGGCCGACGGGGCTCGGGCCAGCTGAGCGCCTCCTCGTCGACCGAGGAGTGGATGAGGTCGATGGGCACCTCGAGGTAGGTCGGACCCGGCCGGCCCGAGCGGGCCTCGGTGATGGCCACGGCCAGCTGCTCGGGGAGGCGCTCCAGGTGGTGGACCCGGCGGGCCCACTTCGTCACCGGCCGCACGAGCTCGAGCTGCTCCAGGCTCTCGACCTCGCCGGTGTCCTCGCCCCGGGTCGTGGCCGCCCCGGCCAGGCAGAGGACCGGTACCCCGTCGTGGTAGGCGGTGGCCAGCCCGGTGAGGGCGTTCGTGACGCCTGGGCCGGCCGTGACCATGCCCACGCCCAGCTCGCCGGTGGCGAGGGCCCAGCCCTCGGCGGCGTAGAGGGCGGCGGCTTCGTGGCGCACGTCGATGCGGCGCAGGCCGGCCCGTTCGGCCTCCCACCACGTCGGGTTGATGTGCCCCCCGCCGAGCGAGAAGAGATGGCTCACCCCGTGGTCCTTGAGCGACCGGATGACGATCTGGCCGCCGTCGAGTTGGCCCATTCAGGCCTGCGACCGCGCCTCGGCGAGCAGCTCGTCGAGCTGGCGAGCGACGGCGGCGTGACGCTCGGCCGCCGGGGCCTCGTCGTTCAGCTGGGCCAGCCGGACCACGTCGTCGACCGGAAGTCCGAAGACCGCGGCCACGACGTCGGTGGCCGGGCCCCCCCGGGCCGGGTCGGCCACCGCCACCGTGTTGGCGTAGAGCGAGATCTCGTGGAAACCGGCGCAGTAGAGCATCCAGCCGAGGACGCAGAACCCGCCGTCGCCCATGAGGATCCCGGCGTTCAGCTGACCGGGGAGGGAGTCCCGGGCCCGCTGGAGGAGGTCGAGGTCGACCTGCCGCGCCGCGCCGCCGGCCACCACCCCTCCTACCACGGACCCTGCAGGGGTGGGCCCCCGCCGACGTGGATGGTCTCGCCGGAGAGGAAGCTCGCCGCGGCCGAGACGAGGAAGAGGATCGGGTAGGCGATCTCCTCCGGTTCGCCGGCCCGGCCGATGCTGTTCGTCGACGCACCGACCGCGTCGGGGTCCCGCCCGATGGCCTCCATGGAGCGGATGAACCCCTCGGACTTCACCGCGCCGACCGCGATGCAGTTCACCCGGATGCCGTGGCGGCCGTACTCCGCGGCCATCGACCGGGTGAGGTTGTTCACACCCGCCTTGGCCGCGCCATACGGGGCCACGTGGGGCAGCCCCAGCTGGCTGGCGCCCGACGAGATGTTCACGATGCTGCCGCCGGCGCCGCCCTCGATCATGTGTCGGGCGGCCCGCTGCGAGAGGAAGAAGACGCTCTCCAGGTTGAGGGCGATCGAGTTCTGCCATTCGGCCAGGGTCCACTGATCGAGCGGAAAGGCCTTCGACCCGCCCGCGTTGTTCACGAGGATATCGAGGCGGCCGAAGTCGTTGATCGTGGTGTCGATGAGGCGGGCGCACTCTTCGGGCTTGCGGACGTCGGTCTGGACGACGAGGGCCCGCCGGTGCCGCTTCTTCACCTCTGCCGCGGTGCGCTCCAGGTTCTCGACCCGCCGGCTCGCCACCACGACGTCGGCCCCGTGGTCGGCCAGCACCCGGGCCGTGGCCCGGCCGATGCCGGTCCCGCCGCCGGTCACGACAGCGACCTGCCCGGTGAGGTCGAAGGCGTCGGCCGGCAAGAGGTCGTCCCCGTGGCTCAGGGGCGGCGGCCCGCCACGTCGAGCAGCCGCACGACGGTCGGGGCGTCTTCGTCCACGGTGCCGCTCGGACCCTCCCCGAAGCGGCCGGTCTCGGCGATGAAGGGGGCCATCGGGGCGAGGCCTAGGTAGACCTGCTCGACCAGCGCTTCGTCCAACGTCTCGTCCCCCCCGGTGGCCCGGGCGAGGTCCCAGGCGTGGAGGGTGAGGTCCCCCAGGCGGAACCCGAGCAGCCGGCTCCCCGGCACGTCGCCGGCCGGGTGGTGCACGACCCGCTCCAACGCCCCGGGCGAGGCGAAGGCCGCCGCCTGGGCCGCGGCGGCCTCGTCGAAGTTGCCGACCGGATCGTCGCCCAGATGGTCCCGCTGCACCGAGGCGATGGCCTCGGCGGTGCTCGCCCCGCCGAGGAGGGCCACGGCCATGCGGTTCCCGCCGACCACGTGGCCCACGAGGTCCCGCACCGTCCAATCGGTGCAGGGCGTCGGGGCGTCCCACTGGTCCGGCCCGACGGCGACGAGCCGGGCCCGGAAGGTGTCGGCCCCGAGGGCCAGGTACTCCAGGGGCTCCACGGCGCTCATCGTAGGACGGGGACGATGGGCGCGACGGGTGCGTCGCCCCGTGGGCCGCCGCCTTCCCGGCACTACGATCGACCCGGACGGCCAGCGGGTAGCGAGGTCACGTGACGACGTCGGTCGGCAACGAGCAGCTGGAGGAGGCCCTCGCCGGGCTCGAGCGCGACGGCTACTGCGTGGTGACCGACGTCCTCGCCGAGGGCGAGGTAGCCCCGATCCGCGGCCGTCTCGTCGAGGTAGCCCGGGAAGAGCGCGAGGCCGGCCTCTCCCCGGATCCCCGCTGGGAGGACGGACCCCGCAACCAGCGGGTGTTCGGGCTCCTCAACAAGGGCCCCGAGTTCGCCGAGCTGGTCGAGCACCCGGTGGGCCTGGCCCTCATGAACGGCCTCCTCGGCCCCGAGTACCTCCTTTCGAGCATCACGGCCAACGTCACCGGGCCGGGCGGCCACCCGATGTACCTCCACATCGACCAGGACTACATCCCGCCGCCGTGGCCCACGTTCCCCCTCGTGGCCAACATCATCTGGATGCTGGACGACTTCACCGAGGCGAACGGCGGCACCCGCTTCATCCCGGGCTCGCACAAGGAGGACCCGGCGACGAGGGGGGACCTGGCGTCACGGGTCGACGAGACCGTCTCGGTCGGGGGACCGTCAGGCTCCCTCGTCTGCCTCGACGGCCGGGTCATCCACCAGACCGGCGCCAACACGACCGACGACGAGCTACGGCATGGGGTCATCACCTACTTCTGCCAGCCCTGGATCCGCCAACAGGAGAACGCCTCGCTGGCCCTCCGGCCCGAGGTCTGGCCGACGCTCTCGAAACGGGTGCGGGCCCTCGTCGGCCTCCGCATGTACCACGGGCTCGGGTGCGTCGACGGACCGCTCCAGAGCGGCTTCCGCTACGGGTAGCGGCCGAGCGAGGCCCTCGCGGGTCAGACCCGTCGTGCGTACCTCGACGAAGGCCGCTGTCAACCGTAGATGAGCCATCCTCTCGAGGCGGGAGCACCGATGGCGACGGGACACTTGTTGAGCTGAGGGGTCGCGGCAGCGTGATGAGCGTCCCCGCCAACTCAGCTTTAATGGGTCCGGACCCGGGCAGCCTTTGACGGGTCGCGAAGAGGGAGGCGGCACTGCCGAACGGAGACGAGGTCGAGATCGGTCACCGGCTGCTTCCGGATGCGGAGGGTCTCGTCATCGAGGCGTGGGCCCCCGAGCGGGGCGAGTGCCTGGCCGAGGCGGTCCGCGCCCTCGTCGAGGTGTTCGCCGAGCCGCCCGACCCTGCCGCCACCACGGTCGTGCCGGTCGACGCCGAACCCGACGGGGCCGAGGACATGCTCGTATCCCTGCTCGAAGACGTCATCTTCGCCGTGGACGTCCTGAGCGTCGTCCCGGTCCGGGTCCACCTCGTCGAGACCGAGGACGGGGGTATGGCCGGCGACCTGGAGGTGGTGCCGCTAGACCAGGTGTCGCTCGTCGAGCCGGTCCCGAAGGCCGTCTCGTACCATGAGCTCTCGGTCACCCTCAGCGGCGGGAAGTGGCGTTGCCACGTGCTGATCGAGGTGTGACCGGCGATAATCGGTCAGGAGCCCGGCCACGCCGACGTGGCCGCCAGCCAAGGAGCAAGCGTGATGGAGCGTACCGACGTCAACCCATGGGAGTGGTCGAAGGCCTTCGGGTTCTCCCAGGCCGTCGAGCTGTCCGGCCTGGAGCGGGTACTCGTCTGTTCCGGGCAGAGCGCCGTCGGGCCCGACGGCTCGCCACCGGTGAGCGGAGACATGGCCACGCAGATCCGGGAGACCCTGGCCAACATCGTGACGGTTCTCGAGGGGGGCGGCATGGCCGTCGCCGACGTGGTGAAGACCACGATCTACACGACCGACGTCGACGCCTTCCTGGCGGCCTACGGCGCCGAGGTCGTACCCGTGCTCGGGTCGAACCTGCCGGCCAGCACCCTGATCGGAGTGACCCGTCTCGCGTTCCCCGAGATGCTCGTCGAGATCGAAGTGACGGCGGCCCGCTGAACGACCCCTCGCCGGGGACGTCCGCGTCGCCGTGGTGTCAGCCGCTCGCCTTGGAGCTAGCGACCACGGTGCGGGCGAGGATGCCCAGCGTCGCCCGGAGGGCGTCCTCGGAGATCACCGGGAAGATGCCGGCCTCCCGCCACGTCGGATCGATCGCCGACCAGTCGTAGTAGGAGGTGACGAGCGTGCCCTCTTCCACCGGCTCGAGCCGGTAGCCGTAGACGTGGCCGAGCGGGGGTTTGATCTGGCCGAGGACCGTCCAGGCGATCTCCCGATCGGGGGTGAACGCGGTGATGGTCACGGTGACGTCGTACTCCCCGAGGGGGTAGTCGTTCAGCGCCTCCCGGTCCATGTGCACGACGAACGTGTCACCGACGGCCTTGACCGGCTCACCCGAGGCGTCCATCAACATGCCCGAGCTGTCGATGACCACGTGACCGTGCGGGTCGCTGAGGATGGCGAAGATCGCCGCCGGCTCGGCGGCGATGGTGCGTTGCACCTCCATGCGCTCCGTCCCACGGGCTCCAGCTGCTTCGTCAGGCACGGCTCCTCCTGTTCGTCGTCTGTCCTCAACCAGTCGGCGTGGCGAACCACCACCGGTGCCCCTCGGCGTCCCGAGCCTCGTACTCCCGCTGGCCGTAAGGCTGGTCCGCCGGCTCCCTCGTGATCATGGCGCCGGCGGCCTTGGCCCGGGCGCAGTGCTCGTCGACGTCGGGCACGTGGACCACCGTGCCCCCGTGGACCATGCCCGCCCGGACCGGCGGTCCGAGCCCTTGTTCCGGCAAGGCCCGATGCAGCCAGATGGTCTGGTCCCCGAGGTAGACCTCGCCGTGCACCGCGTTCCCGTCGCCGTCTCGCTCGACTCCGCCGGGGCGGAACCCGAAGGCCTGCACCAAGAAGTCGTGCGCCGAGGGGATGTCCTCGTAGACGAGCAACGGGATGATGCGCTCCGTCGGGGCCGGCACGACCGGAACTCTACGGCCGCGGCCGGCAGCGGGACATCCCGACGCCCGTAGGATCGTCAGGTGCGGCGCGCCGGGTTGTCGGCGAAGGAGGCGAGACGGCTGGCCGTCACGGCCCAGGGCCTCCACCGGCCCCGCCCGACAGGATCGGCCACGGCCCGCCAGGTGGGCCGGGCCATCGACGACGTCGGTGTGGTCCAGCTCGACGCCATCAACGTGCTCGAGCGCACCCAGTACGTGGTGCTGTTCAGCCGGGTCGGGGCCTATGACACCAGGCTGCTCGACCGGCTGTCGGGCCCGGGGGCACCACTGTTCGAGTGCTCGGGTCCCCGGGCCCAGCTCGTGCCGGTGGCCCACGAACCCCTCCTGCGCTGGCGGTCGGCCCTCTTCGCCTCGGCCTACGGCGACAGCCCGACCCACGCCCCGCGCTGGGAGGCCTACCACAAGGCCAACGCCGCCTACATCGACGCCGTACTGGACGAGGTGCGGGAACGGGGCCCCCTCGCCGCTTCGCAGCTCCAGGATCCCCGTCGACGCCAAGGCGAGTGGTGGGGACGCCGGAGCGATGGCCGGCGGGCACTCGAATTCCTCTTCGACCGGGGAGAGCTGGCCGCCTGGCGGACCTCGAGCTTCGAGCGGGTCTACGACGTGCCGGAGAGGGTCATCCCGGCCGAGGTGCTGGCGCAGCCCACGCCGACGCCCGATGGGGCCCAACGGGCGCTCCTGCTGCTGGCCGCCCGGGCGCTCGGTGTGGCCACCTCGGGCGATCTCGCGCATTACTACGTGCTGCGCCCGAGCGTCGTGAAGGCCCGGGTGGCCGAGCTCGTCGAGGGGGGCGAGCTGCAGGCCGTCGAAGTGGAGGGATGGACTGACACCGCCTACGTCGTGCCCGGGACGAAGGTGGGGAAGAAGCCGGTCAGCACGACCGCCTTCCTGTCGCCGTTCGACTCGCTCGTCTGGGAACGGCGCCGAACGGCCAGGGTGTTCGGGTTCGACTACCGCATCGAGGTCTACGTCCCGGGACCGCAGCGAACGTACGGCTACTACGTGCTCCCCTTCCTCATGGGCGACCAGCTCGTGGCCCGGTTCGACCTGAAGGCCGACCGCAAGACCGGTGCCCTGGCCGTCAGGGGAGCCTTCGCCGAGAACGGCACGAATCCCCCCACCGTGGCCGCCGCGGCCGCCGAGGAGCTCCTGCGACTACAGGAGTGGCTGCACCTCGAAACGGTCCGTGTCGGACCGAACGGCGGCCTCGCCCGAGAGCTCAAGACGGCACTGCGGGCCAACTGACCAGGCGCTGGACCGAAGGCTCAGCGACGTAGGTACTTCTCCACCAGGGCGGACGGCGCGGCAGCCAGCCAGGCGTCGACGACGGCCTCACGCAGCACGGACGTGGTGGCTTGTCGCAGCTGGACGAGCACAGCGGCGTAGCCGTCGAAGTGGGGGATCGTGAAGAAGGCCTGGTGGCCCGACGCCAGCAGCGCCTCCTTGTCCTCGAGGTCGGCCACCCGCAGGGCGAGGATGGGTCCGTCCGGCGGGACCGCGTCCCCGAACCGCTTGATGTCGGCCTTACTGAACGGCCTTTCCCACGCGAAGGCCTTGCCTCCGACGTACCAGGTGCGATGGCCGTGCCGCTCACCTTCGGTGACGTCCGGCAGCCGCAGGGCCATCGCCGCGGCCTCCTTCAGCGACACCACGCCTGCACCCTATGTCGGCAGGCAGGCCGCCCCCGGATGCCGCACCGGATCCCGAGACGACCGGGCAGATCCCCTCAGATGGCGGCCTCCACACCCAGATAAGCGGCACGCACCGCCGCGTCGCTGGTCGCGTCGTCGGGCGTCCCAGAGAAGATCAGGCGGCCGAAGTCGAGCACCAGCAAGCGGGTACAGACCTCGGTCACGAGAGACATGTCGTGCTCGACGAGCAGCACGCCGACGCCCCTCTCGCGAACGACGCGTTGCAGGACGTTGCCAAACGAGCGGGTCGCCGGGCTGTCGAGCCCCGCCGAAGGCTCGTCGAGGAGAAGGACGTCGAAAGCCCCGGCCAGACAGCGTGCGAGCTCCACCAGGCGCTTCTCGGCGGTGGACAACGTGTGGACGTCCCGCTGCGCCAGTTGCTGGATCCCGACGAGCTCGATGGCGTCATCGGCCGCCTGACGCACCGCCCGGACTTGTCTTGGGGTAGCCGTGAGGTGGGTCAGAGGATGGGCCCCGGCCATTGCCCCTTCCGCACCCAACTCGACGTTCTGTCGGACACTGGAAGAGCTGAACAGGTCGGCCCGCTGGAAGGTCCGTCCGAGACCGTGCCGGGCCCGGGACGACGCGGAGAGAGCCGTGATATCGGTGCCGTGCAGGAAGAGGCGGCCGGTGACCGGCTGGACGAGGCCTGAGCAGAAGTCGAACGTCGTGGTCTTGCCGGCCCCGTTCGGTCCGATCAGCCCGGTGATCACCCCCATCGGGACGCTCAGACTGAGGTGGTCGACGGCGACCACTCCTCGGTAGTGCACCGTGAGGTCCTGCACCTCGAGCCCCCGTCCTCCGCCGTCCGCCAGGGCGGCCTCGAGGGGAGCCGGGTGCCCGACGGGCTCGGGCGCGCGGCCCGGTGGAGTTCTCCACCCCCGCCGTCGGCTGCTCGAGCTCGCACGGTTCACCGGGGCCCATCGCCAGCGAGGAAGCCAGGCTGCGGAGCTCGAGACGGCGACAAGCACCGCCGCTGCACCAAATCCGATGTCGAGCCACCAGATCTGGGCGGTGGGGTTGAGGAACGACGGCAGGACGATCAGGGCGCCCGCTGCGGCCAACGACGAGTAGGGCTCGGCCACCCGCAGGGTAAGGAGCACCACGACGAGGGTCAACGAACTCGTCGAGGAGAAAGGTGTCGCGTCCAAGAATCGTTCCTGGGACATGAGCAGACAGCCGCCTATCCCCGCGAGAAAGGCCGAGATGCAGAACACCGTCACCTTGGTGATGTTGATGGCGGTGCCCTGGGTCTGCAGGGCCCGTGGCGAATCCCCGAGCGCCCGGAGCAGTCGACCGAGGCGAGCCCGACGGATGGACGTCGTGAGTCCTACGGCCAGCAGGAACATCACGAGCAGGACGACGTAGAAGGTCGCGTCGTCGTTCGAATTGAACGGGCCCAGATCCGGGCGTGGCGCCTCGAGGTGAGAACCGAAGAAGAGCGTCGTCGGATAGAAGAGCTGCTCGAGCAACACGCCGAAACCGAACGTGGCGACGGCGACATAGATGCCGGCCACCCGTATCGCCGGTATCGCCACGACCGCTCCGACGGCGGCGGCGGCCAGTCCTCCGAGTAGGACGGCGGCCAACCAGGGCAGGCCGAAGGTGACGGCCAGATGGGCGAAGATCGCCGCTCCGATCCCGGCCAACCCCATCTGGCAGAGCGATACCTGGCCGGACGTTCGAATGAGGAGGCTCAGACCGAGGAAGATCACGGCGTAGGCCAGAGCCTCGTTGGAAGCGAAGAGAAGCTGGATGTTCTTCGTCAGAGGTATCGCGAGCAAAGCCGCGGCGGTGACCGCGGCGACTGGGAGCCCGTACCAACGCGGGACGAGGATCAGGCGCCGGGAGGTGGGAGGGATCTCCGTCGGCTGTTCGCGCACCAGCCGTCGGGGCGCAATGACGAGAGCGAGGAACAGAATGAGAAACGGGATGCTCGGAGGAACCCCGGAGAGCCATGTCACGGTGGTCACGTACTTGGCGGACAGCGAGCTGGCGATGCCCACGGCCAGGCCGCCGAGGTAGGCCAGGGGAAGGCTCGAAAACCCTCCGATGGCCGCCGCGGCGAAGGCTTGCAGGATCAACAAGCTGAGCATGTCGGCCGAGATGTCGTTGCTCGGTGACAAGACCAGCAGCAGCCCGGCCAGGGCGACGAACGCGATGCCGAGGGCCCAGCTGGCCCGCAAGACGGTGCGGGGGTTCTTCCCGCTGAGGGCGAGCAGCTCGGGGTTCTCCACCACTCCGCGCATGGCCCGCCCGAGGTGCGTGTACTCGAGCATCAGATGGAGGCCGACCGCCGCAAGGAGGCCGACGACCATGATGATGATCTGGTCCTCCCCGACGTTGACGCCGCCGATCGCGAAGATCCGGCGGGGCAGGAAGGGAAGGACAGCCGGCTGACCGCCCTCGAACGCGTCCTGGCCCCACAGCGCCACGGCACCGTCGATGAACAGGAGGAGCCCGATGGTGGCCAGCACCTTGGCCTCGGTGCTCAAAGGAGTGAGCCGGTGGCCGAGCACCTCGAAGGCCACTCCCAGCGCCGGTCCGATGGCCACGACAGCCAGCACCGCGGCGAGTGGCCAGGGCACGTGGACCCGGAACACCAGGGCGTAGAACAAGTACACGCACAACGTCGCGATGGCGCCGAGGGCGAAGTTGAAGATCCTCGACGTCTTGTAGGTCAGGACGAGCCCGGTGGCCGCGAGGGCGTACACCGAGCCGGTGGTCAACCCGATGACGACGAACGGCAGGAAGTACTGCACAGGAGTTCGGCGCTCGCCTGGTGGTTAAGCGGGTCGTCTGGTCCGCCGGGCGGTCACGTCGAGTCCGGCGGCAGCCGGACCCTCTCGAAGAGTTGGGACGCCAGGCTGTTCCGCTGATCGTGTGGCCGTCAACGAGCTGTCAGGGTCGCAGGGCATGTGCTCAGTCTGCACGGAGATGCAGGTGAGGCGCCGAGGCGCAGCTCCGCTCGTTCGGCGCGGAGGGTGGAGCCGGAGCCTTTCTCCGCACATCCCTGCCCCTCGAAAGGTCGTCAATGGAGATGCCCAGCCTGGGTGCTCTCGTATGCGGATGCCTCTCACCCAGGTTAAGCGCGATGTGGTTGTGAAGGATGAAACGATTATCGCCAGGGCCTATGGCAAGACATGATCGACCGTGCTGAACGGGCAAGCGATTGGCACGGCGCGGGAGGGCCTCCACCCGACCTCAGCAGGTCGGCGGCCTACCCCACGCTCAGTGACGGCGCATGGCGAGGGCCTCGGCCATGGCCTTCGCGTAGCGGTAGGCGCCCGACGAGTACACCGTGCAGCCACCGACCACCCCTGCCTGGTCGCCCTCTTGGGTCGGGCAGAAGTGCGTCCCGTCCGTTGAGCGCACGACGTTGGACGCCACGCCGTCCACCATTGGGCCGGTGCAGGGCTCGTCGGCCAGGCACGAGAGGGTGTCGGTGTACGTGTGGTCGTCCCGCTCGACGGCCGTTCCAGCATCCACGTAGGTCACGTGCTCGGGGTCGGCCTCAGCGATCTCCTTGTACTGCATGTTGAGCCTCTGCCATCCGGGCACCGACTGCTGTTGTCTCGTGATGGGCGCGCCGATCAGGTACACGTGGGCGCCACTAGGCACGAAGATGTTGATGGCGGCCAGCGTGTCGGCCCGGTACTTCTCGTAGTATGCGGTGCTGTAGAGCTCGTGGCCGCTCATGCATGGGGTCAGGTTGTTGCCGCTGAACTCGAGCTCGACCGCACCTGGGTGGAACTGCGACTCCACTTCGCGCATGCGGGTGAGCCAGTCGCAGATGGCCGTCCCACCGAAGGAGTCGTAGGTGTGCGCGGTCTCTTTGGCAGCTTCGAGCAGCTTGTCGTAGTAGGGCTGGGCCTCCCAGGCAAGCGAGTCCCCGAAAAGCGCCACCTGTGTCGGCGCGCCCTGGGGTGAGCCGCTTGAGCAGCCGGTGAGCGCCACTGCCACGAGGAGCAGGGCGGCGACCGGCGCGCACCGCGCCTGGCCGGGGTGGCGGCGATGCCGGCTCCGGCCATCTTTCGAACTGGTACCGAGAGTCGCTGACGCGTACTCCTGCATGGCGAACCTCCGATCGACCGAAACGCTAGCGGGGCGGTTCACGCGGGCAGCGGGCCGAGCAGCGCCTGGCGGTGTGGCATCCGCGAGGGCGGACAGTGCTCGTCGGCGTCGCCCGTAGAGGTCCGGGCGTGACCAAGGCGGCGTGAGACCGTGCGCACGTCGAACTCGAGCTTGGGCTGGCTCGGCACGGAGCCTATGCGGAGGTCTTCGAGCGAAGCCTCAGGGAAGGTGCTCGATCATCGAGATCACGTCGTCGCGCCGGTAGCCCTGCATCCTGGCGAACTCCAGGAAGTCCCGCAGCCGCTCGAGGACGGCGCTCTTCTCGGGTGTGCCCGCCACCCTGATGCCGCGACCCCTCGTGAAGTCGAGGAGCCCCTCGTCCCGCAAGATGTGGAGCGCCCGCAACACGGTGTTCTTGTTGACGCCCAAGACCGCTGCCATGTCCTTCGCGAGGGGGAGGCGTTCCCCCGGGCTGGCCTCACCGTCTGAGATAGCGCGACGGATCTCGGCCGCCACCTGGTCGTGGAGCGACATCGGGTCGGAGCGGTCCACGTTGACAGGCAGCATAGTCCTAGTCATAGTAGTACCATGCTCCGGGTTCCGCCAGACGCCCCATGACGTTCGCCCCCGCCCCGCTGGCGGAGGACCACGCCCAAGCCGAGGCCATCGAGGCGCTCTTCAAGGAGGCGCGTCGGCGTCGCAGGCGTCGCTGGGTGGCTGGACTCCTCGCCGTAGCCCTTCTCGCCGTCGCGCTGGCCCTCGGTCTCGGCCGCTGGGTTCCAGGCCCTCCACCGACCTGGACAGGCCACCCGGGAACCTCGGGCGGGGCCGGGAGCCAAGTCAGTTGGGGTACCCCGGCCACGATCCGCACGGAGATGCTCGACTTCTTCTTCCCGACAAGCGGCTCAGACTTCGCCGCCGGGATGAACTTCGCCAACTGGGAGACTTCCGTCCAAGCGGAAGCGACGTCCCAGTGCCTGGCAGCAGCCGGGTTCCACGTTACGGCGCCGTCGCCGGCCGCCATCGCCGGTGGTGACAACACCGAGTTTCCCGACCTCCCGTACCTGCTGCAGCACGGCTTCTTCGTGAGGGGCGATCCCGCATCCCCGGCGTCCGACCCGACCCGAGGGATGTCGGAAGCAGAGGCCGCCGCCTACCGTTCGACGGATCGAAGGTGCCGGTCATCGGCCTACGCAGGGTTCGAGGCACTCCTGCAAGTCGCTGCTCCCCTTGAGCAGCAGTGGATGGACATCGTCACGACCATCGACAACGGGCCCCAGTTCCAGCAGGCGCTGGTGGGTTGGCGAACGTGCACCCGACGCTCCGGAGTCGACGTCTCCACCATCGAGGACTTCTTCGCCGTCGCCGACTCGACCGCGACCCATGGCGGCAGCGCGCAGGAGTCTCTCCACCTTGCGAGGATCTACGCGGGGTGCCTGGGTCCAGCCGAAGCCGTGCGGGATCAGCTCAGGCAGCAAGCACGGACGACATTCTTCACCAGCCATCCGGCTGTCATCGCCCAGCTGACTTCGATGGTTGTGGTGCGCTCCTGATCTCGGGTGGGCCGCCTCGCCTCCACCCAGCCCGGGCGGGCGTGCCCGCCCCGACTCTTCATCGGCCCGTCCTCGCTCGAGCAGAGCCATCGCTTCTGGTCAAGGAGCGCCGCCTGAAGGGGAAGTAAGGGGCGTGTCTCGGCCTTCCGGCCACATGTCGACTCCGTAGATATCTAGTGTGACGTGATGGCGACTTACGTCCTTGTCCACGGTGGCGGCCACGGGGGATGGTGCTATGCAAAGGTGAAGCGGCGGTTGGAGGATGCTGGCCACCAGGTATTCGCGCCGTCTCTCACAGGGCTTGCCGATCGTTCGCATCTCCTCTCGCCGTCGGTCGACTTGGACATGCACATCCATGATGTCGTGCAGCTCCTGCATTACTGGGACCTGAAGGATGTGATCCTGGTGGGACACAGCTACGGCGGCATGGTTATCACCGGTATCGCCGACCGAGTGACCGAGCGTGTCGGCAAGCTTGTGTATCTCGACGCCGCCAACCCTCGCAACGGCCAGTCGCTCGTCGACGTGGCGGGGCCGGTCATCGAAGCGGTCAGACCCATGGGCGCCGTCGTCGACGGTGTCGAGCTCGTCCTTCTACCAGCGCCCGGCGCTGGGGCCTTCTACGGGGTCACTGATCCTGAGGACCTGGCATGGATGGACGCTCGCCTCACTGGGCATCCGTGGCGGTGCTTCGAAGAGAAGCTCGAATTGCACAACGAAGACGCCCTCTGGGGCCTACGGCAGTACCACATCGTCTGCCAAGCAACCCTCGCTACTCGAGACCCTGCGCTCATGGAGCGGGCTCGCAAGGAGGGCAGGCTGTGGAGCATCGACACTGGCCACGACCTCATGATCACTGAGCCGGATTTCGTTGTGGAGGCCCTAGTCCAAGTTGCCGCAGATTGAACGCGACGCCCCCGTTCCGAGACGCGAGACACCGCGGAGCTGTCAGTAGTCAGACAGCTGGTGATCAGGTTTTGCCCCGCTCTCTCAGGGCGTCGGATGGCTCGGAGATCCCCGGCACGGATGATTCAGCTCGGTAGCCTTTGGCGTAATGGGCGACGTGTCGATGCACGGTCGGGACGACGCCGTCGCCTGGGGCATTCCGTGTCACAGCGAGTCACGCTGGCCGGCGCTCATCGCGGTCCTGGTCGCTATCGGCTTGCAGCTCGTCCTGCCCGAAAGGGTCATTCGGGGGTTGGGAAACCGGTGGCTGATCCCGGCCCTCGAAGGCGGGCTGTTACTCGTCCTGCTCATCGCCAACCCTGGGCGAATCTCCAAGGAGGAGTCACGACTCCGAATTGTCGGGGTTTCCCTGATCGCGCTCATCTCGGTCGCCAACATGATCACGCTCCTCGAGCTCATCGATGCGCTGCTCTACGGCACCAAGGCGTCGGGTCGACCGCTCATCTATGCCTCCTTGCCCATCTGGCTCACCAACGTCATCGTGTTCGGACTGTGGTACTGGGAGCTCGACCGCGGTGGGCCGGCCGAACGCCAGCTGCCACAGCACCCTCGACCTGACTTCCTCTTTCCTCAAATGTCAACACCGGGCTCCAGTCCTGGGTGGATACCGAAGTTCCTCGACTACCTCTACACGTCGTTCACCAACGCAACCGCCTTTAGCCCGACCGACACGATGCCCCTCACCGCGTGGGCCAAACTGCTCATGTCCTTTCAGGCCCTGGCGTCGTTGGTGACCGTCGCCGTGGTCATCTCGCGTGCAGTGAATATCCTGAGCTAAGTGCCTCTAGCTGCATGGAGCTGACCTGATTGGCGCCGACCTCGCCGTGCCACGCTTGCACAGGTGCCTTCGGGCGAAATAGCCGGCATACCCGTCGGCGTGGCCGAGCGGCTGGGTTCTCGTGAACGGATTCCTTGTAGGTCCGCAGGCTGAGCTACCGGAAGACGCCTTTCGCGCGGACCTGAATGATGTTGACCTCACCGATGCGGAATTCGAATCGCCAGACCTCGGCGGGGCCGACCTCACCGATACCACCTTGACGCGTGCCCATCTGACGGGCCCCGATCTCACCGGCTGTTGCCGTGCTCGGGCCGCCATTTGTGAAGAGCTTGTGTGTCAGCACGATCGTGACCGCGCCCAAACGCCAGGCGGCAGCCCGTCGGGTCATCTCGACCCACCGACGGCCACATTGAGGCGACCGCTAGCTCCCACCAACCATCGCGCGTCTTTCAGCTCATCTTCGGGAACAAGAACCGGTTCTCTGGGAGGTTCGGGCTCTCCCCCGATGGGGGTCGGATCCCGATCGCTCCCATCAGGTATGCCATGACATGGTAGCTGCCGGCAAGCGTGATCAACTCGATCAGTTGACGGTTGTCGTACGTGCCTGCAAGTACCCGCCACGTAGCGTCAGCGATCCGACTTTGGTCATGCAGCTCGTCCATCGACCGGAGCACCGCCGCTTCTTCGGGCGTCCATGCGGGGTGGTCAGGTCCGGCGCCGACCCGTTCGATCTCAACTTGGGTGAGCCCACACTGAAGACCTATCTCGTTGTGCATTGCCCACATGAAGTCGGCACCACACATCCACGCTGTGCGGAGGATGGCCAGCTCACGGTCGCGCAGAGGTAGGCAGGTTGAGTCCTTTACGTAGCTCACGAATGGTGTGCGGACCCTATACAGCTCTGGGTTCCACATGGTCACTCCCATGAGGACGCTGCCCCGGGGGTCGGGTTGTCCGCTACTGATCTGGTCCCAAAGCGCCTGAGTCTCGGGGTCGGCCTCCTCGTACGAAAGCGGCCGAATGCGTGGCAGCGCTGCGATATCCACCTCGATCGGTACCGGTTCGCTCACTTGCAGCCCTCCTTGCCTTGGTCGCACTGGCGGCGTTGACCACCCGCAATTCAAGGTCTATCCAATCTTCGGACCAATTCGACATTGCGAACGAGGCGTGCAGTCAGCTCGCCGCCGCTTCCATTCGCTCACGGCCCAGGTCATCGAGGGAGGTAATCATCGCCTGCCGGTCGACAGTCTGAGAGCTTCAGCTGGGTCTTGTACTCAGACCACGCCCGTGTTCGCGATAGTTATCTCGTCCGAACGGCACTTCGGGCCCCAACATATGTCGACACCGGCACTGCCCAGCGGGTCACCAATCCCCAAGCCGGCACGACATCCAAATCGTAAGAACCCCAGACTTCGAGGTCGTCGATGCTCCAGAGCGATCGCCGGGTCAGCGATGGAGACCCCCGGGGCGAATCGAAGGTGGCGGTTCAGCCACCCTCGCCTTCAAATCGATGGAGGTGGTAGAACACGAGAGAGGACCAAATGTTCATGGATTGGTCGTCTCCATACGACCGATCTATCCGGCGGAAGCGAAGGAACCGCAGCTTCGCCAGGAGTATGCGACCCCGAGAGGACAACACGCATGAGCCTCGTCACAGGCGAAACGTCTCAACCCGGCCAGAGCGCTGTCGAAGGCGACGACGCAACACCTGCGCCGGGCGGCAATGGTGTCCTTGGGACATCAACGTTCGGTGACGGTGTCAAGGGTTTCTCCACCAACAAGAACGGAGTGGATGGGTCCACTGAGGGAGGCACCGGAGTCGCGGGGTCCGCTTGGACGGGTACAGGCGTGTCAGGCACCTCGATCGACGGCATCGGAGTGTTGGGGCAGTCCACGCAGGGCTCCGGAGTACGAGGCGAGACCGCGGGTGACAATCAAGCCGGGCTGAACGGCATCGACAACAGTGCTGGGGGCGGCTGCGGCGTCCAAGGGACCTCCACTCAGGGTGTCGGTGTCAACGGGACCTCGCAAGAAGGCGCCGGGGTCGTCGGATCGACCTTCGCCAACGGTGCGTACGGGGTGGCCGGGAAGGACGAGTCGAACAACGGCGGCGTGGGGGTTCAGGGGAGCTCGACTCATGGCCCAGGCGTGCAGGGCACCAGCACTGACAGCTACGGCGTGGAAGGCACAAGCACCGGCGGCACCGGCGTACAAGGCCAGACGTCCAAGGCGGGCCAGAGTGGCGTCGCCGGCATCGACATCAGCGAAGCGCCGGGCGGCCACGGCCTCTACGGGCATTCCACCGCCGGCGCAGGTATCCGCGGGCTCTCTCAGGGCGGCCCAGGGGTCTTGGCCACGACATCTGCTGACGGTGCATCCGGGGTCATCGGCAAGGACGAGTCCAAGACCGGCGGAATCGGGGTTCAGGGGAGCTCGACCCTCGGTCCAGGCGTAAAGGGCGTGAGCACCGAGAGCAACGGCGTGGAGGGTTCTGCTACCAAGGGCATTGGCGTTAGCGGTACAAGTATCGATGGGGATGGTGTACAAGGCTCCAGTACCAAGAGCTCTGGTGTGCAAGGCATCAGTACCGAGAGTACTGGGGTGCAAGGCACGAGCATCGACGGCACCGGGGTGCGAGGCCAAACATCCAAGGCGGGTCAGAGTGGCGTCGCCGGTATCGACATCAGCGAAGCGCCAGGCGGCCACGGCGTGTTTGGGCGTTCCGCTAACGGCGTTGGTGTGTTCGCCTCGAGCACTGATGGCACCGCTCTCCACGTGGATGGGATCGCTACGTTCACGAGGAGTGGATCGGTTGTGGTGCCACCAGGCGACACGACGGTGGACGTTGTGGTCTCAGGCAACCCAGGCACCACGCTGATCTTCGCTACGGTTCAGATTGTGTTCGCCAACCTCAACGAAGACGGCAGCTTGAATCGCACCGGGTCTTGTGGAGACTCCAACCTTGTGAGAGAGGATGGAGTCCATGCCGTCACACAAGAAGTATCCACCTGAACTGAAGGAGCGTGCCGTCCGGATGGTCCTCGAGTGGCGCCAGGCCCGGGGCCGCGACACCGGAGGGCTGCACGAAGTGGCCAGCCAGCTGGGAGTCCACCACGAGTCGATCCGCAACTGGCTCAAGCGCCAGGAGATCGACGCCGGCGAGCGCCCAGGGCTTACCACCGAGGAGCGGGAACGGATGAAGCAGCTCGAGCGGGAGAACTTCGAGCTGCGCCGGGCGAATGAGATCTTGAAGTCGGCCGCGACTTTCTTCGGGGCGGAGCTCGACCGCCGACAGCCGAAGTAGTGGCCTACATCGACGCCCACAAGGAGGCCTTCGGGGTCGAGCCGATCTGCGAGACCCTCGCGGTCGCCCCCTCCACCTACTACGCAGCCAAGACCCGGCCGCCCTGTGCCCGCCGGCGCCGGGACGAGGAGCTCCGGCCCGAGATCACCCGGGTCTATGAGGCCAACCGCTTCGTCTACGGGTCCCGCAAGGTCTGGAAGGAGCTCAACCGGGAGGGCGTCGAGGTCTCCCGGTGCCGGATAGAGCGCCTCATGCGCCAGATGGGCCTCTGCGGGCGGGTGCGCGGACGCTCCCGACGCACGACCATCCCGGCCAGGACCACCGAGCGCCCCGATGACCTCGTCGAACGGCGCTTCTGGGCCACCGGGCCCAACCAGCTCTGGGTGGCCGACATCACCTATGTGGCCACCTGGTCGGGCTTCGCCTACACCGCCTTCGTGCTCGACGTCTTCTCGAGGCGCATCGTGGGCTGGCGGGTGTCGAACACCTTGCGCAGTGACCTCGCCCTCGACGCCTTGGAGATGGCCATCTGGACCCGCAGCCACGACGACCTGGGCGGCCTCGTTCACCATTCCGACCGCGGCGTGCAATACCTGTCCATCCGCTACACCGAACGCCTGGCCGAGGCGGGCGTGATCCCCTCGGTCGGCTCCAAGGGCGACAGCTACGACAACGCCATGGCCGAGTCGATCAACGGCCTGTACAAGAGCGAGCTCATCTACAACGAGCACGAGGGACCGTGGCGCACGGTCGAAGACGTCGAGCTCGCCACCCTCAGCTGGGTCCACTGGTGGAACCACCAGCGCATCCTCGAACCCATCGGCGACGTCCCGCCGGCCGAGTTCGAGGCCTCCTGGCGCGACAGCCGGGAAACCGGGGCGCTCAGCTCGCCCGAGAGCCCCGCAAAAGACTTCGGTGGCACCGACCACCGGGGAGAAATAGCCGTCGAGGAGACCCTCGTCGACGGGATCAGCGCATAATGGAGGGGTCTCCATCAAACCCGGTGCGATTCAGACTGATCAGGCGACCTACAGTCGCGGTCCCGAACTGGGCATGCGTGCCTTCCGGCAAGAACCTAGACTCCTGAGCGCGTGGAGACGCCCGATTTCGGCGGCCTGCGCAGGGCAACTCACAGGGGAAGGAGCCTCCGATGCGGCGCGTGACCAAGACGAGACGAGTAGGACAGATCGTCGTCGGGACCTTTATGGCATTCGCATTGGTAGGTGTTGTGGCAATACCGAGTGCCTCCGCGGCGCGCATCAAGCCTGGCGGCAGTTGGACCGTCTTAGAATTGCCCACGAACAGCTGTGATGACATCACCTTTGGCACAGGTCATGCATGGATTGGTGGTGGTGGTACTGGGGGAAACGACTCTGGGAAGTACACTGGCGGGCGCGGAACCATCAAGATGACGTGGAAGACCGGCTTCTACTCCACGCTCCACGTGGTCTTCAGCGGCCAATGGAACGCCGCCCAGCAGGCGTACCTCGGAACGTTTACGTACACGGGCGGACCTAGTGCCGGAGAGTTGGTGCCTGGTCAGCAGTGCTAACACCTCCGGAGGGCGAGGACACCCTCGTCACCAGGGTCGTCGACAGTTTCGGTGATCCAGCACGCCAGAAGTAGAGCTACGAAGGGGAGGTCTCAACCGTGACGACCACAGAGCTGCCCGATCCAGACGTCGTCGACGCGAGTATCAAGCTGATCACCGACAACGCTCAGCGCATCTTCCTGTGGGACTACGAACGGAGTCGAGACCAACTCGTTACGCTGTACAACAAGGCGATGAGCTCGCAGTGGAGCTCGGTGATCGACCTGGATTGGTCGATCGAGGTGGATCCCGAGGCGTTGGTGGTGACGTCGCCTCAGCAGAGTCTTATCGTGCAACTCGCGCGAGGTGCGGCTGAGTTGCCGGGATCGCCCATTGCGAATTGGGGGGAGAAGGAGTTCCTGCAACTCGGGATCGAGTCCCTGACGGCCTCCCTCAGCCAATTCATGCACGGCGAACAGGGCGCCATGCTGGTTGCCGCCAAGATCGTCGAGACCGTGCCGTGGATCGATGCCAAGTACTACGCAGCCACGCAGACGATGGACGAGGCACGCCACACCGAGGTCTTCGCCAAGTACCTGCATACGAAACTGGGCGAGGCGTATCCCATGAGTCCATATTTGGAGGAACAGATCGATGCACTGATCAGCGACAGCCGTTGGGACATCGCGTATCTGGGCATGCAGATCGTGATCGAATCCCTGGCGCTTGCCGCGTTCGGCAGCATGCTCCGAGCAACGAATGAGCCGCTGCTCAAGAAACTGCTTCGCTACGTTATGTCGGATGAAGCACGTCACGTGGCCTTCGGAGTACTCAGCCTGGGCGAGTACTACCGCCAACTTGATGAAGCCGAGCTTCGAGATCGTGAGGAATTCCTACTCGACGCGACACTGAGAAGCAGAGCTCGTTCCACGACGCCGGAGATCTGGGAGCGGATGGGCGTCACCGTGGAAGAGGTGCTCCCGTTCATGAGGGAGTCAGCCCAGAAGTCGAAGGTCGACCTTCTGACGACATTCCAACATGGGTTTTTCGCAAAGCTCGTGCCCAATGTTCGTAAGCTCGGCCTCCTCGACGAGAAAAGGGGCCGACTGCGCGAAAAGTGGGGCGAGGCGGGCCTCCTCGATTTCGAGTTCGCCGATGACACGGGCTCGGACTACGAGGAGTACGACGAGGTGGCGAAGGATCGCGCCGCCGCTCGATAGGGGGCTGGCACAAGCCTGGACCTCCTCGGGACCACTGCGCGCGACTGGGCAGCGTTGATCGAGAACCCGGCAAGCCCCCCGCCAGGACGCACGGGCTTCGACGCCCGACGCACCTTGGCCATTCCGGCCGCCGTGGCCGCCTTCGAAGGCCTGGGTGCTCGTCTGCGCGAGCTGCACTATCGCAGCGGCCGCTCGCTCGACGAAGCGGCGTCGGCGATCGAGGTACTGGCGAGCGGCAATCCAGCTGCACGAGACGGGGTAGCCGAGGCGGTGGGCGACGACGGGCTCGACGCGCTCGCCGCGGCGGGAGCAGTGGCGCTCTTGCCGGAGACGGTCGAGCCATTGTTCGTCGTCCTGGCCGGCGGGACGATGCTGACCGTCGTCCCGCTGCAGGACCGGGAGGACGCCGCCTATGTCTACCTCGGGCCCGATTCACAGTGGCTCTTGGAGCGAGCGTGGTCGTATGCCAAAGGCGGGCGGGTGGCGGTGGACCTGGGCACGGGCACGGGGTACATCGCTGTCGCCCTGGCGCCACGCTATGAGCTCACCATTGGTGTCGATCTCTTACCTTCCGTTGCCGCCCTCGCCGCGCTGACGTTTCGCCTGAACGCGGGATTCGAGGGGAGGATGGCCGCGTGCGCCTGTGACGTCGCTTCGGCCCTTCGACCTGGTTGCGCCGACCTGGTGGTGGCCAATGCTCCATGGGTTCCTTCGAGATCGATCACGACGGGAGCCGATCGGCGAATCTGGGCCGACGGAGGGGTCGACGGGCTCGAGCTCCCTACCCGTTTCATTCACGGCGCGGCGTCGCTGTTGGCCAGCGGGGGAACGGCGATCGTGCAGTGCATCGACCCTCGCTTCGAGTCGTCCCGGCCGCTGGAGAAGGTCGCGGCTGGGCTCGTGGCCGAAGGGTTCGTCGCCGACATCCGTCCCGTGGGACCGCCCGAGCTGTCGGACACTCTCACCGAACGGTTCGCCGCGCCCGGTGGTCCGACCGAGATCCACCTTGTCGACGTGGTCGTCGAACGCCACGACTGAGCAACGCTCAGCCGTGCTCGCTGATGGCGTGCACCAGCGCGGCGACCTGCGCCTCCGGAGCGGTCCATCGGCGTCCGTATTCCCAGCCGGCACGAGCGATGTCGGCCAGGCCCTTCCGGCATTTGAGGCTCTTAGCCACTACATCGGCAATGTCGTCACGTAGAGGGTCGTACAGCACCGCGACCTCTCCTGACTGCCACCGCTGCGGCTCGGGGACTGCGATGTGGCGCTGCACAGGTTCGGACAGCAGCACGCGACCGCGCGCCCACGCATCCGAGTGCCGGAACGTCAAATAGCCGAAGCCTGCAGGGGCGAGGACCATGGTGGATCGGTCCAATTCAGCGACGTATTGCCGGCGCAGCCGCGAGCGTCCCTCCTGAGGCTCACTCCGGTATTCGACGTTACGGATGGCGAGGCGGTGGTCGGGCAGGGCTCGTTGGAGCGTGGCCACGAGATGACCCCGGTAGTGACGGTTTCGGGTGTCATGGGGTGGCGCTGCCCAGCCCTCGTCGCGGAAGACACCGGCAAAGTGGACATCGACGGTCGAGGAGCCAAGGTCAGGCGGCGCGGGAACGCGGCGGACCACCGGCGGATAGGGGAGCGGGACGGGATGCGCTGGGCCCCCCTCCGCCGGGAGCTGGGGCCCGGCGACGATCGTCGCCCGAAGGACGTAGTGCTGGACGTCCGCCGTCCAGCTCTGGTCACCACGCCAGCCCCTCGATGGGTCGTCCCAGCTGTCAAAGGGGTCATACACGACGGTGGGGACCCGGGCCGCGGCGGCGAAGTCGCTCGCCCGTTCGAAATCACCGCTGGTCCACGTATGCAGCGGCATCGGCAGGACCACCGCGTCCGGTCGTGTCGACACGACGTTGAAACCCGATCGAATAGCCGCTGCCGTCCACCACTCAGGAAACTGGTCGGCTCCGGCGTCCAGGATGCGAAGCCGCACCTCTGCTTAGTTCTGCTTAGAACTCGTTCGTTCCCGGACTGGTGAACTCAATCCATTTCTCGTGCCCGGCCGTGCCGAGGTTCGGTCCTCCAAACGTGCGACCGAAAGTGGTGACGTTGCCCAGGTTCACGGTACCAACGGCCATCGCGTCCAGGGCGAACCCGCTGACGTCACCGAGGGATTCCTGAATGTCCAAACGCAAGGCGGTCACCAGCCCCGCCTTCTCGTCGTCGGTGAGATCGAAGGAGCCCAATGCCTCCACCCCGTCGGCGGCCACCGCTCGCGCCAGCGGCTCGTCGACCCACAGCTGCTCAACCGCTTCTTCCACTCCCTGCCTGCTCATCGTGCCTCCTCGGGTCGGTCCTTCTCTAAGACGAGAGCAACCAGCGCTGGTTACACCCGAGGAAGACGGGGCCGGTGGCGCCCCGGCGCAGGCGCCCTCGTCGCCCGATTTCTGTGAATTCAGAACCAAAATGGAAAGTCGTATTGCGGGTAGGCCGGCAGTGCGGTGGGAGTCGTTGGCCGGTATGAGTGGGCACGGCGGAGGGGTTTGGACGGGCCGATAAGGACGCACCGGGACGCATCCGGTCAGGGGTCCTTCGCTTGGTGTCTCTTGTCCCGGCCTGGCGGGTATTGGCGGTGTCCAGAGTGCCGCAGTTGGTTCAGAGTCGTAGCTCGAGGACTGCGAGCGTGGAGAACACGTCGATGGGTTGGTCCGACCAGGGGGCACGACCCAGAGAGATGTGGACGGGCGCGACGGGACCTCGAAATGGAAAACTGCTCTCGCCATGAGTCCGTCGGATGGAGGTCAAGATGAGCAGCAGTGGCGTGACCGCAGAGACGTCGAGCGAGACCCCGGAGGTGGGGGCCATCGACATGCAGCTGGAGGTGGTGACCCTGCCCGTCTCTGATGTCGATCGGGCTAAGCGGTTCTACCAGAGCCTGGGATGGCGCCTGGACGCCGACATCGTGGCGGGAGATACCTTCAGGGTGGTCCAGGTTACGCCGCCGCGCTCTTCGTGCTCGATCGCGTTCGGGAAGGGTCTGACCACGGCCGAGCCTGGCTCGGCTCAGCGTCTGCTGCTGGTCGTCTCCGACATCGACGCGGCTCGTGCGGATCTCATCGGCCGTGGAGTTGAGATCAGCGAGTTGTTCCACTTGGCCGGTGGCCCGGTGGCGGGTCCGGACCCGGAGGGTCGCTCCTACCAGACGTACGCCTCGTTCAGCGACCCCGACGGCAACGCCTGGCTGCTCCAGGAGATCAAGGTGCGACTGCCGGGCCGGGAGTGGGAGGATTGACCTGCAGCGGGGGATCTGTGACCAGAAGGTTGAGGCCCGCGAGATGACCCGCACCTATTCCGAGGCTCCCAACCAGGCGAGCAGCGCCGCCAACGGCGTCACCTACGCCTATCGAGAGATGGGCACCGGACCGGTCCCGTTGGTCTTGCTGCAGCACTTCCGG
The DNA here is from genome assembly GCA_035297265.1 of Acidimicrobiales bacterium. Taxonomy (GTDB): domain Bacteria; phylum Actinomycetota; class Acidimicrobiia; order Acidimicrobiales; family RAAP-2; genus DATGZH01. The sequence goes on along the minus strand of DATGZH010000019.1, from coordinate 8,143 downwards.
GGAAACCTCGACAACTGGGACCCGGCCCTCGTCGACGGCCTCGCGGTCGATCGCCGGGTTATCACCTTCGACAACGCCGGCGTGGGAGGCAGCTCAGCGGCCACGCCCCCCACCATCGAGCAGATGGCACATGACGCGCTGGCGTATGTCGCGGCCATGGGGCTGGAGCGCGTCGACATTCTGGGGTATTCGATCGGCAGCTTCGTCGCCCAAGAGATGGCGCTCGTCCGGCCCGACCTGGTCCACAAACTGGTGTTGGCGTCGTCCGCGCCCAAAGGGGCAGCCGGCATGCACGGGTGGGCGCCCGAGGTCATTGACGCCGTCGGAAAGCCCGGCAGCGACCCTGACGGCTACCTGCGGGTCTTCTACACCCATACCTCTACCAGCAGTGCCGCCGGGCGCAAGTCGCTCGAGCGGATAATCGCCAGGCAGGCGAACCGGGACACACCGACCACCTGGCAGACGCGGCTGGCCCAGTACGATGCCGTCTGCGCCTGGGGCATCCCCGACCACTCCCTGCTACAGAGACTCGCGGCGATCACGGTCCCGGTCCTTGTCGCAAACGGCGACAGCGACCCCATGGTCCTACCGCACTACTCGTACCTGCTCGCCGGCCTGATCCCAGACGCACGACTCAAGGTGTATTCGGACGCGGCCCACGGGTTCTTGTTCCAGTACCACGCCGAGTTCGCCGCTGATGTTCACGCCTTCCTTGGCAGCTGACATCCACACCTGTGGCCAGGAAACAATCGCTGAGGCGGCCGGGCACCACAACCGTGTCTCGAATAGCCCTCGTAAGACCTCAGCGAAACCCCGGTCCGGCGGTGGCTGCTTGACCGGCACCCCCTCTCCTCAAGGTGGCGTCCCACTGACGGTGTAAAAGTCGACGAACGCAGGCTCCTGGTTGATGATGTTACGCGACGGCTGTGACCGTCTCGATGGCCACCTCCTCGCTCGGTTCGGGTGCGATCGACACCGGCGGGTCGAGGAGCTGGCGGCGCAGGTCGGCCAGCAGCCGGGTGGTGGCCGGTGTGTGCTTGACACCGCGCCACCCCCGTGAGGCCCGGTCGAGCACCGCCCAGACGAGGCTGAGGCAGCTGCGCTCGCCGGGGAGCCGGCCGATGACCTTGACTCGCCGGCGGGTCTCCCCGAACGTGCGCTCGATGAAGTTGGAGTGCCGGATCCTCGACCAGTGCTCCTTCGGGAAGCGCAGGTAGACGGTGAGCGAGTCGACCTCGGTCACAAGGCACTTGACTGCAGCGGGGTACTCGCTCTCGTAGTGCTGCTCAAAGCGGGCGATCCGCCGACGGGCCTCGTCGACCGCGCTCTGGCCGGGGGTGGCGTCGATGTCGAAGATCTTCCAGTACTCGGCCTTCACCTCGGCCTGGGCGGCCTTGGGCACCTTGGCCAGCACGTTGCGGCACCGATGGATCAGACAACGTTGGCGAAGCGAGCGGGCCAGCACCACCTCGGCCGCGCCGATCAGTCCCGGCGCACCGTCGGAGATCACGAGCAGGGGTTCGGTGAGCCCCCGGGACAAGAGCTCGTTCAAGAAGTCGGCCCAGGCGTCGTGGGACTCCGAGCTGCCCGGGGAGAGGGCCACGAGGACGGGGGAACCGTCGGTGGTGATCCCCCAGGCCGCCAGCACCGGCTCGGACCGGGCGCCGGCGTGGAACTTGAAGTGGCTCCCGTCCAAGAACAGGTAGTCGAGACGGAGACCACTGAGGTCCCGGGTGCGCCAGGTGTCGAACTCGGTCTTGATGGCCTCACAGATCCGGCTGACCGTCGACTTGGAAAGGGCCGCCTCGGGGCCGAGGGCCTCGGCCAGGGTGGCTTCGACGTCGCGGACCGACAGTCCCCGGACGAACCCGGCGATGACGAGGGACTCCAAGGCGTTGGTCCGACAGACCCCTGTGCCGAGCAGCCGGGAGGCGAACTGGGCATCGGTGCCCCGCAGCTTCGGGCGCTCCAAGGTGACCGGGCCGGCCGTGGTCTTGATGGTGGTCGGGCAGTAGCCGTTGCGGCTGCCCTCCCGGGACCTCTCGCCCCGGGCGTAGCGGTCCCGGCCCAAGAACTCGGTGAACCTCGGCCTCGAGGGCCGCCTGCATGAGCAGGCGAACCCCCAGGCGGGCCACGTCTTCGAGGACGTCGCCGAGATCCCGGTCGGAGGCGAACAGCTGGTCGATGTCGGCGCGGATGAGCTCGGTGGGTGATACTCGGGTGGACACGGGCGTTGGTTCTCCTTCGTGAGTTGGTAGCTCCTGAAGGAACCTACGCCCGTCGTCTATTTACACCGGGGACGGGACGCCACCCTCCTCAAGTAGCTAGTGCCGTGTCAGCCAACGTTCGGGCGATTTCGATGCCGTACGCGGTCGGGGCGATCCGACCTACTCGCGTCTCGTCGATCTGTGCGACCTTCCGGGTGGCATAAGCGACCCAGAGCGGGCAATCTAGCGCGCTCACGAGGTGGCGAGGCCCCGTGCAAGAATCATGCGCGCGAACGAAGGCCTAAAGATAGGAGTCCTGATGTTGGACAACCCGCAATCTTTGGCCGGGATCATCACCAAGCACAGCAGCAAGTCCGTCGCACAGACCGTCGATCGACTGACGCGTGTGATCGCGGATCGAGGCTTCACGCTGTTCAGGGTCATTGATCACAGCGGCACAGCCGAACAAGTTGGTGTGCAGATGCCCGATTCGAAACTCGTCATGTTTGGGAAGCCGACTGTGGGCGCGGCGGTGATGGTCGCGGTGCCGTTAGCGGGTTTGGATCTCCCGCTCAAGGTGCTGATTTGGGAGGACGGGAAGGGAACGGTCGCGGTGAGTTACAACGCACCGGAGTTCCTGGCCGAGCGGCACCACATCGAGGGTGCCCTGCGTGCGCCCTTCGACGCAGTTGAGTCGATCGTTGAAGAGGTTGTCGGTCCATAACTTGAGCTAATCCGCGCGGGCCGAGCCGGGGTGCGCGGCGGCGCTTCATCTCCCTTTCGCCCTCGGGTGCAACGAACCACGGTCCGAATAGCGACTGTCTCCTACACCGGACGAGGACTCCTATCGACGCGACAGAACAACCCCCCGGAGCCGGTCAAAGGGGGACCAGTACCCAGCATCCCCGATCGGTCCGCTCAACTCGAAATGAGTGGAGAAAGGCCCTGGAAGATGCGGTAGCGAGCAGCTCCACGGACTGGGTAATCGGCCAAGAAGTCGACCAATTGGCCCACGAGAGATTTCATAGGTGCGAAGGGCCGCTGGATGGACGATCATGAGACCTGCACCTAACCCCAGGCCATGGACCAGCGGTCACCGGTTTGACCGCCGGCAACCCGTGACGATCACCTTGGGCGGCGCACAAGGCACGGCTCTGTTCCGAACAGAGGAGGAACCCGCATGTCAATGAAGAGCAACGTGCTCGTCGACTTCAGCGGCCAGTCGGTCCCCGCAAGCGATTACCATCCGGTCTGGCTGAACAGCCTGGCCGACGACGTCACTATTGAGGGCTCGGCGATGAACGGCTTCGTGCAGGGCGCCGATGCCGTCCGTTCAATCGTGGCCTACATCCGCACGCTTTATGAATCCCAGGAGTTCACCTTCGCCGGCCCCTACGGCGAGAACGGCTTTCTCGAGGACTACACCGCCCGCGTCCGTGGCGAGACAATCGGCAACGTCGTCCTGGTCAGCCGCAACGCCGCTGGGCAGGCGCAGCACATCGTAGCCAACTACCGACCCCGGGACACGCTGCTCCTCTTGTCCCGGCTGATAGGCGATCATTTCGCCGGCACCCCCTACGGCGAGCACTTCGCTACCGGCGGAGACTGATACCTCACCGGAAGAGAGCTACCGTGCCCGCCAGCGCTGAGCGCCCCACGGACTGACGGGACGACCCGAGCTCATTTCCATCAAGGTGCTGCGATGCCAGTCGTGCCCTATCAACTCATAGGGGCCCGACTTGCAGGACTTCCTTCATGTAGCGACCCGCCGCCTTTGATGCTTCGTCCGGCGTGTGCCCATACTCGCGTGCGTCCATGTAGGCGGCATACCAGTTCCACCAGTTGTGCGGACCGTGAGCCTTCTCGAAAGGGTCGTGATGCTCGGCCGTCTCATGCAACAGGTTGGCGAGCGACGCCGGTCTCCATCGTCAGTCCTCCCACTCCCGGCCCGGAAGCCGCGTCTTGATCTCCTGGAGCAACCACCCGTTGCCGTCCGGATCGCTGAACGACGGCGATGAGCACCAAGGCGACGGCATTGGCGGTATCGCTGTCCATATGGGGGCAAGGGTTGCCTCGAAGGCAGAACCACGGGAGAGTCTCGTCTCTCGAACGGTCACCGACTTAGTGGCTGGCTCAGGGATTGAGTTTGCCGATCGAGGTGAGCACGAGCTCAAGGGAGTTCCGGGATCGTGGAGGCTGTTCCCTGTCCAAAGTTGAGTCGCACTGGACGTCGCAAGAAAGGGGGAGAGCAGCGCCATAGCGCCGAATCGGGCGTCGCCTCCCCGCGTGAGGCGCAAGCGATATTCGGAAACTCGGCGGGCAGCATCGCCCTCGTTCGGGCCCTCGCCGACTTCGCCGAGGCGTACGCCAACCAGAACGAGCGGGATTACAAGGCCCTCCGGGCGGCTCAGGCTAGCGCCCGAATCACGGTAATGGCGGGTCTCTAGGACGACACCGAGACTCTCTGGGCGCTATCGCTGCCGTAGACACCTCACGGGGCCATAGGTAGCGTTCGAGGCATGGAGCGACCCAACATCCTGCTGATCATGACGGACGAGGAGCGCTATCCGCCCCCCTATGAGACCGACGAGGTCAAGGCGTTCCGAAAGAACCAGTTCACAGCACGTGAGGCAATCCGGGCCGGAGCGCTCGAGTTCCACCGTCACTACGCCGGGTCGACGGCCTGCACGCCGAGTCGGGCGACGTTGTTCACCGGGCAGTACCCCTCGCTCCACGGTGTGTCGCAAACCGACGGGACGTCGAAGAAGAACGACGATCCGGGCATGATCTGGCTGGACCCAGACTCGGTGCCGACCCTCGGTGACTGGTTCCGTGCCGGCGGCTATCACACGCACTACCGGGGTAAATGGCACATCTCGTTCGCGGACCTGCCCATTCCGGGGAGCCACGAGGGCCTGATGGCTTCCGACGACGATGGCAAACCGATCGCCGACGCAGTTGCGGCATACCGGAGGGCCGACCGACTCGATCCATTCGGGTTCTCGGGCTGGATCGGTCGTGAGCCGCACGGGCCAAACCGGGCCGAGTGCGGTTCCGTACGCGACGGGGTGTTCGCCGAGCAGGTCGTCGACCTCTTTGGCGAGTTGGCGCAGGCTCGAGGCGATGGCCCGTGGCTCGCCGTGGCGTCATTCGTCAACCCCCACGACATCTCGGCGTACGGAGCGATGTATGACCAGATATGGAAGCAGGCACCGCCCGACGACACGGTGCCCGAGATTCCCGAGGCACCGTCGCAGTCCGACACATTCGACGGGCGACCCGCTTGCCAGGAGCAGTGGAAGACCGCTTGGTGGAGCATGGTCTACGAGCAGCCCACCGACGTCGGCTACCGCCGTCTGTACTACTTCCTGCAGAAACTCGTCGACCAGGCGATCGGACGGATCCTCGAATCGCTCGAGGTGTCAGGCATGGCTGACGACACGATCGTGGTCTTCACTTCCGATCATGGCGACATGCTCGGCGCCCACGGCGGCATGCAGCAGAAGTGGTGCAACGCATACGACGAGTCCGTCAGGGTCCCGCTGCTCGTCAAGGGACCTGACGTCGCAACCTTCACCGGTGGCATCGCCATGCCGACCAGCCATGTGGACTTGGTCCCGACCCTGCTAGGACTCGCCGGCATCGACCTCGAAGAGGCAACCGCCGGAGTCGCCGAGCACCACGACGAAGCACAGCCACTGCCTGGCCGCGACCTGAGCCAGCTGATCATGGGATCGGCGTCGCCTGAGTCGGTCTCGTCACCCCTCTACTTCATGACCGAGGATGACATGTCCCGGGGCATTTCTGCCCAGAACCTCTTAACCGGCAAGGCCTACCCCCCGGTTGATCGCCCCTGTTTCATCGAGTCCGCGATCGCCAGCCTGCCGACAGGGAAGGACCGATCAGACGAACTGTGGAAGCTCAACCACTACTACGAGCGACTCGACGACTGGAACACCGACCACGGGATCCCGAAGAACCCGTTTGCAGGCCCCGCCGCCGACCCGTTCTTCGAATTGCACAACCTGACGGCCGATCCTGAGGAGCGCCAGAACCGGGCTGAGGCCGACGTTGAGGCACTGAACCAGATGCAGACGATTCTCGGTGGACAGCGTGAAGCGAAGCGACTCTTGCCTACCCACCGGAATCCGACGTCCTGAGCGAGAGCGAGGGTGCCTTCACTCTCAAGCTGATGTGAGCCGGCGCCCCTGACCAGCGATCCTCACGCGGACCACGATAACAAGTGCCTCTATTTTCCGGACGAGGCGCGTCACTCCGTGGGCTTCGGGCCTGCTGCCGGTCATGTGGTGGCGGCGAACAACCTCCACGAGTCCGGCACGCCCTTCAGTTCATGATCTCCCCTGTCCTCAAACGCGATACCCGATCCGGCTACCAAATCGGTCACCGTTCTCGATACAAGTATCTCGCCCGGCTTGGCAACAGCCGCTATCCGTGCACCGATGTGGACAGCGATTCCCCCAATGTCCTCCCCACGCGCTTCGACCTCTCCGGTATGAAGACCAATCCGAACCTGGATGTCCATCTGCCTCGCATTGTCCCGGATGGCACGAGAGCACTGGATCGCGCGGCCCGGACCGTCGAAAGTCGCGAGGAACCCGTCACCTGTTGTCTTGACCTCTCGGCCCCGAAATCTGCTCAGCTCGCCACGGACTATCTCGTCGTGGACGTCTAGTCGCTCACGCCACGCTCGATCACCGAGGGTATCTGCGAGCCGGGTTGACTCCACTATGTCCGTGAAAAGGATGGTCGTGAGGTACCGATCTCCCCGTGCCGATGGCCGATCACCGGTCACGAACTCTTCGATGGTGTCGAGAATCATCTCGGCATGCTCTGTCTGTGGCGCGACATCTCCACCGGGTACCTCGACAAAACGGCCGTTGGGGATGCGCTCCGTGAGTTGGCGGGCAGAGTCGATACCGGCACCTGCATAATCAGTTCGATGAAGTACCAATGTGGGGACACGAATCAACGGGACCACAAAGCTGACGTCTGTTCCCCACGTCGCCCTCGTCTGAGCAGCGATCGCCTTGGGCGTCCCCGTTGCGCGCATGTACTTCATTAGCCAGACACTATGTACAGGATCATCAGCCAGGCTTGGCGTGAGAATTTTCACCCAGTCTTGTGTCCCCCAGAGTTCTTCTTGTGCACCGGCCACCAGATCGACCAACTCTTCGGACAGCTCGCCATCAGATTCACCTCCGAAGTTGCCAAGAACATTGAAGAGCACCAGCGCGGACACCCGCTCGGGATGCATGGTGGCGAAGGTGATGGCCATGGCCCCCCCGTCGCCAACGGCGAGGGGAACGGCGGTCTTGGAGTCCACAACATCCAAGACGACGCGCAGATCCTCTGCCCATTCTTCCCACGTAGGGACCGTGTTGTTCGGAAGCCGGTCGGAGGCTCCCACACCCCGGCGGTCGAAGGTGACGAGACGACTGAAGGTGGCCAATCGCTCAAGGAAGCGAGCGTTCAGAGGGGACTCCCATCGCACGTCGACGTGGCTGAGCGACCCTGAGAGGTACACAAGATCGAGGGGTCCATCACCGATCACCTGGTAGGCGATCTGGCTTCCATCCTCAGCCCTCGCGTACCGGGTCTCTGGACCCCGAGGCATCGACAGAGTCTGGCACCGGAGCGATTCGCTCGCATCTGGCTCTCACGCCGAATACCAGGAGCGTCGTTCACGCGGGACTCGGGGAGCGGGCGACGGGGAGCGGGCGACGGGAATCGAACCCGCGTTCTCAGCTTGGGAAAGGATCCGAACGCACGCCCACGTGACCATCCCCCCGTTGGCCGGACACTCCGAATAGGAGGTAGTCATGCCAACGGTGACTGATGAGAAGCTGACGCCGGCACGCCGGCGCGGTCGGTATCCGAAGGAGTTCCGTCGTGACGCGGCGGCCCTGGTCATCGAC